>CAVRSS010000074.1:0-21803 GCA_963723755.1 uncultured Alphaproteobacteria bacterium | reverse complement strand
CCGAATATTGCGTTTTATTGTCTATTTTTGAACTAAAGTTACGAAAGTCAGGTGGTTAATTTTGACGAAATGCGTTAGCCCGGCAGAATGCGCGCTGCAGGCCGATTCCGGTCATCGAACCAATTTCCGAGTTTGCCTGCTTTTGGATGATCAGCCGCCGTTGCGCCCGTCATCGGGGCACCGCTCGAAAAGTTGCTTTTCGCTTTTAAAAATACTCTTAATAAAGCGGCGAAGCTGTTCGCCCCCGGCATGCCTATGGAATTGCCCAGCTTTGCAATTTGCCGCGACTGGGCGATGGATGTGTTCGTTTGAACACACTATTGCAGGCACTCCCGCACAAACTGAAGCCGCTCGATGACGTTTAGCTTTTGTTTATCGGCCTCTTTGCGGCATTCCTTTATCTTATCGACCTTCGCTTCAAGCTTTTGCACCCAATCAAGCTCGCCCGATACCGGCCCATCGGCGGCAGCTTGTTTTGCAGAGTCCAATTTCTCGATGTCGGCGGCCGTCAGCTGTGGCCTATCGATCTTAATCGTCAGCTTGTTGAGTTTCGCCGTCAGCGTAAACGGCGGTTGATAATCTTCGTCATTCACGCCCGTGAGGGTGTCGGAGCCAATATCGAAGCTTTCATCCCACTGCAGGATCATGGGCAAGGTTTTTTCCATTTTCTCGGTCGCAACCGCCTTCCCGTCTACCTTCAGTGTGCCGGTACCGGAGCGGCCAATGCCAGAGAAATTGTTGTAGGCAAGCGTGCCCGCGCCCAAGCCGTCATATTTGAAGTCGAACTCAATTGTGTGCCTGCCGGGGGTAAGCGTGTCAGGGCCTTCCCACTTGATCCGCTTAAGGTCGACCAGGTTCCAGAGAAACACCGGCTTGCCTTTGAGCAGATAAAAGCCATAGCCCCCGAAACGGCCGCCGGAGGTAAGGATCATGCCCTCGCCGCCTTCCTGTGGAACCTCGATGTCGGCAGTGATCGTGTAGGACGTATTAAGCAGCCCCGGCAATTCTCCCTGCGGCAGGCCGGTCATCGGCATGGTGTACACGAACTCTGTCCGGCCAGCGGTGATATTTGGGCGTGGCGCCACAATACGGGCCGCTACCGACGCATCAAGCGGGAAAACGTTATGTTTCTTCGCCTCTTCAACGAATAACCTGCGCATCTCGGCGACCTTTCCCGCGTGCTGAGAGGCGATGTCATCCGATTGGTTCCAGTTCTTCCGCAAGTCATAAAGCTGGAACACCTGATTGTTCAGCGGATCGGGATTTGCCGGGCCGAATGCCTCCCAAGGTGCGCGATTGACCTTTGTGCTGAGCAGCCAGCCATTGTCGTAAAGCGCCCATTGGCCCATCATTTCAAAGTATTGCCGCTTGTGCTCGGTCGGCGCGTTGGCGTTCTTGGCGTCGAATGTATAGGCGAAGCTCGTTCCTTCGATTGGCGCTTGCTTAATCCCATCAACATATTCGGGAGCACGGATTCCGGCGACTTCCAGGATCGTAGGCACGACGTCGATGACGTGCATGAACTGGTCACGCAGCCCGCCTTTGTCCTTGATGCGCGTGGGCCAGGAAACAACCATGTTCTGGTTGGTGCCGCCGAGCCGCGACGCATTCTGCTTGAACCAATCGAACGGCGTGTCGAAGGCCCATGACCAGCCAGCCGACATATGGTTGTAGGTCTGCTCGGTGCCCCAGACGTCATACCACTTCATCTGCACCTCGGCCGGAAGCATATTGACGCCGTTGAACCAGGCGACTTCATTGGGCGTACCCAGCGGTCCACCCTCCGCGCTCGTCCCGTTGTCGCCGTTGATGTAGATAACCAGCGTATTGTCGAGCCTGCCCAGATCCTGGAAGTGCTTGATGACACGGCCGACTTCGTGGTCGTTGTAAGCCGCGTAGGCGGCGAAGACTTCGACCTGACGAATAAAGAGCTTTTTCTCCACGTCGCTGAGTTCATCCCACGGCTGCAGCTTGTCCTTCGGCCAGGACGTCAGCTGGGTGTCCTTGGGGACGATGCCAAGCCGTTTCTGGTTCTCCAGGATTCGTTCGCGCAACTTTTCATAACCATCATCGAAGAGATGCATCGCGTGGATTTTGTCGACCCATTCCTGCGTCGGATGATGCGGCGCGTGAGTCGCGCCCGGAGCGTATTTAATGAAAACTGGCTTGCTTGGATCGGTTTGATGCATGCGCGTCATCCAGTCGATCGCGTCGTCGGCCATCGCTGTGATGAGATTCCAACTTCCAGGCGCTTTGCCTTTGAAAGGATAGATCTGCGTCGTGTTCCGGAAGAGGTTTGGCTGCCACTGGTTGGCATCGCCGCCCACGAAACCGTAGAAATATTCGAAGCCCATTCCCGTTGGCCATTGGTCGAACGGTCCCGCTTCGCTCGCGGCGAAGGCCGGCGTGTTGTGGTCTTTGCCGAACCAGGAGGTGTGGTAGCCATTGTCGAGCAGAATGCGCCCGATGGTCGATTTGTCCTTGGGTATGATGCTGTTGTAGCCGGGAAAACCCGTCGATTGCTCGGAGACGACGCCGAAGCCAGCGGAGTGGTGATTGCGTCCGGTGATCAGCCCCGCCCGCGTGGGCGAACACAGCGCTGTGGAGAACATGCGCGTGTAGCGAAGTCCCTCCTGGGCGATTTGGTCCATGGTCGGCGTCGGTATCACGCCGCCGAATGTACTTGGCACGCCAAAACCGGCGTCGTCAGTAATAACAAGCAAAATGTTGGGGGCACTTTTAGGCGGCACCACGCGTGGCGCCCACCAAGGCTTCGATTGCAAAGCATCGTTCTCGATCGTGCCGCCGAACTTCGGATCAGGAGGCGGGAGCTGTTTTCCATCTATGGTGGTAGTGGCGTCGGGCGCGCCGAGAGTGCCAGTGACGTGTTGTGCGGTGGCGGAGTTCCAGGTTAAGAGCACACCGAAAGCTAAGGCGGAGGCTTTCATTACCCACGCATTGAAATGCATAGTACACTCCGGAAAACAAACTGAACGACTGAAAAGTTAGACACTTGGCGGCGCACACGTCAATTTATTTTGCTACTTTATTGCAAGCGGCGAAGTGAGCCGTTCGATTGATTGGGCACCAACGCCTTTGCTAATGCGTTAAGCGCGGTCGCCACATTCATTTATAGACCCGGCCCTATGAAATCTTGATTGGCGTTGCGACGCAGTTCGCCGTTTTCGGCGACGCGCACAGCGAGGGTCAAGTATGCCGCATAGAGACAGTCGTTGCTTGGTTCGCCACCATCCGCCTCAAAGAAAAGTCGGGTTTCGGAGGTCTAGCCGCCTAGTTTTGCTAATACGAGTATTACGGCTCACGACCCCAAGCTCGCATGCGTGTTAGCGGGAGCAGACCCGAAAACGCGGAAGAACGGCTGGCAAGCCCAAGCCCTTTGCCTGGGCGGCAGATTGCATCGCCGCCTTCCGCTGCGTTGTGAACTTCGTATTTACGTTAACCCTTTAAGCTCAAGCTTCTGATAAAGAGGTCGCAGTAAGCGTTGTAAGTCATGGTGAGTTATGCGTTGCGTTCAGTCGTTGGAGCGTCGTTTCAGCCCCGATTCCGAGGGGAGCATTGTTCAAGGCGAGTGCATCGAGGTGCTTCGCGCAATGCCATCCGCCTCCGTGGATCTGGTGTTTGCCGATCCTCCCTATAATCTGCAGCTTGGCGGCGATCTTCTCCGGCCCAACAACACGCGCGTCGATGGCGTGAACCACGCCTGGGACCGCTTCGACAATTTCGCCTCCTACGATCAATTCACCCGCGCGTGGCTCTCCGAATGCCAGCGCGTGCTGAAGCCGAACGGCGCGATATGGGTGATCGGCACCTATCACAACATCTTCCGGCTGGGCACGGCGCTTCAGGATCTCGGTTATTGGCTCCTGAATGACATCATCTGGCTCAAGACAAACCCGATGCCGAATTTCAAAGGCATGCGCTTCACCAACGCGCATGAGACGCTGATCTGGGCGGCCCGCGACGAAGCCGCGCGCCCGACCTTCAATTACGACTTTCTGAAGGCCTTCAACGATGACCTGCAGATGCGCTCCGATTGGCTGCTGCCGATTTGCTCCGGCCCCGAGCGGTTGCGCGACGACGGAGGGAGGAAGGCCCACCCGACGCAAAAGCCCGAAGCTCTGCTCGCGCGGGTTATGCTGGCGACGACGAAACCGGGCGATCTCGTGCTCGACCCGTTCTTTGGAACCGGGACGACGGGCGCCGTGGCGAAAACGCTCAGCCGCCGCTATCTGGGCATCGAGCGCGACCCTGACTATGTCGCCGCCGCGAAGGCCCGCATCGCCGCCGTAAAGCCTTGCGATGCCAAGACCGCTTTCCCGATTGTCTCCAAGCGCTCCGAGCCGCGCGTGCCCTTCGGCATGGTGCTTCAGCTTGGTATGCTGCGCCCCGGCGACGTGCTGTTCGACGCCAAGGCCAAGATCAGGGCCCAGGTTATGGCCGACGCATCGGTTGTGTGGGACGGCGTGCGCGGCTCCATCCATTCTGTGGGAGCGAAGGCGCAAGGGCGCACGGCCTGCAACGGCTGGACCTATTGGCACTTCGAAAAGGCAAAGGCGGGGCTCGCGCCGATCGACCTCTTGAGAGCTGAGGTTCGGCGCACAATCATGCCTGCGGCAGCTTAGCGAGGTCACCTCATCACACTCCACCGGACGCGCCAACAACTTGTCTCGGGAGATAGGTGCTGAACAAACTTCTGGGCAGGTGCGCGCCACGGTGGAGGAAGGTTACTCGAACGAAAAGATCCGATTCCAATCGTCCTTCATGCTGATGATCGGCCAACCTTCCTTCTTCGCTTCATCGTAAAGCGCCTCGGTAAAGGTCCCGACCCTCGTGTCAGGCAGTCCTCGCGCTGGTCCATAGGCATATTCGCGCGCCGCGTCGTCATGCAGAACCAGAAGACCCAGCCGTGCGCCGTTACCTGCGGTGGTGTATTCCAGCATTTCGCGGTCGCCGGTCGAATTGCCAAACGCGATGACCGGGCGAACCCCTATCTCAAGGTGAATGCCTTCCGCCTTGCCTGCATTGTTGTCATTCAGGAGCAGCTTCGGCTCCTTGGTCAGGAACGGTTTTCCATCCTTGTCGTAGGCGTATTTAACGCCGCCTGCCGTGCCGACGACCTGCCAGGGTGGGATGCCGTACACCCGCTGTGAATAGACGCGCACGAAATCCTGGCCGCCGCCTGTCACGATGAAGGTGCGGTAGCCGTTGTCCCGGAGGTATTGCATGACTTCGAGCATCGGCTGGTAGGTCAGATCGGTGTAGGGCCGGTTCCAGCGCGGATGTTTGGCTGTCTCGATCCATTCCGCCACTTGCGTCTGAAACTCATCAACCCTGATCCCGGTGAGTGTCGCCACGGCGATCTCCTCCAACTCCTTCAGCGAGAGCTTGGCGATCGCCTCGCGGTTGCCGGACAACACTGTCTTGAACGCCTCGACCTCTTTCAGATGCGGCTTTTCCTTCACCACCGCCGGAACGCGGTCGAGGATGTAGACCACCTGCGTATAGACCGGATGCTCGACCCAGGTTGTGCCGTCCTGGTCGAAGGTGGCGATGCGCGCGTCTGGCGGCACGAAGTTAGGACTCGCGGCGTCGGTCGTCGACTTGACGAGGCCGATGATTGCGGCTTTGGCGGGGCCATCGTTCCATGAGGGCAAAGGATCGCCCGGCGCCGTTTGTGCCCGCGCGGCGGGCGGCAGAAATGATCCCGACAAGAGCGGCAGCGCCGCAAGCCCACCGAGCACAGCGCGCCGGTTCGGGCCGGATGAGGAGGATTGCATAATCGTCTCCTGTCAGTGGATGGAGATCGGCCGGTCCGCCCCGGCCCGGCGGTTGCCAGCGAGCGGGCGACCTTGGCCGCCCGCGTCCGTTTTCAGCAATCAGTCCTGTGGATGACCAGTACCGGCCTTGACCTGCTCCATGACCTGAGTGAGGTTCCAGCTCTCCGGCGCTTGCATCGGCGGAAACTGCTTGTACGACTCGAGTTCCTTCAGCCATAGCAGCTGGCCGATCGGCAGCATGTTCCAGTCATACAGGAACGCGGTGCTCGGAGCTGCCAGCGCGCCGCCGAGGCCGAGCGCCGTCTTCTGGCTTTCGCCGACAGCCTGCTCGAACGGATCACGCTTGATATTCTGCACCAGGGTGAAGTGGAAGGGAATCGAGCGGCAAAATCCAGCCCGTCGCCCCAGGCTGCGACATGTTGTAATACATCTTCCAGTTCTTGTAGCGCACCGCGGAGGGCGTCGCGCCCGAGAAGTAGAAGAACACATCGCGCGCGGAAGTTTTTGATTTGCCCTCCAGATATTCGCGCTGGTCGAAGCCATCGAGCGTGGTCTTCACGATGCCCGGATATTCGCCCTTCTCGATCTGCTTTTTCAACTCGTCGCCCTTGGGGCCGCCCGCGATGTCGACCAACGTCGGCAGCCAATCGAGCGCGGCGAAGAGCTGACTATGCACCGTGCCGGGTTTGATGTGGCCCGGCCAGCGGACCACGAGCGGAGCACGATACCCGCCTTCCCAGGCCTCGCCCTTCTGGCCCTTGAACGGGGTGACGCCGCCATCGGGGAAGGTGATCTGCTCAGCACCATTGTCGGTTGTGAAGACCACGACCGTATTGTCGAGCTGGCCCATGTCTTCGAGCTTTTTGAGCACATCGCCGATATTGTCGTCGAGCTGCTTCATGCCAGCTTCGTTGATGCCCCAGTCCTTGCCGCCCTGCGTGCCCAGCATGGCCTCGTATTTCGGTGACAGCATCGTCGTCACATGCATGCGCGCCGGGTTGTACCAGACGAAGAAGGGCTTGTTGGTCTTCTTTGGGTCATGGCTGTCGAGGAAGTCGATGACGTGTTTCGAGATTTCCTCGTCCACCGTTCTCGACCGGTCGAGCGTCAGCGGCCCTTCGTCCTTGCAAGTCTGATTCTTCTCCGTTCCATCGGAGGAATGGCACCATATGACCGGGCGCGGCGGCGTCATGCACGTCGTGGTTTTGGGGTCGACGGCGGCGGGAACCTCGGGAAGGCCGGGGATCGGCGTGTTCTTGCACGGCGGCGCGATAACTTGCTCGGTCGGGCTCTTGTTCATGTCGGGGAAGCTCACCTGCTGCATGGCGTCGAGGTGATAGAGATAGCCCCAATATTCCTGGAAGCCATGCGCCGTCGGCAGTGCGGCGGTGTGATCGCCCAAATGGTTCTTGCCGAACTCGCCCGTGGAATAGCCGAGATCGCGCAGGAATTTGGCGATCGCCGGTGTGCCGGGCCGCAGATAGGACGGGCTACCCGGCAGTTGCGGCGGGATCATGCCCGTGCGCAGCGGATACATGCCGGTGAAGAAGGCGTTGCGCCCGGAGGTACAGCTCTGCATGGCGACATAGTCCATGAAGATCGCACCTTCCTGGCCGATGCGGTCGATGTTCGGCGTCTCTCCGACCATAAGGCCGCGATGGTAGATGCCGGGCTGCATCCAGCCGATGTCGTCGCCCATGATAAAGAGGATATTGGGCTGCTTGCCTTTCGCTTTTTCCGCTTCCTCTCGTACCGCCCGCTCTTCCCTGCGCTCCTCGCGGCGATCCTGCGCCTGCGCGACGGTGGTCAGAATTGTCGCTGACAGCAGTGCGCCGGCCATGAGGCTGAACGCGTATTTGGGGACTTTGGAATAAGAACTCATGAACTTACTACTCCGTTACCTACCCTCTGACTAATGGTCAAGGCAAAGCCACTCTCGGCCCACTACCTAATGGCCAAGATGAAGCTTTCTTACTGTCACGTCGAAGCTATATTGATCAGGCCTCCGACTATTTATTACCGCGTTTTCATGGTGATATCCAGCTTCACTTTTGTCTGAAAGCAGTGCAGGAGACGAATAATGCTCCACCTGCTGGAATGCGCGCTGGCAAACATGCAAATACCGGCGGGCGGGCTCAGCATCCGCGTGTTTCGCAGCCGGCCGTCACCCGCTGCGACAACTATCGCTGCACACCATGGCGCACAATCGAGGCAAGGCTTCCTCCGAACGCGCGGCGTGGCGCTTGGCTTCGCAGCAGGATGCGCCTCCGTGACGGTCTCAATCTCGCTAGAGCTTACCCGCTTTTGATGGCCTCAAAAGCGGGCTCTAAGTTTTGGTTCGTCCTGCGTCTTCATCGGGAAACCGCTTCGCGCTTGTCCGGACGCACGCGAGAGGGCGCCCTGCAACGCGCTCGCAGTCATCCCGGCAATGGTTGATTATAAACCTGCCAGAACTCTTTGCGGCCATGCTTCGGACTTAATTCCTCAATCCTATTCGCGCAACAATTCTTAGCTCTTGCAAAAGCTTATCATGTCGTTTTCTTCTGCCTCGCTGCCCGGCTCGATCTCCACGGCGCCAGCCTCCAGTCTTTCCGCGGTAAAAATCGCCACATGGGTCTTCGCCATTCTCGGCGCGATCTACCTTGTCTGGCCCCTCTGGCGCATCGGCTTCCCCCTCGACGCCAACAGAAACGAGGGCTGGCACGGCTGGTACATCGACGCCGTGACGCAAGGCTTGCCGCTCTATCCTGGCCCAGAGGAGATGCGCGTCAACAACTATCCGCCCCTATCGTTTTACCTTACGGCGGCGGTCGCGAAGCTGACGGGCGACGCCATCCTCGCCGGACGGCTGCTCTCGCTCGCCTCGCTGTTCGTCATTACCGCAGCAGCGGGCATAGCTGTGCGCGCGTTGGGCGGGTCACGCGCTGCGGCCGCTTTCGGCGCTTTCTGGCTGTTTGCAACTCTGACACAGTTCTTCCAATACTATGTCGGCGTGAACGATCCGAGCTTGTTAGCCGTGGCCTTGATGGGCCTGGGGCTCGCGTATTCTCTGCGCTGCGTGCAGGCTGGGCGCGCCGTGGAGCCGGCCATTGCGCTGATGGTCATCGCCGGTTTCTTCAAGCATAATTTTCCTGGTATCCCGCTCGTTGCGCTCGTCTGGCTGGCGCTCATAGACAGAAGAGCGGCGCTGCGCGCAACACTATTTGGAGCTCTCCTCTGCATCATCGGTGTTTCGCTCTGCATTGTAGCGTTCGGCCCTGATTTTCTGAATGAAATGACGATGCCGCGTGAAGTAACATTCAAGCATATTCTGTCGGCAGTCAACAGGCTGCAATGGATAGCACCGGCGGTGGTTGTGTGGGGGCTCTGGGCGTGGCCGAACCGGAGGCAGCCGGCAGCGCAATTTACTGCACTTTTGATTGGCATGACGCTCGTCAACGGGCTTTATACAGCGGCCGGCGCCGGCGTCACCTATAACGCCTATCTGGCTGTGACTTTTGCGAGCGCCATCGCGATAGGGGTAGCCATTGAAAGAATAGACGTCACGAAAATAACTCGGCGCTTTTCCCCCGGCGCTGTACAAATAGCGATTGTTTCTTTGCTGATTCTCCGGATCGCCTTGTGGCCACGATATGAATACTACCTTGTGATCGCAAGTCCCTCGTTTCGGGAAGACTACCGTCAGTATTCCATCGCGCTGAATAACGAGATCGCGCGCGTCCGCGCCATGCCCGGCCCTGTCTCATGCGAACCCATAATCGTCTGTTATCGCGCAGGAAAGGCCTTCTCCTATGAACGCTATTGGGTCCAGCAGCTCATTGCGACCGGCAGGTGGACCAAGGAGGCGATCGATAAAGCCGTCCAGGAGCGCGGAATAAGGTTCGAGATGTCGGGTCCCGACGTCGCGTTCCCCAAAAAGCTCCTGTTTTGAGCGGCTCCTCCTTCGGCAGCGGAGGGAACGCGCTAGCGCAAGGCGCAGGCCGCGCCGTCGGGTCTCGGCTCGCGTTCGCTTGCAGAGACCCCAAGCCGTTCGCCAGATTGGCGCCGTTCGCTTAACGAGGCGGCAGGGTGTTACTCGGCGGCGTGAACGGTCTTGCCCTCGGTCGCTCCGGCGCATTTGACATTCACGCCAGTGAACGCGCCGCAGCAGCCGCATGAGATATAGCGCTGGACGCCTCTGTCATGGCCGAAGCCATATTCAACGTCTCTCACGCTGAGAGAGGTGCTACCGCAGCAGGGACAAGCAACGCTCGATGCTGAGTGACGGGCGAGGTAGTTCGCAGTTTCGACCCATTCTTGAAATGCGGGCTCGGTTCGGTCTGCCATGCGCCACGGCTCCCTGATTATAGAGTTTGTTAGACGTAACTCGAGGCTTACAAAATGCCTTGTATATACTCGCGACTCTCGCCGCGCGCTTTGTACTCAGCTTCGCCTTCTTTGATATACAAGTAGTGTCTCAAGAGGACTTCGAACAATCAAGGTTTTCTTTGTCGTTTTTGGTGGTTTCAATAAGGCGTTGCCGGAGCAACGGTTTTTTCACCGGCACCCTCATTTCGATGCCAAACAGTACACGGCATATTGCGCACGGTTTCGCCAAAATTGCACAAAAAGCCCCAGGGTACCGGGGCGATGCATAAACCGATTCTCGAATCGGTCAGGCTGCCGCAAGGTTCCGTAGCACGTAATGCAGGATGCCGCCGCTCTTGAAGTAGTTCAGTTCATCGAGCGTATCGATCCGGCAGAGCAGCGGCACTTCCTTCTTTGCGCCATCCGCAAACGCGATGCTGGCCACGAGCGTCTTCAGCGGCTTTAGTTCTTTTATGCCCTGGATGGATACGGTCTCGCTGCCCTTTAGCCCTAGGTCTTTCCAGGACACGCCCTCCTCGAACACAAGGGGAAGGACGCCCATTCCAACGAGGTTCGAGCGATGAATGCGCTCGAAGCTCTGCGCGATGACAGCCCGCACCCCGAGCAAGCGCGTGCCTTTGGCGGCCCAGTCGCGGCTCGACCCGGTCCCGTATTCGCGCCCCGCGAAGATGACGAGCGGCACGCCATCCGCCTTGTATCGCATGGCCGCATCGTAGATCGGCATCTGTTCGCGGTCCGGATAGTGGATCGTGACGCCGCCTTCGACGCCCGGCGCCATCTGGTTCTTGATGCGGATATTCGCAAACGTGCCGCGCATCATCACTTCATGATTGCCGCGCCTCGCACCGTAGGAGTTGAAGTCGACAGCCATCACATCGTGGGCCAGAAGATACTTTCCGGCCGGGCCGGATTTGGCGATGGAGCCTGCCGGGCTGATGTGGTCCGTCGTGATCAAGTCGAGGAACAGCCCGAGAACGCGCGCATTGTCGATGTCGGAAAGGGGCGCGGGCGCGTCGCCGGTCAAATCCTCGAAATAGGGCGGGTTCTGGACGTAAGTCGAGGCTGCGTCCCACACATAGGTCTGGCCTGTCTTCGAGCCGCCGACACCCTGCCAGCGCGCATCCCCCTCGAACACATCGGCGTATCGCGTCCTGAACAGTTCGGGCGTGACATAGGTGCGGATGTAGTCCGCAATTTCCGCGGACGATGGCCAGAGGTCCTTGAGGAAAATGGGCGCGCCGTCCGTGCCAGCGCCGATCGCCTCCGTCGCGAGGTTGAGCTTCATCGTGCCCGCGAGCGCATAAGCAACGACCAACGGCGGCGAGGCGAGATAATTGGCGCGCACATCGGGATTGACGCGGCCCTCGAAATTCCGGTTGCCCGAAAGGACGGCGGCCACCACCAGATCGTGGTCGTTGACGGCTTTCGAGATCGGCTCCGGCAGAGGGCCGGAGTTGCCGATGCAGGTCGTGCAGCCATAGCCGACGAGTTCAAAGCCAAGCGCATCCAGGTCCGATTGCAGACCAGACTTCGTTCAGATAATCTGTGACAACCTGGCTGCCGGGCGCGAGCGAGGTCTTGACCCAAGGCTTCGGCTTCAAGCCTTTCTCGCGGGCCTTCCGGGCAACCAGTCCCGCCGCAATAAGAACGCTTGGATTGGATGTGTTCGTGCAGGACGTGATCGCGGCGATGACGACGTGGCCGTCCGAAATCGCGTAGGTCTCACCCTCGACGGGGCCGGACCGTTCCAGAGGCTCGATGCCGCCGCCGCCTTCGCTGACCATCTCCGCCGCTTGGCTTGCAGGCTTCACATTACGCATCTCGGCCAGCGTATCGAGAAAGCCCTCGGCAGCGCGAGCGAGCGGAACGCGATCCTGCGGGCGGCGCGGCCCGGCGAGGCTCGGCTCGACCGTCGCAAGATCAAGCTCAAGCGTGCTTGTAAAAACCGGGTCCTGCGTGCCAGCGTCGCGCCAAAGCCCCTGCGCTCGCGCATAAGCCTCGGCCAGCGCTACACGATGCGCATCGCGGCCCGTCGCGCGGAGATAATTGATCGTGTCCTTGTCGACGGGAAAGAATCCGCAGGTCGCGCCGTATTCGGGCGCCATGTTCGCCATCGTCGCGCGGTCCTCGACGGAAAGCAAATCGAGGCCGTGGCCGAAATACTCGACGAATTTGCCGACAACGCCTTTCTTGCGAAGCATTTGCGTGACGGTGAGAACCAGGTCTGTCGCCGTAACGCCTTCCTTGAGCGCGCCTGTGAAACGGAAGCCGACCACCTCCGGGATTACCATCGAAATAGGCTGGCCGAGCATCGCCGCCTCCGCCTCGATGCCGCCGACGCCCCAGCCGAGCACCGAGAGCGCGTTGACCATCGTCGTGTGGCTGTCCGTGCCGACCAGCGTGTCGGGGAACGCCTGGGTTACGCCGCCCTCGTCCTTCATCCAGACCGTCTGCGCGAGATATTCCAGATTCACCTGATGGCAAATTCCAGTCCCCGGCGGGACGACGCGGAAATTCGCGAAGGCGCGCGATCCCCAGCGCAAGAACTCGTACCGCTCCTTGTTGCGCTGATATTCGAGGTCGACGTTGATCTCGAACGAGCGCGCATTGCCGAAGCTGTCCACCATCACGGAATGGTCGATGACGAGATCGACCGGGACGAGCGGATTGATTTTGGCGGTGTCGCCGTGAAGGTTCGCCATCGCATCGCGCATCGCGGCGAGGTCGACGACGGCGGGCACGCCTGTGAAGTCCTGCATCAGCACGCGGGCCGGGCGGAAGGCAATTTCACGCGTGGAACTCTTCTGCAGAAGCCACTGGGCCATCGCGCGAATATCGTCGGCCGAAACCGTGCGCCCATCCTCGAACCGCAGGAGGTTTTCCAGCAGAACTTTCAATGAATAAGGCAGTGCGGCGATGCCCGGCAGCCCGTTGGCCTCGGCATCCGGCAGCGAGAAGACCTCGTATTCCCTGCCTTCGACTTTCAGTGTTTTGCGGGCGTGGAAGCTGTCGAGAGAGCGCGGGGTCAAGGAAGCCACAGCGAATTCTCCTTACTGCGTGCGAAAATGCATCTTGTGAGCCTGCGGCAGACTAACATAAAGATGGGCAAGCCTGCCCTCTGACACGAGAATTTCATTTGAAAACCATCGAGCCGTTGGCCCGCTCCGGCACATCCTTCTCTCGCGCGAAAGCCGTGACGGCGATCGCGGTGGAGGGGCTTGCCTGCCAGCGGGGCGGGCATGTTGTGGTGCCGCCCTTATCGTTCGAGGTGCGCGCGGGCAATGCGCTCATCCTGCGTGGCCCGAACGGCTCGGGGAAGACGACGCTGCTGCGAACGATTGCGGGGTTTTTGCCGGCCGCGGAGGGCCGCGTCCGCGTCAACAGCCCCAAAGGCGACACGACCACCGAAGGCCATCTCCATTACATCGGCCACGTGAACGGCATCAAGCCGAGGCTGTCCGTCATCGAAAATGTGAGTTTCTGGCAGCGCTATTATGGCGGCGGCAGCGACCTGGAAGCAGCCGAGGCCGCGCTCGACGCTTTCGATCTCCTCGATCTGGCGGACTATCGCGCGGCGCATCTTTCGCAAGGGCAGACGCGGAGGCTCGGTCTCGCGCGCCTTCTCGCCGCGCCGCGCCCCATCTGGCTTCTCGATGAGCCTTCGGTCTCGCTCGATGCGGCATCTACGAGACGGCTCGAAACCGCCATCGCGGATCACCTTGCTTCGGGTGGCATGGCGATCGTCTCGACTCATCTTGATCTATCGGTTGGCGAGGCGGCCATCCTCGAACTTTCGCGAGCGCGGGTGCTGCAATGAACGCTTTCCTCGCCCTCATCGAACGCGACCTGCGCCTGGCTTTGCGCCAAGGCTCCGCCATCGGGACGGCACTTGGCTTTTATCTGATCGCCGTCTCGATCATTCCGCTCGGCCTCGGCCCGGACCTTGCGCTGCTCACGCGGATCGCGCCGGGGATTCTGTGGATCTCGTTCCTCTTATCGGCGGTGCTGTCGGTGGACGCGCTTTTCCAGGAAGACCGCGACGACGGTTCGCTCGACGCGCTGGTTATCGGCCCGCTTCCATCCGAGTTGATCGCGGCCTCGAAAAGCATGTCCCATTGGCTCACCACCTGCGTGCCCCTCATCATCATCACGCCGCTCGCCGGTCTCCTCCTGAACATCGAGCTGGATGCGGTGCCCAAGCTGATGGCCTCGCTCGCGGCAGGCACCATCGGCATCAGCTTTATCGCGGGCGCGGGCGCGGCGCTCACACTTGGACTGCGGCGCGGCGCGCTGCTTCTGCCTCTCCTGATCTTGCCACTTTTTGCGCCATTCCTCATCTTTGGGGTTGGCGCGATGGCAGAGGCTCCGGGCGCATTTGTCCAGAGCATCCTGTTCCTTTCGGCGCTTTCGTTGTTTTCAATAGCAGCGATGCCATTTGCCGCTGCACTAGCTCTTCGGCTCAGTCTAGAGTGAGCCTATATCAAGCCTGAATTGGACTATTACCGATGGCCGAACTTTCTGAACCTCAATCATTGAGATCCTGGCGAATCGAGTACGCTTGCGAATCCGACGGCTTTCATGCGCTTGAGCGGAAAGCTTCTTCCTTGGCTCATTGCCGTAACTTTGATCCTTTTCGCCGTCGGCCTGACGCTGGCCTTTCGCGCGCCGCCCGATTACCAGCAGGGCGAAACCGTCAAGATCATGTATGTGCATGTCCCCGCGGCATGGCTGTCGATGGCTTGCTACAGCGTGATCGCGCTGTCATCGATAGGCTACCTCATCTGGCGGCATCCTCTCGCGGACGTCTCCGCCAAGGCCGCGGCCCCGATCGGCGCCGTGTTCACCTTGCTTGCGCTTGTGACCGGATCGCTCTGGGGCAAGCCGATGTGGGGCGCTTACTGGGTTTGGGACGCGCGGCTGACCTCCGTTCTGATCCTGTTCTTCCTCTATCTCGGGCTGATCGCCTTGCGACAGGCTATCGATGAGCCGGGGCGCGCCGGACGCGCCGCCGCGATCCTGGCCATCATCGGAGCCGTCAATATTCCGATCATCAAGTATTCGGTGAACTGGTGGAACACGCTGCACCAGCCCGCAAGCGTGATCCGCGCCGACGGGCCGACCATCGCTCCGTCTCTTCTTTGGCCGCTCCTCATCATGGCGTTGGCCTTCACGATCCTTTTCGTCGTACTGCATCTAAAGGCCATGCGCGCCGAAGTTCTGAGGCGGAGATGCGACGCCATGATCGCCGTCCATGTGCGCGGCGACTCGGCCCAAGCGCCCGTAGCTGGGGAGGCGGCATCCCATGTTTGATCTCGGACCGCATGCCGGTTTCATCTGGCTTTCCTATCTTGCAGCGGCGCTCTGCATAACCGGACTCGTCCTGTGGGTTTGGACCGACGAGCGAGGCCAGAGGCGGCGACTTGCGGACTTGGAACGACGCGGAATGCGCCGGAGATCGTCACAGCAGAATCAGGACACGCCATGAGCGAGACAGCCTCAACCCCGGAAACGCCGCCTAAGAAAAAGTCGAGGGCCGTGCTCATCCTGCCGCTTGTCCTTATGGTCGTCCTGCTCGGCCTCATGTCCTACGCCCTGTCGATCGGGCGATCCATCGCGCCTTCCCTCGGTTTTGATCGGAAAGCCGATTCCCGAGTTCACCCTGGCGGCCATTCCGCGCCTGCAGAACGAAACGGGAGCGCCCGTTCCGGGATTTTCCTCTGCGACGCTGAAAGGCGGCAAGGTGAGCCTCTTGAACTTCTGGGCGTCGTGGTGTGCCCCATGCCTTTCCGAACACCCGCAACTCGCTGACCTTTCGAAGGAGGGCGTTCTTCTGTACGGGATTGACTACAAGGGCGACACTCCAGAGGCGGCGAGGCGCTTTCTAACCAAGCATGGCAATCCATTTATTGCCGTGGGCGCCGACGAGACGGGCATGACCGGGATCGACTTAGGCGTTACGGGTGTTCCCGAAACCTTCCTCATCGACGGTTCTGGGCGCATCGTTTTGCGTCATCAGGGCCCTTTGACCCCTGAGATTATCGCCGACAAGATCAAGCCCGCGATGGAGAAGGCAGCGAAGGAGAACTCCGCTCCTCGCTCGTAAGCGCGACCCGAAGCCCGTATATCTCAGCGGTCTCGCAAGGGCGCGGCGGGAACTGCGTCGATTAGACAAAGCGAAGATCGAAAGCGCAGTTTGACCCTCCCGCGCTGTACAATTACGATCCCCATGAAACGGTTCGGCCGCTGCCGAACAAGAAAAAGGTCTTTACGCCATGATGAGGTCTATGTTCGGGCTTCTGTTTATGTTGATAAGTGTCCCATTGATTGTTGCGGCGCTGAATGGCGACCCTTCGGTCATTCAAACTGCAGATGCGAGAATGCATGGCCTCTATGCTGGCGTCGTCCTCTTTATTGCGGGCGTCATTATCGGCAAGTTCTGGTCGCTGAAGTGGAAAATGCCGCGCACACCACTGCCTCAGAAGCCGGTGGAGCAGCAGATCGATCTCTTCGAACCTCGGAAAGATGCTTAAGCTGCCTTTATTCCCCTACGATTTCAGGGGGAGGACGGCGATATCCTGCAAGGAAGATGAGAGCCCCCGCCGCTCCAAACAGGATCGAGACGGGGAGCACGAGCATCGGTTCTATGATGCCGTTCCACAGAGAGGACGGCGCGTGATTTAAGAAAAAGCCCTCCAGCATCTCGCGGCCCTGAGGGATATTTTTCAAGTGTGTCGAAAGCGAAGTGAAAAGCAGCCCCTCCCCGGGGCTGGCTAAAATCCGCGCGCCGTCATAGGCCAAAGCTACAAACGCCGCGAAAAGCAGCGTCTTTCCCAAGAGCCGTAGAAACAGCATCGCTCACTCCCGCTGTGGCGTTGACTTCATCGAGCAGCCCACATCCACTTGGACGTGGATAAGCCGCTTGCCCTAAGAATTGATCAACCCGCCTTTAGTCGATTCCAATTGAACGCCGATTGATCTAGCGCACAGTGCAAGATTTGTTACGCACGCGCAATTTGTGTCATAGCGGCCTTTAGAGCGTTCGTCTCATCATCCATTGGCGCTTCTCCAGGCGCGTCATCCTGTGAGATTTGCAACGGTTAGACGAATTGGGTTTGTTTGGCAAAAATGTATGAGCGAACATGGGCAAAGGCGTCGTGACCATGGCGGTTCGTGTCTCTCCCCTCCCGCAGCGTTAGCCTGCGGCGTCGGCATACTGTGTTTACAAAAAAAACAGACCTCCTCCTGTATGGATAGGATATCGATTGCCTTTGGCTAACCGGCCGGGAGCGAAGGCTTGCTCAAGTCAGATATAAATTCCGCCCGGCGCAACCTTCAGCCCCGCAACCGCCGCCTCATCCGGCAGTCTGGCCGGAAACTCAAGCACGCGATAGCGGTGCTGGCTTCGGTCATCGTGCTCGGAACACTGCTCCTTCTCGCATCGGTTGCGACAGAGCAGAGGGAAGCCGCCGAAGAGCGGGCATGGAATGACGTCGACAATCTTGCTGGCGCCTTCGAAGAACAGGTCGAGCGCGTGGTTGACAGTGTGCGCGGTGCAATCGCACTCCTGAAGCTCCAGTTCACCGTCGAAGGATCTGCCTTCAATCTCGTCGATTGGGCGCAGCGTGTTCCTGAATTTGCGCCATCAACCGTCCAGATTGCCTATGTCGGGCCGGATGGGAAACTCCTGGCCACGTCTCTTTCGCGAAACCCGCCGCCTGTCGATCTGTCAGACCGCGAGCACATTCGCGCGCAACTCACCGGTGAGCAAAAGGGCCTCATTATAGGCAAGCCGGTCATTGGACGCGTCTCCGGACAGCCCACGATTTAGATCACCGACAGAATTCAGGATGCCAATGGAAAATTGGCGGGGATCGTTGTCTTTTCGCTCTCGCCGGAATTTCTCACCACGCTTCATCGCGTCGTGAACCTCGGCAAAACGGGCTCCATGATCCTCATGGGAGAGGACGGCGTCATTCGAGCTTCCTACGGGGCCTGGCAGAAATCGGACCTCGACTATATCGGGAAGATGGCGCCCGAGATGAAAGCAATCGTTAACGCCAATCCTTCGGTTGAAGGTCAATATCGCGGCAACAATCCTCTCAACGGCGAACCCGCGTTTCTGCACTGGCAAAAAGTCAAAGACTACCCCCTCTTCGTGGCCGTGAGTTTCGGGGAGTCCGAGGTCTTTGCCGTCGCCAATCGCAGTGCCGTGATGCTAATCGCGCTCGGAGCCGGCGTTCTGGTCCTGACGCTGACAACAACGCTGATTCTTTACCGGGAAATCTCCCGGCGCGTTCAACGTGAGATCGCGCTTTTCGACGAGAGCCGCAAGCTTGTGCACGTCAACGATAATCTGCAGCGCCGCCATCGGCAGCTCCTGACGACGAGCGAGCAGCTGGATTCCGAGCGGACACGCTTGCAGCTTGTCAATATAGAACTCAACGCGGCGAAAGAGCAAGCCGATCAGGCAAATCAGGCCAAGACCTCGCTTCTTATGAACATGAGCCATGAATTCAGGACGCCAATGCATGCAATCCTGAACTACACGAGCATGGGCCTGAAAAAACTCAAGTCTGCCGAACGTGAGAAGCTCAAGAAATACCTCACGAATATACAACACTCGGGTCTTCGCCTTCTCGAATTGCTGAACGCACTTCTTGATCTGGCGAAGCTGGAGTCTGGCAAGCTTGAGTTGAAGCCGTCACGTGGCGACTTGACCCAAATCATCCAGCAGTCTCAGGCGGAACTCGGCTCCCTCTTTGAAGCAAAGCAGCTTGAACTCGTTGTCGATTGCCAGAGCAAAGACCCCCGCGCCGTCTTCGACAGGGAAAGATTGATACAAGTGTTCATTAATCTCTTATCGAACGCGATCAAATTTTCCCCGAAAGAGAGCACGATCCAGGTCACGATAGCAGACAGCACCTTGCCCGAACGTGGCCCAGCGTTTCATTGCACCGTTTCCGACAACGGCGTCGGAATCCCGGAGGGGGAACAGGAAACGATCTTCGATAAGTTCACCCAAAGCAGCAAGACCGACACCGGCGCCGGCGGCTCCGGCCTCGGCCTCGCGATATGCCGGGAGATCGTGCACCTCCACGGCGGCACTATATGGGCGGCCGCCTCTCCTTCGGGGGGAGCTTCTATCCACTTCATGATACCGCGGGAAACAGTCGACGAAAAAGCCGATGCTCTTCTCGTTGCGGGGGAATAGGCTTGGTGGAGCGAACGTGGCATTTGCTCTCGAGTGTGCCGCGATTCCGGAAGCCGCTCGCTCCACGCTCGTCATCCCGGAAAGGCGAAGCCTTATCCGGGATCGTAGCAGTCTGAAGCGCCACCCTTTTTGCGATCCCGGCTCGCGCTTTGCTTGGCCGGGATGACGAAGCGCGGAGCGCTTCGCTGGCCGGGATGACGGCGGCGGCGGGCGGCTTCGGGAGCTTAATGCGGATAAGATAAGCCGATCGCATAAGGCATTTGTATTGTTCAAGCCGCCAACTATCGAGACGATAACAAAAGTGCAAAGCTTCATGACTGGGTTTCTTGCATCCCTCGCCTGCAACTTTTTGAGCCCGGACTTAAGTGAGGCAAAACATGGTCTTCATGCGCACCCTTGTGGCGGCTGTTTTGGTAGGCGGCGCGCTATTGTCGTCAGCCCTCGCGGCATCATTGATACCGGTTGACCCGCCGATACGCGGGCCGTTCCCGCCGGTCAGCAAACCTCCCATGCAGTGCTGCCGGACCCATTGCCCTGTGTGTCCGCCGGGCAAGGTTTGTCCAATGTACTGCGTGCTTCAGTGCACGCACTGCTAGCGAGCAGGCTGCTGCAAAAGCGATGTTGCCCATGGTTCGACAAGCTCACCATGAGGGGTTCGACAAGCTCACCATGAGGGGTTCGACAAGCTCACCACGAGGGGTTCGACAAGCCCACCATGAGGTGTTCGACAAGCTCACCACGAGGTGTTCGACAAGCCCACCATGAGGTGTTCGACAAGCTCACCACGAGGTGTTCGACAAGCTCACCATGAGGTGTTCGACAAGCTCACCATGAGGTGTTCGACAAGCTCACCATGAGGGGTTCGACAAGCTCACCACGAGGATCAACTCATTGAAAACACTCGATGTCATCCTGGGAAGCACTCGAACCTCATCCTGAGCCTGTCGAAGCCTCATCCTGAGCCTGTCGAAGCCTCATCCTGAGCCTGTCGAAGGATGAAGCCACGTTTTCAGGCTTTTTCTCAAGCCCTTTCATCTTTCTGCAAATTATACGATCCAGGATCGCAAAATTTTTCCAGATCCTAACTACATTTGCGATGACAGCAAATATGGCGCACACGTCTCGCAGAGATCGAAAGCAATGAAAATTCCGAAGAAAATCCTCTCTGTAGACGATGACCCGCTCAACAGGGACATCCTCACGGAGTATCTGACCGACGGCGGTTACGAAGTCGTCGAAGCAGACGATGGGGATACGGCGCTCAAGGTGCTCAACGAAGTACCAGGGATCGACGCTATCGTCCTCGACCGCATGATGCCCCGCCTCAACGGCATGGAGGTTCTGAAAGCGGTGAAGGCGGATGCGCGCTTCTCCGATATCCCCGTTATCATGCAGTCTGCGGCGAGCGCGCGGGACCAGATCCTGCAGGGGATCAAGGCTGGCGTCTATTATTACCTCACCAAGCCCTACGAAGATCAGATGCTGCTTGCCATTGTGGGGGCAGCGCTGCAAGACGCGGCGACAAAGAAAAGGCTTCGCGAAGAGGTCAGCAAGCACCGGCGCGTCATGGGGCTCATGGAGCAATCGCGTTTCCGCTTCCGCACCTTGGAAGAGGCGAGGAACATTGCATTTCTGGTCGCGAATTGTTTTCCGGAGCCCGAGGCTACCGTCTACGGCCTCAATGAAATGCTGATCAATGCCGTCGAGCATGGCAATCTCGGCATCACCTACGCCGAGAAAACGCAGCTCATTCTTGAGGGTCAGCTCTACGAGGAGATCGACCGGAGGCTCGCGCTGCCATGTAACCGGAACAAGTGGGCTTATCTCACCTTCGAGGCGGACGAGAATGCGCTTAGCGTGCTCATCAAGGATCAGGGGGCTGGCTTCGATTGGGGGCCCTATCTGGACATCAGCCCCGATCGTGCCACCCATCCCAACGGCCGCGGTATCGCAACGTCGCGGCTGATGTCGTTCAGTTCGGTCGAATATCAGGGGTGCGGGAACGAAGTCCGATGTACCGCGGCGATTAGGTCAACCCGCCTATAATCGCGATCGACTGGAGCCCGCTTTTGATGGCATCAAGAGCGGCCTCTAAGTTCTTGTTTTGTCGTGCGTCTTACCGGAAAACCGCTTGCTTTCTTCCGACGCACTCTTGAGGCGGAAAAGTTGGTGTAGAGCAGCTTATCAGCGTTCCAAACGGATGCGGGCTGCTCTAGCTAGGATGCTGAAAAAGCGCGAAAACGTGGCTCCATCCTTCGACAAGCTCAGGATGAGGCCTTCGACAAGCTCAGGATGAGGCCTTCGACAAGCTCAGGATGAGGCTTCGACAGGCTCAGGACGAGGCCTTCGACAGGCTCAGGACGAGGCCTTCGACAAGCTCAGGATGAGGCCTTCGACAAGCTCAGGATGAGGCCTTCGACAAGCTC
>CAVRSS010000073.1:0-13181 GCA_963723755.1 uncultured Alphaproteobacteria bacterium | reverse complement strand
ATGGAACCGACCATTGGTAAGTGGTGCGCGCCGGCGTATATCCTACGGTCAATTGCGAAAATCGCCTAGCCGGTGAGTGGCAAGCCAAGGGCGTGTATGGCGACGCCAATTTCACTTCGGCAGGACCTTCAGCATTCGGCACCCCATGTGATGGTCCGCAGCATCGTCCAGAACGCGATGCAATCAGCGCACCGCGATGGGGGCTAGCCCTGGGGGAGCTACGAGCTTTATCCCGCGTTGCAGATCTCCCTTAGGAACGGATCATGCCGCGCAAGCTGGGCCGCAGGCCAGGACGTCTTCGCGCCGGCGCTGGCAGCCGATGTAAGTCTGGAGGAGATGGCGAAGACCTTTGATGCGATTAACGCCCCTGGCTATTCGTAACTTCCAGCGGGGCAAGCACCGGGTATCCCGAGCGGGCGATCGAGAGCAGCCCTGTCCCAGTTTCCATTCCTGGCGGCTGCTTCGTAGGTCGACTGAAGGAAGGCGAGAAGCGCCGCGTCGGGATCAGGAGCACTTCTGACCGCATCGTATGGCAATAAAAACTCGCGCAGTTCCGGACTGAAAAACGCCGAGTCCGGCTCGATCGCGGACGTTCTGAACCCCTTGGGCTCCGGATAAGCGTACGAATAGAAGGTGGGATAGTCGATGCCGCCGCCACCCGGCCAGAACCCGGCGCTGCTCACCTCATGGGAATAGGCCTCGCGCACAACCGCATCCGAAAGGCCCGGGACGCCACCCGGATGGATGGGTGCGCGGCGTCCCGAAAAGCGCGTCACGGCCAAATCGAAACTCCCCCAGAAGAAATGCACGGGGCTGCATTTGCCGATGAACCCTGTCCGGAACCGCTTGAAGACGCGATCGGCCTCGAGCAGCACTTGCCAGAAACGATGCGCGAAGTCGCGATCATAGGCGGCATGAAAAAAATCGCGGCTGAAGGGAATTGCATCGGGTATCTCGGAGGGATGTTCGTCGATCTCAACCTTGATGCCAGCCTGGCCGAGTTCAGCCATCACGATTTCAAAGAAGCTGGCCACAGACCTCGGTTTCAAGGGCAGCTGGCTTTCCCACCCCTCGCTGGTCACGATTTCCAGAACGTGCCGATTGAAGTCGAACACGATTCGAAAGCCCGATCCTCGTAATAGATGGGTGAGGTCGTAAGACCGCGTGCATTCAGATAGAGTGGAACATGCCAGGAATGGTTTAGCCATGGCGTGAGAGCCAATCGAACCTTGCCCACGACCTGCGTCCAAAGATGAAGGGTCTCGAGAGTGTCTTTCCACTCCCGGTGGGGCAGTTCGGGCCATGGGTTGGGATTGCTGGCGATCATGATCACCCCCGCGCAGATAGCGCCCCTAGCTCACACCCCTCCGTTCTCTGAGGTTCCAAAGCGTCGGATGTTCCATCCTTTGGTGCGGACCCCAATTGAGCTCAGGCTCGAATGCTTGCCCAAATACACTCTTCGAAGTTTCTTGCATGGCGGGTGTATTTTACAAGGGGGCAATCGCCTCCTGAACTCCGCTGAGATAGCGCAAACATTCAAACAGCGTCATGCTGTCGATCACGAGAACACATGGGCAACTGGGTTAGGCAGCGGCTCGCAAAAATCGCAAGTTCAGATGGCTGTCGCGCTTACCGAGGGTTCCGGGCTTCGGTTTCCCTTTTCAGTGCCGGATGATAATGGAGTGCCGCTCGCCTTTCTTGGCGGCCAGCACGCCATCGCTCTCTCACTCTATTCCCCGGACGCCGTCGACCTCAGCGCTTGCCAGTTTTCTCAGCCTTTTTGGTTTTCAGATGTTTCTCGATCTCGGCGCAATGATCGGTGAGGTCTGCGCTCGGTGTCAGATAGATGAAGTCAAACGGTTTCTCCAAGCCAGAAACTGTCTTCATGTAGTCCGACGGCGTGGTGCGCTGCGGGTCCACCTCGATGAAGGCAACCGAAACCACGGTGGCATTGGGCAATTTCTGACGGATGATATGTGCAACAGCCCAGTCGTTTCGCACATGTCCCGCGCCGGCAATCAACACCGCTCCGTCGGCAGCGCCCGCTGATACCATTGCCTTTGCAAGGGAGGCATCCAGTGCGCGCTGCATCGTCATCATGGGCTCCACGGCAGCGGCGGGCAAAAGATTGCAATGCCCTTCTTTTATCTCATGGGCTTCCGCCTCCGCCGCTTCCGGTTTCTGAGGCCGAGCCAGATCGAGGTCTTCTGCGATTTCTTTGTAGATGGGCGATTGCTCCCCCTTGGCGAGCGCCTTCTGCACGTCTGCGCCGAGTCCCCGGCCTTCAACGGCAACGCAGCCGAAAGCGCGGCCTCCGCGATAGGTTGATAGATGGCCCAATCCGGCCAGCCACGCTCTTCCCACCGTAACGCCTTGCCGAGCTTGCTTGCCTCGCTGACGCCACCTTTCACATGACGATCGAGTTCGGCTTGCAGATTTGGGGGGATCATCTCGAAGACAACAGCCGGACGCCGGCCTTTTTTGACAAGCGTATCGATAAGCTGAGCCTGTAACCGATGATGATCGGGATTGTCGTGAATTTCTCCGAGCAACACGAAGCGGGCGTTCGCCAAAGCTTTTTCAAGCTCGCTGATCGTGACCGCTTCGAAATCCGAGTTCCAGATCGTACCCGCGAGGGGATGGTCCTGGAAATGTTGCGAAGTCCAGCCGTCCTTCGCGGTCGCATGGCTTATCGGGAGAAAGGGCGCCATGACAACGCCCATGGTCAGAACAAGAAAGGCCCAGGCCGACAATGCAAGCCTTCGGATGGAGGTGACGCGGGAAGACATTAATCTTTGAAATCGACCTGCAGGGACCGCGCCGCCGGCAGCCAAACGCCGCGGTCGATAACTCTTTCTGCCATCAAAAACCAGATAGCTGTTGGCGCCGTAATGGCGGATCGCGCCGGTCATCTGCCTGAGCGCATTGATGTCGTTTCCTTCCACGACAAGGAGCGAGATGTCACAGCGATAGCGAGCCATCCAGACCCGCGCCGTTCCGTGGGCGCCTAACTGATCCGGCAGTGATGGTAGCGCCGCGCGGTTCAATGCCACGGCCACCTGAGGCGTCGTTCCGACGAGGAGTATGGGCGCATTTTCCGCCGTCGCACTCTTCACATCGCCGAGCCGCCAGCCTCCCTCGAGCAAGCCAGCCGCTATATCCCGTCCCACGTCTTTATACTCAGATGGCGCGTCGGCTATTATGGCGACCGGATTCGGCGCCACGACTAAACTCCGTATGATCGGAGCCACCTCATCCATGGGCAATCGTCGAAAGAGACGATACTCCGGATCGATGCCCAGGGCCGTGACGCGTGCGCCAGATTTAAGTGAGTAATTTTCTCCACAGTATCGAGACGGACGACACGGTGTTCAATTCCGGAGGTCGTTTGGATTTCGACCGGGACATTGAGCAGATAGGGTGGACCCGACTGCATCAGGGTGAAGCCGACAGTCCCGTCGCCACGCTCGACATCATGTAGCATGAGCCGCGGCGCATCCGGGCGTTCAAGCCATTGCCGGAAGAAGGCGTCGAGCGGACGCTCTGCCGCAGCCTCGAAGGCGTCGCGCAGATCACTCCAAGCAGCGACACGAAATTGGTGGTTTATCCAGAAGCTCTGGATTCCAACACGAAAAGCCTGGGAACCGATCTCATCGCGAAGCATGAGGAACAGCATCGCGCCTTTATTGTAGCCAATGACTTGAGAGGCCGCATGGCTGCGGGCTATGAAGTCCTTGACCGGCCGCGCTTGCTCGGCCGGCAACATGGCGAAATCGGCGAGCCAGCGGCGTCTCATTTCGCGCGCTGCGGCTTCGCCAGACTCTTCCGCAAGCGCATAGTCGGCCATGAAGGTGGTCAAGGCTTCGCACCAGTTTCCGCGTTCATAGTCGACAGCCACCGCGTTGCCCCACCAGGCATGCAGCACCTCGTGAGCCAACGAACGCTCCTGCATGAAGGGGAGAGGCAGGATACTTCCGCTTACATAAGCAAGCGTCGGGAAACCGAGACCCACCGGCATTGGACTCGCCACCACATGGAACTCGCTGTGCGGATAGGTCCCGATCTCGGTCGAGAAACCATCGAGATAGTGCGCGACCTGGGTTCGGTAGCGATCACCGAGCGCGGTGTCGACGGTCTTGGGAAAATAGGTACGCAATCGCATAGGCCCGTGCATCGTCTCGCCCACCACATAGGGCCCGGCGAACACCGGCAATTCCCACACCGGCTTTTCAAATACGAACCGGGCAATGGAGCGGCCTTCGGCCTCCCGCTCCTCCACCAACCGTCCAGGGGCAACGGCCCGCTGTCCGGCGGGAACATCGATCGTCACGTCGTATGTGAAGGCGTCAGCCTGAGAGCCCCGAATTTGTGCCGACCAGCGGCACGTAAGAGCCCTCGGGATCAGCGAACGGCGCGAGTTCTCCACTCGCTTGAACCGCACCTAGACCTGGCAGCCCGGCAGTATACGCGATTTCGACAGGGCGACCCGCCGGCAAGGGCCAAGTCTGCCCTGCGGGGTCAACTGTCCGCCCATCAATCGCCATCGTCTTCACTGCGAGCCCGCTGTCGAGACCGAAGCGCCGCTCGGCGCCGGCCGGCAGGCTCACACTCATCCGCACATGCAACTCCCGGCTCACCGGTTCGAGGGACAGCTGGACACTATAATGAGGTTCTCCTGCGGCCCAGGCAGGCGCGATCGAGACGGCCAGCCCAATAGCCAGCAATAGGAGTTGCAAAAGCATCATCGGAAAACGTGCCACCATCTCCAAGCGTGCCTTATCACTCCGCGGGAATGCCCCCAAAGTAAGAACAGTTCCTCCGCGCCTTCGTTTTGGCTGAACTCGGGGAGCGATAACGTCAGCGGGGGCAAAGTTCGAACAATTTCACTCCGCGTTCAGCGACTTCCTGGTACATGACTGGTCAGGCCCGGCCATGACAGATAGGAAAAACGCCAAGGTTTTCAAGGCTTCTTCCGCATGCGGGACTATGCCGGTCATCAAGTTCCGGTAAGCCGCCCCACTCAGAAATCGTATGTCAGGATGTCATTGGTGCGCCGCGCAAGTTCACGGCCGTAATCGGTCCACATCCCGCTGCCCCAGTAGCGGTAGCAACTCGTCTGGCTGGTCAAGAGATAGAACAGCGCATTAGCGTACCTGGGATCGGACGTCGGCACGCCCTGCGTCTTTTGCGCGAACAGCGCACTCACCTTCTCCATCGGGCCAAGCACGCTCTCGTACCCGCGCACCCAGGATAGAGTGTTCGTCCAGCTCCCGCCTTCCATGTGAAAGCGGCTGTCCTGTTCTCGCAGGTCCGCGATCACCGTCTCGAGCGCCTCGGGGCCAGCCGGCTCTGGAAATCGCTCCCAGATGCGCATTTGCATGATGGGCTGGATCGACGGCAAGTGCTCCTCCCGAACGCCGATGGCGTCCAGGTACTCCAGATATTCGCTCACATTGACCGCCGGCGTGTCCGACCCGGACAACTTCCCGCGTGGCATCCATGAATTTCGGCGGGAACTCGTTCATCATCACGCCGCCGTTCTCGCCATCCGCAATCTGGGTAACGAGCGGCGGCACGGACTGACCGCCAAGGTCCACCCGCGAAAGGCCCTTCGCCTCGTAATAGGGCTGCATCTGCCCGACCAGCTTGGTGTCGCTGCCCTTGGTCTTGATGATCGCGATGATCGATTGCGTCTCGCCGCGCGAGTTGCGCGCCACAAGCCGGTGCGGAACATGCGGGCAGTGGATGAGCGAACCGTCCGGGTTCTCCACCGAATGCTCCTGGACCATCACCCAGCGAAAACCGCAATCCTTCAGGGTCCGCACGAACTCGTAGGCAACATCCGGATGGTTCGGCAGCGCCATCTCCGGCGGCGAAAAACCGCGCACGCGGGCCAGCGCGTCGAAGCCGAAAATCGCCGCGAAATGATGCTGCCACGCCCTCACATGCAGCCGGAAATCCTGCGCCGGGGTGGACGGCGCCACGGCGTGCCCCCATGCCGTCCCGAGCCACTCAACCGCGCCGCGATACGCCGGATCGAGCGTAATCCGCTTCAGATTGTCGAACACGTCGTCGAGCCCCATCGCGCGGAGGCCATAAAGAAGCTCGCCCGAGTAATCCAACATGACCCGGGGCTGTTTTCCCTCTCCGATCAACTGCGGGATGAACTCCCCCATCCGCTTGTAGCACCACACGAACACGCGCCGCGTTGTGATTGTCGCCCGTACCCGGGTTATCCATCATGGCCTTCAGATTGCTGATGACCGCCGCGGTTTGGAGATCGCCGCCTCCCGCCGGAACCAGCGGCTGGTGCATGTGGAGCGCAATCGCGAACGCGCTGCGAATTTTTCCAAAATCGATGCCGGACTCAGGCAGGTAAAAGGGGCCGCTTCGGGCCATCGCCTGGGCGACAAGGTCCTCCGACGCCGCAGATGTTTGGGAGTCCTTCGATGGTTTCGGAAAGGGTTTGGGGGCTCATAGATTGGCTACTCCCTCGATCAGATCCGGTGCTAGCCTCGGGGCGCTGACGCCCGGGCGATTTCGAGCGCGCACGCAGCGGAGTAACCAGGCCGGGCCACTCCGGCCGCGAAGAATGCCGAGACCGGCCCCGACCACGCTACCTCGCAGAGCGCCGTTTCGTCCAGGGCTAAACAGGCTGCGGTTGCTCCGTCATCGCATCGGCGATATCGCAAGGCCTCGCCCAGCCGGCAGCACCAGGAGCCCATTCATCTGCGATAGCGGACATTTGGGTTTGAAAGAAGAGCCCTTGCATTCCTTTCGACAGCGGCCGTCCTCTGACCAGACTTATTCAGGACCTCGATTACGTCAGCAATCGAAGCACTGTCAGGCATGTTATTTTCCTTCTTGAACTTCCCGATCACTTGATCGAATTTTTCGCCTCTTATGCCATCGATTTGGCCGACCGAGTAGCGCTTGGCGTAGAGCTTGGACTGGATCCATTTTGTCGTGGGATCGCAATCGTAGCTGTCCTTATGCGTGCACTCGAGTTCTGTCTTTATCACGCAGGGACGGGCCTTTACCTCGCATACCTTTAGGCCGAACCAGCCTGGAGCACAATGCACTTTGCTATCACCGATGCCCTCGCCCTCGTCGGCAGTCGCTTCAACTCCGTAGAAGAATCCGTAGTCGGCCTTCGCGTTATCGCTCCAGGACCGCTTCGCCATAGAGTTGGCCCACTCTTCGAAAAGCATTCCATAGCCGATACCTTTGATCTCATCCTTGCAGTTGTAGTCAGTGGCGAGCGCTGGAACGGTGGTGGCGACGAGAGCTGCAGAGACTCACGACTTTAAGCAGCCGAGCAAGCTTATGCGTATCCTGTGACATGGTACGATCCTTCCGAGATTGCGCTGGGCTTCACGGGCCTCGTTCGCTTTCTGGTCACCATCTCACACGCTCGGGCGTGACGCTGTTTCGTGCGGAACAAGTAAAAAATTTGCAATTCCGGTCGCGGTGTCAGGGAACTCTGGCTTCATCCTTCGACAAGCTCAGGATGAGGCTTTGACAAGCTCAGGATGAGGTCGAGTGTTTGCAATGAATTGATCCTCATGGTGAGCTTGTCGAACCATGAGCTTGTCGAACCATGGGCAACATCATTCAGCATTCCTGGTAGTCTAGCAGAGCCTGCTGAAAAAGCATGAGATCTTGGCTTCATCCTTCGACAGGCTCAGGATGAGGCTTTGACAAGCTCAGGATGAGGCTTCGACAAGCTCAGGATCAGGTCGAGCGTTTGCAATGAGTTGTCCTCATGGTGAGCTTGTCGAACCATGAGCTTGTCGAACCATGGGCAACATCGTTTTCCTGCTACCCGAGACGTTTCTTGTTGGCGATCGCCTGCGCATACGCTGCTTCGTAGTGGGGGATGCTGCGCTCCCAGGAAAAATCCTCGGCCATCGCCGCCTGGATCATCATCGCCATGTGGTGCGGCCGGTCGAAGTAGGTGCTGACCGCCCATCCGACCGTATCGTAGACGGCCTGCGCTGTCGGCTCGAAGAACTTGAAACCGGTGCCATCTCCCGTTGCCTCGTCGTACTGGCGGACGGTGTCATTCAGCCCGCCGGTAGCCCGGACGATCGGCAGCGTGCCGTATTTGAGCGAATAAATCTGGTTGAGGCCGCACGGCTCGTAACGCGACGGCATCAGGAAGAAATCGGCCCCCGCCTCGATCCAGTGGGCGAGTGTCTCATCGTAGCCGATGTAGCTGCCGACGAGTCCCGGAAACCGCCCAGGCATCGGCCCGAAATACCATTCGAGGCCCTTGTCACCGGCGCCGAGGATCGCAAACTGCACGCGCATCGTCCCAAGTATCTTCTCAATGGAGGCGGCGAGCAGGTCGAGCCCTTTCTGCTCGACAAATCGTGCGATGACACCGATCAACGGAATTCCCGGGTCGACGTCCAGCATCATGCGTTCCTGCAGCGCGGCCTTGCAGGCGGCTTTCCCTTCCAGCGATGTGGCGTCGAAGCGCGCGGGTAGCAGGGGGTCCGTAGCTGGGTTCCATGCATCGCCATCAACGCCGTTGAGGATGCCTAAATAGTTTTCACCCTTGTCGTTGAGGACCGGAGCGAGCCCGGCGCCGCCGATGTCGGTGCGCGTCTCGACCGCATAGGTGGGGCTCACCGTCGTCACCAGATCGGCATAGACGATGCCGCCCTTCAGCATGTTGATGCCGCCGAAGTCCTCGAACTTGGCCGGCGTGAAGTTCTCGCGCTGCAGCCCGAGATATTCGTAATCTGACGCCGGGTACTTGCCCTGATGACCGATGTTGTGGATGGTCAAGACGCTCGCCGCGCCGCCCAGGACCGCGTCGTCCCAATGCCAGATCTTGAGGTAGGCCGGCGCCAGGGCGGTCTGCCAGTCGTGGGCGTGGACAATGTCGGGCGCAAAGCCGATGTCGTGACAAAGCTGTAGCGCCGCGCGGGTAAAGAAGCCGAATCGCCGCGCATTGTCCCGATAATCCTCCATCTCCGGATCATGGTAGATGCCTTTGCGCTCGAAGTACTGGTTTGATTCGATGAAGAAAAACCGTACTCCGGCAAACGTCGCACTGAAGACCGCACACCATTCTTCAGTTTGGCCCATCCAAACCCCAAGCGGGCTTAAGAACGGTTCGAGCGTCCAGCGGCGGGGATCGATCGACGCGTATTTCGGCAGGATAACGATGACGTCGTGACCACGAGCGCTGAGAAACTTGGGCAGGGCGCCGACGACGTCGGCAAGTCCACCTGACTTGACGAACGGGACCCCTTCGGATCCGAGGAAAGCAAGCTTGAGAGGGGGGGCCATGCGGGTTCCTGCTGGGATGCACGTCGTCGGATCATCTGCCGGTTGGTCTTTGCCGTCTACCTTATTCTCAAGCTCGCGTTGCCGCAACGCCCGGGTCGGGCCGGCAGGAAATCAATGAGCATCGGCACCCGCCATCAGCCGTGCAGGCCGGGCGCCTCGTGGCCCGTGCGCGCGACATATTCCGTATAGCCACCATTATAGCTATGCACGCCTTCGGGGGTCAGTTCGAGCACGCGATTGGAGAGCGCGCCAAGAAAATGCCGGTCATGCGAGACGAAAAGCATCGTGCCCTCATATTTCGCCAGCGCCGTGATCAGCATCTCCTTTGTCGCCATGTCGAGATGGTTGGTCGGTTCGTCGAGCAGGAGGAAATTCGGCGGATCGAACAACATGATCGCCATCGCCAGCCGCGCCTTCTCGCCGCCTGACAGCACCCGGCATTTCTTTTCGACATCGTCGCCGGAAAATCCGAAACATCCCGCGAGCGTCCGCAGCGTGCCTTGCCCCGCCTGCGGGAACTCACCTTCGAGCGACTGGAAAATCGTGGCGTCGCCGTCGAGCAATTCCATCGTATGCTGGGCAAAATAGCCCATCTTTACGCTGCCGCCGATCGTCACCGAGCCCTGATCAGGCTTGCTCACCCCCGCCACCAGTTTCAAGAGCGTCGATTTGCCGGCCCCATTGATACCCATCACGCACCAGCGTTCCTTGCGCCGGATCATGAAATCCAGCCCTTCATAGATCACCTTGTTTCCATAGCGCTTGTGAACAGTCTTGAGCGCAACGACGTCGTTGCCGGAGCGCGGCGCGGGCGGAAAATCGAATTGCACGGTCCGGCGCCGCCGCGGCGGCTCGACGCGATCGATCTTTTCGAGCTTCTTGACCCGGCTCTGCACCTGGGCGGCATGCGAGGCGCGCGCCTTGAACCGTTCGATGAACTTGATCTCTTTGGCCAGCATCGCCTGCTGGCGTTCAAATTGCGCTTGCTGCTGCTTCTCGTTCAGCTCGCGTTGGGCGGCGTAGAACTCGTAATCGCCGGAATAGGTGGTGAGCGAGCCGCCGTCGATCTCGACAATCTTGTTGACGATGCGGTTCATGAACTCGCGATCGTGCGAGGTCATCAAGAGCGCGCCGTCATAGCTCTTGAGAAACTGTTCGAGCCAGATCAGGCTTTCAAGATCGAGATGGTTGCTTGGCTCGTCGAGCAGCATGGCGTCAGGCCGCATCAAAAGGATCCGCGCCAGGGCGACGCGCATCTTCCAGCCGCCCGAAAGCTTGCCAACGTCGCCGTCCATCATGTCCTGGCTGAAGCTTAAGCCCCCGAGCACTTCGCGCGCGCGGCCTTCGAGCGCGTAGCCGTCGAGTTCCTCGTACCGGTGCTGAACTTCGCCATAACGCTCGATGATCGCGTCCATCTCGTCGACGCGCTCCGGGTCGGCCATGGCGGCCTCAAGCTCCTTGAGTTCTTCCGCAACGGCGCTGACCGGTCCGGCGCCGTTCATGACCTCGACCACGGCGCTATGCCCCGACATTTCGCCGACATCCTGATTGAAATAGCCGATGGTGATGCCGCGATCGACCGCCACCTGGCCCTCGTCTGGCTCATCCTGGCCGGTGATCAGGCGGAACAGCGTCGTCTTTCCGGCCCCGTTGGGACCGACAAGGCCGGTCTTCTCGCCTTTCAGGAGCGAGGCCGAAGCCTCGATGAACAGGAGATGATTGCCATTCTGCTTGCTGATGTTTTCGAGACGAACCATGACCACCGGGGAGCTTGCGGGAATTTGCCACCCTTATGCCACGGGAGCAGCGCGGCGCCAGCGTAAAACAAGCCGCCACGCCGCGATGGGCATCGTGCCCGGACCCGATAACCGCAAATCATGAGTTCAGTTCATCCGATGTTTGATCCAGATCAAGCCATGCCCGAGTCCAAAGGTATATTAGAGATGCACCTTTAAGCAGCCCGGGCGGGATGACCTTCCCGGAGCACAGGCGGAAAACCTTCAGGGATAGGAATCCTATGTTTTGCTTCCAATGCGAACAAACAGCAAAATCGGACGCAGGGGCGGGCTGTGCGTCCACCAAAGGCGTCTGCGGCAAGGATGAGGCGACGGCTGATCTGCAGGATGTGCTGATCTACCAGCTCAAAGGGATCGGCCAATACTCCGCCCGGCTGCACGCGCTGGGCCATCCCGATGCCGCCGCCGACAGCTTTATCCTTTATGCGTTGTTCACCACGCTTACGAACGTCAACTTCAACCGCGCGCGCTTCGTGGAGATGATCGCCGAAGCGGCCCGCATTCGCGACCGGCTTCGCAGCGCCTATGAAAAAGCCGCGACCGCCGCCGCGCGGACCCCGGAAACGCTCACCGGCCCTGCCGCCTTTGTCCCCGCGGACTCGCTCACTGGCCTTCTGGCGCAAGCCAGCATCGCCAGCGTGCGCGCCGGGCTGGATGTTGCCGGCGCCGATGTCATCGGCCTGCGCGCTTTGGTTCTCTACGGCCTCAAAGGCGTGGCCGCTTACGCGCATCATGCCGAGGTCCTGGGCGAAACCCGCGAGGAAATCGGCGCGGCCATCGCGCATTCGCTGGACTTCCTGGCCTCTGATCCGGTCGATATCGAAGCATTGCTGGAAGAGGCGCTGGCGCTGGGCCGTGCGAACTTTACGGTGATGGAAGCGCTGGACGCCGCGAACACTGGAGCCTACGGCACGCCAGCCCCAACCAAGGTGCGGATCACGCCGGTCGAGGGCAAGGCCATTCTCGTTTCCGGCCATGATCTGCGCGACTTGGCAGCTATCCTGGAAGCAACCAAGGATAAAGGCATCAACGTCTATACGCATGGCGAGATGCTGCCGGCGCACAGCTATCCGAAGTTGCACGCCTACCCGCATCTTGCGGGCAATTATGGCGGCGCGTGGCAGAACCAGCAGACGGAATTCGCGGCCTTCCCCGGCGCGATCGTGATGACGTCGAACTGCCTGATCGAACCGGCCGCTCTCTACCGCAACCGCATTTTCACCGCTGGCCCCGTTGGCTGGCCGGGCTTGCGCCACATCGCCAACGGCGATTTCTCCACCGTCGTGCAGGCGGCTCTGGCGCTGCCGGGGTTCCGGGCGACCGAGCCGGAAAAAACCATCACGGTTGGTTTCGGGCGCGAGGCGGTGCTCGGTGTTGCAGGCACGGTGATCGACGCCGTGAAGTCCGGGGCGATCAAGCACTTCTTCCTGATCGGCGGCTGCGACGGCGCAGCGCCCGGGCGCAATTACTATACCGAGTTCGCCGAGGCAGCGCCGAAGGATACCGTTCTGCTGACCTTGGGCTGCGGAAAGTACCGCTTCAACACCCAGGACTTCGGCGATATCGGCGGCGTGCCCCGCTTGCTCGACATGGGGCAGTGCAACGACTCCTACTCCGCCTTGGTCGTGGCGCAGGCGCTCGCCAAGGCGTTCGATTGCGGGGTGAACGAGTTGCCGCTCTCGCTGATCGTTTCGTGGTTTGAGCAGAAGGCCGCGGCGGTGTTCCTTACATTGCTCGCACTCGGCGTGCGCAATGTGCGGCTTGGGCCAACACTGCCAGCCTTTTTAACGCCGACGCTCCTTGATGTCCTGGTGAACCGCTTCGGCATTCAGCCAATCACCACGGCTGAAGCCGATATCGCGGCGGCGTTGCATCGGAAGGCCGCCTGAGCCAAACTGAAGCCGGGCGGCTCATTGTCTCGCCCGGCCACCGGCAGGATGCTGAAAAAGCCTGAAAACGTGGCTTCATCCTTCGACAAGCTCAGGATGAGGTGAAGTGGTGGCTTCATCCTTCGACAGGCTCAGGATGAGGCCTTCGACAGGCTCAGGGTGAGGCTTCGACAGGCTCAGGGTGAGGCTTCGA
>CAVRSS010000072.1:0-32984 GCA_963723755.1 uncultured Alphaproteobacteria bacterium | reverse complement strand
GCGCGGACGCAAAAGCCGAGGATCAAAAATATGGTCGGCGGGCTGTTCTTCTGGGGAAGAGCCTTACTCCATCGCCATGACGGCTTTGACGGCTCAAAAAGAAAGCGGTTGTGACTGGGATTTTCGGATCCTTCCCACCGACCTCGACACCTCGATGCTGAAGAAGGCCAAGGCAGGCGTTTATTCGCGCGACTGTCTGGAGAGCGTGCCCGCAACGATGCGCGAGCGTTTACTTCGACAGACGGGCAGGGAGCCCGAAAATGTGCTGCTGGCAAAGGTTGCCCAGGAACAGGTTAAGTTTCCGGCAACGCATTCTCCTAGGCCCTTGGCCGATGGCCGGAAAATTCGATGTGATCTTTGCCGGAACGTCATGATCTTTTTCGATGCCAAGACGAAGGCGATACTCATCGACAGATTCCATGGGCAACTTGCCGATGGGGGTTGGCTTTATGTCGGCCACTCCGAATCTCTCTTGGATCATCAAACCCGCTTCAAGCTTCGTGGCCGCACGATCTATGAGAAGATAAGCTGATGATGATGGCGCACGGTCTGCATAAGAAAAAGACAGAAGAAAGGACTGGGAAAGCCGGAATTTATCTTGAACACTTCGGCGCGCACGCAGTTCGCGTTCTGCCGGGCGAGACTTATACGACCTCTCGCAAAGATGAGGCCATTGTAACGATCCTCGGCTCTTGCGTCTCGGCCTGCATCCGCAATCCGAGGACCGGCATGGGCGGAATGAACCACTTCATGCTGCCGGAGAGCGCGACCGGGCAGTGGGGCGAAGAATTGAGCGCCGCGATGCGCTACGGGAACTTTGCAATGGAAGCCCTGATCAACGCAATCCTGAAGTCCGGCTGCGCGAGGGCCGAACTGGAAATCAAACTTTTCGGCGGCGCGAATTTTTCGGTGGGGGGGCGATGATCGGGCAGAAGAACAGCGACTTTGCCTTGCGCTACCTCAAAGAGGAAGGCTTGAGCGTTGTCGCATCCGACCTTGGAGGCATCCTCGGCCGGCGCATTCATTACCACCCAGCTACCGGCAAGGTTGCGCGTCTATTTCTAAGAGGGTCAGGCAAGGATCAGGTTGCCGCTGAGGAGCGCCGCTATGGCGCCGAGCTACGGAGAAAGCCTGTCGATGGCGGCGATGTTCAGCTTTTCGATTGAGGGCTAGGCTAATGGGAGGGTCCAATCCAGTCCGCGTCCTCGTGGTCGATGACTCCGCCCTCATGCGAGAGCTAATCCGCGGAATCCTATCGTCAGATCCGGGCATTGAAGTCGTCGGCGCGGTCTGTGATCCGCTCGCCGCGCGGCAAAAGATCAAGGAACTCAATCCGGACGTCCTGACGCTGGATATCGAGATGCCGCGCATGGATGGCATCACCTTCCTGGACAAGATCATGACGCTTCGCCCGATGCCGGTTGTCATGGTTTCGTCACTGACGCAGGAAGGCGCGGAAGCAACTCTACGGGCGCTTGAAGCTGGCGCTGTCGATTTCGTGGCCAAGCCGGCAATCAATCTGCAAGCCGGATTGGAAGAGAAGCGGGCCGAGATCGTCGCAAAGGTCAAGGCGGCCGCAACTGCGCGTGTGCGCCAGCGGGCGCCGGCGCAAGGCGAGCGCAAAACCCCTTTGACGCTGGCGGCGAATTACTCCTCCACCGAGAAGATCGTCACGATCGGAGCTTCTACCGGAGGCGTGGAGGCCGTCAATCAGATCCTTCAGTCGATGCCGCCGGATGCCCCCGCTATCCTCGTCACCCTGCATATGCCGGAAAATTTCACCGCAAGCTTCGCAAAGCGCCTCAATGCCGTATGCGCCATCGAGGTCGCCGAAGCCAGCGATGGTCAACGCATCTTGCCGGGCCATGCGTACATTGCGCCTGGGAGCACCCACCTCCGCCTTGGCCGTTCGGGAGCGAACTACGTTTGCGTTGTTCGCGGCAAGGAAAGAGTCAGCGGCCATTGCCCATCGGTTGATGTGCTGTTCCACTCGACCGCGGAGGCTGCCGGAAAAAATGCCATCGGCGTCATTCTGACCGGGATGGGCAAGGACGGCGCCGACGGCCTGCTGGCCATGAGGCACAATGGCGCCAGTACGCTCGGTCAAGATGAGGATAGCTGTATCGTGTATGGAATGCCGAAGGTGGCCCTTGAGCGCGGAGCTGTCGAAGCTGAGTTTCCACTCAGTCGAATGGCTCAGGAAATTCTCGGCCGTTGTACCACTGGCGGCTCGCGCAGTATTCGCATCTAAGGCCAGGACAGACCCCTGGCCCTTTTTATCAGGCAGCAAAAGATCAAGCCATGAACCTAGCGCTTAAAAAGGCCAGCTCAGGCGAGCACGAATGGAGTTCCGTGATGAACTCCCACGGCCTTGAAGCCTCGAATGCCGCGAAACAGATCGCACAGGAATTGATCAGTTTCGCGACGGCGCAAAGCAAGGCTACCGAAGCGCTGAGGGGCGAACTTTCTCACACCTCCCAGGATGTCGAAAGCAGCGTGCACGGCCTCGTCGACAAGTTCCGGGCCATGGCGACCACGGCCCGCGATCAGACCGAAACATTCCAGTCTCTCATGTCCACCGTGCAGACGATCGAGATGAATGGCGAGTTCGTGCCGCTATCGGAACTCGCTAAAGGTATTGGAGATGTTGTTTCGCTGCTCGTCGAGAAGATCATCCATCTCTCGTCCCGAAGCGTCGCCATGGTTTACGCCCTTGATGACGTGCAGGGTGAGATCAAGGCCATGCAGGCGTCGGTCGCTCAGATCGACAAGATCAACAAGCAGACTAATCTGCTTTCGCTCAATGCTAAAATCGAGGCAGCCCGCGCCGGCGCGGCGGGCCGGGGCTTCGCTGTGGTCGCGGCCGAAGTGGGTGAACTGGCTCGCGCGGTCAATAGCCTGTCGGACACAGTTAAGCGTCAGATGGCTTCCGTATCGGATGGGGTACGGCGGGGCGATGATTTGCTTCGTGAGATCTCTGCCATCGATATGTCCGAGGAGAATTTGAAGGCTCAAGATCGTATCAAATTCATGATCAACCGGCTTCTGAGCCAGAATGCGACGATTGCGGAGGCGTTGCGCAAGACAGCCACGACATCACAGCACATGGAGCAAACCGTTTCCGGCGCCATTATGGATATGCAGTTTCAAGACAGGGTGATGCAACACATTCAGAATGTTAATGGAGCCCTTGCCGTCATGAGCCGTAAAGGCGGCCTGCTTGCGGCGAGGTCACTCGCTGAACTTGAAGTTCTGCCTTTGACGTCATCGGAAACGGCCCTGCTTCAGGAGATCTCCGACCAGTTCACGCTCAGTGAACTTCGCGAGCGGTTTATTGCAGCCTTGCAGCTTACGGGGGTGCTCGGTCTTAAAGACGCTGCAAACACGAAACCGGCAGCCAACGACGACGTAGACCTATTTTAATGGAGGCGCAATGCGACTGGAGACCTACAAGTCAAACAACAGGTTTGAAGCTGAGATCAGCGACAAGTTAACGTCATCGGATCTCTCCGAGTTTCGTGAGCTGCTATCTGGAATAAAGCAAAGCACATGTAAAGCTATTGTACTCGATCTCAGCAAGCTCGAATGGATTGACTCGGCAGGCTTGGGAATGCTCATACTGGCGAAGGAACTCGCGGAAAAGGAGGAGCTGGAGCTTGTTCTTCGTTCGCCCAGGGGACACGTGAAGTCCCTCCTGGAGCTTGGCCGCTTCGAGAAGATCTTCAATATCGAGCACTAGAGCTTCGCTCACCTGTCATGGCCGGGCCTGACCCGGCCATCCAGAAAGACACAAGGTAGTCGAGTCATTGACTGGATGGCCGGGTCAAGCCCGGCCATGACGACGGAATTGGCGAGAACATCGCGGTAATCAAGTTCCGGGATGACGGCGGGGACGCGTCCGGCAAGCTCTGCCTTGTGCTCCTCCTGCCATGCTGAAAAAGTGATGTTGCCCATGGTTCGACAGGCTCACCATGAGGTGTTCGAGAAGCTCACCATGAGGTACACTCACTAACCATGAGAATGAACTCACTGAAGCACTCGACCTCATGTGTGGATGGCTCCCCAGTTGCAAGGGTTTTTTTAAGCGTGATGCTTTTCGGCGGGTGCGCTCATGTGTACGGCGTTTGCGGCACATACGACCGCTGCCTTGATGCGATCCGCGAACCGGCTCCCGATCATCCTGGTGAGCTTTGCGCCCGATGAGGCTTGCGGGTTTTTCCGGTCTGGCCGAGCCTTGAGCATCATCCTTTTTTCACCCCTGCGAACGCGTTGACCCTGACTTTTTGGCGCCGCACGCCTTCCGCGGCTCTGTCAGGCAGTTTCTTTGTTCGGTTGAACGGCGTTTCTCCGTCCCGGCCTGCTTCCAGGGAGGCGCTGGGCGCAGCGGCGGTCAACACCAGCCGAAGGCTGCCGCGGCACGCGGCGCGGAACGCGGTGTTGACGGCTGCGAGCACAGCGCCAGACTTTTGGGGCCGGGCCGCTCATGCGCGTGCCGCCGTCGCGCGTTGCGCAGCCGCGGCCGGCCTGAAGGCTTCGCCGCTCGCCATGATGGCCCAGGCGATGCGTGCGAGTTTGTTGGCCAGCGCCACCGTGACGGCCCGCCTGGAGCGCCTGGCCAAAAGCGCCTGGACCCAGAGCGCAAGCGGCGTGGTTTTGTTGGCCAGAGACTTTATCAGCGAGGTCGCGCCCAGCACGAACAGACGGCGCAAAGTGCGGTCCCCCGCTTTCGAAATGCGCCCCAGCCGCATCTTGCCGCCGGTCCCGTCGAGCCTTGGCGTAAGCCCGATCCAGGCGGCGAAATGGCGGCCGTTCTTGAACAGCTTCGGATCGGGGACGAGCGCGCACAGCGCGGTCGCGCTGATGAGCCCGATGCCGGGAGCGGTCTCCAGGCGCTCGCTTTGCGGATTGCCCTTATGCCAGGCTCGAAGCTGTTTCTTGATGTCATCGAGTTGCCGGTTGATCTGCGCGATCGCGTCGATAAAGCCTGAAAGCGGGGCACGCGCCATCTCCGGCAGCGCCTCCGCCGGGGCTTCGCTGACGATCTTGATCAAGTCCGGCAGCTTGCCGATGCCCTTGGCCGCCACGAAACCGAACTCGGCCAGATGCGCGCGCAGCGCATTCACCAGCATGGTCCGGTTCTTGACCAGGAGTTCGCGGCAGCGATGCAACGCCGTCAGGCTTTGCTGCTCGACGGTCTTGACCGGCACAAAGCGCATCGTGGGCCGGCTCGCCGCCTCGCAGATCGCCTCCGCATCGATCCTGTCGCTCTTGCCGCGCTTCACGTAAGGCTTGACGTAGGCCGGCGGAAGCAGCCGAACCTCGTGGCCAAGCTTGGCGATCTCGCGCGCCCAGAAATGGGCCGAACCGCAGGCCTCCATCGCCACGACGCAAGGCGCAAGCCCGGCGAAGAACCCCAAAAGCTCGTGCCGCTTCAGCTGCTTGCGAACCACGCAGCGGCCTTTGTCATCGGCGCCGTGAACCTGAAAAACCTGCTTGGCCAAATCCAAACCGACTATGCTAATCTCACCCATGGGTGGCTCCCTCATCCGTGTCGTATCAGACACCCTTTTGGCACATCGATGCCGTGGAAGGGAGCCATCCACCCCATCATCCTGAGCCTGTGTCGCAGCCTCAGCTTGTCGAAGGATGAAGCCAAGTTTCAACAGCCTGCTGAAAACGATGTTGCCGATGGTTCGACAGGCTCACCATGAGAATTAACTTGCTGCAAACACTCGACCTCATCCTGAGCTTGTCGAAGGATGAAGCCACGATCTCAAGCTTTTTCAGTCTGCTAGGCCAGAGTGCGTCCGGGAAAGTGCGAAGCGGTTTTCCGTTGAACTTGAACGGCCTAAAAACAAAAGCTAGAGCCCGCCTTTGATGCCATCGAAAGCGGCTATGTTTTATCTCAGATCGAAAAATCGAAGAGCCGCGCGACGTTGAGAATGGGAGTGAGCTTCGAATTCGTAGAGGTAAAGATCGCGCGTAAACAGGGATTGCCTGCTGGTGAAATGCGGCGGGATTTCGGTTCGCGCCGACTCGGGAAGCGCCAGCACATCGCCCACGCGATCGACCAGCAGAGCAAAATCTTCCTTCGCTGCTTCAAGGCCGATCGCGAACTTCTCACAGACCTCGTCGCTCTCCGGAATCCCCAGCCTGCGCCGAAGGCTGACTGCCACAACGATCTTTCCCCTGAGATTGATGAATCCGGTAACTTCTTTGTGGATCAGAGGTATAGGCGTGATGTGCCCCACCTTGAAAATTGTCTGGGCCTCTTTGACGTCCAGGCCGTAGACATGCTTATCCACGAATACGGTGAAAAAGTTCGTCTTGCTTACGTGTTCCTGAGGAGCGGCGATCGTGCCGTCCCGGCTGCTGTTCGGATTCATATTTGTCATCCGGATTGCGCAATGCTGGCGGTTTGTTCGAGATCTGGCGTGTTCAGGTTGGCAGCCCTGACCCCATTGCTTGGGACTTTGTCGAGGTGGCGATGGATGGTCTTGAGAAGGTGGTGGCGATCAAACTTGCTGATGGCGTTATCGCCGGTGCGCTCATGACGATCATCGTTGAAGATCAAGCAAAGCGCATCCGTTTGCCGCGATAGCGCTGCTTCGTCGATGGATCGCGCCGACTTCGCATCCATGAGAATGACGCCAAAGGTCTTGTGATACAGGAGCTTGTTGGCTTGTTCCGCTGTCTCTACAGCCGTAACTTTATGGCCAGCCGAAGCCAGCAAAGGCGTCAGCAGCTCATGCATTCCAGGTTCACTATCGACAATCAGAAGTTCGGCCTTGCCTTTGACGGCCAGGTGCGCTTCCTGGAACGCCATCCGATAATAATATCCGACATCGATGAACTCGACCGCCTCTCCGCGCAAGTCGACCGTGCCCAGCAGAGAAGGCGAACTGCTTATGAGCTGGATTTCGGTCTCGCTTTCAACGATGTCCAGGACGCTGTCGACCCAAAGGCCGAAGGTCCTGTCGTAGAGGGTGATAATCAAAATGAGACACACGCCGGAGGCGCAACTGCCGTCGGCGACGCGCAGGACCGGAATGAGCCTCTCCTGATACCGATAGAGGTGCAGCCCGTCCGCCTGACAAATGTCCTGTGTCCGAACCCGGAGTATTCGCGAAACAGCAGAGCGCGGGAGCACCTTCGCCGCTCCTGGGCCGGCCTTGAAGAGTATCAGGCTGGACGTCCTGTTAGCGTTTTCGTTCCGGCTGATTTGTGAAGGCAGAATATTCGACGCCTTTTGGATGTTCATCGCGGCGGCGACACCAGCCGGATCGACGATCAAAATCACCGTACCATCGCCCAGGATCGTATTCCCTGAGAACATCTTCAAGCTTGAGAAGAGAGCGCCGAGCGGCTTGACGACAATCTCCTGGATGTCGTCGATCTCGTCGACGATGATGCCAAGTTTTTGGCCGCGCAGCCCCAGCACGACGACAACCTTATCCTCCATCCTGCCGACCTCAGGAAGACCCAGCACGTTTGAAAGAGCAACCACCGGAATCAACTCGTCGCGCAGCTGCAGCAGCTGGGAGTTGTCCATGGTTTTGAGATTATTGGTATCCATGTCCACATTCACAGCCTCCACGACGTATTGTTGCGGGACTGCGAAGCGCTGCTTGCCGGCGGTCACGATCAGGGCCGGGGCAATCGCGAGCGTCAGCGGAATCTTGAGGATGAACTTGGAGCCGTATCCTTTCGTGGATTCCAGCGAGATTGTTCCGCCCACGCCTTCGATGTTGGCGCGGACGACATCCATGCCCACGCCCCGGCCCGAGACCGTGGTGACGGCCCTGGCCGTGGAGAAGCCCGCCTCCAGAATGAAGCGATAGATTTCCTCGTCGGTCATGCTTGCGACCGCGTCGGCATCGTAAACGCCTCGCTGGACTGCTTTTTGGCGGATGCGATCGGCATCGAGACCCCGTCCATCGTCGGCCACCTCGATGTGGACCTGGCCGGAATCGTAGAAGGCCGTGATCGATATCTGCCCGGCTTCCGGCTTGCCGGCGGCTATCCTTTCGGCGGGGCTTTCGATGCCGTGATCCGCACAGTTGCGAATCAGATGCGTGAGCGGATCGCGGATCGTCTCGATCAATTGACGATCGAGCTCGGTGTCCGCGCCTTCGATGACAAGTTCGAATTTCTTTTGCAGGTCGACTGACAAATCTCGAATGAGCCGCGGGACGCTGGCAAAAAGCCGCGTCATGGGCTGCATGCGGGCTCGCATGACGGCGTCCTGCAAATCGGACGTTACCGTCGACAGCCTTTCCAGCGGGGTTTTGATCTGGCAGATATTATGCTGACGAGAGAGATCCATGAGCTGGTTGCGGGTTAGAACCAGTTCGGACACGAGATCCATGATCCGCTGGATCGCGGCGACCGACAGACGGATTGTGTCGGGCGCCTTCTCCCTGGCAGGAGATGGTTCGGCATCCTTTGCGGCCCGAGTGCTTTCGCGAGGCCCGCGTCCCGATGATGGCTGGTCATCAAGGATGCCACTCTGGGGGGCGGAGGTTTCGGGTTCGGGAGCTGGTTGAGTCTCAGGCCCCGCGAGTACGGCAGGAGCTGCCTCCTTGCGGAGGGGCTCTGGCGTCAACTGGACAATGGCCTCCTCGGCGCCGCCGGTCGCAAGATAGGCCTCAATTCGCGAAATGATATCTGTGTGCTCGTCGGCTGGCTCCTCGCCCAGTTCGGCGACACGCAATAGCAAATTCTTGATGTGATCCATCGATTCCAGCAGAAGCGACACGGCGACAGCAGTCGGCGGCGCGCCATCACGCAACGTATCGATCAAGGTTTCGGCGGCATGAGCAATGTCCTGAAGGCCGCTCAGACCAAGAAAACCGGAGGTTCCCTTGATTGTGTGGACAAGCCGGAATATTTGCGTCACGGCATCAGAATCCAGTGGGAGTTTGTTCGAAACGAACGAGATACGCCGCGATGCCGTCGATATGATCGGAAGTCTCGCTCAAGAATTCGCTCAGCAAGTCATCCATAGGTGATTGCTTTCTAGAAATTACACTTAAACCCGCATCAACCTGTCGGCCATTTCCTGCGAAGTCTCCGGGGGCACTTCCAACCCGTGGTTCACAAGATCGACAGCCCTCTCGATCTCCGCTCGCAGTTTGGCTGATAGCTCTTCGCAAAAGGATTCGATGTCCTCGGGGCGCATCTCATCCGATCCATGTTGCTGATTGCCGATGATAACGATGGCCTTGCTCGCAAGGACGTTTAACTTCGCAATCTGCGATTCGAACCGATCCCGGAAAGCTCCTTCGAGAGCCTGGTATATTTCTATAGCCAGGTGACCACCAGCCAAAGGCGAAGATTGGAAGTACTCTTTATAATTGCGTGGCTTCCAGGCCAGAAGATCTTCGATCATTTCGGGTAGAAGAACCGGTAAATTTTCTACAAGCAGCAGAACTTCATTATATTGGTTCAGGAAATCGTTGGCGATGCCGGAACTGGGATTCACCAAATGATTTGCTTGCAGAAGCTGATCTTGTATTTCGACAGATCTGCAACCGAAGAGGTGGTTCAACGTGGGACTAGGTGTCATCGCAACCGATCCTGGCCGTAGGGAAATGCATCAATAGCGGGTATTCATTAATTATTCCCGTACAGGTAGAAGAAGGTCGCAGGTAACTGTCACATCGCTGTATCTCTGGGCGCTGGCGCCTCAGTCTCCTACACGGCTCGCCGCAGTGGTAAGCCCGCCTTAACCTAAGCGCGTCATATGTAGGCGGGACAACCTTATGGTGTAGGACGCTTCCATGTTCGCTCGTTTGAAAATCACAACCCGTATTCACCTCCTTCTTGTTCTGGCGGCGTTCGGGTTTCTTGCGTCCGCAGGAATTGGCCTGTGGACGTTGCGTTCGCAGATGCTGGAAGACCGGCAGATGCAGCTCCGCAACCTTCTCGACCTGACGCTTTCGATCGCTCGCGGCGATATGATGGCTGCGGGTGGGCCAACGAGCGAGGCCGGACGGAAAGCATTCCTGTCGGTGCTTCAATCGACACGGTTCGGCGACGAGAAAGAGGCAAACTACATCTTCGCGTTCGATAATAACGGCATAACGCTGAGCCATATCGATCGCGAGAAAATAGGACGCAATCAGCTCGATTTGACCGATGCGAATGGCGTCAAGCTCGTCCAGAGCTTCATTCAGATCGCCAAAAGCCCATCCGGGACGGGTTTTACAACCTATATGTTCCCGAAGGGGGTCGGCGGTGCGAGTGCACCGAAGCTGACGCTGGTTCAGAGCGTGCCGGAACTTCACGGGCTGGCCGGCATCGGCATCTATACGGACGATCTCGACGTCGACTTCTATAAAAAGGCTTTCATCGACGGGGGCCTGCTTGCGGTTCTTTTCCTTGCCATCGCCGCCCTGGGCTACCTCATAGGGCGGTCGATTTCGAAGCCCCTTTCCGATCTCGCCACGAACATTGGGCGGCTCGCGAAAGGCGATATGAATATCATTTTGGCGGATGCGAGTGAGAAAACAGAGCTCGGCGACATTGCGCGGGCGGTGGATGTCTTCCGCGCAAGCGCTGTGGAGCAAAAAGACCTTCAGGATAAGCTCAACGAGGCGGCAAATCGCGAGCGCGGACGGCAGCTTCACTTTGAAGAAGAGGTGCAGAGGTTCCAGGGGACGGTCACCGCAGTCGTGGCGACCCTCAGCAGTCAGGTCGATCAGCTGCGTGCGACAGCCGGCGCGCTGTCCGAGGGGGCGGAGACTGCAACTTTCGAGGCCGCGACCGCGGCTCATGTGTCGGCCAGCGCCGCCGATAATTCCAATGCCGTGGCCGCCGCCACTGAGGAGCTATCCTGTTCGATCAGGGAAATCTCCGATCAGGCGCACCGCACGAACGCCGTGGTAGAGGCTGCCACCCATGAGGCGAAGCGGACCAACAAGGATGTTGCGAGCCTCGCCAGCGCCGCCGAGGAAATCGGTTCCATCGTTGCGGTTATTCGCGGCATCGCCGATCAAACCAACCTTCTGGCGCTGAACGCCACCATTGAAGCGGCGCGAGCCGGAGAGTCTGGGCGCGGCTTCGCAGTAGTGGCGGCCGAGGTCAAAGAGCTTTCGGCGCAGACGGCGAAGGCTACCGACGCGATTGCCGAGCAAATCCAGGCGATCCAAAGCTCCACGACCACGGCAGTCAGCGCCATCCAGTCCGTTGCTGGCAAGGTCGCCGAAATCCAGAGCTTCACCGGCGCGATCGCCGCCGCCGTCGAAGAACAGACCGCCGCCGCCCAGGAAATCGCCAGCAACGTTTCTTTGGCAGCGGAAGGCAGCCAGAAAGCGGCGAAAAGCTCGGGAGAGGTGTCTCAGGTTGCCAGCCAGACCAAGCAGCAGGCAACGTCGCTATCAAGCGTCTCGCTGCAGCTGTCGAACGCCACGTCGGAGCTATCCAAATCGCTGCGAGACTTTGTGGCTTCGGTCCGGGAGGATCTCGATGAGAGCAAGACCCGGCCCGAGCCTGCACCCGTGTCCCACTGGAAGCCTGAGATCTTAGAGGCCGCCTGACGAGAAGCCGGCGCGTGCGCGGTCGAGTCCGCTTCTCCTCGTGGGCCGGGAGTGGACTGGCAGGCTGCTGAGGGAGCATGAAATGGCTTCATCCTTCGACGGGCTCAGGACGAGGTCGAGTGTTGGCCGCATCCTTCGACAAGCTCAGGATGAGGTCGTGCGTTTCAACGAGTTGACCCTCATGGTGAGCTTGTCGAACCATGGGCAACACCGTTTTCATCCTTCGACGGGCTCAGGACGAGGTCGAGTGTTGGCCGCATCCTTCGACAAGCTCAGGATGAGGTCGAGCGTTTCAACGAGTTGACCCTCATGGTGAGCTTGTCGAACCATGGGCAACATCGTTTTCATCCTTCGACGGGCTCAGGACGAGGTCGAGTGTTGGCCGCATCCTTCGACAAGCTCAGGATGAGGTCGAGCGTTTCAACGAGTTGACCCTCATGGTGAGCTTGTCGAACCATGGGCGACACCGTTTTCATCCTTCGACGGGCTCAGGACGAGGTTGGGTGTTGGCCGCATCCTCGACAAGCTCAGGATGAGGTGGAGCGTTTCAACGAGTGACCCTCATGGTGAGCTTGTCGAACCATGGGCAACATCGTTTTCATCCCTTCGACAGGCTCGGGATGAGCCCGACGCCGGGAGCGGTCTGAGACGCTTTGCGCACTGGCCTGATGGCAGGCCCGAAGGTGTTTCTCGATGGCATCGAGCTGCCGGTTGATCCGCGATCGCGTCGAGAAAGCCCCGAAGCGCCGCGCGCACCATGTCCGGCAACGCCTCCGCCGGCGCCTCGCCAAACGTTGACGCAATACCTCAATCAGCGAACATAGCCAGCGATCTTTTCTGCGTCGCCCGGTCGCGCAGGGACAACATCCGCCTCTGTATTGGCGCTCATCGTCGCGATTGTCTTCTGGCCGTCACTCCTGTCGCTTATAACCCAATCTCTCCGACGCCGGCGCTCCCGCGAAAAGCCCGCTTTCGAGGCTTGCCCACTTCCATAGGTGGCAGCCTTGAACTATGTCATTGTTAAAGGGATCGCTCCGTTCCCCCGCGCGAGAAAGGCTGTCGGCATGCCCAATGACGCCATCCAATATATTCCTCCTGTCTATCGGCCGCCGAGCGAGGCAGAGTCTTTGATCCTGCCCGTTACCAACGGCTGCTCCTGGAACAAGTGCACCTTCTGCGAAATGTACACTGCGCCGCAGAAGCGTTTCCGCCCCCGCGCCGAGGAGGAAGTGCTCGACGGCATTCGGCGCTGCGGCGAGGAGTTTGGCGGCGAGGTCAGGCGCATCTTCCTCGCCGACGGCGATGCGATGACGCTCTCCACGCGCCGCCTCGTGACCGTGCTTGAGGCCATCAAGCGCGAGCTGCCCGCCGTTCACCGGATCTCCAGCTATTGCCTGCCGCGAAACCTCCGCAAGAAATCGGTCGAAGAGATCAAGGAACTGGCCGCGCTCGGCCTTTCGCTTGTCTATGTCGGCGCGGAGTTCGGGCGATGACGAAGTGCTGGCCAGGGTCAATAAAGGCGAGACCTTCGCGACAACGCTGGACGCGCTGGAGAAGCTCGGCGAGGCCGGGATCAAGCGCTCGGTGATGATCCTGAACGGCCTGGGCGGCCAGGCGCTATCCAGGCAGCACGCGATGAATTCGGCGGCGCTGATGAACGCCGCGCAGCCCGAATTTGTTGCCACATTGGTCGTCAGCTTTCCTCAAGGCGAGGAGCGGCTGCGCGCGGATTTTCCGGGTTGGGAGCCGCTCGGCATCCCCGGTCTCATGCAGGAAATGGAGCTATTTATTTCGCAGCTGGAGTTGAAGCGGACCGTGTTCCGGAGCGACCACGCCTCGAACTGGCTGATCCTGAAGGGCACGCTTGGAGCGGACAAGCGCGGCTTTTGCAGGAATTGCGGACGGCCATCGCGGCGCCCGAGGCGGCTCGGCTGCGGCCCGCCTGGGCGCGCGGCCTGTAACACAAAATGCTAAGCCAATCACACCGCCAATGTTGACCCAAGGCCCCTCATTCCTGCGGTTCGTATAAGGCCGCAGTGGTTCGAATGATCGACAAGCTCGAATTTCTGATCGCCATCGCGCACGAAAAACACTTCGGGCACGCCGCTGAAGCGTGCGGGGTTACGCAGCCGACCCTCTCGGCTGGCCTGAAGCAGCTGGAGGAAACGCTCGGCGTGATGCTGGTGCGCCGCGGCTCGCGGTTCCTCGGGCTCACGCATGAGGGCGAGCGCGTCCTTGAGTGGGCGAGGCGGATCGTCTCCGACGCGCGCGGGCTCCGGCAGGATGTCGAAGCGCTGAAACGCGGCCTCACGGGCCACTTGCGCATTGCGGCCATTCCGACCGCGCTCCCCATCGTCGCGTCTCTGACAACGCCCTTTCAGGTTCGCCATCCTGCGGTTCGCTACACGGTGTTTTCGCGCACGTCGGAGGAGATCCTTGAGCTTCTCGCCAATCTCAGGATCGATGCCGGCCTGACTTACATCGACAACGAACCCTTGGGAAATGTGACCGCGATCGCGCTTTATAAGGAACGGTATTGCTTGCTGACGGCAGCCAGTGGCAATCCCTTCGCCGAGCGCGCATCCGTGACCTGGGCCGAAGCTGCAACTGTGCCGCTGTGCCTGTTGACGCGGGATATGCAGAACCGCCGGATCATCGACCGCAACTTACAAAGGGCCGGGTCGGACATTACGGTTATGCTCGAAAGCAATTCCATGATTGTGCTATTCTCCCACCTTCAGTCCGGGCGGTGGTCGAGCATCATGCCCGAGAAGCTGACCCATATATTCGGCTTGTCGGCGGAGGTTCGAGCCATTCCCATCGTGGACGAAAATGAGATCTACACGGTGGGACTTGTTGCAGGGCCGCGCGAGCCGCTGACGCCGCTTGTGGCGGCGCTCATGCTGGAGGCCAAACGGGTCGCGGCCGCCCCTGCAGCCTAGAGTGTTGATAGGCAATCTCTATCAACCCACAAGGCAGCTTTATTGATTTTCAGCCGCTTTTCTTGTTTCATTTTGGAAAAGAAAACGAAGGGAGGGAGTTGTGACAGACGACGTCGTGGCCATTGCTCGTACCGTTCTCGAGCGGCATTCCACGCAGGAAGGCGCGCTACTTCCGATCTTGCGTGATCTGCAGGACGAATTCGGCTATCTGCCCGAACCGGTTTTTCCGCTCGTTGCCGAGACTTTGAACCTGTCCCGCGCCGAGGTTTACGGCGTGGCTACGTTCTATCACGACTTCCATCTGGAGCCGCGCGGGGAGCACACGATTACACTGTGCCGCGCCGAAGCCTGCCAATCCGTCGGAGCCGTTGCGCTGGGCCAACGCGCGAAAGCAAGGCTCGGGCTTGATTGGGGCGAGACCACAGCCGACGGCCGCGTAACGCTGGAGCAAACCTTCTGCCTCGGCCTGTGCGCCTGCGGGCCGGCTGCAATGATCGATGGAAAGCCGGTTGCGCGCCTCACGCCGCAAAAGCTTGATGCGATCATGGCGGAGGCTGGCGAATGAGAGTTTTCGTTCCGATAGATGCCGCCGCCCTCGCGCTTGGAGCGGATGACGTCGCCGCCGCCGTACAGGAAACGGCGGAGGCTCGCGGCTTCGCGATCGATATTGTCCGCAACGGATCGCGCGGAATGTTCTGGCTCGAACCCATGATCGAAGCCGAGACGCCGCAGGGTCGCATCGCCTATGGCCCCATCGAGCCGGGTGACGTCGCCCAGCCTCTTCGACGCCGGGTTCCTGGAGGGCGGCTCGCACCCGCTGCGCATCGGAAAACCCGAGGAGCATCCCTTCCTGAAGCGGCAGACGCGGCTTGTTTTCGAACGTTGCGGCATCACCGATCCGCTTTGCCTCCAGGATTACCAAGCCTACAAGGGGTTTGAGGGCCTCAGGCGCGCCATCGAGATCGGTCCGGCCGCGACGATCGACGACGTCATTCTTTCGGGCCTGAGAGGCCGGGGCGGAGCTGGCTTTCCGACCGGCATCAAATGGCGCACCGTTGCCGAAACCAGCGCGCCCCAGAAGTACATCATCTGCAATGCCGACGAGGGCGACAGCGGCACCTTCGCAGACCGGATGATCATGGAGGGCGATCCCTACTGCGTCATTGAGGGCATGGCCATTGCGGCCGTCGCGACCGGCGCCACTCAGGGCTATATCTACATTCGCTCGGAATACCCCCATGCCGCCCAAACGATGGCCGAGGCCGTCATCCGCGCCCGCAAGGAAGGCCTTCTGGGAGAGCGGCTGCTCGGCTCGGGCCATTCCTTCGACATGGAGGTGCGCGTCGGCGCTGGCGCGTATATCTGCGGAGAGGAGACCTCTCTTCTCGAAAGTCTCGAAGGAAGGCGCGGCCAAGTGCGCGCCAAGCCGCCGCTGCCCGCGCATAAGGGCCTGTTCGGCCAGCCGACCGTCGTCAACAACGTGCTGTCACTGGCCTCGTTGCATTTCATCCTGGTGGAAGGCGGCGCGGCCTACCGCGACTATGGCATGGGCCGGAGCCGCGGCACGAAGCCGATCCAGCTTGCGGGCAACATCAAGCATGGCGGGTTGTTCGAGACCGCGTTCGGCATAACGCTCGGCGAACTCGTGGACGACATCGGCGGCGGCACGGCGAGCGGGCGTCCGGTGCGCGCTGTGCAGGTTGGCGGCCCGCTGGGCGCTTATTTTCCGCGCGCGCTGTTCGACACGCCCTTCGACTATGAGGCGTTCGCGGCCCGTGGCGGCCTCGTCGGGCATGGAGGCGTCGTGGTGTTTGACGACACGGTGGACCTTTGGGAGCAGGCGCGGTTTGCCTTCGAGTTCTGCGCGTTTGAAAGCTGCGGAAAGTGCACACCCTGCCGCATCGGCTCGGTGCGCGGCGTCGAGACGCTAGACAAGGTGCGGGCAGGGATCAATCCCGCCGCAAACCTCGCGCTCATCGATGAGCTTTGCGAGGCTATGAAGTTCGGCTCGCTGTGCGCGCTCGGCGGCTTCGTCCCTTACCCCGTATCGAGTGCGATCAAGTATTTCCCCGAGGATTTCGCGCGCCGGCTCCCGGCTGCGGCGGAATAGGAGGTTGCCTATGTGTCTCGTCAACGAAACGGATTACGGAACCCCGGCGTCCAAGTCCGGAAAATCGGTCACGCTGACCATCGACGGCATGGCGGTGACGGCGCTCGAGGGCACGTCGATCATGCGCGCGGCTGCCGAAGCCGGGACCATGATCCCGAAACTCTGCGCGACCGACATGGTGAAGGAGTTCGGCTCCTGCCGCCTCTGTCTCGTTGAGATCGAAGGGCGCAACGGCACGCCCGCATCCTGCACGACGCCGGTGGCCGAAGGCATGGTGGTGCGCACCCAGACGGAGCGCCTGAAGCGCATCCGCAGGAGTGTGATGGAGCTTTATATCTCCGATCACCCGCTCGACTGCCTGACCTGCGCCGCCAATGGCGATTGCGAGTTGCAGGACATGGCGGGCGCGGTTGGTCTACGCGATGTTCGTTACGGGTATGAAGGCGAGAACCACACCAAGGAAGCAAAGGATCAGTCCAACCCGTATTTCACCTACGACCCCGCGAAATGCATCGTGTGCACTCGCTGTGTGCGGGCCTGCGAAGAGGTGCAGGGCACGTTCGCACTGACGATTTCGGGCCGCGGCTTCGACAGCCGCGTGTCTGCGGGCATGGCCGAACCGTTCCTGCAATCGGAATGCGTATCGTGTGGGGCCTGCGTGCAAGCCTGCCCGACTGCCACGCTCATCGAGAAGTCGGTCTATGACATCGGCACACCCGAGCACTCGGTCGTGACCACATGCGCCTATTGCGGCGTCGGCTGCGCCTTCAAGGCCGAGATGCGCGGCGACGAACTGGTGCGCATGGTTCCGTACAAAGACGGCAAGGCGAACCGCGGCCATTCCTGCGTCAAGGGCCGTTTCGCCTGGGGCTACGCAACCCACAAGGACCGCATCCTCAAGCCGATGATCCGCAAGTCCATCCACGACCCGTGGCGGGAAGTGAGCTGGGATGAGGCCATCGGCTACGCGGCATCCGAGTTCAAGCGCATCCAGGCGCACTATGGCCGAAGCGCCGTCGGCGGCATCACATCCTCGCGCTGCACCAACGAAGAGACGTTTCTCGTGCAGAAGCTCATTCGCGCGGCCTTCGGCAACAATAATGTCGACACCTGCGCGCGTGTTTGTCATTCGCCGACCGGATACGGCCTCAGCACCACGTTCGGCACCTCGGCGGGGACACAGGACTTCGACAGCGTCGAGCACACCGATGTGGTGCTGGTCGTGGGCGCAAATCCCACCGACGGGCATCCCGTTTTCGCCTCCCGGCTCAGGAAAAGGCTGCGCGAGGGGGCCAAGCTCATCGTCATCGACCCGCGCCGAACCGATCTCGTTCGCAGTCCGCATATCGAGGCGGCCTATCATCTGCCGCTGAAACCAGGCACGAATGTCGCCGTGCTGACGGCGCTCGCCCATGTGATCGTGACCGAGGGGCTTGTGAACGAAGCCTTCGTCCGCGAGCGCTGCGATTGGGACGAGTTCCAGCACTGGGCCGCATTCGTGTCAGAGCCCCGTAACAGCCCCGAAGCAATGGAAGCGCACAGCCACGTTCCTGCCGCAGATGTTCGAGGCGCGGCGCGCCTTTACGCAACCGGAGGAAATGGCGCGATTTATTACGGCCTGGGCGTGACGGAACATAGCCAGGGCACAACGACCGTCATTGGGATCGCGAACCTCGCGATGGCGACCGGCAATATTGGCCGTGTGGGGGTTGGCGTTAATCCGATGCGTGGCCAAAACAATGTGCAGGGCGCCTGCGACATGGGCTCGTTCCCGCACGAGCTTTCGGGCTACCGGCATGTTTCGCACGATGCGACACGGCAGATGTTCGAAAGCCTCTGGGGCGTTCCTCTCGACCATGAGCCGGGGCTTCGCATTCCGAACATGCTGGATGCAGCTGTCCACGGCTCCTTCAAGGGCATCTACATCCAGGGCGAGGACATTCTGCAATCCGATCCCGACACCAAGCACGTCTCGGCCGGACTGGAGGCCATGGAATGCGTCGTGGTGCAGGATCTGTTCCTGAACGAGACCGCGAATTATGCGCATGTCTTCCTGCCCGGCAGCACCTTCCTTGAGAAGAACGGCACCTTCACGAACGCAGAGCGGCGCATCCAACGCGTGCGCAAAGTGATGGCGCCCAAAAACGGCAAGGAAGATTGGGAAGTCACCATGGACCTTGCCGAGGCGCTCGGCTATCCCATGCACTACGATCATCCATCCGAGATCATGGACGAGATCGCGCGGCTTACGCCGACCTTTGCGGGCGTGTCTTATAAAAAGCTCGAAGAGTTGGTCTCCATCCAGTGGCCCTGTAATGCGAAGGCGCCTGAAGGGACGCCGACTATGCACATCGATGGCTTTGTGCGCGGCAAGGGCAGGTTCATGATCACCGAATATGTCCCCACCGACGAGAGGACGGGGCCGCGCTTCCCGCTGATCCTCACGACGGGCAGGACGCTTACGCAATACAATGTTGGCGCTCAAACGCGGCGCACCGCGAATGTCGTCTGGCATGACGAAGACGTTCTCGAAATCCACCCGCACGACGCCGAACAGCGCGGCATCCGCAGCGCCGACTGGGTTCGGCTGGCAAGCCGCGCGGGCGAAACGAGCCTGCGCGCCGTGGTTACCGGCCGGGTCGCGCCCGGCGTTGTGTACACGACCTTCCACCACCCCATGACGCAGGCCAACGTCGTCACGACCGACTTTTCCGACTGGGCGACGAATTGCCCCGAATACAAGGTGACGGCCGTTCAGGTCTTGCCGTCCAACGGCCCGAGCGATTGGCAGGACCGCTACAACGCATTCTCGGAAAAGAGCCGCCGCATCGCGGTGGCCGAGGCTGCGGAATAGATGGCGCGTCCGGCGGCAAGGGAGGTATCGCGGCTCAAATGGAGCGGCGGGACTTTGAGCGCCGGACACCGCACCATCCCGGATGAGGTTCCTGTTGCGCTCACCTATGACGGGACCGCCTATGCCGTGATGATGGCGACGCCCTCGGACCTCGCCGATTTCGCGCTCGGCTTCAGTCTTTCGGAAGGTGTCGTCGATAACCCATCCGAGATCGAGAGCCTCGAAATCATCGAGGTGGACGGGGGCATCGAAGCGCGCATGTGGCTGCAATCGGCGGCCTCAGCCCGCAATCGGGGACGCCGGCGAGCTATCCTCGGGCCGACGGGCTGCGGACTTTGCGGCGTTGACAGCATCGCGCAAGCTTTGAAGCCTTTGCCTCAAGTTGGCAGCAATGCGCTTCGCGTCCGAGGCGCGGACCTGGTCAACGCGATGGCGTCTCTTCAGAAGCGGCAGGTCTTGAACGCGCAAGCCCGTGCGCTTCACGCCGCTGGGCTATGGCTCGGCCAAGACGATCTTCTCGTCCGCGAAGACGTTGGCCGCCATAACGCACTCGACAAGATCATCGGCGCGGCCGCTGCGTCGGCCACCTCGCCGCAGCGATGGCGTTGTTCTTTTGACGAGCAGGGTCTCGGTCGAACTCGTTCAGAAAACGGCTCGGCTTGGCGCGTCCATTATCGCCGCGATCTCCGCTCCGACAGCCTTGGCGGTGAAAGTGGCCGATGAGGCGGGCATCACGCTCGCGGCTGTCCTTCGCGGCGAGGACTTCGAAATTTTCACAAGGCCAGAACGCATTACCGGGGAGGCGCGTCGCCATGAAGCCTGAGAAACTCGTCATGATGGCCAATCAGATCGGAGCCTTCTTTACCAGCCAGAAGGGTGACGAGGCGGTCAACGGGATCGCCGACCACCTTAAAAAGTTCTGGGATCCGAGAATGCGCGCGGCGCTTCTTGACCATTTCGAGGCCGGCGGGGAGGGTTTGGACCCGAATGTGCGCCGCGCGGTCGAAGAACTCTCCCACGCGCGCAGCGGCACGCGAGGTTAGCCGGAGACGCCTGATACGAACCGTTATCAATCACGACGCCTTTGCCCAAGGCAGTCTCTGGCAAAAATTACTTATATTACTACTTGCGGTCGCTTTTACCAAACAAACCCAATAAAGTTAACCGGCCGTCAAAACGCCCGCAGCCATCAGGCTGGCACGACGTCCCCTGGCAGAAGCATCTGGTCGACCTCCGAAAAGCGCCAGCCATCGCCGACGCGGTCGAGTATCCACACGAGATCGAAGCGTTTTGCCGGCCATTTATCGGGGATGCCTTGCTGTTCACCCGCAATTTTATGCGCGATGCCGGGGATAGGGGCATGTGGCCAGCAAATGAGAGCGGCGCCTGAGACGCCGAGAACAGCGTCGAAGAGCAATTCATCATCGCTCCTGGCAAATTCGTGATGCACGGTAATACCCAGCGCTGTCGCGAGGGGCAAAACGGTGTGAAAGGGGCGGAGACTTTTCGTCGTGTTGTGAGGCTTGCAGGCGAAAATGGCGGATGGCGTCTCGATGCCGTTGCGATGGCTTTGCCCAATCGGAGCAAAGAAGCGTACGAGCGCTCCTGTGCGCTGCCATCCACGGACTGAAAGCTGATCTGGGGCCGGGCGTCCCGCCTCGTTCACACCCTGTGCGGTGTCTCCAGGTTTCTCTGCGTGCCGGATGAGCATGACTTTCGTCAGCGCCATAACCTCCCCTGTCTGCGTTTCGAGGGCGCGGGTTACCAAATCCTCTTGTTGCTCAAGTTTTTCGCATATCGGAGCCCGGAAGGATATTGCAAGTATCGGGATGTGAGCGCTGGCTGGTCAGCAGCGGCGTGCGAAACCCCGTCTCGCCGACTGCGCACCTATGAGCGATGAAGGGGCCTCGCGTTCGGGTGCACTTTTCAAAGACCGAGAGTTAATACGCTATGGACACTTTAAACAAGAAAGCGTTCGGCAGCCTGCTCGTTCTATTTCTCGTGATGGCTGGGCTCTTGTTTCTGCCGGCTGGAACGATCCGCTATTGGCAGGCTTGGGTGTATCTTGCGGTTTTTTTCGGCGCCTCGTTCCTGATCACGCTCTATCTTGCGAAGAACGATCCAGCGCTCTTGAAGCGGCGTCTCAGCGGAGGTCCGTGGGCGGAGAAAGAGCAGGCGCAGAGGGTCATCATGGTCTTCACGTCGATCGGGTTCATCGCGCTGATCGTGGTGCCCGCGCTCGATTTCCGGTTCGGATGGTCGTCCGTACCGCCATCGCTTGTCGCGGCGGGGACCATCTTGGTCGCTATCGGCTACACCATCATTTTCTTAGTTTATAAGGAGAATACCTACAGCTCGGCGACGATCGAAGTCGCGCAAGATCAGAAGGTTATTGCCAGCGGGCCCTATTCAGTGGTGCGCCATCCGATGTACGCGGGCGCTCTGCTTTACCTTATCGGAACGCCGCTCGCGCTTGGATCGTGGTGGGGCCTGGCGCCTTTCGGGGCCATGCTGCCATTCCTGATCTGGCGGATCTTCGATGAAGAGGCATTTCTCGCGAAGAACCTCCCGGGATATTCCGAGTATCGAAATCAGGTGCGGTTCCGGCTGGCGCCGGGCGTATGGTAGCGAACCGAAGAAGCGTTTTCATTCGCGGCTGCCGCTGACGCTGCACAACAAACGGAACGGCTGGAGCAGGTGCGTCAAGCCGCCAGGACGGGTCTTGTGAGGCATCGCGGCCGCGAGCCTATGGCCGCCGATTGGAGATGGCTGGCGAGGCCGGCAATGCGATCGAAACCGGCGGCGATGTCCGACATCTGCTGCTTCCTCCTTGGATCGCTAAGCGCCTTGCTGAGCGCGCGTGCTTGCGCTGCATGCTTACGCCAAAGCTGCACGTCATAGAGTGTTGTGTTCATTTCGTAGTAATCACAAAACTTGATAGACAGCGGGAGAGTGTGCCGACCCCGCACGCGTGGTCAGGATGTATTTCTTTTTCTCAAGCGATTGGATAATCGAGTGAACCGAGCCCAGCGGTATGTTCGCTGCTTCGGCCAGTTCGGCGCCCTTTATCTCAACGAGGTTTTCCTCACCTGCCTTTGCGCGAAGTGTCTCGAGTACTGCGCCTTGGCGCTCCGTGAGGCCCACCCCGTTCGTCTCTATGATTTCTTCTTCAGTCGTGGATGTGGGCTCGACTGGAGGAGCAGGTGGAGGTTTGATCGGCAACTCGGCAAACTGACCGTTCTCCGTAACGGCGTATTTCCTGGCACGTGCTGCGTCATAGAAGATCGCGACCACTTCCAGTAGTATGCGGCTTACCCGGGTTAGTTCGAACGACGGCGAAGGTGCCGTCCTCTAGCGCTACGGTCTTGAACGTCGTCCTGTCGCTTCCCATGGCACCATCCTTGTCTAGCAGCAAACATTACCCGGATGGACAACGCGCGTGTCACAGTAAAATTCCCATTTCTAAAGTCTTTATAATGGGTTAACACCAGGGGTGGGCTTCAAACCATAGATGAAGGGCAATCATTATAGCGGCCGGGCAGCGAATTTGGCGTTAGAAGAGCAGGCGTCATCGCTGGTGCGGCAGTCCTTCAGTAAGACCTCGGCAGACCAAGCACATGTTCAGCAATGAAAGCGAGGATCAGGTTCGTGGAAATGGGCGCAACCTGGTAGAGGCGTGTCTCGCGAAACTTCCGTTCGACGTCGAAATCCTGCGCAAAGCCAAATCCGCCATAGGTTTGCAGGCAGGTGTTCGCGGCCTCCCAGGAGGCATCTGCGGCGAGCATCTTGGCCATGTTCGCCTCTGCGCCGCAATTTTCGTCCGCCTCGTAGCGCCGGGCCGCATCGTGCACCATGAGTTCTGCTGCGCGCATGGCGGCATAGGCCTTCGCGATCGGAAACTGGATGCCCTGGTTCTGCCCGATAGGCCGCCCGAAGACGATCCGCTCTTTCGCGTAGGCGCTAGCCTTTTCCAGAAACCACTTTGCATCGCCGATGCACTCCGCCGCGATGAGAATCCGCTCGGCATTCATCCCGGAAAGAATGTAGCGGAAACCCCGGCCCTCATCGCCGATGAGATTGGCGGCGGGAACGCGGACATTATCGAAGAAGACCTCCGTCGTGGCGTGGTTCATCATCGTGCGGATCGGCCGGATCGTCATGCCCGCCCTTTGCGCCTCGCGCATGTCGACCAGAAAGACGGAAAGGCCGTCCGTGCGCTTGGCCGCCTGATCTTTCGGCGTTGTGCGGGCCAAAAGCAGCATCAGATCGGAGTGCTCGGCGCGGCTGGTCCAGATTTTCTGGCCGTTGACGATGTAGCTGTCGCCGTCGCGTCTTGCGGTTGTCTTGATCGAGCTTGTGTCGGTGCCGCTTGTGGGCTCGGTCACGCCGAATGACTGCAGGCGAAGCGCGCCGTTCGCGATTTCAGGAAGCCACGCCCGCTTCTGCTCTTCGCTGCCATGCCGGAGAAGAGTGCCCATTGTGTACATTTGGGCATGGCATGCGCTACCGTTGCAGCCGGCGCGCTGGATCTCTTCGAGGATTGCCGCCGCAGCTGAGAGCGGCAATCCGGCGCCGCCATACTCCTCCGGGATCAGCACCGACAGAAACCCCTGCTCGCTCAATGTTTTCACGAAGTCGGCGGGGTAGGCCATCTCACGATCGAGCTTCCGCCAATACTCGCCCGGAAAGGCCTGGCACAGCTTCGTGACCGCGCCGCGGATTTCACGCAGTTCGGTGCTTTCTTCCATCGCTTCGAACGCCATGTCCTGCCTCCCGCTGCGCTCATCAATCCATGATAATGACTTCACTTCCGGGAAAGCCAAATGAGTGCTCCAATCCTGCACCATCTGAGGCAAGAAGTGCACAGTCCTATCTCCGCCATGCCGCCTCCTCTTGCCCGCAGCCTTGGCATTTGTTATCCCTGCAAGCCTGATCGATAACACGGTCATGCTCTCATCCGGAGGGGTGCTAGAGTGGTTGAATAGACCGGTCTTGAAAACCGGCGTGCGGGCAACCGTACCGTGGGTTCGAATCCCACCCCCTCCGCCAAAAGTTACTATCTTGTTTTCTGATTCTTAGAATTGGCGCGAACATGAACGCTGGTATATTCATAGCTCCGACGGAGCCAACGGTATGCTGGATTTGCGGTTCTCAAGACAAACTAACGCATGAGCATAAAATCAAAGCATCGGACATTCGACGGGTTTTCGGTAATCAAAGTGTGAAAGTTGTAGCAGATGAACAAATTCGAGTGGCCCAAGGACCGAAGTCGAAGCATTTGAAGTTCAAAAGTCGGATTTGCCTTAATTGCAATTCCGCAATTACCCAGGATGCTGACCGCGCGTATGACACTCTGATCACCGCACTGCGCGATGCGGGTGCTGATTTTAATGATATTGAAGGTGCCCTCAATCGCATCCTCATACCCGCGTCGTCTTCGTATCTTCCTACCTTTCGGTATTTCGCAAAATTGCTCGGCTGCCACCTTGCAGACTTTGGTGCGCCGATACCCACTCATTTGGCTGCTTTCGTAGCAGGCAAGACAGATACAAATTGTATTTGGCTTAGGACTTCGCGTTGACTTAAGTTACAAGGCCAGGAAATTAGATAATCATTCATGGGATGGTCGGTATGCTTCTCATGGCGGACTTGTGATAATAACACGCAAGCCGGAGCTGCTGCCAAGCAGAGTGTATAGCACATTGTCGGTTGGCCCGATCCAATTTATATACTATTATAGTTTGACAGAATTAGAAATATTCGAGCTGATACTATCCTATAGAAGCTTCATTCAAACTTGCGCCGAAAGAGCGGCTTGCGAAATCAACAATCCAACACCTCTGCCTTATCTCGAACAACTCGGACTTGTTCCGACATGTTCGTAGGCAGCATTCGCGAAGATTGAACCGGCGTCTCGGCATTGGCTCCGAATTCACCCGCAAGGACGTTAGCTTATTCCGAAAATGCCGTAAAAAAATAGTGTGGCCAAAATTGAATGTTGGCCAATGTAAGTCGTTGATATTATGTTTTACACCTACCTCCCCGCCAGTAAAAGTAGCGGCGACCTTTAGAGGCAAAAAAGCCCCGTAATTTCCAGGCGGACCAGAATATCATGATCAAGGCCTATAGCTGCCTGGGCAATCGTCTTCAGCCCGTCCCATGCGACGCAATCCCGGTCACGCTCGAAGGCGCCTCACCCGACATCGTATGGATCGACGTGCTTGCGCCGACGGTAGAGGAGGATCTCCAGGTTGAAAAGCTGCTCGGTATTTCGCTCCCCACGCGCGAGGAGATGGAGGAAATCGAAGTTTCGGCCCGTCTCTATCAGGAGGACGACGCGGAGTTCATGACGCTGACTGCGATCGTCCGGAGCGACACGGAGGATCCGGAGACAACGCCTATTACCTTCGTGCTGAAGGCAAACACGCTCGTAACTCTGCGCTATGCCGAGCCCAAGGCGTTCGCCAACTTTCTCACGCGCGCCCAGAAGCCGGGCGCTGTTCAGTGCTCCGGAGGCGAGTTGATCATGATGGGCTTGATCGAAGCGTTGTGCGATCGCATGGCCGACGCGCTTGAGAATGTCGGGCGCGGCATCGACGGCGTATCCCGCTCGGTGTTTCGCAGAAAACCCGGCGATAAATCCCTGTCAAACACCCAGGACCTGCAAGCGATTATCGAGAGGATCGGCCGCGACGGTGACCTTCTGACCAAGGTGCGGGAAAGCCTCGTCAGCATTAACCGCGTCCTCACCTATCACAGGACGCTCGATGCGAATGATAAGCAGAAGGTCAAGGACGCTCGCGCCCGCTCCAAGGTGCTTTACAGGGATGTGGTTGCGCTGACCGACCAGGCGACGTTTCTCTCGAACAAGATCAATTTTCTGCTCGACGCCACGCTCGGCCTCATCAACTTGCAACAGAACCAGATCATCAAGATTTTCTCCGTCGCGGCCGTCGTCTTCCTGCCGCCGACGCTGGTCGCGTCGATCTACGGCATGAACTTCAAGCATCTGCCGGAGCTTGAGTGGGAATTCGGCTATCTTTGGGCCATCGGGGTGATGATCACCTCGGCGATCCTGCCCTATTATTTCTTCAAGCGCAGGGGATGGCTTTAACGCGCGACCGCGTTAAAGCCAACGGCACCATTTGGTTGGGTGCATAGCCCGTTAAGCGATCCAGCGGCTCGATCGTGAGGCGCGCCGCCTTGAGCGGTTCGTGGGCGGTCCGCGAGTTCAGACCTGATCCAACAGCACGTTCAGGTTCAAGGTTGAACGGTGGCCGAGATCGTTCCCGTGGTTCTTCAGGAACTTATCAACGGTGCGCCGTCCTTCCTCCTTTAGCATCGTCAAAAACGCCCATTCCGCGTTGAGCTTGGAGGAGTAACCGAGGTTCGTCATGATCGGGCTCGTGAGGAGGTGCACCCGCATGGCCGCCCATTTCGCCCCTTCCTCATGTCCGGGGTCGGCGGCCTGGCGCAGAAGCGCGATCATCCGCAATTCCTTCAACAGCGTGGCGTTGAAGGAGATCTCGTTGAGGCGGTTCATGATCTCCTGGGCGGAGCGCGGCGTGCCCGGGCGCTCGACCGGGTTGATCGCCACGATCAGCGTGTCCTGCGAGGTGCATTCGCGCACGAGTGGCGTCATGGTCGGGTTGCCGGAATAGCCGCCATCCCAATAGGGCTGGCCGTCGATCTCGATCGCCTGAAACAGCGTTGGCAGGCAGGCCGACGCCAGGAGGACGTCGGGCGTGAGCTCGGCGTTGCGAAACACGCGGCCGCGCCCGGTATGGACGTTGGTGGCGGTGACAAACAGCTTGATCGAAGACTTTTGAAGCGCGTCGGCGTCGACACAGGCCGCAAGAATGTCGCGAAGTGGGTTGAGCCCCGCCGGATTGAGGTCATAGGGCGAGAACAGCCGCGCAGCCATGTCCAAGGCTATGAACACGGGCGAGGTATCCATCGTCCATCGCCCAAGCAGCATGTCGAGCGGCGTGCGCTTGAGCGGGCTTAAAAGCGCGCCATCCGAGACGCGCCGCCAGAAATCATCGAGCGCCTTGCGGGCTTCTTCAGGCCCGCCCTTCGCATAACCTGTCGCCAGGACGGCAGCGTTCATCGCTCCGGCGGAAGTTCCGGAAATACCGTCGATTTTGAGCCACGGCTCTTCAAGCAGCCTGTCGAGGACGCCCCAGGTGAAAGCGCCGTGAGATCCGCCGCCCTGAAGCGCAAGATCAATCGAAACTGGATCGCGATTTACGCTCATAGCGTGCGAGCATCAGCCTTGTTTGGCCAAAAGTTCTTTTAAGTTAGACACTTGTATAGAGCATGACAGGCGAGGTCAAGACAGTCGTGGATGACTTCCTCGTGCGCGCATCTTTTCCACGGCGCTCGCATGGCAAGAAACAAACAGCCCGGATCCGTTGCTTCTTCCTCGCACCGACCAGATCGCGTGTAAGGCTTTGAGAATATCGCCATCCGCTAGAGAGGATGCAGCCTATCGGGGAGGAGCCATGCGCCGGATGCATCCGGTTCGGACGCTTGTCTTGTGCGCCGGCGCGATGCTGGCGATCAACATGGGCATTCGCCAGACCTTCGGCCTTTATCTGAAGCCGATCAGCCAGGGTCTCGACCACCAGGTCTTTTCACTGTCCATGGCGATCCTGAATTTCGCCTGGGGATTGGCTGCGCCGTTCGCCAGCGCGGTGAGCGACAGGTTTGGCGCGTTGCGCGTGGGCCCAGCCGCTTAACCCGCCGGATCTCGGATGCGTGAAGTTGGAATCCGGATCAGTCGCCAAGCTTCACGGAAGGTTCGGCGGTTTTTTACCGCGTATTACTAACTAAATGACAAAGTGCTTTTATAAAAGTATTGGACGTGTCCGCTTCTCAAATGACGCGAATTCACTTAACTACGCTTAGGCTCGCGTTTTGGTGAGTGAACTGCTTTGGATACGGAGCTTTATTGTCCTCGCATTCGCTCCCGGATCACAAGCTGAGAAACTGCGGATCGGTGGGAGAAGAAAAAATATGCGACTGCATGCGGTTGGCACTTTTGTGTTCCTCTGCGTAACGGCACCGTGCTCTTCGGAGGCGCAATCTCAAGACGCGGCTTGCATGACCGGTACCATGGGCATGCGCGCAAGCTGCCTGATAAAGGAACTTGAGGCCGTTAAACGGGATCTTGCGACCCTTAAACGGCTTCCAGGCCCGCAGGGAGAAAAAGGGGACAAAGGCGATCAGGGAGCGAAAGGCGATAAAGGAGAGAAGGGAGATACCGGAGCAAAGGGAGACAATGGGGATAAGGGCGAAACCGGGCAGGAGGGGAAAAAAGGAGACAAAGGAGAGCCTGGGCAGAAAGGTGACAAGGGTGACCTGGGCGTAAAAGGAGAGAAGGGAGACCGAGGAGAAAAGGGCGATAAAGGAGAGAAGAGAAATTATTTAAAAAAAAAAAAAAAAAAAAAGAAGGAAGTGAAAGGAGAAGAAGGAATTGCCGGAGCGAAGGGAGATAAAGGGGATAAGGGCGATATCGGGCCGGAGGGAAAAAAGGGAGACAAAGGAGAGCCTGGGCAGAAAGGTGACAAGGGTGACCCGGGCGTAAAAGGAGAGAAGGGAGACCGGGGAGAAAAGGGCGATAAAGGAGAGCCGAGTGTGGGGAATTATCGGAGCGAAGGGGGATAAAGGGGATAAGGGCGATATCGGGCAGGAGGGAAAGAAGGGAGACAAAGGAGGTCCCGGGCAGAAAGGTGACAAAGGTGACCCGGGGGTAAAAGGAGAGACTGGAGACCGAGGAGAAAAGGGCGATAAAGGACAGAAGGGAGATAGCGGAGCAAAGGGAGACAAAGGAGACAAAGGCGACAAGGGTGATAAAGGAGAAAAGGGAGATACTGGAACGAAGGGAGATAGCGGAGCGAAGGGAGACAAAGGTGATAAGGGCGATAAAGGAGATAAGGGATAGCCAAGAACTGCGCGGCGCCCAACAACAACAGTAGAAACCTGTGTGCGACCCATTTTGGCGGCGTTGCGGATGCGGACTGGAGAAAGGAAGCGGCCCTGGAGCCTATCCGCTTTTGATGGAATCAAAAGTGGGTTCTAAGGTTCTGTCTTATCGTGCGTCTTTATCGGAAAGCCGCTTCGCACTTTTGCGGACGCACTCCATCGTGCCGGAAGACATCGCATGGCTTTGATCAAGCATGACACCGCCGCGACTGACGATGTCCTCAATGCAATCGCGCATATTCCTACGCGCAGCCTTCCTTCGGTCGCCGAAAAGAGCTTCTTCGAGAAGTTGAGCGACCGCGATTTCATGCGTGTCGCGTATTTCCTCGCGAAGAAAAGCTTCGACGAAGGCGGATGCCCTATCGGCGCGGTGATCGTCGACAACAGGGCGCATCAAATCATGGGGAAGGGACACAACACGCTCGTGCAGGCGAACGACCCCTATAATCACGGGGAAACCTCGGCGATCCGAGACGCCGGGAGGCAGAATTTCAGCCGGACAACGCTCTACACCACGCTCAGCCCCTGCGATGTGTGCGCCACGCTCCTTTATATGCGCCAGTTCGCCCGGGTCGTCGTCGGAGATGTGACGAGCGCCAGCGGCAACGAAGACTTCCTACGCGGCAAGGGCGTCAAAGTGGACGTCATGGAGGATCAGGACTGTATCGCCCTTTATGATGTGTATCGGCGGGGCCGTCCTGATCTCGATCTGAGGATTGGAAGGGGTTGGCGGCCGTTCATGACAGGACAGACGCCGCAGGGCCGTAAGCGGCGGCGCTGGCTTTATTCAATGAACGGGATGCTCACCGCCAGTGTGAAGCCGTTCAACATCAGCAAAAAGCCAAGGAAGCTCAGAAACCCGCTGCCCCAAAGAAGCGAGCTGTTTTTCAGGACAATGGACGCCGACGCGAGCACGACGCCAATCTGCAGGAACGCCTCGGCATAATCGAAATACGGATCTTGCCTCAGCGCCATATCGCGACCCTTTTCAAACTCCTTGGCTTTTGCGACCAGCTCTTTCTTGCCCTCGCCCTTTTGAGAGTCGCTTTCGAGGTGCTCGATTTCAGCCTGATAGGCGGCGAATTTCTGTTCGATCTCTTTGCGGGCTGCGTCGGGCAGCCCCGGTTCCGAGAGCCTTAGATGCAGTCCATCGGCGGCGAGCCTATAGGCAGTCTGCCGCTGGTTCTTGGCCTGGAAGAAGGCCCAGGTATCGGATGCCTGAATGTTGGTGCGGGTGGAATCCTTGGATGCGTTTCCTCCGCCAACAGAGCAGATCGAAAGAAGGACGGCGAGAACGGCGATGTAAACGGCGATCCGCCGATCAAGATCGAGCTCTTTCGCCTCTCTCAAGCTGTCGGCGATCTCGGTGCTTTCCATTGCGTCCTCAACTCGATTGTTAGATATGCGGAATGAGAAGCCGTTTAGCCTGCAGGTTCATTCGGTGCAAGAGTGCGAGTTAGCCGGCGTGCTGGTGCGACGCACCTCAAAGGGGAGTTCTTCTGTCGGTGAGGCGCATGCGGATACGCCGCCCTTGATTGTCGCTTCCGCCGGGACTAACGTCCGCCAACCCTTCGAATGGCAATGAACTCTGCGAAAAGAAACGTGCCCATGAATCACGTGCAGCCAGCGGCGACCCTCGACCCAGCCCGTTCTTTTCAGGACCTGATCCTGACGCTCCAGCATTTCTGGGCGGAGCAAGGGTGCGTGATTTTGCAGCCCTACGACATGGAAGTGGGCGCGGGCACCTTCCACCCGGCGACGACATTGCGCGCGCTCGGGCCGAAGCCGTGGCACGCCGCTTTCGTGCAGCCGTCGCGGCGACCCAAAGATGGGCGCTATGGCGAGAACCCGAACCGCCTGCAGCATTACTATCAGTTCCAGGTGATCCTGAAGCCATCGCCGCCGAACATTCAGGAGCTTTACCTGGAAAGTCTCGTGCGGCTCGGCATCGATCCCTTGCTGCACGACATCCGGTTCGTCGAGGACGATTGGGAAAGCCCGACCCTCGGCGCATGGGGGCTCGGCTGGGAGGTCTGGTGCGACGGCATGGAGGTTTCGCAGTTCACCTATTTCCAGCAGGTGGGCGGCTTCGATTGCGACCCCGTCGCGGGCGAGCTGACCTATGGGCTTGAGCGGCTCGCCATGTACATCCAGGGCGTCGATAGCATCTATGACCTGAACTATAACGGCCGCGACGACGACAAGCGCGTGCTCTACCGCGATGTGTTCAAGCAGGCCGAAGAAGAGTATTCGCGGCACAATTTCGAGTTCGCCGACACGGCCATGCTGCTGCAGCGCTTTCGCGATGCCGAGAAGGAGTGCAAGGCGCTTCTTGCGGCGGGCGAGCCAAAGTCTGAGCATGAGCGCCATCTGCAAGTGCTGCCCGCCTACGACCAGTGCATCAAGGCGAGCCACATCTTCAACCTGCTGGATGCGCGCGGGGTTATCTCCGTCACCGAGCGGCAGAGCTACATTCTGCGCGTGCGCGATCTGGCGAAAGCGTGCTGCGCCGCCTGGCTCAAGACGGAAGCAGGCGGGGCATAGAGCAAGAATTCTTTGCTTCGCGAATGCACCGGGGCTGTTTGGAGTCCTCCCCCCAAGGCGCGGCTGGCTTGGTCTCGCTCACAGACGGCCACTTCGGTCATAGACCGTAGCTGGGAGAAGTTCCCTCTGGACGGCTGGCGAGATCCTCACTGCAGCTTAGCGATCACCTCCATGCAGACGCGATACCGCTCGCTCACTCCATAATGAACCGGTTCAAAAGCCATCTGGCGAAGAAGATCATAAAGGCGCTCCCGGCTAAAGTTATGATAGTGTTCGAGTTCGCTCCAATAGGGATTTGCGTTTGCGCTATCCAGCAACTGCCAGACCGCGCAATTGAAATTAGGCATCGACAAGAACAACACACCGTTTTGCTGCAACAGACGGCGGGCGGCATTCAAGGCAACGATGGGGTGCGGCATGTGCTCGAGGACGTCCGCCATGCTGATCACGCTAAATCGATGCTTGGTTTCGAAAGCACTTAAATCTTCACAGTGTGCTTCTATGCCCATCCGCTGCAAAGTGTTCACGCTAGAACTGCGCAGGTCGAGACCGACCGGCTGATATCCCCATTCCATCGCAGTGAACAATAGGGAAGCATTACCAAATCCAACGTCGAGCCACGACCCAGGGGAGGTAAATTGGAAACCTTCTCAACTACTCTCGCCGAGATGAAACGTTGATTTCAAAATCCTGTCCCGGCTGTTGATGTACTCAATCGAATAATTTCCAGGAGACACTGTTTTCCGTGATGCCGATAAGAGCCGCCCGCTTATGGTATAGATTTTTACCGATAATGCCGTTTGAAACTGGGCTGAAAATTGGAGAATATTATTATGGAGCGCAACTGAATTGCGAGATTCAATTCCCGAATGAATATATTGACTAATTATGCCGGAGCTTTTAGTGTGAAAAGCTCCACTATTTACAGTTCTCGTGGAAATGTTCGCCTTTTCGAGTTTAATCGTAATTCCAGCAAGCGGATTATCACCAAAATCAACTACCTTGCA
>CAVRSS010000071.1:0-36111 GCA_963723755.1 uncultured Alphaproteobacteria bacterium | reverse complement strand
GACGAGCCGGAAATGCCCCATGCTGCACGCGACCGCATAATAGACCGCGTTGGCGAACACATAGCGTGGCGTTCGAGCGGTATTGGATCTGCCGGAACAGCCCCGAGTAAATCTCGGCCAGTTCCTGCGTCGCCTCGCCGCCCGCCGGGATCGCCTTGATGGCGGGCGGGTTCATCCGCACGCCGTTGGCCACCTGGTTCACGAATTGCGGCAGCCGGTTGATGGTGAGGCACGGCCGGTTCTGCGCCTCGCGCTGCTGGCGGATGGCGCTCGGCCACTGGTCGCCCGCGAGGAATTTGAGGTCGGTGAAGGCGTCCTCGCGGTTCTCGCGATCGCGCGCCCACGCGGCTTCGAGGCGCTCTTGCGCTCCTTAACGATGTCAATTTTGGGCAAGGGAACCTCATATGCGCGCGCGGCGCGCTTTGGTCAGCTCATTGTAGACTGGGACACAGATTTGGCCTATGCTTCGGCATATGCCAGAGGAGGGAAGCATGGGAATGGAACGTCATGTCAAGTTGTTCAAGAACGGCCGTAATCAGGCTGTCCGCATTCCCCGAGAGTTCGAGCTTCCGGGCGAAGACGCGATCATGCGGAAGGAAGGCGACAAGCTCATCATAGAACCACTGCGAAGCTGACGCTTTTGGAACTGCTTGATACGCTTGAACCGATCGAGGAGGAGTTCCCGGAAATTGAGGATCTGCCTCCGGAACCGGTCGATTTCTGATGCTGTATCTTCTGGACACAATCATCATTTCAGACCTCGTGCGGAACCCGAAAGGCCTTGTCCGGAAGCGGACGCGTCAGGTCGGGCAAGAAAATGTCTGCACAAGCATTCTTGTCGCCTGTGAGGCGCGCTTTGGAGCGGCCAAACGGAACTCTCCTCGGCTCGTGAAGCAATTGGAGGCCATTCTAGGAACAATGGATATACTGCCTTTCGAGACGCCGGCCGATACGACTTATGCAGCGCTCCGCTCAGAACTCGAAAAGCAGGGGACGCCAATCGGAGGCAACGACTTGTTCATCGCTGCGCACGCCCTAACGCTCGGCTGCACCTTGGTGACAGCAAATGAACGCGAGTTGCCCGCATCGAAGGCTTGCGATGCGAAAATTGGTTGAAGTGACCATGTTCTCGCGATCGTGCGCCCACGCGGCTTCGAGGCGCTCGATGTCAATTTTGGGCAAGGGAACCTCTTTTGCGCTCTTAGCGGCTGATGCAAACTGGAAAGAAGCTGACTGTTTGAGCGCAGCCTTGAATGCGCGTGGCTTTTGCCTCAATAATAAGCGCTGCGCCCAAAATGGAACCCACGCTCAATGGAATGCCAGGTTAAACTGCAAAGGGATAGCGATGGCCAGTTTGTCTGTATCCCACTAGACTAGCAGGCTGCTGAAAAACGATGTTGCCCATGGTTCGACAAGCTCACCATGAGGATGACTCGTTACAACACTCGACCTCATCCTGAGCCTGTCGAGACTCACCTGAGCTTGTCGAAGACCTCATCCTGAGCCTGTCGAAGGCCTCATCCTGAGCTCGTCGAAGCCTCATCCTGAGCTTGTCGAAGCCTCATGTGTGGATGGCTCCCCAGTTGCAAGGGTTTTTTTAAGCGTGATGCTTTTCGGCGGGTGCGCTCATGTGTACGGCGTTTGCGGCACATACGACCGCTGCCTTGATGCGATCCGCGAACCGGCTCCCGATCATCCTGGTGAGCTTTGCGCCCGATGAGGCTTGCGGGTTTTTCCGGTCTGGCCGAGCCTTGAGCATCACTCCTTTTTTCACCCCTGCGAACGCGTTGACCCTGACTTTTTGGCGCCGCACGCCTTCCGCGGCTCTGTCAGGCAGTTTCTTTGTTCGGTTGAACGGCGTTTCTCCGTCCCGGCCTGCTTCCAGGGAGGCGCTGGGCGCAGCGGCGGTCAACACCAGCCGAAGGCTGCCGCGGCACGCGGCGCGGAACGCGGTGTTGACGGCTGCGAGCACAGCGCCAGACTTTTGGGGCCGGGCCGCTCATGCGCGTGCCGCCGTCGCGCGTTGCGCAGCCGCGGCCGGCCTGAAGGCTTCGCCGCTCGCCATGATGGCCCAGGCGATGCGTGCGAGTTTGTTGGCCAGCGCCACCGTTACGGCCCGCCTGGAGCGCCTGGCCAAAAGCGCCTGGACCCAGAGCGCAAGCGGCGTGGTTTTGTTGGCCAGAGACTTTATCAGCGAGGTCGCGCCCAGCACGAACAGACGGCGCAAAGTGCGGTCCCCCGCTTTCGAAATGCGCCCCAGCCGCATCTTGCCGCCGGTCCCGTCGAGCCTTGGCGTAAGCCCGATCCAGGCGGCGAAATGGCGGCCGTTCTTGAACAGCTTCGGATCGGGGACGAGCGCGCACAGCGCGGTCGCGCTGATGAGCCCGATGCCGGGAGCGGTCTCCAGGCGCTCGCTTTGCGGATTGCCCTTATGCCAGGCTCGAAGCTGTTTCTCGATGTCATCGAGTTGCCGGTTGATCTGCGCGATCGCGTCGATAAAGCCTGAAAGCGGGGCACGCGCCATCTCCGGCAGCGCCTCCGCCGGGGCTTCGCTGACGATCTTGATCAAGTCCGGCAGCTTGCCGATGCCCTTGGCCGCCACGAAACCGAACTCGGCCAGATGCGCGCGCAGCGCATTCACCAGCATGGTCCGGTTCTTGACCAGGAGTTCGCGGCAGCGATGCAACGCCGTCAGGCTTTGCTGCTCGACGGTCTTGACCGGCACAAAGCGCATCGTGGGCCGGCTCGCCGCCTCGCAGATCGCCTCCGCATCGATCCTGTCGCTCTTGCCGCGCTTCACGTAAGGCTTGACGTAGGCCGGCGGAAGCAGCCGAACCTCGTGGCCAAGCTTGGCGATCTCGCGCGCCCAGAAATGGGCCGAACCGCAGGCCTCCATCGCCACGACGCAAGGCGCAAGCCCGGCGAAGAACCCCAAAAGCTCGTGCCGCTTCAGCTGCTTGCGAACCACGCAGCGGCCTTTGTCATCGGCGCCGTGAACCTGAAAAACCTGCTTGGCCAAATCCAAACCGACTATGCTAATCTCACCCATGGGTGGCTCCCTCATCCGTGTCGTATCAGACACCCTTTTGGCACATCGATGCCGTGGAAGGGAGCCATCCACCCCATCATCCTGAGCTTGTCGAAGGCCTCATCCTGAGCTTGTCGAAGGCCTCATCCTGAGCTTGTCGAAGACCTCATCCTGAGCTTGTCGAAGACCTCATCCTGAGCTTGTCGAAGGCCTCATCCTGAGCTTGTCGAAGGCCTCATCCTGAGCTTGTCGAAGGATGAAGCCACGTTTTCAGGCTTTTTCAGCATCCTGCTAGAATTCGAATTTGCCAGCGATGACGTCACCATACGCAAAGTGGGCGACCAACTGATCATCGAGACCAGGAAAGGCAGTTCGGCTATTGCAGCCACGGACCAAGGAGTTGACTGATTTGCCTTTTCCTTCCTGGCGGCAGACTTGGAATAGAAAGATGCAGCATCCACGCATTACACCAGCGCATCCATCCGGTCCGCCGCACCCCCGCCCTTGCTCGTAAAGCGCGGCGATCGGCTCGGCGCGCACGGTCTTGACCCGGCTCGCCCGGACCTGCCGCAAGGGCAGGCCCGCACGTTCTGCGCGGAGAACTGTTTCCACCAAGGCCCGCCCTGGTTTATCTCGACCACCAGGGCGGCCGCTTCAATCGGTCACAGGCCGCTAGAGTGCTTCCGGAAAAGTGTGAAGCGGTTTTCCGGCAAGGACGCACGACAAAACAAGGACTTAGAGACCACTTTTGATTCCATCAAAAGCGGATAGGCTCTAGTGCATTGTATGCCGAGCGTCGGGGCAACAGACGGCACGATAGAACTTCAAGCCCATTTCCCCGCTCATCACGGCCCAATCCGGCAACGATGGGTCTTGTTTCTGAAGTTCGATCTTTTTCATTGCCAGGTTTGGCAGCCGGATCGATGGCGACGATCCGTTGAGTGGGTAGAAGCGGCTTTGCGTATGCGAGGCGGCATAAGTCGTGAATCCGGCGAATCCAAAGAGCGCCAGCAACGTCGTGGATGAGTTCTGCATTGAGTTCCTGCCTTTCGAGTCGTGTACCAGCATATTGTTTCGCTATGGTTTCCAAATGGTTAGCGGGGAGGGCTGCAGAAACCTCCCTTGCGTGAGTGTGACCGTCTAGCTATAGCTGGTTCTTGACTATGAAAGCATGATTTTATCAACTGCTGTTGACTGCGAGAGCTTTATTGCATCAGCTGCTAAAGCAGCCAGCTTCCGCCGCCGCCGCCCGCCTCGTCGTCCCACGCCACATCGATCTGCGGCCTCACCATGCGGGGGAACAGATCCGCCAGCGCCCACACCAGCGCATCGACCCGGTCCGCCGCGCCGCCGCCCTCGATGCCGAACGGCGTGAACAGCACCATCTGATCCTCCAGCGCCGGGAACGCGCCCGCGTGGCTCACGCGGCCCTGCTCGTAGAGCGCGGCGATCGGCTCGGCGCGCACGGTCTTGCCCCGGCTCGCGCGCACCTGCCGCAAGGGCAGGCCAGCCCGTTCAGCGCGCAGCACCGTTTCCACCATGGCGCCGCCCTGGTTTATCTCGACCACCAGGGCGTCCGCCTCGTAGCGGTCGAACGCCGCGATGGCTTTGCAAGCCCATCCTCGGGGCGACAGACGGCACGATAGATCATCAAGCACGTATCCCCGCCCATCGTCACCCAGTCCGGTAACGACGATGCCGGTTTCGGAGGTTCGATCTCCGTCGGCGCTGGCTTTCGCGGCGGGGTCGATGCCCACGACAACGCGCTGAAAAGGGGGAAGCGAATTTCCGCTTGCAACGCGGTGTTGATCCAGGACAGCGCGCGTCCAAAGCGAGCCTGCGACGTCGTCAACGAGTTCTGCATTGAGTTCCTGCCTTCCGAGGCGCGTGCCTTCGTAGTTTTTGACGATGGTATCGAAGTAGTTCTGGGCGAGGTTGGCGCGGTTGTCATAGGTCGTGCCGCGCGTGAGGGACACGCCACTGCCCTTCGCGCTTGAGAAGCTCGCGGACGATGGGGATCGGGCGCGGCGTCGTGGTGATGACCTGCCGCGGGTTGTCTCCAAGCCGCAGCCCGAATTGCAGCATGTCCCAGGTTTCGCGGGCGTATCGCCATTTGGCGAGTTCGTCGCACCAGGCCGCGTCGTGCTGCGGGCCGCGCAACTGATCCGGCTCGGTCGCGTTGTAAAGCGTTGCGACTGCGCCATTCGGCCAGGTCAGCCGGCGCTTCGAAGATTCGAATTTCGGGCGGAACGCGGAGGGGTGAATGGCGAGTAGGCCGCTCGGGCCTTCAACCATCACATCGCGCGCATCAGCCGCCGTTTCGGCCACGAGCGCGATCCGCTCATAGCTGCCGCCGGTCAGAGGCGTCGACCCGCAGGCGCACGCCCGTATCCATTCCGCGCCGCTTCGGGTCTTGCCCGCGCCGCGGCCCGCGAGGATCAGCCATGTGTGCCAGTTGCCTGCTGGCGCCCGCTGTTCGGGCCGCGCCCAGAAACTCCAGTCATAGCGGAGACTTTTCAACTCCTGCGGCGTCAGGTTTGCGAGGAACGATGTCCTCTGCTCCGGCGTCAGCGATGCGAGATAGCCTGCGCTCCATTTGCGCGCGGAGTTGCTCGGCATTTATGCTTTCCTCCGGTGTCTTGTCCTTGCGCCGGAACGCGATCGCGGAAGCGTTTGCGGAACCGATTGCGCATCTGCAGCGCCCAGGCGCTTCCATTCCAGTTCCGCGAAAACTGCCCTTGCGTCCCACCGCCAGCCACCACGCATATTCCAGTTCCTTCGCCTCGCTCATCGCTTGGCGAAACTCATTGTAAGTTGCGGCCCAGGCGTTCAGCGTCTTGACGCTCACCCCAAGGCCGACGGCAATCTCGGCCTTGCAACAGCCTTCGTTTGCGAGGGTGATAACGCGATCGCAATAATGAAGATTTATAGCTGGAGGGACGCCCGCGCTTGCGCACAGGCAAGACTTCGAGTTCGATGTCCATGAGACCTCGCGAGACGTGGCGAATGTTTGTGTGGAAATAGCGCAGCGCTGTACTAGATTTGATATCCGCGCCTGCGACCTTTATTATGGGTCAGCGGCAAGCTTTCTGCGACTATAAGGATTTATAGGACAAGTCACCGTCGCGTCTCAAGGACTTGGAGTTTGTAAGCCACGGATGAGACTGAGTTTTTGGCTAAGAAGTTCTTAAAGTAGAAGCCTCCGCCAATTCCGTCGTCATGGCCGGGCCTGACCCGGCCATCCAGAAAAACACAAGGTATTTCACGTCATAACTGGATGGCCGGGTCAAGCCCGGCCATGACAGGTGAGTGAAAATTCACCAATGTTTTCAGGGCTTCCCCGCAGGCGGGAACATCCAGGCAATCAAGTGCCGCCATGCATCTGTTGGCGCAGGCAAATCGCTTATAGTCCGCGCCGGTCCTGCTTGAGAGAGGCGCGAGCGATGCGGCAGGTCGCTCCACGCTCGTCATCCCGGAAAGGCGAAGCCTTATCCGGGATCGTAACGGTGTGAAGCTGCGTACCTTTTTGCGCATCCCGGCTCGCGCTTTGCTTGGCCGGGATGACGGCGGCGGCGATCCGTTGGCGCGTCCACGAAATCCTGCTTAGATCACGATTAAATTTGTATCTAAGCGCTCCGGGGGCTTCTGCTTGGCAGCAAGGAAGCCATATACGCCCGATTGGTTTTGCTGAAACGGGCAATGTGGAGACGACGATGGCGACACGCCGCGAATTCATGCAGACGCTTCCCGCAGTCGGAACGGCCTTTGCGGTCGCTGGGAAGGTGATCCTGGACGATGGTCCTGCAAACGCGCAAACGCAGCCTCAGACGCCTCCTCCATTGAAGGGGCATTTCCATCCCAAGGGCAAAGCGCCTTCGAAATTCACGCTGGAGGTCCTCAAGCAGTCGCGCGAAGGCCTGCCATTCGCGGACACGAGGGATTTCGAGGAGTATAAGAAGGGGCTTATCGCCCCCATGAAAGACCTCAAGATCATGGCGGATGCCGGCCATGTCGCCTGGGACATGGAGCGGTTTCAGTTTCTGGACAAGCAGGATGATTTCGACAGCATCCATCCCTCGCTTCTTCGTCAGTCCAAATTGAACAACAACTACGGCCTCTACGAGGTGATCCCCGGCATCTACCAGGTGCGCGGCTTCGATCTCTCCGACATCTCCTTTGTTCGCGGCAAGACCGGCTGGATCGTGTTCGATCCGCTGGTGAGTCCAGGGAACCCGTGCGCGCTGCCTGGAAGTTGTTTCAGCAGCATGTCGGTCCAGGGCCTGCCTGTTTCGGCCGTGATTTATTCTCATACGCATGGCGACCACTGGGGTGGCGTTCGCGGTATTGTCGACGAAGCGGATGTGAGGTCCGGGAAGGTTCCGGTCATCGCTCCTGATGACTTCATGGATTTCACGATTTCCGAGAATGTCTATGCCGGCAACGCGATGAACCGGCGCCTGTTCTTCCAATATGGCCTGCTGCTGCCCGCAAGCCCGCACGGTTATGTCGGTCAGGGCCTCGGGCAGGCCGTGTCGGCTGGGGCCGTTGGGTTTGATCGCGCCCACCCGTTACGTCGAAAAGCCCATCGAGGAATTCGAGGTCGACGGCGTCAGGATGATCTTTCAGAACACGCCGAACACCGAAGCGCCTCGGGAGATGAACACCTACATTCCCGACATGAAGGCGCTGTGGATGGCCGAAAACGTCATCGCCTCGCTGCACAACATCTATACGCTGCGCGGCGCGCCGGTGCGCGATCCGCTGAACTGGTCGAAATATATCGGCGAGGCGCTGTTTCGCTTCGGCCTGGAGGCCGAGGTGATGTTCGCCTCGCACCATTGGCCGCGCTGGGGCAACGACAGGATTCAGGAAGTTCTCCGCGGCCAGCGCGATCTCTACGCCCACATGAATAATCAGGTGCTGCATCTCGCCAATCAGGGCGTGACCATCAACGAGATACACAACGTCTACGAAGTGCCGAAGGGCCTGCAGAGCAAATGGTTCTGCCGCGGCTATCATGGCTCGCCGCGAACACAACAGCCGCGGCGTCATCCAGCGCTATCTGGGCTTTTGGGATTGCAACCCCACGACCCTTATCCCGCTGTCGCCGGCAGAGTCCGCGCCGCTCTATGTCGAGATGATGGGTGGCGCGCAGAAGATCATGGCGCGCGGCCAGCATTGCATAATGAGGGAAAGTATCTCCTCGCCCAGGAAATCGTCAACAAGCTGGTGCAGGCCGAACCGCAAAATCAGGCGGCCAAGGACCTGCTCGCGGACATTTTCGAGCAGATCGGATACCAGCAGGAAAACCCCGGGCTGCGGAACAGTTTCCTCGCCGGCGCCTATGAACTGCGGACCGGAATTCCGCAAGGGGAAACCGCCAGATTCGAGTAGCCCCGACGTGATCCGGGCGATGTCCACCGAATTGTTCCTCAACTTCCTCGGCATTCGCATGGACAGCCGCAAGGCTGAGGGCCTGCGGTTCACGATGAACCTTGTTACGCCGGACAATGGCGAGAAATTCATCGTCGAGCTGGAGAACGCGACGCTCACCAATATCAAGGGTTTCCAGGCTCCGAAGCCCGATCTGACGCTTACGATCAACCGCTCCGATCTGGAGCAGACCATGATGGGCGCGAAAACGCTCGAAGCCCAGATTGCGGACGGGACGGCGAAGCTTGAAGGCGATGCAAACATCTTGAAGCAGCTCGCATCGACGATGGTCGATTTCGACCCGCGCTTTGAAATCATGCCCGGGACCAAGGCCACGGCGGTGAAGGTCGCACACGCCGATCCCTATGAGGCTGTTCCAGGTAAGCCGGTCGCGGAATAGACAAAATTACGCGGGGGCGTTCGTCCTTTCGCCCGCTCCCATGTGCGCCGTTGGCAGCAGCGGCTCACCGCTTGGGGGGAGTTTCGCCGATAAGGCCGTAGAGTTCTTGCGTGCTCTTGACGAAGGTCTGCATCCAGTCTTGAGCGAACCGCGTCTGCAGCGTCAAAATCTCCTTGGGAGTCTTTGCGTTGCAGACTTTGCCAGCGAACGCGCAGGCCCGCTCGGCATTTCCCGTCGCGAAATCCATGGCGCGTTCACGGACATCTTTAAAGCCAGCGCCCCTGGGTGAGGGCATCGCGGCCCTTCCGACGCGCATGGTTACTGGTCGAAATCATCGAGCTGCTCATGAGCGGCATGGTCCTGCGTCAGGTCCTGTCCAGCCAGAGCGCGTATGGCCTGCGGAATTTCGAATGGGTTCTCGTCCATCACAGTCCTCCGATACCGGCTTGATTTTTTGTTGTCAACCAGCCTGTGGCTGGACTGCCGGTTGTAACCCGCGAAGCTTGGCTTTGTTCCTTAGCTTTTGCTATATTTTATAATTACAAATATAGGTGTGCTTACAACAAGAGCTCCTTCGGCACCGGGCGGCCAGCGGGCGCATATTTCAAGGGAGATAGTCAGGGGGATCATGTCCAGGTAAGGAGCAAGGGCGCGGCCCAACGAGTAAACAGATCGTTGCCATTGTCCACGCCGATGACGCGTTAATCCGAATAGAGTTAACAGAAGGACGCCCGATTTACTTCCCGGTCATCAGTTTGCTTAACAAGCATTTTATTTCGGCCGCAATTACTTCTCGCCGAGCCTTCTTCCTGGCGCGAAATAATTGCGCCAAGTCATTGGAAATGAACGATTTTCCTCAGCCTGTGACCTCCAATTAAATAGAACTAAATGCCGGAATTTTCTCATTAACTGGGACGCGCAAAAGTCCGTTAAATATGTTTGGGTCTCGCCTATTAACCGTGACAGCCCCGCTGGCGCCTGTGGCGTCGCATGGTTGTTCGATAGTTTTTCTGTTTATATCAATGACTTGATACCGTTAACCTCTCGCCAAAGCGTTTTTCTTCTACAATCCTGCCTTAAGCAAGGCGGACACAAAGCCAAGCGCAAACCGGGAAGAGAGATGGCGCCTTTCGCAATGTGCATACAAAATGCCGGGTCGCCGCTGGGATTCCGGCCGAGCGGCGGCGAAACAGGCGGAGCCTTGGAAGAACTCCCGCTGGCAATATCAGTGAAGCGGCCGACAATGTTTTCCAGGTCCGCGTCTTTCCGCGAACCTGGAGGCGTATCGGCGCAGGTCTTAGAAAACTCTGGTGAAGAGGTAGAACAGACTGCCCGAAATCAGCATGGCCATCGGGAGCGTCAGCACCCATGCCATCAGGAGATTTCGAACGGTCGACATCTGCAGGCCGGAGCCGTTCGCCGCCATCGTTCCTGCCACGCCGGAAGACAACACGTGGGTCGTCGAAACCGGCAGGCCATAGATGTCGGCAGCGAAAATGGTGCCATGGCCACGAGTTCGGCCGAAGCTCCCTGCGCGTAGGTGAGATGCGCTTTGCCGATCTTCTCCCCCACGGTGACCACGATCCGCTTCCAGCCGATCATGGTGCCAAGGCCGAGCGCGATGGCGGTCGCCATCTTCACCCAAAAAGGAATGAACCGCGTGGCGCCGTCGAGGGACCCCTTATAGGCTTTGAAGGTGCTGATTTCCTCGCTCGAAAGATTAAGTTTGTTGTCTTTCAGGAGCCAGCGCAAAGCCTCGGACGCGAGATACATATCGTTTCGCACGTTCCCGACGGCGCTCGCTGGGAACGTTGGCGACCGAGCCGAACTGCTCGACCTGCTGCGCGATCCGGCCAACGAGATCACCCACAGCCGGCAGCGTGTTGTTGTCGATCTCGTGCAGCGCGATTGCGGCCGAGACCAGCGGACGCGGATCGCCGCCGACTTGGCGGTTGCCGGTCTTTTTACTGATGATCTGCTCAACCGCCGCAGAGTTCTTCAGCAATATCGGCAATTGGCTCGCAGACGGCGTCTTGTTGAGCGCGTAAGCCGTCGGCAAGGTCCCTATGAGGATGAGCATGATCAAACCCATGCCCTTTTGGCCGTCGTTGGAGCCATGCGCGAAGGAAACGCCGGTGCAGGTCAGGATCAGGAGGCCGCGAATCCACCACGGCGGCGGCTGGTTGCTCTTGGGCTCCGAGTAAAGGCCCGGGTTGCGAATGACAACCTTGAGCGAGAGGAGAAGAAGAGCGGCCGCAAAAAAGCCGACCAGCGGGGACAGCAGGAGCGCATAACCGATCTCGGTCGCTTTCGACCAATCCACACCCGATGTGCCGTCCCTGCCGTGCAAAAGCGCATTTGTAATACCGACGCCGATGATCGATCCGATCAGCGTGTGCGATGACGAGGCGGGCAGGCCGAGCCACCACGTGCCAAGGTTCCAGACAATGGCGGCGAACAGCAAGGCGAACACCATCGCGAAGCCGGACGAAGAGCCGACCTGCAAGATCAACTCGACCGGCAGAAGAGAGATGATGCCGAAAGCAACCGCGCCAGAGGAGAGCAGCACACCCAGGAAGTTGAAAAAGCCTGACCAGACCACCGCAAACTGCGCGGGTAGCGAATGGGTGTATATCACGGTCGCAACGGCGTTGGCGGTATCGTGGAAACCGTTCACGAACTCGAAGCCGAGCGCAATCAGGAGGGCGACACCCAAGAGCAGGAACGGAATATACGTCGTGACCGGAACGCCCGACGCCAGAATGTCGGAGTATACGCCATAGACGACGAAAAGCAGGCCGGTCGCCAACAGCAGGATGAAGATGATTGCCGTGGTCGGCGCAACTTTGGTGTTGAGATCGGGCTTCGGCGATACCTGCCCCGGCATCGGCGCCGCAATATCGGACATTAGAGACACTCCCAAGCGACTGACGTCGCAAGCTATCTCGCAGCCCCATGACAGTTTGATGAATGTCAAAAATTGCTGAAAAAAACCTATACAGCTCAAACGTCGCCGTTAACGCGCTCGGCTTCCCAGGAGACGGCGGTGACGAACGGCTGCAGGCTCAAGCGGCATCTCGCATTCAAGGGGATAGGGGTATGATTGGGCGCGGCTTCATCGCGAAGAAGTGGGTAGGGGACGACTGACACTTGCCAAAGTGCGCGCAGCTTGCAACTTGTGAGCTTCGCGTCCGGTTGAAGATTCGCGGCGCGCTAGCAGGCTGCTGAAAAACGATTTTGCTTATGGTTCGACAAGCTCACCATGAGGTTTAAACCATTGAAAATACACGACCTCAACCTGAGCCTGTCGAAGGATGAGGCCATGTTTTCAGGCTTTTTCAGCATTCTGCTAGTGCCCCGTTCTCCGAATTGCGGCCCAACTTGCAACACGGTCGCACGGCAATTCGGGGACTAAGGGACACTTGCAGAAACAACGATCTCGTATGGCTCACGTCTCGCAATCGCCTATAAGAGCTTGACGCAAAGGGTGTAGGCAATTGCGAGACGCCACACGAGCGGCGGTTAAGGGTGACGAATGAGCAAGCAAGGTACGGCATCGACACGCGACCTTTTCGGCGGCGATGAGGCTGAGAAGCCGAAAGCGACGGTCGCCCGCTTGCCGGCCCAGAAACCCGGCGAAAGCTATACCGCCGCGGACATCGAGGTGCTGGAAGGGCTGGAGCCCGTGCGCCGCCGCCCCGGCATGTATATCGGCGGCACCGATGAAAAGGCGATGCACCACCTGTTCGCCGAGGTGCTCGACAACGCGATGGATGAAGCTGTCGCGGGTCATGCGAGCTTCATCGAGGTCTCGCTTGAAGCGGATGGCACGCTCTGCGTCACCGACAACGGGCGCGGCGTTCCTGTCGATCCGCACCCGAAATATCCGGGAAAGTCGGCGCTTGAAGTCATCATGACGACGCTTCACTCCGGCGGCAAATTCAATTCGAACGTCTATTCGACGAGCGGCGGCTTGCACGGCGTCGGCGTCTCCGTGGTGAACGCGCTCTCGGAGCACCTCGAAGTCGAAGTCGCGCGCGGCGGCAAGCTTTACCGCCAGACCTTCTCGCGCGGCGCGCCGCAAACGGGCCTCGAGGATTTGGGCACGGTCCGCAACAGGCGCGGCACCACGGTGCGTTTCCGGCCCGACCCCGAGATTTTCAAGGAGCGCGCGCAATTCAAGCCCTTGCGCATCTTCAAGATGGCGCGCGCGAAAGCTTATCTCTTTGGCGGCGTGGAAATTCGCTGGTTCTGCTCGCCCGAGCTTCCGCGCGGCGATACCGATGTGCCAGAGAAGGCCGTTTTCCATTTTCCCGGCGGACTGCGCGATTTTCTCGCGACACGCATCGAAGGGTTGACGCCGGTTACGAAGGACGTTTTCTGGGGCCGCGTTCAAAAGGAGGGCGGGCACGGTAGCGTCGAATGGGCCATCGCCTGGCTCGCCGACGAGGACGGCTTCACTCAGTCGTACTGCAACACGGTGCCGACGCCGGAAGGTGGCACGCATGAGCAAGGGCTGCGCTCGGCGCTTTCGAAATCGCTGCGAGCACACGGCGACCTGACCAACAACAAGCGCGCCGCGCAGATCACGCCGGACGACATTTTCGTTTCGGCGGGCGTCATGCTGTCGGTGTTCATCAGCGAGCCGGAATTCCAGGGCCAGACCAAAGACAGGCTCTCATCATCGGAGGCAGCCCGCGTCGTCGAGAACACGGTGAAGGACGCGTTCGATCACTGGCTTGCGGCCTCTCCGCAGCAGGCCAACGGCCTTCTCGAATACATCATTGACCGTGCAGAGGAGCGCCTTCGCCGCAAGCGCGAGAAGGAGACGGCACGCAAGAGCGCGACCCGGAAGCTGCGCTTGCCGGGCAAGCTCGCCGACTGCTCCAAGAACGCGAAAGACGACACGGAAATCTTTATTGTCGAGGGCGACTCGGCTGGCGGCTCCGCGAAACAGGCGCGCGACCGCGCCACGCAGGCCATCCTTCCCTTGCGCGGCAAGATCCTGAACGTCGCGAGCGCCTCACGAGACAAGCTCGCGCAAAACCAGCTTCTGGCGGACCTCACGCAGGCGCTCGGCTGCGGCACCGGCAAGCACTACAAGCAGACCGAGCTTCGCTACGACCGCGTCATCATCATGACGGACGCCGACGTGGATGGCGCGCATATCGCCTCGCTGCTCATCACCTTCTTTTACCGGCAGATGCCAGAACTCATCCGCAACGGGCACCTTTTCCTCGCCGTGCCGCCCCTCTATCGCTTGAGCCAGGGCGGCAAGACGGCCTATGCGCGCGACGACGCCCATCTCGCCGAACTGAAGACGACGGTGTTCAACGGGCGCGGCAAGCTGGAAGTCAGCCGCTTTAAAGGCTTGGGCGAGATGATGCCCGCTCAGCTCAAGGAAACCACGATGCACCCGGGCAAGCGGACGCTCCTTCGCGTCGAGATAACGGGGCGCACCGGCGATCTCAATGGCCTCGATATTGAAGCGGATGAGGCCGCGGCGGCGGACGTCGTCGAGCAGCTCATGGGCAACAAGCCCGAGGCGCGCTTCCGCTTTATCCAGGACCGCGCCGCGTTCGCGGAACCCGACGCGCTCGATATTTAGCAGGTTGCCGAATATTGGCTTCATCCTTCGACAGGCTCAGGATGAGGTCGAGTGCTTCGACAGGCTCAGGATGAGGTCGAGTGCTTCGATCGGCTCAGGATGAGGTCGAGTGCCTCGACGGTCTCAAGAGGTCGAGTGCTTCGATCGGCTCAGGATGAAGGTCGAGTGCTTTCAGCGAGTTGAACCTCATGGTGAGCCTGTCGAACCATGGGCAACAGCCTTTTCAGAACCTGCACGCGCGCGATTGCAACAACCGTGGCGGCGCATGCTCGCCAACAAGCTCGCGAAGGCGAGCTTGCCGGGAGAAGGACAGGATAAGGAGGTGCGAGGTTTTGCGGATCAATGATCCGCAAATGGCGCGGACTGCTTTAGTGCCGCAATGTCAGGCTTGCGGACCCGGAGCTGCTCCTGGAGGTTCACGCTTTGGGTGCTGCCGTGAACCGTTACATAGATGGTGCCAGAGGTATTAAACTGGCTGTTGAAGAAGCTTCCAGCATAGCTGTTTGCGCCGACGCGCCGAAGGCGAGCCGACTGGAAGACGCTGCCGGATGGGGTAGCGCAACCGCCGTTCATCATAACGCTGTCGCCGCCGCCGGAATAGCTCGCTCGGCATCGAGCGCGCTCCCGCTGTCCAGAAGCGTAGGAAACGACGCCACCGCCGCTCCACGAGCCGGCGATGCTGCCGCCTTCGCCTCTCGCGTCGGCAGATGACATCACACTTACGGTAAGGGCTGAAGCCAAAGCCGCCCCGAAGATGGTCGTACGCAAAACTTTCAACGCTAACACGGCATCCTCCTGGTTGCTCAGTCGTGAACAGATGGGTGCATGAAGCCACGTACACAACTCGGACTTCACAGAACATGTTCCACCTCGGAGCCGGATGCAGGCTGATGCCCTCCTCGCCGCAATCGCAAAAGAAACATGATCGTCGGCCGCAGGATCAAAAGATCCGCGAAGAGCGCCGCGATCATCGCGAAGGCAGACAGCCAGCCAAACAACCTTAGTGACGGCAAATCGGAGAACACCGTAACGGCAAGCCCGCAGGCTAACACCACCGTGGTCAGGATCAGCGCCGGCCCGACAAGAACGGTTGCACGCTCCACGGCGATGCCGGGGGATTGATCCGGTTTGTCTTCCAGCCGCAACCGGTTCAGGAAATGGATCGTCGCGCTGAGGCCAAGTCCGAAAGAAACGGTAAGGGCGACAATGCTCGCAAACTGCAGCCCGCTGCCGACGAAATAAAGCAGCACGCCGGAGGCCAGGATCGGGAATATCGCCGGCAAAATCGCGGACAGCATCACAATGACCGAGCGGAAGGCGAGCCCAATGAAAGCAGCCACGAACACAATCTCTATCGTGAGTGCCTTATTCAGCCGTTCAATCATGGCAGAACTGTTTCGTGCCGCAATAGCCGAAAGTCCGGTCACCGCGATTTGATAACCGGGATGCTCCGCGCGCACCGTATTCAACGACTTGTCCAGGCTGTCGATCAGGGGCAACAAGCGGTTCGCATCCTCATCCGGGATCAGACCCGAAACGACAGCCGCATCCTGGTTCGCATCGAGGAAGCGATGCACAAGGTGATCGGGAAGGTAGCCTATATATTCCTTCAGCGTTGCGATGTCGGATTTTCCAAGCTTCTCCGCGAGCCATCGCCGTAGCGTTTCAATGGACCAGACATTTCCGACGCCGGCCTGTTTCTCTAGGATGCTGTGCACTTCACCAAGAGCGGCGAGCGCTTGCGGATCGTAAATTGTGGTGCCGCGCGGCAGCTCGATAAGCACGTCGATCGGGTTTGAGCCGGTGAGCTTGGTGTCAAGGCGATGGCTTGCCTCGACGGCCTGCTGCTTGTCGGGGACCTGATCGGCGAGCCTGTAACGGGCGTCAAGATTCGAATAGATGACGGCAAGACACGCCACGATGGAGAGGCTTATAAGGCTGTATATGCCGGGGCGCGCCACGACGCGTGAAGCGATCCAGGAGCAAAAGGCGCGCAATCCGTCAATCGCCGAATCCGCACCCTTCAACTGTGCCGCAAATGCCGCCTCCCTTCTGACGAGCAACACCCCGAGAAGCGGCAAAACCGTGATAACCGTGAAGAGCGCAATCACCGTGGAAATGATGCCCGCCTCGCCGAAATTCCTGATCATCTCGGAGCTGGAAAACAGCAGTGCGATGAAAGAGAAAGCGGCCGTAGCATGGTGAGAACGCAAGCTGGCCCGACAATGAAAATCGCGTTGCGGAACGCCTCCTGCTTGCTTTCGCCCCAGATGAGCCGGTCGCGCGCCGCAAATGTGAGCTGCATGCTGTCCGAAAAGCTGATGACCATGATGAGAGGCGTCATCACGTTCAAGAACGTGTTCAACTTGAAGTCGAGCCAGCCCAGCGCCCCCTGCGCCAAAAGGATCGCCATCAACGGCGGCCCGGCCGCGATAATCATGAAGGACAGGCGCCTGAAGAAGATGATCGCGATCAGGCAGCCGGCGGCGAAGCCGATGCCGTTGTAAAGGAGCTGGTCGCGTTCGACGGCGTTGCGAATTTCCAGCCGCATGACGGGTACGCCGGAGAGCTCAGCCTTGAGGCCCGAGCCTTGCAAATCCTCTGCAATTTTCTTCCGAATTGCAGGAACGACATCACCCACCTTCTCGCTGTCGGCCACTTCAGGGGCGAGCGCTATAACGACGAGCGCCAGCTTTCCGTCGTCCGATAAGAGTTTGCCCCGAATGATGATCGTTAGAGAGAACACGGTGTATCAATGCCTTGTATTCGTCGCCCTCCGGAAGATCGCCAGGGAAAAGAGGGCCGGGCAGGTGTCCCGGCCTGAGGAGCCTCCCGCGCCGAAAACATGGAAAGAATGCCGCGCGTGCCGTCGATCAGCTGAACATCGGTGACAAGGTCGCGAAGCTTATCGATGTTCTCTCGATCGAGAAGCCCGTCGCCCTCGATAACCATCAGCACGTCATATTCGTGCGAGGGAAAGCGGCGCGACAGGTCCTCGAACTGATGGAACTCGGGCGTATCGGAGCGAAACAGGGAACTGAGCGAATCGTCGACCTTGAGCTTTCCCACCCCGAATGCGGCAAGGACGCAAAGCGCTGCCACGATCATCGCGGATAGAAGCGGCGCTCTAAGCGCAATAAGCCCGACGCGCTCGAAGCCCAGGACGAGGCGATAGCGGCCCGTATTCGGGAGGGACGCCTGTTCCGGCGGATTTCTTGTCTCGATCGTTGGCGATCATGGCAATCTACCTGTCCTAGATCAACCCGCCTTTAATCGGAATTGATTGAAGGCGGAAACGTTGATCGATTCTGAAGTGCTAGAGCAGTTTATCCGTTTCCGAAGGGACGCGGGCTGCTCTAGCAGGCTGCTGAAAACGATGTTGCCCATGGTTCGACAAGCTCACCATGAGGATCAACTCATTGAAAACACTCGACCTCATTCCCGAGCCTGTCGAAGCCCTCATCTTGGCCTGTCGAAGCCTCACCCTGAGCCCGTCGAAGGCCTCACCCTGAGCTTGTCGAAGGATGAAGCCACGTTTTCAGGCTATTTCAGCATCCTGCCAGACCCTTCGAAGTCACTGCTAGCCCGAGTCCTCAACCCGAGGAAGCCTCGAAACCACAATTCAACCGAGCGGAGTGACGTTGATAGTCTTCGCCTGCCGTGAGTTCGCGGCAAATATCAAATTCAAAATTCTACGAGATTCAAAAATTGATAGTAACGATTTCAGTTCCGCCGTTTGCCGGCGAGCGTGCTGCACTGACGCACATATCTGAATGGAACCACGAGGAGGCTGCTGAAAATCGATGTTGCCCATGGTTCGACAAGCTCACCATGAGGGTTCGAGAAGCTCACCACGAGGGTTCGATAAGCTCACCATGAGGTGTGCGACATGCTCACCACGAGGGGTGCGACAAGCTCACCATGAGGGTTCGACACGCTCACCACGAGGGTTCGAACTAGCTCACCACGAGGGTTCGATAAGCTCACCACCAGGATCAACTCATTGAAAACACCCGACCTCATCCTGAGCCAACACCCGACCTCATCCTGAGCTTGTCGAAGGATGAACCCAAGATTTTACAGCAGCCTGCTGGACTTGAAACCATAGGGGACATAGCCTTCCGGGCTTTGAGATCCAATGCACGAGGAATTGATGTTTCAAAGCCTTAACCAGCGTTATGTCTTGGCGGAATCCACCCAAAACGGAACCAGGATTTAATGAAGCGGCCTTCCCCATTACGGGCGCGACCCAAGCCGAACTACGGGATCGACCTACCCGGGCGCGTGAAGTGGCTTTTTGCAGTGGGAGCCGGCGCGCTGCTCGCGGGGCTGTTCTTGCCGTCGTTTTATGCCGGGGATTTTCGCATAACGCTCGTCGGACCGACCTTGCTTGCCCTTGGCAGTCTGAGCCTTGGTATTTGCGCATCTATGCTTGCCTACTCGTTTTGGGGCAAGTTCAACATCCGCAGACGTATGCTCGGAATGGTGCGCTGGCGCGGCAACGAAACCGTTCTGGATTTGGGGACCGGGCGCGGACTCCTTGCGATCGGGGCGGCAAAGCGCCTTCGCACGGGAACGGTGGTCAGCATCGATGATTGGCAGGGTTCGGGCAGCGGCTCCAATCGGCTTGAGACGGCGCAACGGAATTCTTGATCTCGCTCGCGTTCATGACCGCGTCGAATTGAGAAGCGACGATCCTCGCCACATCGCTTTCGTCGATAATTCCTTCGACGTTGTTCTTTCCCTTCAATATCTACACAGCATTCAGGACCCCGGCGGGCGCGCAAAAGCCTGCTGTGAGATTGCCAGGATTCTCAAGCCGCAGGGGATAGCCATTATTGCGGATTTTACGAATGGCAAGGAATATGCGCGCGCTTTGGAGGCGACGGGGCTGACGGTTGACGGCCCCAAGCAATACATGCTGGAAGCCTTCATCGCGCTGGAAATTTTGACCGCGAGGAAACCCGGCTAAGGCGGCGTGCGCGAGATCGGACCGATTGCGACGCTATTTTTCTTAGCGGCGGAATGCGCGCGTTCCGGTGGCGCCTGTGTTCGGTTGAGTTACGATGTTGCCCATGGTTCGACAGGCTCACCATGAGGGTTACAAGCTCACCATGAGGACCTACTCATTGAAAACACTCGACCTCATCCGGAGTCTGTCGAAGGCCTCACCCTGCGCTTGTCGAAGACCACACCCTGAACCTTTCGAAGACCTCATCCTGAGGCCTTGTCCGGCAGACCTCATCCTGAGCTTGTCGAAGACCTCATCCTGCGCTTGTCGAAGGCCTCATCCTGAGCTTGTCGAAGACCTCATCCTGAGCTTGTCGGAGACCTCATCCTGAGCTTGTCGAAGACCTCATCCTGAGCTTGTCGAAGACCTCATCCTGAGCTTGTCGAAGGATGAAGCCACGTTTTCAGGCTTTTTTCAGCATCCTGTCAGGCATGCTTCGCCCATTTGGCCATGCCAACTTGGACGGCGCTCGCCGCACGCCTTATGGTTAACCGTTCGTTTGCCGTGTCAAACGTTAATTCGAAGTCGGTTAACTGGACCCACCGCTCGCGATGCGGCCGCGCCCTTATGAGGCTTTCTTCTCGTTCTTGGCGGCACGGTATCCCGCGGCGGAAGTCTCTTTCTCGCACATATAAACGCCTCGCTTCGTCTTACCGTAAGAGGAGGTGCCGGCGTGATGGTAAACCTTGGTGCCTGTATTGACCCAAACGACGCTGTCGCTCGGACAGCTCGATTTTGCCTCAGCCTCGGTTGTGAACTGGCCTGTCTTGGGCGCGGCGGCAGCGCGTTTTTTCTTTGGCGCGGGAGTGTTAGGGGCGGGGGTCGTTGCTTGCGCCGAATTACCGAACGGATTTTGCACTGGTGCTGTTTGGGCGAAGGCGGAAGTGGCGGAGAAAAGGGCTAAGGCGGATCCGATGAGGAGAACCGTGCGGGATGGCAAGCGCATAAACTGCTCCTTGATAAGAATGCCCATTCCCGCTGTCTTTGCGCCGTGGTTGCAAGGGCGAAGACTGGCAGGATTTGATGGCTAGGATAAGTCCTTGCTTTAGAGGTGTCGCCAGTGAAGCGGAACCAAGGTTCTTATTGGTTTCATCTACCTAAACTTGCCACGGATGGCAAGCTTCGCGGCCAGCCTTGAGCCCCGGCTTTCCCTGGAGCGCCCATGGGTTACACCGCTTCAAAATACGGCGTGGTCGCCGAGTTCAGACGAGGCCTCGCCCCTGATCAGGCGCGCATAGAAATCGAAAAGCGTATCAGAACCCGCCGAGGGTGTTTTGGAGGCGTCGTAACGCCCTGTTGCCGGGTCCAGAACGAGCATGGACTCCGTGGCGTAATATCGCCCGATGCGAGCAAGCTCAGCTTTCTCCGCCAACGGGGGAATGACGCGGCCAAGCCCGCCCAGCACCCAGATTATTGTGTCAAGCAGCGCCACGGGCACGCGCTTGAACTTCGGTTCGCGCCCCAGCAAGGCAAACAGATGCTCGCCCTGCTGCTTTGGTGTGATGGCTTCTCCTGGGCCGCCGATGGGCAGCACGCGATTGGTGCGGCTTTCATCGTCCAGACATTCGGCGAGGAATTGGGCGAGATCGTTGTCGCTGATGGGCTTGCAAGCCGTCATTTCTCCGTCGCCAAAGAGTAGAAAGGGCTTCCCCGTTTCAGCCGATCGATCTGTCCCGACAGAGACTTGAAGAAGGCGGTGGGCCTGACAATGGAATAGGTGAGACCAGACTCGACGAGGACATTCTCGAACGCCAGCTTGGCATGCTGAAACGCCAGAAGTGGTTTCTGAACGCACATGCCGATAGCAGCACCATCTGCGAGACGCCCGCTTCCTTTGCAGCGGCCAAGGCATCGACATGCGCCTGGTAATCAATGGCCCACGCATCCTTGGGCGCACCGGTTCGAGAGGCGAGGCACGACACCAAAGCGTCGAAGCGCTCCCCTTGAAGCCGTCACGCGCGAGGGATTTGGGGTCGGAGACGTCGCCGAACCGCAAGGCCGCCCCCTTGAGCAGGTCGGCGCTGCCGGTTGGCGTGAGTGTGCCGCCCACCCCTGAGCGGGGCCGCACGAAGCACACCACCTCGTGACCGCGCTGCACCACTCGCTGACGGTCGCGCGGCCGATGGTGCCGGTCGCGCCTAAGACCATCACCCGCTTGGGGGGAAGGACTGTTGGCCGGTGTCGCAGTTTCGTTCATGGGTTCGCAATATGCGCCGGCGACAGAGGCGCGAGTAATCTGGTCAAGTGGTGCCGCTTGGGTGACTCGAACACCCGACCCCATCATTACGAAACAACGATTTTTGGCGCAAGTGACGAATATTGCAAGGGAAGTGTTTTAGAAGCTCGTCGCGAATGTCTTCATGAGGCGGCTTTTGAGCATGTAAAACGCGGGATGTGGTATCAGGCGGACGCCTGAGATGGTGAGGCCATGGCTCAGGTTTTGTGGCCGAGCGTCGCCCAATGGGTTCGCGCATCTGTAGTGCGACGAAGGAAGAGTTGCGATGACATTGGCCGATAGGGCGCCGGAATAGAACGGCTTACCCTAGGTTGCTCTGGGAAAAAGAACATACCCATAGATGCGGTATCGAAGAAATGTCCGCATTAGCCTTGCGCTGTGGAATAGAATACCATTTTTATCCCCCTCGATACCGTTTCAATGGGTATGCTTTTACTTTAAATTGCGATCACGAATGCAGGCAACGCGAGTGGGGCGGCTACACGATGACCTTTCATTCTTCTCATCTCGAGTTCCTCGGATCCGAGAGCATTCATATTTTCCGCGAGGCGGCTGCGCAGTTCCGCAATCCCGTGCTGCTCTATTCGATCGGCAAGGATTTTACCGTCCTTCTCCATCTGGCGCGGAAAGCCTTCTGGCCGCAGAAGCCTCCGTTTCCGCTGTCCTCCACATCGATACCGGGTGGAAGCCGCAAGGACATGATCGCGTTTAGGGACCAGACCGTGCGCGAACTGGGCTCGATCCCATTGTGCATGTTAACGAGAAGGGCCGCGCGGATAACATCAATCCCATCGATCACGCCCCTACGCTCTACACCGATGTGATGAAGACGCAGGCTCTGAAACAGGCGCTTGATGCCCATGGCTTCGATGGAGCGCTTGGCGGCGCGCGCCGGGACGAAGAAGCCAGCCGGGCGAAGGAAAGAATTTTTTCGTTCCGCGCGCCGGGTCATCGCTGGGACCCGCGTCAGCAGCGCCCGGAGATGTGGCGCCTGCTCAACGGCCGGCTCGGTACGGGGGAAACTGCGCGCATCTTTCCGCTCTCCATTTGGACCGAGCGCGACGTGTGGCGCTACATTCTGCGCGAGAAGCTCGATGTGGTGCCGCTCTATTTTGCCGCCGAGCGTCCGACCATCGAGCGAGAACGGCCAGCTTTTTGTCCTCGACGACGACCGTATGCCACTTGAAGAAGGCGAAGTCCCGCGGATGCGCCAGGTGCGATTCCGCATGCTTGGCTGCTGGCCGCTGACCGCCGCCATGCCATCAAGCGCCAAGGACATCGAAAGCGTTGTTGCCGAGACGCTCGCCTCCAAATCTTCCGAGCGTCAGGGCAGGCTCATCGATCACGATGAGGCGGGCGCCATGGAGCGCAAGAAGCAGGAAGGCTATTTTTGATGAGCGGCGCCGAAAGAATGACAAGAAAGGCTGCGCCGCAACGCTCGGAGCATCGCGGCATTGTTCATGTCCTCACATGCGGCTCGGTCGATGACGGCAAATCGACGTTGATCGGCCGGCTTCTGTGGGATGCCCCGATCTTCCGGACGACCAGCGCGACATGGTTCGGCGCGCGGCAAAAGCCTCAGGCAATCCCGAAAATCTCGATTACAGCCTCCTGCTCGACGCGCTCGTCGCAGAACGGGAGCAGGGCATCACCATCGACGTGGCTTGGCGCTATCTTGATGCGGCTCAGCGCACGGTTTGTGCTGATCGACAGCCCCGGCCATGTCCAATACACCCGCAACATGGCGAGCGGCGCCAGCCACGCCGACGCGGCGGTGATGCTGATCGATGCCCGTCACGGCTTGAAGCAGCAAACTCGGCGGCATGCGGCGATCCTCTCTTTGATGGGGGTTCCCCGCGTCGTCTCGCCGTCAACAAGATGGATTTGGTTGACTGGAGCGAAGCCCGTTTCCGGGAGATCGAAGCCGCCTTCCTCGAGGCGGTGGCTCCGCTGGGTTTCGTCGAGGCGCGCGCGATTCCGGTTTCGGCCCGGCAAGGAGATAACGTCTCGGACCTTTCCGAGAACATGCCGTGGTATTTGGGAGTTTCACTCGTCGAGCATCTCGAAGAGATTGCCAAGCCGTTCCGGCGACGCTGATTTCCGCATGCCGGTGCAAACCGTTCTGCGTGACGGACAGGATTTTCGCGGCCTGGCAGGGACTGTCACCTCGGGCATCGTCCGCGTTGGCGATGAAGTGGCTGATGCCTTGACCGGGCGCACGGCCCGCGTTGCAAGAATAGTCACCATGACTGGCGATCTCGCCGAAGCCGCCAAAGGCAAAGCCATCGTGCTTGTCCTTGACGTCGATATCGACGTCGCTCGCGGCGCGGTACCTCGCCACATCCGGTTCGCTGCCCGTCAAGGCGCACGGCGTCGAAGCGCGCCTTGTGTGGCTTTCCGAACGGCCTTTTGGCGCCGCCCACGGCCTCTTGTTGCGAACCGCGACCGATGTTGTCCCGGTGGCCAGCCTTACGATCAGCGCTCACATCGATCTCGACACGCTGTCGCCCAAGCCAGCCGAAGGGTGCGCGGCCAATGACATTGTCGCTGCCTCGATTTCATTGAGCCGGCCTGCCGCGCTCGATCTATTCAGCAGCCATCAGGAAACCGGCACGTTCCTGCTCGTCGACGCATTGAGCGGGGCGACGCTCGCAGCGGGCACGGTCATCGCGGCCAGGGCAGAAGATGATGGCCGCATCGTTCACCATAGCGCATTCCGAATCACTTATGATATATTTGCAAAAGGGCTGTGCGCCGATCTTGCCAAAAGTGACCTTGACGCAGGGGAGTATCGGCGGCGCGCTCGCGAAGTTGAACGATTGTTTGAGGCGGCCGGAATGATTGTTGCCATCGAAGATCCCGAACATCGCCAGAGAGATCAAGTCAGCAATTCCGCCACCGCCGCGCCTCGCTTAAAGCGAGGCTCCCAATGGACCTAGCCTATCCCATCTGCGGATTTATTATTGGCTCGCTCGTCGGCTTCACCGGCATTGGCGGCGGCTCTGTCATGACACCGCTGTTGATCCTGGTTTTTGGCGTGCAGCCGCTCACGGCTGTCGGCACCGATCTTTTGTATGCCGCTGTCACCAAAGCGACAGGCGCGAAAGTTCATGCCTATCGGAGCAACGTCGAATGGCGCGTGGTCGGGTATCTGGCTATGGGCTCGGTGCCGGGTGCGCTTGCGACGATTTACATGATGACGCGCCTGCCGATGCATAGTCCCGAACTCCAGCATGTCGTCACAGTGGCGATCGGGGTGGCGCTTCTTCTGGCCGCTATCGGGCTCTTCATCGGGCACAGCGCGGAACTCGAAACGAACCTTGCGGATACGAAGTCACCAGAAACGCCACGCGACAGATCTCGAATGACCGTTTTTCTTGGCCTCTTGCTTGGCGTTCTGGTCTCCTTGACCTCGATCGGCGTGGGAGCGATCGGGATCGTGGTGCTGCGTTATCTGTATCCCAGGATTGCCGCGGCACGGCTTGTAGGCTCCGATATTGCACATGCGGTGCCGCTTACACTGATTGCGGGCAGCGGCCACTGGCTGATCGGCGACGTGAATTGGCCCGTCCTCGGCTCGCTGCTGATCGGGTCCATCCCCGGCATCATTATCGCCAGCTGCTTCACCCAACGAGTGCCGGAACGCGTTTTGAGGCGGACCTTGGGCGTCGTTCTCCTTGCCGTCGCGGCTCCCATGGCGGCATCCTGACCCTCTTCTATCGGGCGCTTGATCTCGCCGACGGATCAGGCTCTGGCGCCCGAAGAAGCCTCTTAACTTTCGGATCGGGTCTATCTATAATTCATTCGGGGTGAGTTGGACGGGTGTGCGCACGGAGTTTGTGCGAGGTGCCTCATGGGCCGCGGTCAGATTAGGGGGAGGCGAGCCGTCCTCCTTGCCATGCTCACGTTGGCGCTTCTTTGCGGTTTGGGCTTCGCTTTTCTCGACGGGCAGGCCTTCGACTTGAGCCAGCATTTCACCGCTGGCCTCGGGCCGCTCCCGGAAAGGCAGCCTGCAAAACAGGAAGCCCACTTATCTGAAGCGCAAGTCTTGCCGCCAAGCTTCGATATCGCCTCGGTCGATGAAAAGGGCACTCTTGTTGCTGCTGGCCGAAGCGAGGCCGGTTGGGTCATTCAGCTCAAAAGCAAATCCCAGGTCTTAGGGCAGACGAAGGCTGATGAGAATAATGAATGGGTTCTTACCCCCGAAGCATTTCTTCCACCCGGGGAGCATATTTTATCGCTTCTGGCGATCGATCCCACGGGGAAGCGTACCGTTGCTGGGGAACGAGAGAGGCGTGTAACGGTCGCACCTCGAACTGCACAGACGCCGGTCGCAACGCGGGAAGCGTCACCGCGAGTTGCTGCTCGCTCTTCTGAGTTTGCGCTGACGCCAACAGCCGGCCAAGACGCAAAAAAAAAGGGGTGTGATTCCGCAGTTGTCAAAACAGGCGATACACTCTGGGGCCTTGCCCATCACTGTTACGGAAGCGGAACGAAATATACCAAAATCTTTCAATCCAACCGCCCGTTGATCCGTAACCCTCGCTTGATCTACCCCGATCAGCGATTTGCAATGCCTCATTGACGGGAGGGGTGTAGAGGATCGGCGCGCAGAGTTGCGGGCGCGACAGTTGCCGTTCGCGCTCGGAGGCCCCGGAGGATACGTGAAAATCCTCGGCGCGCTAGCAGGGTGTTCCGTTGCGCCCGCAGTGTGGCCACGGGCGCAATCGATCGCTTTATCGGAGACCGCCGCTGGCTGTAATCCGGTCACCCGTGAGCCATCCTGAGTCATCCGAGGCCAGGAAAACGGCGACCGAAGCGATATCGCTTGGTTGCCCGATTCGGCCAAGCGGGGTTTGCGCGATCCCGTCCCTCTCAAAATCGGAGCCGATAATACCGCCGCTGTGCGTGCCCTCGGTCTCGACAAACCCGGGGTTGATCGCGTTGACTCTGATCTTCTTGGGGGCGAGTTCGCGAGCGAGCACACCTGTGATGGCGTCGACCGCGCCCTTCGTGCCGGTGTAAACGGCCGACTGAGCGGGAGTGAGGCTTGTGACGGCGGAGCTGATGTTGATGACGCTGCCGCCTTCGCCAAGATGCCTGGCCGCCGCCTGCGTCGTCAGAAGAAGGCCGAGCACGTTGATGTTGAACAACTTATGGAAGTGATCCTCGGTGACCCCTTCAAGCGGCGCGAATTCGTAGACGCCAGAGTTGTTTACGAGGATGTCGAGGCGGCCGAAATGCTCTATGGCCGCCTCGACGACGCCTTTCGCCTCGGCGGCCTTCGAAACATCGCCGTGCACCGCGATGGCCTTGCCGCCGCTTCCCGTGATGGCTGCGACGACGGCATCGGCCCCGTTCTTGCTCGATGCGTAATTCACGACCAGCGACGCCCCTTCGGTGGCGAGCGCCTTTGCGATAGCTGCGCCGATGCCTTTCGATGCGCCGGTGACGACGGCGACCTTGTCCTTAAGCTTGCTCATGCGTGTTTCCTTTAACGGGATTAGAGCCGCGCTCTCGAAAGCTGCGGCCTTTCATAGTTCAAAAAGATGGAACTATTGGGCGAGCGTGCAAGAGAGGTGCAGACCAAGCGCTTCACATTCCCGTTAATTATCCTTGGGATGTCATCCGGCTTGCCAAAGTCAGGACGCCTTTGGATGCCAGCGAAAAAGTATTCATATAGTTACTTATAGTGGTTTATGCCAAACAAACCCAATTTTAACCGACAGTTCACCCTCACAAGATGACGCTTGGCTTGGGAATTTCATTGGAGCGGCAGGAGCCGAATCCTCTGGCGGTTGGTATAATTGGGAATGACCCGACTTGTTGCTCTTCTGCGCGCCGTGAACGTCGGCGGGACCGGCAAGCTCTCCATGAGCGATCTGAAGTCGATATGTTTCGAAGCGGGCTTCAGCCGCGTCGAAACCTACATCGCGAGCGGGAACGTCATCTTCGAAACCGAGGCCGGATCGGCAGAGGCCAAAGCCTCGCTCGAAGCTCGATTGTTAGCCTTTGCAAACAGGCCCATCGATGTTTTGGTTCGCTCCGCACAGGAGATGGCGGCGATTCTTAACGCCAACCCTTTTCGATCGGCAGACCCCAAACTTTCTTATGTGATTTTTCTCAATGATCCGCCGCCACCCGATGCTTTGGGGGATGTGACAGGGCGCGTCGATGAAGAGTTGCATTTCGGAGATAGAGAGATCTACGTCTTTTACCCCAGCGGGATGGGGCGCTCGAAGCTAAGAATTCCGGCCGCGAAGAGCGGCACGGCTCGCAATTTGAACACCGTTGCCAAACTGGCCGAGATTGCGTTGAGGCCATGAGCCCCTGCACCCTCAGCCGATGGGATAGGACGGCATTTCAAGTGCTTGAACGCCGCCCTTATCTTGCCCGTGAGAACCTTCCGCAGAGATCAGGCGCGGAGGTCGAAGCGGTCGAAGTCCATCACCTTGGTCCACGCCGCCACGAAGTCTTTCACAAACTTCTCCTTCGAGTCCCCACACGCATAGACTTCCGCCAGCGCGCGAAGCTGCGAGTGTGAACCGAAGATCAGGTCGGCACGGGTGCCGGTCCATTTGACCTCATTCGTCTTCCGGTCGCGCCCCTCGTAAACGCCTTCAGAGCCTTCGGAGGGCTGCCACTGTGTGCTCACGTCGAGGAGGTTGACGAAGAAGTCGTTCGTCAGCGTCTCCGGCCGCTTGGTGAAGACGCCGTGCGGAGACTTCCCGGCATTTGCGCCGAGCACGCGCAGGCCACCGACGAGAGCCGTCATCTCAGGCGCCGTCAGCGTCAGGAGTTGCGCCCGATCCACCAGCAGTTCCTCAGCCGGCAGGCGCTGTTTGCCGCGAAGATAGTTGCGGAACCCGTCCGCGGTTGGCTCGAGCGGCGCGAAGGAATGGACGTCGGTTTCCTCTTGCGACGCATCCGTGCGACCAGGCGCGAAGGGGACTTTTACGTCAACCCCGGCGTCCTTCGCGGCTTTCTCGATCGCCGCACCGCCGCCCAGAACAATCAGGTCTGCGACCGAGACTTTCTTGCCGCCTGATTGCGCACCATTGAAATCCTTTTGGATCGCTTCGAGCGTCTGCAGCACCTTCGCAAGCTGAGCCGGATTGTTGACGTCCCAGTCCTTCTGGGGGCTAAGGCGAATGCGCGCGCCGTTCGCTCCGCCGCGCTTGTCAGAGCCACGGAAGGTCGACGCCGACGCCCAGGCCGTCGAGACCAGCTCGGAGACCGACAGGCCGGAGCCGAGGATTTTCGTCTTCAGGGCCGCGATGTCCGCATCCCCGATCAGCGGATGATCCACAGCGGGGATCGGGTCCTGCCAAATCAGAGTCTCCTTCGGAACGAGCGGGCCGAGATAACGTGCGATCGGACCCATATCGCGGTGCGTGAGCTTGAACCACGCGCGGGCAAACGCGTCCGCGAACTGATCCGGATTCTCGTGGAAGCGCCGCGAAATCTTTTCGTAGGCCGGGTCGAACCGCAAGGCGAGGTCCGTGGTCAGCATCGAAGGCGTGTGACGCTTTGACGGGTCGTGCGCATCCGGCACAGTGCCCGCGCCCGCGCCATGCTTCGGTTTCCACTGATGGGCGCCAGCCGGGCTCTTGGTCAGTTCCCATTCGTAGCCGAACAGGTTCCAGAAGAAGTTGTTGCTCCACTTCGTCGGCGTCGTGGTCCAGATGACTTCCAGGCCGCTGGTGATGGCGTCATCCCCTTTGCCCGTGCCAAATCCGCCCTTCCAGCCAAGGCCCTGCGTCCTCGATGGGAGCCGCTTCGGGCTCGGGGCCAACCAGCGCCGCGTCGCCCGCGCCATGGGTCTTGCCGAAAGTGTGACCGCCAGCAATGAGCGCGACCGTTTCCTCGTCGTTCATCGCCATGCGCGCGAACGTTTCGCGGATGTCCCGCGCCGCCGCCAGGGGATCCGGATTGCCGTTCGGCCCTTCCGGATTCACGTAGATCAGGCCCATCTGCACGGCGCCAAGAGGATTATCGAGCTCACGGTCGCCGGTATAGCGTTCGTCCGCCAGCCACTTGCCCTCGGCGCCCCAGTAGATGTCCTCATCGGGCTCCCAGGTATCCACGCGCCCGCCCGCGAAACCGAAGGTCTTGAAGCCCATCGACTCCAGCGCGACGTTGCCCGCGAGGATCATAAGGTCGGCCCAGGAGAGTTTCCGGCCGTATTTCTGCTTGATCGGCCACAGGAGCCGGCGCGCCTTGTCGAGGTTCACGTTGTCGGGCCAGCTGTTGAGGGGCGCGAAGCGCTGCTGGCCGCGTCCACCGCCGCCGCGCCCGTCGCCGATGCGGTACGTGCCCGCGCTGTGCCAGGCCATCCGAATGAACAAGCCGCCGTAATGCCCGAAGTCGGCGGGCCACCAATCCTGCGAGTCCGTCATCAAGGCATGGAGATCCTTGGTCACGGCATTCAGGTCAAGGCTCTTGAATTCCTTGGCGTAATCGAACGCCTCGCCCAACGGATTGGACAGCGAAGAGTGCTGATGGAGAACCTGGAGGTTCAGCTGGTTCGGCCACCAATCTTTGTTCGTGTTTGCGGGGGTCCCGCCCGCCATCGGGCACTTGCTTTCGCTCGCCATGTTGTCTCCATGTTTTGATTTTTTCATTGTTCTATACAGGGATCATCAATCCTTGGAAAGGGATTCAGCTTTAGCTCGCCCTAATATTCGACGGGCCGGTCTCGACCTCGCACACGATTGGCGCAATGCGGTCATAACCGCGTCAGCGAGCGCCTCAAGCGCACAGCCGCGCACGATGTCGCGCAGGTCATCGGCTTGCCACGGGCCGCGGCCCAGTATGGCCCGCTGCCCGACCGCCAGGATCGCCCCCGCCTTGCGACGCTCATCGCCAAGCAAGCCGTCCAAGAATGCTCCTGCCGAAGCCGCAACCAGCTCCTGCGCAAACGCCGCCCAGATTGCTCAACGTGGGAGGCTTCCGGCCCCGGAGCAGATGAATATGGGGGCTTTCACTGTGCAGGCCGGCCAAAGACCTCTGATCGCCCGTCCTTGACGGACCCGCCGTACGGAGCCAGCAACGAAGATGCGGCTATGACGCCCGGTTGAGTGCCACGTCTATTTCGCGGCCCCGCCCTGCATCGACGAAAAAGTTCTTGATCTCCGGCCGCCGCTCAAGCTGGAGACGATAGACAGCTCCAGCGGCGGAAGAGAGTTCCCCTTTCCGGCCGAGTTGCTCTTCGCCAAACATGAGGATGCGCAGGTTTGGCCATGCCTTATCGCGGATGAGCAAAATGCGCGCCATCACATCGGCCGCCGGCGCATCCGGCATCGCCTGCGCCAACAGCAACGCCATAGCGGCGGTGGATCGCGAAATCCCCATGTGGCAATGGACGAGAAGGTGCCTCAGGCTTTCGGGGTCACGCAGAATGTCCTGGCCGAATTCGAGCATCTTGGCGACGTCTTCGCGCTGGGGAGCCCGGAACTCCTGCGATTCCTCGATGACATCGTGAAATTTAAGCTCCAGCCGCGCATGCTCTCCATACGCTCCGAAGGCCTCGGGCTCAGCTTGATCCGGGTCCAGAATGGAAAGAACATGGCTCACCTGACGATCGGCGTGCCCAGCCAACTCTTCCAGTCCGCACACTGTGATCATGAAGGGCGTATCGACTGGAGGCATCCTCGTTCCTTCCGCTCAATGTTCTGTTTCGATGCTGGTCTTATACCGCAATTCGGACGGTGCGGGATTGATCACAAGTGCAGCGTGGTGAAAAAACCGGTCGCCGGTGGCAGTATGCCCGACTGTGCCATTAGGTTTATGACGGATGGCGCATGAGCGTAACAAGACGGTTCCGCTGATACATAAATGTACAATCATCCCGAATTGAGCCACGTTTAGTGTCGCAACAGTCTAGATCTGTCGTAATTGAGGCGGTGGCGTGTCTTCTTGAAAGCTATTGTTGCGGTGTTATTGAAAGCTCACTCACAGCTTGCCAAAAAGCAGGCGCTCGCAAGTAATAGATGAACGGAATATGAAGAATGGGTTGGGACCGCATTCAGAAACAATTCCCTACAGTCGTGAAACCATCACGGGACACACCAAGGGAAGTGATATGAAAAGTTCAGCTTTAGCGATTGCGATTGTAGCAGCCCTGACCGTCAGCACCGGCTTCATAGGCAAGGCATCGGCGGAAACGGAGCAGCAGAAAGCGAACAAAGTTTACCACCTGAATAAGGATATTCGCCACGACAACCGCGACATCCACTCGAATAAGCGCGACCTTCACAGGGACAAGAGCAAGCTGGCACACGATCGCGCCGAGCGGAATTACGATCAGGCGAGGGAAAATCGCGCCCTCGATCACGGCAATGTCAAGGGCGCCGAAAAATGGGATCAACGCCGGCAGGCCGAACAGCACGCGGTCAATGCCGATAAGAAAGACATCCACCACGACCAGCGGGACCTGAAGCGCGACCGCGCTGATCGTAATGCCGATGTTCAGGAACGCAATCGGGCTGCAAGCGGCCTTTAGAAGTGAGCAGTTTCCATGTCTTGCGTGGCCGGGCTTGCCCGGCCTTTTTTCTTGCGCTCCAACTGCAAACGAAACCGAGCTTGGACGCTTCAATTAGCATCTTGCGAAATCCGTGCCTTTTTGCGCACTATGCGATATTGGGAGGATCGTAAAATGAGCGCGAATTCGCAGGTGGAAAGCCGATATTTCGAAGTGTATGAGCGCTGGAAGCGCGACCCGGAAGGTTTCTGGGCCGAAGCTGCGAGCGAGATTGATTGGATCGAGCAGCCGAAGAAGATCTTCGATCCAAGCCAGGGCGTATACGGACGCTGGTTCACGGGCGGCGTAACCAACACGGCCTATAACTGTCTTGACCGCCATGTCGAACGCGGCCGCGGCGACCAGGCTGCCGTGATTTACGACAGTCCCGTCACCGGACAGAAGCGCACCTACACCTACGCCCAGCTTCTGGACGAGGTCAAAACCCTGGCCGGTGTTCTCCTCGAAGCAGGCGTTGAGAAGGGTGACCGCGTCATCCTCTACATGCCGATGATTCCCGAGGCGCTGATCGGGATGCTGGCCTGCGCTCGTATCGGAGCCATCCATTCCGTCGTCTTCGGCGGTTTCGCCGCGAACGAATTGGCCGTGCGCATCGAAGATACTCAGCCCAAGGTTATTATTTCTGCGTCTTGCGGCATCGAGCCCAACAGGGTCGTGAAGTACAAGCCGCTGCTCGATCAGGCGATTGAGCTGTCCTCGGCGAAGCCGGACTATTGCATTATCGTGCAGCGTCCGCAGGAGACCGCGCCTCTTATCGAAGGCCGCGACTACGACTATGCATCTCTCATGGAAGCTGCGAAAAGCCGCGGGCTGAGTGCGCCTTGCGAGCCGATGGCGTCCACCGACCCGCTTTATATTCTATACACCTCTGGCACGACCGGGCGGCCCAAGGGCGTGATGCGCGACACGGGCGGCCATATGGTCGCCCTGAAATGGACGATGAAGGCCCATTACGACATCGACCCCGGGGAAGTGTTCTTTGTAGCCTCCGACGTGGGTTGGGTGGTCGGCCACTCTTATATCGTTTACGGGCCGCTCCTTCATGGCGCGACAACGATCCTTTATGAAGGCAAGCCCGTGGGCACGCCGGATGCCGGAGCTTTCTGGCGCGTGATCAGCGAGCACAAGGTGAAAGCAATGTTCACGGCGCCAACCGCGTTCCGCGCCGTGAAGAAGGAAGATCCGAACGGCACGCTCTTCGGCCAACTATGACCTTTCACATTTCAAGACGCTGTTCCTGGCCGGCGAGCGTGCGGATCCCAACACGATCCATTGGGCCGAAGACCTGCTGAAGGTTCCGGTCATCGACCACTGGTGGCAAACCGAAACGGCCTGGGCGATCGCGGGCAATTGCGTGGGCTTGGCGCGATGCCAATCAAGTACGGATCGCCCACATACCCGATGCCGGGATACGAATTCCACGTGCTTAACGAGAGCAATGAGGAGGTCAAGCCGGGCCAGACGGGCGCACTGTCGATCAAGTTACCGATGCCGCCTGGATGCCTGCCAACGCTCTGGAACAACGATACAGGCTTTATTGAAAGCTACCTGATCGAATATCCGGGCTACTATAAGACCGCGGATGCCGGCTTTATCGACGAAGACGGCTATGTCTTCGTGATGGCGCGAACGGACGACATCATCAATGTCGCGGGGCACCGGCTTTCGACCGGCGCGATGGAGGAGGTTGTCTCCAACCATCCCGATGTCGCCGAATGCGCGGTGATCGGCATCCACGACGGTCTGAAAGGGCAGGTCCCGGCAGGCTTCGTCCTCTTGAAAGCAGGCGTCGAGCGCGATATCAGCGTGATCGAGAAGGAGATCGTCGCACTCGTGCGCGATCAAATCGGCCCGGTTGCCGCGTTCAAGACGGTTCTCACCGTGAACCGCCTTCCCAAGACCCGCTCAGGCAAAATTCTCCGCGGAACGATGCGGAAGATAGCCGACGGTGAGCAATACAAGATGCCGCGACGATCGACGATCCGGCGATCCTGGCGGAAATCACGACGGCGCTGAAGGCGAAAGGCATTCCCTCCGCTCCCTCAGACGCTGCTTAAATAAACGTTCGGAGAGGCCATGCGCGCTGCAGCCGTCGCGTCACTTGTTCTTTTCTTGACGGCACTGTCTTACCCGGCAATGTCGGAGAGTTCAGAGAAGTGGGTCACGAGTTGGGCCGCCTCCGCGCAGGGGCCTTATCCGAGCGGCAATGCTTTGTTGCAGCCCGATTTGCGCCGCGCCTTCCCCGCTCCCGAAGCGGGTGCAAAAGATCAAAGCTTCCGGCTCATCATCGGGCCGGATGTCTGGGGGTGCCGAAGCCCGCATCCGGCTCTCCAACGCCTTTGGTACAAAGCCGGTTACCTTCGATGGCGTTTTCGCGGGGCTGCAACTCGACAGCTCGGCAATCGTCCCGGGTACGAACCGTCCCGTGACATTCGGCGGCGCGAAGAGCGTCGCAGTCCAACCCGGGGGAAGCGTTTGGAGCGATGCCATCGCGCTGCCCTTTACCGGCGCTGTTCCAGGAGCTCTATCTCCAGTCGAGAAAGCTCGCCGTCAGCTTCCATGTGGCGGGCGAGAGCGGCCCCATGACGTGGCATGCAAAGGGGCTCACGACGTCCTTCGTCACTGAACCTGGTGCGGGATCGCTCGGCGGGAACGAGGATGAGGCTGCCTTCCCCTATGGCACTACGTCGTGGTATTTCCTCGACGCCGTCGACATGAAGGTTACCGCCGATACGCAGGTGATCGTGGCCCTCGGCGACTCCATTACCGATGGCACTGGCTCGACGCTGAACGGTGACGACCGCTGGCCGGACGTGCTTTCCCGCCGGCTCCACGCAAAATTCGGCGACATTTTTCTCGGTGGTGAATGCAGGCATCGGCGGCAACCTGATCGCAGGTCCGGCTGATTACAGCGTAGAAAGGCCCTATCCAGGCGGCCCGGCGGCGATCCAGCGTCTTGAACGGGATATCGCCAGCCTCTCCGGAGTCTCGGCCGTGATTTGGCTCGAGGGTATCAACGACTTCAGCAAAAACGGCAATGCCAGCGTCGACTCGATCAAGTCTGCCATGCAGGAGGGGGTCGCAGAACTGCGCCGGCGCATTCCGGGTGTCCGCGTTATCGGAGCCACCCTGACCTCGGCGCTCGGAAACCCCGGTCCTGCGCACGGTTTTGTCGAACAGGACATGAAGCGTCAAAAGTTGAACACCTTCATACGGAGCGAAGGCGTGTTTGACGGTGTGATTGATTTCGACAGGGCTACCGTCAGTGAAGAGACGGGGGAGATGAGGCCGGATTTCGTGCCCGATAACACGACGGGCGGACCGGGGGATAAGCTTCACCCCAATCGTCTTGGTTATCTCGCCATGGGGTTTGCGATCGATCCGGGGCTGTTCGGCCTGCCGCCTTCTTGAGCCTGCAAACATTCCCCGGCTTGACCAGCAAAAAAACTGCGATTTTGCGCCGTTTCAGATGATGTAGTTTTTGCCACTCTCCCAGCGTTTCGAGCCGTCACGACACGTGACACTTGTCGTCGAGAGTACGCGCGGCATGCCGTCGATTTTATGCACGGCATGCCGTTAGATTTTTGCGCCCAGCGTCAGCGCTCGCTTGTTTGCGTGCCGTGTAGCGGAAGCCATCTTTCTTAGGTCGACCATTTTATGAAGCGTATCCAAAGACCCCTACTCCGTCAGCAGCCTGGCGATGTACCCGACGCCACCAAACGTCGCTGCGGTTACGATCAGCCACAGGACAAGGCTCCATGCTTGGCCAGCGCTTGCGGCAGCGAGCTTCGAGTTCCGTGACGCGCGTCTTGGCAAGCTCAAGCTCCTTTAGCGCTTCATCGCGTCCTGGCC
>CAVRSS010000070.1:0-19272 GCA_963723755.1 uncultured Alphaproteobacteria bacterium | reverse complement strand
CCGCGCGCAGCCGAAACAGCTGCGGCGCAGGCGGCGGCGATGGCGTCCCGTTCGTTGATTTTCCCTGCAGTATCAGGGCTTGGACGGTGAGGCTGTCGTTTACCTACCGTAAAACGAAATTCGGTGACAATTTCTCAGAAGATGGAATTGGGACGAAAGTGTAAGGGACAAGGTGACAAGCAGATGCCGCCATTCACCAATTGCGCACAAAACAAGCATTCGGACGCCCGCAGATCAAGCGCACGATGCTCTAGCAGCCTGCTGAAAAACGATGTTGCCCATCGTTCGACAAGCTCACCATGAGGTGCTCGACGAACTCACCATGAGGTGTTCGACGAACTCACCATGGGGTGTTCGACGAACTCACCATGAGGATCAACTCATTGAAAGCACTCGGCCTCATCCTGAACTCGTCGAAGCCTCATCCTTGTCGAAGCCTCATCCTGAGCTTGTCGAAGGCTGAAGCCAACACTCGACCTCATCCTGAGCTTGTCGAAGGATGAAGCCAACACTCGACCCCATCCTGAGCTTGTCGAAGGATGAAGCCAACACTCGACCTCATCCTGAGCTTGTCGAAGGATGCGGCCAACACTCGACCTCATCCTGAGCTTGTCGAAGGATGAAGCCAAGATTTCATGCTTTTTCAGTAGCCTGCGGGTGGGCGGCGGACCAGACGAAGAGTGGGGGTGCCTGATCCGCCTGACATCGCCAACTGGATACAACCTAATCGTCGTACAAATAGGCGTGTCAGAGGCCGATTAGCGGGCGAATGTGAAGCTGCGATGAAAAAAGCACCTTGAGCGTGGCTATATTTGCCCCATCGAATTGGGGATAACTCATAACCGAGGTGAAAACGCGCGCGGAATTTGATTTAAATCAAGCCGGAACTTCGGTAAGGTATGTGGTACGATAGAAGGATCGCGGGCATTAGGCCCAAGGTTGCAAAGGGCGGCATGGAGTGATCCGGCTTCGCTGCCTCAGTATAACCGGACGAATAAAACATGGCCTGGGGGGTTTTTTGAGTATCTGTTCGGAGTAAGAGCTATGCCTGTCCACGAAGCCATCAACTTTACCTTGACGCTTGGGACCGCTTTAACATTGTTCTTGGGCATGCAATACGTCGGGCATGCTTTGGTACGGTATTTCAATAGTTAGTTCTTCGGAACTCGCCGCGCTTGGCCGATACTCTCTGCAGTTTTGCGGTCAGCGCTGATGAAGACAAAACTGGATGGCATAGCCGCCGTAGAGTTTCTCGGTGGCTGCCATGAACCCCATTTGTTCCGCAAGCATACCGATCTTTCGATCCATTGCGGGAATGGGCACAACTGAGAAGCGGCGTAGCCAGGCAGACTGCGCGCGGCGCACAAGCGACGGATAGTTTCCGAAATCACCGAAGTCAACGATGAGAAGCTTACCTCCCGGCGCAACGCAAGCGGCTGCGTGCCGGACAACGTCTCGCCATGCCGGAATCATGGACAGGGCGTAGGAAATGAAGACGCGGTCAAAGCCGTGGAGAGCAAAGAGTTGCTCTGGATCGAAAGCAGTAGCGTCTCCTTTGCGCAGAACAACGCGCGCTGAGAAACCGCTTCGCGCAACAGAGGCGCGCGCCGACCGCAGCATGGCTTCCGAGACATCCAGCCCGTAAAGCCGGGCCTCGGGGTAGAGCCGGGCGGCGCGGATGAGATTGCGCGCCGTGCCGCAACCAACTTCAAGGACAGTGCCATGAGCCGGGGGCTCAAGACCCTCGATAAGGCGATCGCGGCCAAAAAGATAATAGCGCCGCGTTGCATCATAGATGAAGCGCTGGCGGCGGTAGATCACATCCATCTTTTCCGCCGCCGATGCGGTCATGGTCATCGGCCTTATCCCTTGAACATGTAAAGATGGAAGCCGCCATAGATCGCGGAGCGGTCCTTCTGGGTCAACGCGTGAGAGACCTCTGCTGCATAGTGCCAGCGATCGAGAATAGTCTCCGGGATACGTCCCGGAAGGATCGTCGGCTCTGCGGCCGTGCGGAAGATCACGCGCGCACCCGGTTTTGCGGTCCGGGTGATCTCGCTCCAAAGCTGCGCAAGCGTCGCATCGCCCATCCAGTCCTGTGCATCCAGCAGAACGTAGCGATCAAGGCTTCCACTCGGAGAGCTCGCGAGATAAGCGGTCAGGGAAGCATGATGAACCGAGACCCGCGACGCATTCTCCCGAACCAGGGCAAAATTCGAAGGATTGAGATACGGCGGCAGCGGCCCTCCGGCAGGGGCGTAGCGCCGGCCAAAGGCCTGCCAAGCGAAATAGTTGTCCGAAAGCGGGAAGCCGCAAGCAAGCCGTTCCAGTCGTTTTCGGAGCACCGCCGCCATGCCGCCCTCATCGTCACCAGCGAGCGCTTTATACTGTGCCGGCGGAATGCCGAGCCCGTAAAGCGTGGCCGGACGGTTGACGAGCCAGCGCAACATGCGCCTCTTGAAGAGAGGCGCAAATTCCTCGTCGAAGATCCGGCGCTGCTCCTCCATCGTCTCCGCTTCCAGGAGCACCCGCGGATTGACGCCATTCAGCCTCGCGACGAGATGGCTCGCCCCGATGAAGGTGCCGAGAAGACCGGCCCGATAGAAATTGTTCGTGAAGCGGCGGATGCGGCGTCTGCGGCGGAGTCCGTGCCGTCCGTGCCAGTAGTTTGCCGTCAACGGATCGAGATGCGGCAGGATATGAAATCTGAAGGCCGTGACATTGGCGGCATGGTCCGCTGCACCGAAGAACCGATAGAAGGAACTCATAGTCGGGCAAGTGACGGGCAGCGGCGAGTTTGAGCCGATTTAACGCGACATGCGCTGCGTTGATGTCAACCGCCGCGATGTGCGCGGGGCCTTCCGGGAGATAGCTCAGCACATTGCAGCCGCCGGAGGCTATGGTTACAACACGGCTGTTGCAATCAAGAGCCAGAGCCTCCAGATCGACCGCTGGGTCTTCCCAGATTTGAGCATAGACAAGGTTCGAAAATGCCAGCGTGAAAAGGCGCTCCCGTAAGCCTTCAGCCGACAGCGGCTTGCTCCGTCGGACAGCTGCGCCGATCATGGTGGCGCTCCTTCTAGTTTTTGCTTCTGCGAGGTTGCGCAAATCAACCCTCCTTGACTTTATTCAACCGAGGCAATGTATTGGCGTTCCCTGACCGGCCTGATGGTGGCCGTGCGTCCGGAAGCAGCGCGGCTTGGAATACCCTCAAGGGTAAAGCTTGGAACGGGAGCCGCCACCGCCGGGGACGTCTCCATCGGACCGGGAAGCCAGCGGATCTGACCGAGCTTTCCGTCAAAATCTTCAGCGATAGCCGTACAGCTTTCGACCCAGTCGCCGCAATTCAGATATCGAATTCCGTCGATCATCCGGTCGGTCATATGGTGGATATGGCCACAGATCACGCCATCGACGTTCCGGCGCTTGGCTTCCTGCGAAATGGCCTGCTCAAATTCACCAATGAAGTTCACCGCTGTTTTGACACGCAGCTTCAAATAGCCTGAGAGGGACCAGTAGCCGAAGCCGAGCCGGCGCCGGACCAGGTTGAGCGGTTGATTGCACCACAGCGCAAATTCGTAGGAGCGGTCCCCGAGGAACGCCAGCCACTTGGCATACCGGACGATCACGTCGAACTCGTCGCCATGCATGACGAGAAAGTGGCGACCATCCGCGGTCTCATGCACGATGTCATGGTGGATCTCGATGGCGCCGAAACTCATTCCGCAATAGCCTCGGACGCCCTCATCGTGATTACCCGGAATGAAGATGATCCTCGTTCCCTTGCGGGCCTTGCGAAGAAGCTTCTGCAGCACATCATTATGCGATTGCAGCCAAAGCGGGCTCCGCTTGACGCTCCAGAAATCGATGATATCACCGACGAGATAGATTGTGTCGGCGTCGTAGTGGCGCAGGAAATCAAGGAAGGCCTCCGCCTGACATGCCCTTGCGCCCAGATGCAGATCCGAGATGAAAAGGGTCCGGAACTGGCGCGGCTTAACTGCTCGAGGTTGATCGCCATGCTGAAGGCTTGCGGCGGGCATTTCTTCACGTCCTCTATCTCGTCGGCCAATAAACCGCTTCTGTCTCAGCCTCGCGATTATGGCGAGCAGTGAAGGCCGTGCGGGAATAGCGGGACCGCATAACGGCATTCAGAAACGCGCTTCTTTGGAGGCTTCCTTTGCTGGCATTGCTTCCTGCTTGAGAACCGCCAACGCATGACGCCAATTGTAAAAGCGGGCGACTTCAAGACGATAGTGCCGGTAATCTGCGTCATAAGCAGCGTCCAGCCAGTGCTCTTCGGCGAACGCCATCAGGACGAAGCTCAGCGTGAGCAGCGATGCGATCGTAAAAACTGCGATTGAGTCGGAGGCGACAGCCAAGCCAAGATATGCAGGGATCGCGGTGGCGTATTGCGGGTTTCGCGTCCATGCGTAGATGCCGCCTGTGACGAGACCGTCGCGCCCGCAGTAAAGGTTCCTCCGGCCAAGCGCGTAACAAGCCCAACCATAGAGAGCAAAGCAGACAATGGCGAGGCTGGCGCCCACACCGCGTCCCAGAGAGAAGCCTTCCCAGGGCTGCCAATCAAAAAATGCCAGAGCGAGGGTGGCGACATTCAGAGTTCGAAATAGGGTCCAGAAAACGCGGCTCTGCCAACTTCCCTTTCCGGGAGTTGGCCAGACCTTCAACTCTTTATCGAAGATTGTACAGGCGAGCAAACCGGATAAAGCCACGCCTGCAATGATCCCTACCACCAGCACCAGTCCCGACATGCACGCCCTTGAGCTTCACGGTTAAAATTCCGTAATCAATAGGCGCGTTTGATGACAGACATGTGAAGGCATGGGAGGGACGGGAACGCAAAAAAGGCGGCCAGGATGAGCCGCCTTCCTTATCCTCTTGTGGTTGAGGCGAAAATATCGCCTCCCCGTTTTCAGTTCAGAGATACTTCCCGACTATCTCTTTGACGGCCAGGCATTGAACTTTCTTGCCCTGTCCAAGATAAAAGCCGAAGTCGCCCTTGAAATAGGTGTTGTAGCTGAGGCTCTGGAAATCGGCCTGTGTGCTCGCGTCGCACGACTTCTCAGAGACCGCTATGGTCATCGAAGCGATGCTGACGTCTTTGCAGGTTGTCGGCGTGACCAGGACGGAGGTCCCGTAATTGGTCCATGTCGAGGCGCATTTCTCCTTCGGTATCGCTACCAACTGATTGGATACCTTCTTGACCGGCGCTTCGACTACGGCTGGCGCGACAGTCGCTCTTTCCAGAACCGGCGCATGAATAACGGCGGCAGATACATGGGTCAGCTGCTGCGCGGCCTGACCCAGAACAACTAACGCCACAAAACACGCCAAAATGACACCTAGTGTCCGTGTGTTACTGTCAATCATATCAATCCCCTGTGATCTCATTGGCTGAACGGTGGCGGCGTAGTTACCGTAAGCTGCAGAATGGATATGAAGCTCAGAAAATACCCAACCGGTTACCATATAGTTAACGAACCCCTACCTTCAGCTCATTGAAGGCGAGTGTGGCCATTAATCCATGAAAATCAACAGGTCTGCACGTACTGGGTATCTCAGTGAAGGTTTGCAACTGCTAAACAGCGCAACCCGCCTCACTTGATCTCAGCGTTTTGCACAAGAATCAGAGAGCGGCAACTGGACTCAATGAGGTCCTATCAGGCAGATCAATGAACTGAACTTTTATGCAGGCCCGACAACTGGACCCCAGCTCCCTCACGCCCCTGCGTCAGGCAAAGGCGGGAGGTGCGTCAGCCAGAGGACGTCATCCCCGGTCGCGGAGGAGGCGACCCTTTTGGCGCTCCCAATCGCGGCTCTTCTCGGTTTCGCGCTTGTCATGGAGTTTCTTGCCGCGCGCGAGCGCCAGCTCCAGCTTGGCGCGTCCGCGGTCGTTGAAATAGATCCGCAACGGCACGAGCGTCATGCCGTCGCGCTGGATCGCGCCAATCAGCTTGCCCACTTCCCGCTTATGCAGGAGAAGCTTTCGCGGGCGGCGAGTCTCATGATTCAGGCGATTGGCCTGGAGGTATTCGGGGATGTGGGCATTGATGAGGTAGATCTCGCCGTTCTTTTCGCTGGCGTAGGATTCTGCGATGTTCGCCTTCCCCTGCCTCAGCGATTTCACCTCCGAGCCGCCGAGCGCAATCCCGACCTCAAAGGTGTCGTCGATGAAGTACGAGAAGCGCGCCTTCCGGTTTTCGGCGACGACCTTTCGAACAGATGTCGATGAGGGGGCTGCCATCTCTATGCTGCTTGCTGTTGAATCACGCCCGCCTTCGCGAGCGCCGCATCGACGAGCGCCTTGGTCTGATCGGAGATGGGGGCCAGTGGAAGGCGTGTGTCGGGCTTGCAAAGCCCAAGCCGGGAAACGGCATATTTGACGGGACCGGGATTGGTTTCGGCAAAAAGCGCTTCGTGCAGGGGCATGAGCCGGTCATGCAACTCGAGCGCTTTGCGGTAGTCGCCCCCTAGACAGGCAGTCTGGAACTCCGAGCAAAGCTTTGGAGCGGCGTTCGAAGTCACGGAAATGCATCCATGGCCGCCATGAGCCATGAACGCAAGCGCGGTAGCGTCTTCGCCAGAGAGCTGATTGAACTCTTCGCCAAGCGTCAGGCGCTGCTGGCTTGCACGTACCGGCGAGGCGGTTGCGTCCTTTACGCCCGCGATATTCGGCAGCTTGAAGAGACGCGCCATTGTCGCCACCGTCATATCGATGACGCTGCGCGAAGGGATGTTGTAGATAATGATCGGGATGCCGATCGCATCGTTGATGGCCTTGAAGTGCAGGTAAAGCCCTTCCTGCGTCGGCTTGTTGTAATAGGGCGTAACGACGAGAACCGCAGTGGCCCCTGCCTTGTCGGCGTGCCGGGCGAGTTCGACCGCCTCCTTTGTGCTATTCGAACCGGCGCCCGCTATGATGGGAACGCGCCCTCTCGCTGCGGCGATGCACGTCTCTACAACACGCGCGTGCTCCTCATGACTAAGCGTCGGCGACTCCCCCGTCGTACCGCAGGGAACAAGTCCGTGGGTGCCTGACTGGATTTGAAACTCCACGAGCCGGGTAAATGCATCGTAATCGACGCTGTCACCATCAAACGGGGTTACGAGCGCCGTAAAAGAACCCTTGAACATCTCTGGCCTTCCTCACCTTCGGGTCGATCCTATACGGAAAAAAGGTACCCGAGATTAACTCTCTGCGTCTTTCCACTCGGAAACAGCGTCAGCAAACTAAAGTTTGTCATTCTATTGCCGGATTATGGCGGCTATTAATAGGGGTGGGTGTACGCACCAGCTTTTCCAGTTCCAATCGTGGGGCAAAAGCATAGGTTTGATATGCTATGCTGCCAACGTAATTTTTAGGCCGCGAGCAAATGCCCACGCCTGACGCAGACGCGAACCCTCCACACAATCCTTTCAGCCTTTTGAAGGCGATCCTGATCGGAACGGCGATTGGCTTTCTTGTCGTGCTCGCAGCGCCCTATCTGGTGCCAGCGCATCGAGGGCCGTTGTCCTATGCCGCGGCTGACATGCAACCAGACCCAGTCAAGGTTTCGGCTTCCGCACACCGTTCAACGCAAAAGCATAGCTTGAGCAGCGATGTCAAGACGACGGAAGCCGAGCCGAAGCCACCTGCCGGGCCAGACTCGCAGGCTTCTGCCGGAAGCGCCCCATCGCCGGAAGCAAAAGAGCCCGAGACGGCGAAGGATAGCCAGCCCGCTGTTCCAAGCGGTGGCGAGCCTGCCAAGGAGAGCACGCCGGTCGAGCCGGTTCTTGTCCCGGCGGTCAATCTGAAGTTTCCCAAGACATTCTCCAACGAGGAGATGACCGCAGCGCTTCAACCCCTTCTATCCTTCAGGATCAGCGATGGCGACGCTGCGGCAATCAAAGATGTCATCTCAAGCGTCTCCAGAGGCGATGACGCGGCAGCGCGGGCCGCGATCAAAAAGATTAGCGATCCTGCCGCAAAGTCTTTTGCAGAATGGAAGCGTTTGCGCGCCTCATCCGCAGACTTCAACGAGATGATGGCATTCCGGAAGGCTCATCCGTTGTTTCCAGAACCTGCACAGGACACTGGAATCGAGAAGGCCTTGTTTCTTTCCAACGCCACGGCCGCCGAGGTCTTGAAATTCTATACGAACAGAAACCCCATGACGGGTCCGGGAAAAGCCAGCCTCGGCGCGGCATTCATAGAGTCGGGGGAACGCGAGCGTGGCCTCAGGCTCATCAAGTTTGCCTGGAGCCGCTACAACTTAGATCCTATCGTGCAGGAGCGATTTGTTTCACGATTTGGCTCGCTCCTGGATTCCGACGATCAGCGCCATCGAAAATTACTGATTGAAGCGCGCGCGCGACAACTGGATGACCCCGGGAAGAAGTTGGCGTCGGCATCCGAAGGGAAGGGCTTGAAAGGGGCCGCTCGGCTTCGCGCTAAAAGAGCCGGAACCCAAAGCGCTCATCATGGCCGGCGTGGCCGCAAGACGAAGGCTGTCGCACGACGCATCAGGGGACGGCGTCATGGCGAAATAACAAGCGGTGTAGAGGAAAGACGAGCCGCATTGACCGGAAAAGCGTACGTGTTTGGAATCGCAAGCGTTGTTGAGCCGGTTCGTCTCAAAAAGAGGAGCGCAAAGAAGGATGACAATGCGCTGCCGGATGAGAACGCAGAAAGTGTGCCCGCGGCTGTATCCCAAGACGGGAAGGTAACCGCGTCAACCAGCAAATCCGAGGAACCCGGCGGCGACAAGCCGACGGGTAAAGACGATAAGTCCGGAAAGAAGGGGCTTCAATCGAAAGCGGCGGAGAATGCCTTCAAGCTTTCGAAAGAAAGTGCTGGAGGGCCTGCGACGCTTCTCGCGCGGCTGAGATCCTTGCGGCGAGAAGGAGCCGACGATGACCTCTGGTCGCTCTTGCGCTCGCTCAATCCCGATACCGCCGATCTTGCCGATCCCGAGAAGTGGTGGAATTTCAGGCGAAGCGAAGTACGGCGCGCGCTGAGTTACGACCATCCGGCAACCGCGTACGCAATCGCCAAGGCGCACGGGCCGCTTGACGATGAAACCCGCTCCGAAGCCGAGTTTATGGCGGGCTGGATCGCGCTTCGTTTCATGAAAGAGCCGCGCTTGGCTGAACCGCACTTCGAGGCGGCCCTATTGATAAAGGGCTATGCTCGAGACGAGGCGCGGGCCGCCTACTGGCTCGGTCGCACTAAACTCGAATTAGGCGCGCGAAAGGAAGCAGAGGTCCACTTTCGCGAGGCAGCAAACCGCTTTTATACGTTTTATGGTTCTCTTGCCCGGCAAGCTCTCCACAAGGGGGGCGCCTGCGGGTTCCGCGCGCCGCCTCATCCAACCGAGGAAGCCGTTGCCGCCTTCGTGAACGAAGACGCATTCAAAGCCGTCATGATCGCGAAGCAGCTCGATCTCCAGCCGCTTCTGTTGAACTACTTGCTGGATCTGACGCGTCAGCTCAACGATCCTCAGCAAATAACCCTGACGCTTGAACTGATAGAACGCCTGATGCCCGCCCACGTTGTGGTTCGTGCGGCTAAAATCGCGTTGTTGCGCGGATTTCCAGTGGATGCCTATGCCTTCCCGACGCTTTTGCCGAAATTCGATCCCGCTGGCGGCAACGGGAAGATTGAACTCGCGCTCTTGAATGCCTTGACCCGGCAGGAAAGCGATTTCCACACTGGTTCCGTGAGCCGTGTTGGCGCCCGCGGGCTCATGCAACTTATGCCGCAGACGGCAAAACTCGTCGCGGCGAACTATAAACTGAAGTATGAGCCGCCGCGGCTGATCTCAGACCCGTCCTATAATGTCACCCTGGGCTCTGCTTTTCTGGCTCAGCTTCTTTCAGGTTACGATGGATCTTATGTTCTTTCTTTGGCTGCGTACAATGCGGGGCCAGGCCGCGTAAAGCAATGGATCAAGGATTTTGGTGACCCTCGCAGCAAGTCGGAAGACCCAATCGATTGGGTCGAGCGCATTCCTTTCACAGAGACGCGCACTTACATCCAGCGTATTCTCGAAAGCACGCAGCTTTATCGTTGCCGGTTTGAAAACAACAGGACAAGGTCCCAGATCGTGGAGGATTTGCATCGCGGTCGTCCCGGGAAAATCCCTGATTTTGATGTAAGCGGAAGCGGCGAATTGGAACAGGTCCAGTGACTACAGAAAGATCGGACGGCGCGCCTGGGTTGGAAACAGAAGACATCTTTTACAGAAGCCACGATGATCTGCTTCTTTACGCTCGTAAATATGGTAGCGAAGGAGCGCCTGGCCGGCCTGTCGTTTGCCTTGCGGGTCTGACCCGAAATGGGCGCGATTTTCACGATCTCGCTGTCGCCCTCTCAACCCATCCAACTCACCCGCGGCTTGTCTACTGCCTCGACTACAGAGGCCGTGGACGCTCCGAATGGGACAAGGATTGGCACAACTATTCCCCTTATGTCGAGTTACTTGACGTCGCCGCGTTCCTCACCCTACGCGGCCTGACGAACGTCGCCGTCCTTGGGACGTCACGCGGGGGTATCATCACGATGCTTCTCGCTGTGATGCGGCCTTCGGCAATCGGATGCGCGATGCTGAACGACATCGGCCCGGTCATAGAGACGGCAGGCCTTGCCCGCATCATGGGCTACGCAGGGAAAATTCCTCTGCCAAGGGATTGGGATGAGGCGACAAGCATTGTTCGCGATATCAACATCAGGCAGTTCAAGGCGTTGGACGGGGCAGGGTGGCAGAAGCTGACGCGCCAACTCTTCAATGAAGTGGGTGGACGCCCCGCCGCGGCTTACGATCCCAGAGTAGGAACAGCGTTGTCCGAAGTAGATATCGCGAAACCGGTGCCGTCCATGTGGGAGCACTTCGAATCGCTTTTTCAAGTGCCGGTCATGGTCCTGAGAGGAGAAAACTCGGATCTCCTATCGGCTTCGACCGTCCAAGACATGCAAGCCCGTCACCCTGCTTTGACATCGGTTGTGATTCGCAATGAGGGCCACGCCCCTCTCTTGCTGGATCGCCTCAGCCAGCGCCTGATCAGCGATTTCCTAACCCAGTCGGACAAAACCTGGACGGCGTCGCAGCCGCTCCCTGCTCCTCTGCACTACGAGATCGGGGAAGTTTGAATTTGTAATCAGAATCGATCGGAGGCGAAAAAGTTGATCGATTCTGCTATAGTAGCCGCGTTCAGATGGACGCGCGCTGCACCAGTAGCCTGAAGCTTATGCACCTTGCCGATTGCCACCGTCGCGGCAAGTTGCAATATGCCTATTTAAGTGATGCGGACCTCTGGCTAGCTCTAGTGGCCTCCGTCACTGATTTTGGGGGCTGGTTCTGAATCTCTGTCGCCTCAAAGCAGCGATGGGAAAAAGATCGCCGTTAAGAAATACGTTGTGAGGCTGAGCGCAGAGGAGCGCGCGCAACTTGCGTCCTTGATCCGCTCGGGAAAGCGGGCGGCGCAATTGCTGACGAAGGCGCGCATCCTCTTGAAGGCGGATGTCTCGGAGGCGGGCGAAGGCTGGAGCGACAGCCGGATCGCCGAGGCTCTGGACACCAGCGTCGCCACTATCGAGCGAACGCGACGGCAATTGGTGGAGGAGGGATTCGAGGCGGTGCTGAAGCGCAAATACAATCCGTATCTGCCCGTCCCCGGATTTTCGACGGCGGTCTCGTCAAGACAAACACACTACGGGATTTTCGGGATCCCGTGGTCTCTGATCCTGTACGTCTTCCAGGCTTCGTAGCCCTTCAGGGGTTCATTGAGGTCTGAGGCTGAGAATCGTGAACTGCTAGACTGACGTCTTCTGCAGGAGCGGGCGCCTTCGCGACTGGCTCGGTGATCTTGGTTTCCAACCTGAACCCGGACGGCAATCTCTTGCTGTAGGCGTGGAATAGTTCCACCATCGCCGGTGACGAATAGATCCCATCAAGTTTGATGACGTTATCGCTGATTGCAACATTGCCGGAGAACAGCAAAGAAAGCATCTCAAGTGACAACTTGGTGGCGGCGAGCCAATCCTGCGGCTCCCCTTTGGCCACCTCCATACCGTTATTAACTTTCACGTTCTGAAAAAGCGCACGAGCATAAGCGCACAAAACCTGATCCTGCTGATCTGGTACATAGCCGGTCAAATTCAGAGTGCCTTGTTGCAGTTGCGCGATCCAGACGAAAGGATGGACATCATGCGGCTTGAGGGCGACTTGTAAATATAAACCTTTGGGCGCCTCCTCACGCAGCTTCTTCTGTACCGCTGCAAAATCGTCATCGGCCTTAGTCACGCCTTCGATAATAATCGCGGTATTACGCAGCACAGCAGAACCCGACTGAAGTTTGCCAAGTTGGCGAAGTGCAAAGGTCATGGCAGCCAGCCATGTATCGCGATCTGGGACGTTTGCGTTTACGCGACTCCTGTCAACAACCGCAGCTCCAGGCGAGGTAGCCGCCGCAACACCCTGTAAGATCTTGAGATCGCTTTCAGACGGTACCTGTCCTCTGAGCGTGATTGTTCCTTCTTCTGCTTTTGTCAGGCGGCTCAGATAAGCCTGTTCGATCTGCTTAGCTGCGTCTTTCTCCGATGCCAGGACTTCTGTGTCGTTGCTGACGACGACGCGCAGAACTCGATCGAAGGCCGCGAGATACCAGAGACGCTGGGGAACGGCTTCCGATGGTGTTGCAACAAACGTCGCAAAGCATAACAAAGCGGATGAAAAGATACCCAGTTCCGAGTTTCCTAGCCTCATTGCGTGAGATCTCCACCACCGTGTTCACATTTAGTGTCCTGCATATGCTGAGGTTTTTTCACCAAGGCGTTTGTGTCACGGTTTGTTATCCTTCACCCGCCGAAACGAATAGACCGCTCTCTCGGCCCTTTTATCGGCCGATGCAAAGCAGCACCATTTGTCGGTAAATGAGACTTTAACGGAGAGTTTCCGATAATCCAAGCTCGTCTTGGCGCTTTTTCGCCTCTTTTTTTGCTTGCAGCGTGACATGAATCAAAGAAGCCCGGCAGATGCCGGGCTTCTTAAGTGTTTGAGATGCAATCTATTCGGCAGCCTGCACGTGAGGCGCCAAGTCGGGGGTCGGTGATTTGTCCTCCGGCGCAGGCGGAAGAGCTTTCGCGCCAGCCTTGCTCCGCTCCTGGAGAATCAGATCGTCGCGATGGGACGCAACGCGCCGCAGCTGGCTGATCATGCCGCCTGTGCCGGCGGGGATGAGGCGGCCCACAATGACGTTTTCCTTGAGGCCGTCGAGCGTGTCGACCTTACCGTTCAGTGCAGCTTCGGTAAGAACACGCGTTGTCTCCTGGAAGGAAGCCGCCGAGATGAAGGACCGCGTTTGCAGGCTTGCTTTGGTGATGCCGAGGAGAACGGGAACCGCCGTGGCCGGACGACCACCCGCAGCTTCAATCGCCGCATTAATCTCATCGAATTCGAGCTTGTCGACCTGCTCGTTCTTCAGCAACTCGGTATCGCCTGCATCCGTCACCTCCACCTTCTGCAGCATCTGACGAACGATCACTTCAATATGCTTGTCGTTGATCGTCACGCCTTGCAGGCGGTAGACTTCCTGGATCTCATTGACGAGGAATGAGGCCAACTCCTCCACGCCCTTGATGGCCAGGATGTCATGAGGAGCAGGGTTGCCATCGAGAATGAACTCGCCCTTCTCGATGCGGTCGCCCTCCTGCACCGCGAGGTGCTTACCCTTCGGCAGCAGGTACTCTACCGGATCGAGACCCTCTTCGTCGGGCTGGATCACGACGCGCCGCTTGTTCTTGTAGTCGCGGCCGAAATGCACCGTGCCAGAGATTTCCGCGATGATGGCGTGATCTTTTGGACGGCGCGCCTCGAACAGCTCCGCCACGCGCGGAAGACCGCCCGTGATGTCGCGCGTCTTCGCGCTTTCGAGCGAGATACGCGAAAGCACGTCGCCGGCCTTCACCGACTGGCCGGGCTCAACGGAAAGGATCGCCTCCACCGAAAGCAGATAGCGGGCCTCGCCGCCGCGTGGGAGCTTCAGAACCTTGCCGCCCACCTTGTCCTTGACCACGATCGCCGGGCGCAGCGCAGAGCCCCGCGGGTTCGCACGCCAGTCCACGATGACGCGATTGGTGATACCTGTCGTCTCGTCCGACTGCTCGTTGACTGAAATGCCTTCCAGCAAATCCTCGAACTCGACCACGCCATCGATCTCGGTAATGATCGAGCGGCTATAAGGATCCCATTCTGCCAAGCGCTGGCCACGCTTGATCACGTCGCCGTCGTCCACTTTCAAGTGCGCGCCTTGCATGATCTTGTGAGTAGCGCGCTCACGGCCGTCTTCGTCGAGAATGATGACGGCCATGTTGCGGCCCATGGCGACGAGACGGCCCTGGCTATCACGCGCGGCAATCCGGTTGCGAACCTTCACCTTGCCAGCGAAGTTGCTCTCCACGAAAGAGTTGTCCGCGACCTGAGCAGTCCCACCGATGTGGAAGGTGCGCATCGTGAGCTGCGTACCCGGCTCGCCGATGGATTGAGCGGCAATCACGCCAACAGCTTCGCCGATGTTCACCGGCGTGCCGCGAGCAAGATCGCGTCCATAGCACTTGCTGCAAATGCCGTTCTTGAGCTCGCAAGTAAGCGCAGATCGAATGCGAACCTCCTGAACCTGCGCCTCCTCAATGAGCCGTGCCTCGTTCTCATCAATCAGGTCACCGGCCTTGACGATGACCTCGCCCGTGCTGGGATGCACAACGTCATCGGCAGGAACGCGTCCGAGAACACGGTCGCCCACGGAGACAAGCACCTCACCGGCGTCGATCACCGCGCCGAGTTTGATGCCCTTGTCAGTGCCGCAGTCGACCTCCGTCACGATGCAATCCTGCGCTACGTCGACCAAGCGGCGGGTCAGATAACCCGAGTTCGCCGTCTTGAGCGCCGTATCCGCCAGACCTTTGCGCGCGCCATGCGTCGAGTTGAAGTATTCGAGAACCGACAGCCCCTCCTTGAAGTTGGAGATGATCGGCGTCTCGATGATTTCACCCGACGGCTTGGCCATTAGTCCGCGCATGCCAGCAAGCTGACGCATCTGTTTCTCGGAGCCGCGCGCGCCGGAGTGCGCCATCATGTAGACGGAGTTGATCTGCTTTTCGCGGCCCGTCGCCTTGTCATATTGGACAGCTGAAATACGATCCATCATTTCCTTGGCAATGCGGTCGGTGCACTTTGCCCAGGCGTCGACGACCTTGTTGTATTTCTCCATCCGGGTGATGAGGCCGTCATTGTATTGCTGCTCGTAATCGAGAACGAGCGCTTCGGTTTCGTCGATGATCTTTGGCTTCGTATCGGGGACGAGCATGTCGTCCTTGCCGAAGGAGATGCCGGCCTTGTAGGCGTGGTGGAAGCCTAGGTTCATGACCCGGTCGCAGAAAATGACCGTCTCTTTCTGACCGCATGAGCGGTAAACCGCGTCGATCACTCGCGCGATATTCTTCTTGGTCAGAAGCCTGTTCACAAGGTCGAAGCTGATCCCAGGCTTCTTCGGCAGATGCTCGGCGACGATCATCCGTCCCGGCGTGGTTTCGTATACTTTGGTGATCGGGTTGCCAGTCTCATCGACGCCCGCGTAGCGGCCCTTGATCTTCGCGTGGAGCGTGACATTGCCCGCCGCCAGCGCATGCAGAATTTCAGCCACGCTTCCGAAGATGCGCCCTTCGCCCGGCTCCTTCTCCATCATCAGGGACAGGTAATAAAGGCCGAGGACGATGTCCTGGCTTGGCACGATAATAGGTCCGCCGTTCGCCGGATGTAGGATGTTGTTTGTCGACATCATCAGCACGCGGGCTTCGAGCTGCGCTTCAAGGCTGAGCGGCACGTGAACGGCCATCTGATCGCCGTCGAAGTCGGCGTTAAACGCCGCGCAAACCAGCGGATGAAGCTGGATCGCCTTGCCTTCCACGAGCACCGGCTCGAACGCCTGAATGCCAAGCCGATGGAGCGTCGGGCGCGCGGTTGAGCAACACCGGATGCTCGCGAATCACCTCGTCAAGAATATCCCAGACTTCCGGACGTTCCTTCTCCACGAGCTTCTTCGCTTGCTTCACGGTCGCCGAATATCCCTGCGCGTCAAGCCGCGAATAGATGAACGGCTTGAAAAGTTCGAGCGCCATCTTCTTCGGCAGGCCGCACTGATGCAGCTTCAACTCCGGGCCGACCACGATCACGGACCGGCCTGAATAGTCGACGCGTTTGCCAAGCAGGTTCTGACGGAACCGCCCTTGCTTACCTTTGAGCATGTCAGCAAGTGACTTTAGCGGACGCTTGTTTGCGCCCGTAATGACGCGACCACGGCGGCCGTTGTCGAACAGCGCATCGACGGCTTCTTGCAGCATGCGCTTCTCGTTTCGGATAATAATGTCCGGGGCGCGCAGTTCGATAAGCCGCTTCAGACGGTTGTTGCGGTTAATGACGCGGCGATAAAGGTCATTAAGGTCGGACGTAGCGAAGCGGCCGCCGTCCAGCGGAACGAGCGGACGCAACTCCGGCGGAATCACGGGGATGACCTTCATGATCATCCATTCCGGCCGGTTGCCCGACTGGATGAAAGCCTCGATAACCTTCAGGCGCTTCGCCAACTTTTTAGGCTTGAGTTCGGTTGTCGCTTCCGCAATCTCCTGGCGAATCTGCTCGCGCATCTGGTCAAGGTTAAGAGCCATGAGCATATCGCGCACGGCTTCCGCGCCGATTCCAGCCTGGAACGAGTCCTCGCCGTGCTCCTCCTGCGCCTTGAGGTAGTCCTCCTCCGACAGGAGTTGCCCGGCCTTCAGCGGCGTGAGCCCAGGCTCGATCACCACATAGTTCTCGAAATAGAGCACGCGCTCCAAGTCTTTCAAACCCATGTCGAGTAGAAGACCGATGCGCGATGGCAATGATTTCAAGAACCAGATATGCGCCACTGGCGAAGCAAGCTCGATGTGCCCCATGCGGTCGCGGCGCACTTTCGTGAGCGTCACTTCCACGCCGCATTTTTCGCAAATAACGCCTTTATACTTCATGCGCTTGTATTTGCCGCAAAGACATTCGTAGTCTTTGATCGGGCCAAAGATACGCGCACAAAACAAACCGTCACGTTCTGGCTTGAACGTACGGTAATTGATGGTTTCTGGCTTTTTTATTTCACCGTAAGACCAGGAGAGTATCTTCTCTGGGCTTGCAATAGAGATGCGAATCTGGTCAAATACCTGAGTTTGCATCTGCGGGCTGAAGAGATTCGTGATCTCTTGATTTATTCGTCGCTCCTATGAGCCGCCCCCGCGGCTTCTTGACCCAATGTCGTCCGCTTGGCGGACAGCGAGGTCTCTAACCTCGTAAAACGCCGTTTGCGGGCACCGGCTGAGCCGATACCCGCTTGTGTTTACTCCGCAGCCTGTGGCGTGCTGGCTCTCGATCTTCGCGGCAGTGCGAACTGCGGCGGCCGCGTTGCTTGTGCGGGTTGCGCCTCTATCGTAGGCACCCGGCTCTGCTTTAGCTCGACATTCAAACCGAGCGCGCGCATTTCCTTCACTAGCACGTTGAAGCTTTCTGGCACGCCCGCCTCGAACGTGTCGTCGCCGCGGACGATAGCCTCATAGACCTTGGTCCGGCCCGCCACGTCGTCCGACTTCACCGTCAGCATTTCCTGTAAGGTATAGGCAGCCCCGTAAGCTTCAAGCGCCCACACCTCCATTTCGCCGAAGCGCTGACCACCGAATTGGGCCTTGCCGCCCAGCGGCTGTTGCGTGACAAGGCTGTAGGGCCCGATCGAACGCGCGTGGATCTTGTCGTCGACAAGATGGTGCAGCTTGAGCAAATACTTGTAACCAACGGTTACCTTCCGATCGAAGGACTCTCCGGTCCTGCCGTCGTAAAGCGTGACTTGGCCCGAGGTGTCGAGACCAGCTGCCTTTAGCATGTCCACGATGTCAGCTTCCCGCGCTCCATCGAATACGGGTGTTGCTACAGGCACGCCCTTACCAAGGTTCTCAGCGAGTTCAACAAGCTGATCGTCATCGAGATCGTTGATCGCCTCGTCATTGCGGTAAGCCTTGTTAACGGCCTCACGCAGTTGGTCAGAGCGTTCCTTCTCCCGGTAGACGTCGAGCGCCTGCTGGATCATCCGACCAAGCCCGCGTGAAGCCCAGCCAAGGTGGGTTTCCAGGATTTGCCCCACGTTCATTCGGCTTGGCACGCCAAGAGGATTGAGGACGATGTCCACGGGCGTTCCATCTTCGAGGTATGGCATATCCTCAATGGGCACGATGTGGCTGACCACACCTTTGTTACCATGCCGACCTGCCATCTTGTCGCCAGGCTGAATCTTGCGTTTCACAGCAACGAAGACCTTGACCATTTTCATGACGCCAGGCGGAAGTTCATCGCCGCGCTTGAGCTTGTCGATCTTGTCAACAAACCGCTGCTCGAGGCGCTTCTTCGCATCGTCATATTGACGCCGGATGGCCTCGATACCGGCCATGGCCTGCTCGTCCTTCAGAGCGATATCCCACCACTGGCTGCGTGGCACGTCGCTGAGAAGCTCTTCATTGATGTCCGTTCCCTTGCGTAAGCCCTTCGGCCCGCGAGCAACTTCCTTGCCCATCAGGATATCGCGCAAACGGCCATAAACGTTCCGGTCGAGGATGTGCAACTCGTCGTCGCGGTCCTTTGCGAGGCGCTCGATCTCCTCACGCTCGATTGCCATCGCACGCTCGTCTTTCTCGACGCCCTGGCGGTTGAAGACGCGAACCTCCACGACTGTCCCGGCGACGCCAGGCGGCAGGCGAAGCGAGGTATCACGCACATCGGACGCCTTCTCGCCGAAGATGGCGCGGAGCAGCTTCTCTTCCGGCGTCATCGGACTTTCGCCCTTTGGCGTGATCTTGCCGACGAGAATATCTCCCGGCTGAACCTCAGCGCCAATATAGACGATGCCGGCCTCGTCAAGGTTCTTCAACGCCTCTTCCGAGACGTTCGGAATATCGCGCGTAATCTCCTCAGGTCCAAGCTTCGTATCGCGAGCCGCGACTTCAAACTCCTCGATGTGGATCGAGGTGAAGACGTCGGTCGAGACGATACGCTCGGATAGCAGGATCGAGTCCACGAAGTTGTACCCCTCCACGGCATGAATGCGACAAGCACGTTCTTGCCGAGCGCGAGGTCGCCGAGGCGGTTGACGGTCCGTCCGCGATAATGTCGCTGCGCTCGACGCGGTCACCACTCGAACCAGCGGACG
>CAVRSS010000069.1:0-28152 GCA_963723755.1 uncultured Alphaproteobacteria bacterium | reverse complement strand
GCCCTAAAGGAATATGAGACGGTGGAAGAGGACTGCCCTTTTTGTCATCCGGGCACAGTCGTGCTCGAGAATGGACTTGCTTTCGCCCTGCTTGATAGATTTCCGGTGAACTCCCGGACATATGCTTCTGATCCCCCGACGCCACGTCGCTGATTGGTTCGAAACGACTGCTGAGGAGCGCCATGATCTTTTGGCGCTCGCTGATGCTGCACGTGCGCTGCTGATTCAGGAACGCCGGCCCGATGGCTTCAATCTTGGGGTTAATGTGGGGCAGGCCGCTGGGCAGACGGTATTCCACGTTCACCTCCATCTCATCCCGCGATATGACGGCGACGTGGCGAACCCGAGGGGTGGCGTCCGAGCGGTGATCCCTCTGCGGCAAGACTATATAACAGAAAAAAACGAGGAAGGAGGCACATGACGCATCCGAACGGGCCGTTACTACGAGTTCTGGCTGAACGAGTGCGTGCCAATCTGAATTATATCGACAAGGCCGCACCGAAGTGGGACCCGCAATCACCCGACAGGGACCGCGAACCGTTTACAGACACGCAACTGCTGATCTCCACACTCGGGTTCCTCGTTTTTCCGCATGAGAGGACACAAGGCGCATTAGGCCGATTGCTCAAGAAGTACGACGAAGAATTCAAGCTTTCGGACGTAATGACCGTCCTTTATCCGGACAGTAATGCTCAGCAGGTCGAGATCGCGAGCGAAGATGGTTTGCCGGTGAGAATTGATCCCGCTGAGATTGAGGACTTGCCCCGCCTCCTCAGGAACAGTATTGCGCATTTTAACGTCCGACTAATCGGCACCGATGATGGGCGATTTCGCGGGGTTCGCGTTTGGAACAAGGATCTCGATGGCAACATCACATTCGTCGCCGACCTCGAATTCGACCAATTGCGGAAGTTAGCGGATTTCGTGCTGACTTCCTTTTCGGGCGGTGGGAACGCGCTAAAGGACTTGGATGACCCGGAAGATCCGCTTGAGGTCCTAAAAAATAATAAGCGGGAGGCCGCGAAGCCAAAAATACCCAAGCTAATTCAGCATCAATGGGAGGCTGCGTTGAAGCTCAACAACGGAGATCCCGCCAAAGCAAAAGAGTGGATCGACCGTGTGATTAGTGCCGCGATAAGGTCGGAAAAGAGGGAGAAGCACCAATCATCCCTCTTTTCCAAATAGCCACATATGCCATCGCCGCCATCACAAACGCTTTTACACGATCGATGCGGCAAGGGGCTCGCCGCCGGCATTTGGTTCGTTCGTATCCGGGTCATCATAGGCGATACCAAACGTCCTCCGTCGGATTTATCAATTTGATAGGCGACGTTTTATACCAACCGCTCAGCTTGAAAATCGAAGTTCGTCCCGGCGGGCTGATGGGACATTTCCGAAAAAAAGCCTAACGATCCCATGCCGCTCAATTGTCCCACTTTTTTTAATCCTCGGTTTTTTCGTCCTTATGCGATCCGTGTCGTGTCCCGCACCAGGTATGGATCAGATGTAGCGCCACCATCACCCGAATTATCGACCGCGTCATCGCCAAGCTGCTTTCCTCCTGCTCTACAACATCACGTCCGAACAAGCCATTCCCGCAATTTCGACCATCTCTTTCGCCCTGAAACATTGCGCACCGCAATCGCGACCGCCTTCCTCTGCCCGACAAGCACGACAAGCCGCTTTCCGCGCGTGAGGCCGGTGTAGAGAAGATTGCGCTGAAGCATAGGGTAATGCTGGGTCGTCACCGGCAGGATGACGGCCGGATATTCGGAGCCTTGCGACTTATGGATAGTGGTTGCGTATGCGAGGACAAGGCTGTCGAGTTCGCCGCTCTCGTAAATGATCTCGCGGCGGTCGAAATCGACCGCGATCTCTCCCGCCTCGGCATCGATTTTGGTGATGAAGCCGAGATCGCCGTTATAGACCTCCTTGTCGTAGTCATTCTCGATCTGCATCACCTTGTCTTTTGGCGTGAAGGTCGATCCGAATTTCTCGATCTTTTCTGAGCCGGGAGGGTTGAGCGCCTTTTGCAGATCGATATTGAGCGAACGCGCGCCGAGCCCGCCCCTGTTCATCGGACAAAGAATCTGGATGTCGCGGATGGGATCGAGACCAAAGCGCTTCGGAATTCGTTCGCGCACGAGTTCCATGATCACGTCAACAGCGCGCTCGGGCTCTTTTGCCTCGACGAAGTAGTAATCGCTCTCGCCCTCGGGCTTCTCGAATTCCGGCATCTCACCCTTGTTGATGCGATGCGCCATGGTGACGATCCGGCTTTGCGCCGCCTGCCGGAACACTTCCGTGAGGCGCACAACGGGAACAGCGCCCGATGCGATGAGATCGGCGAGCACTTGGCCAGGTCCGACGGACGGCAATTGATCGATATCGCCGACGATCAAAAGCGCCGCATGCGACGGCACGGCTTTCACAAGCGCATGCATGAGCGGCACATCGATCATCGACGCTTCGTCGACGACGAGAAGATCGGTATCGAGCGGATTGTCCTGATCCTTGCGAAATCCCCCGGATTGCGGATCGACCTCAAGCAGCCTATGGATGGTTTTCGCCTCGTGGCCCGTCGCCTCGCTCATGCGCTTGGCGGCGCGTCCCGTCGGCGCGCAGAGAAGCATCTCCACATGCTTCGCCTTCAGGATGCGCAGGATCGAATTCACAATCGTTGTCTTGCCGACGCCAGGACCGCCGGTGATGACGAGAACTTTCGACCGAAGCGCGAGCTCGACCGCCTGTTTCTGGCTGTTGGCAAGAGCAAAGGGCGATTTGGTTGCGAGCCACTCGATTGCCTTGGCCGCATCGATCTCCGGCCAAGACGGCTTTCCCGCTGCCAGCCGCAGGACGCGCTCCGCGATCCCCTTCTCGGACTGGTAAAGTCCGGCGAGAAAGACGCACTCGGTTTCCTCGACGCTATCTTTCACGATTGTCTTTTCGGCAAGTTCGAGCGCCATGGCGGTTTCGATCAAGGCCGCCGGCACTTCGAGAAGCTTTTCGGCGAGCAACGATAGCTCGTTCACGGGAAGGCCGCAGTGGCCCTCATTCAGCGCTTCGGTGAGCGCAAAAGAAATCCCGGCCCTTACCCGGATCATGGCGTCTTTCTCAATGCCAAGCCGGGAGGCGATCGCGTCCGCCGTTTTGAAGCCGATGCCCCGGATGTCCTTCGCCAGCCGGTACGGGTTTTCCGACATGAGCTGCACGGCATCGTTGCCGTAGGTCTTGTAGATGCGCACGGCACGCGAGGTGCCGACGCCGTGCGAGTGCAGAAAGATCATGATCTCGCGAACGATCTTCTGCTCGGCCCAGGCGGCGATAATGCGCTCGGCCCGGCGCGGGCCGATGCCGTCGACCTCGCGCAAGCGCCCCGGCACACTCTGGATGACATCGAAGACTTTATCGCCGAACGCCTGAATGAGCCGCTTGGCATAGACGGGGCCGACGCCGCGGATCATGCCCGAGGCGAGATATTTCTCCATGCCCTCGATCGAGGTCGGCTGCGTGGCTTTCAGGAACTGCGCCCGAAATTGCAGCCCGTGCGTGCGGTCATTCTGCCAAATCCCGCTCGCCGTCACCCATTCGCCGGCCGAGATCGCCGCCGCATGGCCAAGGACGGTGATAAGGTCTTTCTGCCCGCGCACTTTCACGCGCAGCACGCAAAAGCCGTTCTCCTCGTTGTGAAAGGTCACCCGCTCCACAAGACCGGCGAGAACCTCCTTTTCGTCCGTTGCCGACATCAGCCCCTATCCGGCCATGCCAATCAGATGAGGCTTCGTGTCTTCTTTCCCTTTGAGAAATGTCGCGAGCCCCTGTTCGCTCGCCTCGAATTCGGTCGGGCTAAGCCGCCCGCGAAACAGCTCGTAGCGAAGCCAGACGCGATAGGTGTTGACGATGTCGGTCTCGCAGTAATCGGCGATTTCCTGGATTTTTCCGTCCTGAAAGTACCGATGCACTTCACCGCCGTCGATGCTGTCAGGTTTCCCCGGCAACGCCATGACCTTGCAGATTTCGTGCAGCGTCGCCTTGCCCTGCATGCTGAAGGATGACAGCGCATCGCAAAGGTCGAGCGCGTCGTCGCTGTAGCGGTTGAAATAAGACCGCGCCGAAAGGCCCGGAGCCGGCACTTTGTTGATCATCGCCCGATAGCGAAGAACCGGCAGGTCGAAGCTGTTGCCGTTGAAGGTGATAAGCTGCGGCGAAAGCTCCGCGATCTTGTCGACGAAGGCCGTGATCAATTGCTTCTCGGTTCTGTCGCCGACATGCGGCGCGCCAAGCGCATCTACGACCCAAGCGCCGTTGTCGCGATGGGCGACAAGCGCGCCGATGCAGACGATCGAGTGATAGATGTGTTTCGGAAACTTGTCGCCGATCGCTTCGCGCACTTCATCGTCCGTGCTCGCGCTCATGCCGTTTGCTGCGGCGTAGCCGCGCAAATCGGGCACTGTCTCAAGGTCCCAGACGATGATGCTGTTCATGGCCGGAGCTTTGCACAGGGCCAAGCACCGGAAAAGCCCAGCCCTCCGACAAAACGGTGCAAATACCACAACACACAGCGCGTGCTTCCGCCTCAAGAATGTTCGGCTTGGTAGCGGTTGTTTGAGCGAACACGCACGAGTATTGTCGGAATTCCTATCTAGTACTTCCACAATGTCTATTTAAACGGGTGTCGCTATGTCCGTGCGCACTGTGTTTCTTGCCCGACTCTTTGGGCTGTATTGCCTCATCATGGCGGCCGCGCTGCTGTCGCAGCCCGAGGCGTTCGTAACCATCGTTCATGCGCTCATGGCCGATGCGCCCCTGGTGCTTATCGCTGGCGTTTTCACGCTGTTCGCCGGGCTTGCGATTGTCCTGCTGCACAATTATTGGTCGGGAGGCGCACTTACCGTCATTGTCACGATGCTCGGCTGGCTGACGTTGATCAAGGCCGTGGTGTTGGTGGCTCTTCCGTCGTCGAAATTGGTTGCAATGTATTCGGGGGTGACCACGTCCCACATCCTGATCTCCGGCTCGCTCACCCTCCTGCTCGGGATTTATCTCACCGTCGCCGGTTTTCGGTCTCCGCTGAAGAGATAGAGGCCCAATCGTCGGTTTCGCGGTTAGCTGGCGCGGCTACATTTGCGCCTCAGCTCCCCCAAGACTCGATAAGCTGGATCATTTTTTCGGCTACGGCCTCCGGCGTGTCGACTGTCATGCCGGGACGCCCGGTTCCCGAATGATATGTCTCGCCCCACAGGCCCAGGCTCAATCAGGGTGAATACCCTGCTCATTTTCACCTGGTGCATGGAAGCATCTTGCCCGTCTTCTTTCGGTTGGATTTATAGAGGGTTCGCGTCCGCCTGATACCACATCCCGCGTTTTACATGCTCAAAAGCCGCCTCATGATTTATAACGATAATTCGCGACGAGCTTCTAAAACACTTCCCTTGCAATATTCATCACTTGCGCCAAAAATGGTTGTTTCGTAATGATGGGGTCGGGTGTTCGAGTTACCCAAGCGGCACCAACAAATTCAAGGGGTGAGCAGCACAAACGGGCTGCCGGATAAAGCACCACCTAGAGAAAATCCTCGCTGCGTCGTCAAGTGATCAGGAAGATGGGAACTTGACAGAAATCCTGGAAGGCAACGCCCAGGTTGCGGCTACCGAGGGTCGGGACGCGAGTCTCGCGGCTCTCTCAGGACAATTGCACAGGGGCATCGAGGCTGCCGGGAAGCTACAGGCCCTCTACAGCGACGCACCACGGTTTTCAGCTTTTTAACCCGCGTGCAGGGATTATGCGTCAGCCAGCCTCGCGGTATGGACCATGACAGCATTGACGACAGGGATCGGATGATATTGTTCGCGGCAGCCGGGGTCGTGGCGTGCCGGTCTCTCAGCTCAAGCACATGCTTCGCTGCGAGCCCCGAGACCTGAAGGTCGCCCCACACCCCTTCAATGACGTTTAAGTTGCGTGTGCGCTCGCTCCTGCTCTTGGGCGAAAGATCTTTCCATTCCGGGCTGGCTTTGTAAGCCAGAATCAGCGCGCCAAAGGTTCCCCACTTCGGTCCTTGCTGTTCCTCTCCACAAAGTTCGGCGGGCCATTGTCATGTCCACACCCGACGCGGTCATGCTCGCAGATCTGATTATACAGCTTGTGCAGGAGTTGCAGGAAGGCGCATTGCCTGCCAACGTGCAAAAGCATTGAGCGCGGACGTCGCGCACAGCTGAGGCGAAAGGGGTGGGAATTTGAGTTCCTGCCCAAGGAAGGGCGACGCCTCGCCGTTTTTTGCAAACTTGCTTAAAGTTGCTGCCAGCCTCTGGATAATCTCGTCATCACATCGTGTTAGGTATCGCGGGGTGTTTGAACCAACTGTTATATAAAAGGGCGTGATCATGGAGATCAAAAATACTGCTATCGTCTTGATCGGCTACCAAAATGACTATTTCGCAGCGGACGGGATATTGCAGGGCGTAATCGAAGAACCCGGCAGAACCAGTAAAGTTTTGGCAAATACGCTTGCCTTGATCGAAGCTCTTAGTGAAACACCAGTCACGTTGGTAGCGACGCCAATTATATTTACCGTGGACTACTCAGAGCTCGTGGAACCGGAAGGTATCCTGAAGGCCATCAAGCAGGCTGGCGCCTTCAGGCAGGGAACAAAAGGGGGAGAAACGATCCCTGAATTTGTAGCTTATGGAAAGAGAATATTGGAGATCACTGGGAAGCGGGGCCTGAATGCGTTCTCCAACACACTATTGCATGAAAAGTTACAGGAGAAGGAAATTACCGACATATGTTTTGCTGGCGCCGTGACGTCAATTTGCATTGACTCCACCGGTCGAGCGGCATTTGAAAAAGGTTATCGTGTGCATATGTTGAGCGATTGTACAGCCGGGCGTAGCCCCGTCGAAGAGTCGTTCTACTGCGAGATGATTTATCCGTTATATGCAGAAGTTCTCGATAGCACAAAACTTTTGTCTCGTTTCGGCTTGGCGCCTCGCTGATTTATGACTAAACAGCCAGATAAACATGAGCTGGATTTGCAAATCCAGCATCGGCTTATTGAGCGGCTATCTCAATCTGAGAGTTGATATCAGTCCCTCGTTGACAACGTACAGGAAGTTGTTTTTCAAGCCGACGATCAATTGAACTTCCTATTTCTTAATAACGCTTGGAATTCACTGACTGGAATTCCAGTCGAAAAAGCCTTAAAACGACCTATAGATAATTTTATTTGCAATACCTTTGAGAACAGATGGCATGAGTTTAAGGCTGGTAAAACAAATAATACATCGCAAGCCGCATCGCTGAATGAACTTTGCTTATCTCATGCGGATGGGAGTCCCCGCTGGGTTACCTTTTTTATGCAGAGACAAAGGGCGAACGGTCACTGGATTGGCTCCATGCATGATATCACGGGCGACAGGGACGCCGTGATATTGCGGAGGCAGCACAGACAGCTTGATATGATTCAGAAAGTTCAAGCCCGGTATATTACGGATAGCGATACTTCTTATTTATTCAAAAGCCTTTTGCCCGATATATTAGATCTTACCGATAGCGAATTTGGTTTTATTGGAGAGGTCGTCGAAATTGAAGCCGGTCGACAGTTCAATATCTACGCAATAAATAATATCTCATGGGATGAGCATGAACGCCAAAAGCACGCGGAGCATGCGGCTTATAAGGTTGAAGACATTCCAACAAACGATCCATTTGGTTGTGTAATCCATACTGGAAATAACATATTAAAAAACAATATGGCGAGTGCAGCACGAAGTGTAGGTATTCCCCGTGGATGTCCCCCTTTGTCGTCGATTTTGGGAATGCCTATTTATTATGGCACGCGTATGGTTGGGATGATCGGTCTTGCAAATCGCCCCGGCGGCTATGATCAAGCGGTCATCGAGCATCTTGGACCTATAGCAAGCACAAGCGCCCAATTACTCGCGGCGGTCGGTCGTGAGCGCGAGCGACAAGAATCTGCTCGGTTGCTGCACCAAGCAATACAAGACGCGGAAAAGGCCAATCGTCACAAGTCGGAGTTCCTCGCCAATATGTCGCATGAAATCCGCACGCCGATGAACGCGATCATAGGCATGTCGGAACTCGCCCTGGCGACGGGACTCAACGATCAACAGCGTAATTACGTCGGAAAAATCAAGACGGCCTCGGAATCTCTACTGCGGATACTGAACGATATTCTCGATTTCTCGAAAATCGAGGCCGGCAAGCTGTCCCTGGAAGGCATTTCCTTTGCCCTCGAAGCCGTCTTCGATCAGCTGACAAGCATCTTCGCCATGAGAGCCGTTCAGCAGGGCGTCGAGCTTGTTTACGACATGGAAAGCGATACCCCGCTTCTGATCGGCGATCCGTTGCGCCTCGGTCAAGTGCTGACAAATCTTGTCGGCAATGCCCTAAAATTCTCAACGGCGGGAAACGTAGTTGTTTGCGTCAAAACCGTAAAAAGGGAGGAGGGGGCGATCGAGCTGAATTTCTCCGTGAGCGACGAAGGCATCGGCATGACTGCGGAACAGACCGTCAGCTTGTTCCGTCCTTTCACACAGGCCGACGCTTCAACAACGCGCAAATATGGCGGCACCGGCCTTGGACTTGCGATCAGCCGGCAGCTCATAGAGATGATGGGCGGGCGCATATGGGTTGAGAGCGCGCCCGGCGCCGGCAGCACCTTTCATTTCACCGCACGCTTCCCGTTGGCTGAGCCTGGCCGCCGGTCTATTGCAGTGGAACTGGCGGCCAAGCTGGCCGGACGTAGAGAGCGGCTCGCGCTGATCGTCGATGATGACCCTGTGGCTCGAAAGATTTTGTCGAGCCTGATTGGCCAGCTTGGCCTGCAGGTCGACTGCGCCTGCAACGCCGTGGAAGCGCTTGCTCTCGTCAAATCTGCGCCCGACTATCTTTTTTGCCTCGTGGACCTGCGTATGCCGGAAAACGGCGACATCGAAGCCGTTCGCCGCCTGAGAGCGGCGTTTGCGGCGCGGAATAAGCAACCGCCACCTGTGCTCCTGGCGACAGCCCACAGCAATGAGGAGCACGTTCTAGCGGTTGGCAAGGAGATCGCCTGCCTGCTGGAAAAGCCAGTCAGCGCGCCTCACCTCTATGTTGAACTGGCCCGCAGCCTTGGGTTGGACGAAGAGCTGATACCGGCGATAGACCGTCAAAAGACCGAGGCGCCCCTGCAATGGTCGCGTTTCTCTGGACTGGATATCCTGATTGCCGAGGACGTGGACGTCAGCCGGGAGGTCATGGAAGGACTGCTGGACAACGTCGGTCTGACCGCTCGTTTTGCGAGAAACGGCGTCGAGGCCCTCAAAGCCGTCCAGGACAAACGTCCCGACCTGATCCTGATGGATTGCCACATGCCAGCAATGGACGGCTATGAAGCCACGCGCCGGCTGCGTGGGAAACATGAAACCCGCAATCTGCCGATTATCGCTCTGACAGCGAATGCCACGGCGGCGGACCAGGAACGGTGCCTTGAAGCCGGTATGAATGCGCATGTCGCCAAGCCAATACGCATGGATGTGCTTTATGACCGTATGGTGGCGCTTTTTTCCCATAACCCGGCGAACCCAGGGTCTGAGGTCCCTGATGCGTCCGAGAGGGGCGAGGCGGAGAGAACAGCGCTCCCGGATCTCCCGGGCATCGATATCGCTGTCGCGCTGCGCTATGTGAACAAACCCTCCCTGCTCTTGCGTGTTCTAAAAAGGTTCCGCGAGGAATTAGGGAAGACCTTTGAGATGGATTTCATCGCCGCTCGGGCCAGCGAGGATTGGGAAGCGCAGACGCGTCTGGCCCATACGCTGAAGGGGGTAGCCAACACGTTGGGAGCGAATGCGCTGGGCGAGGCGGCCTTAGCCTTGGAACTTGCCGCCGAAGAGAAGGACAACGACCAATGTTCTGCTCGACTGCTACCCGTTCTAAATCATTTGCACATCGTTACGAGCGGACTATCCGACCTTGAAAGTCGTTGGCGATAGGGCCTAAATCAAACGACGTGATAAAGACGCCGGGATTTGCGCCTGAAGCCTTGGGCGCCGCCGCGCCTTGCCTCAGTCCTGAACCGGGCCGGCCTTGCGAAGCCGCGGCCGTGATGCTGCACCGCCCAGGCGTGCGGGCCGGTTTGTTGGCGAGCCGATGGCGAGCTTTTCGGGGTGCAGCCTTCGGGTTGCCGCTTCGATACAGGGTTTTAAACCATAACGCTCCCAGCACGTCCGCTTCAGCATGGCGACTGAGCATTTTCCGGGACCTGCTTCTTTCGGTTTCCGCCTGAACTCGTCTCGCCGCAAACCCGCCCGCTCTCTGAAGAACCGCGCAAATCCCCGCTCGCCGCGCGGCATGGGGAAAGTGCATTAGTTTTGTTTGCCACGCCAGCACAGCAGTTGTATTAAAAAGTTAAAGGTATTTTGCCTGTGCTGGGGGAGTGGCGCCATGTCTAATCGAATCATTCTTTCTAATTGGTTTCTGCTCACCGCCGCAAGCATCTCAGAACCTGCGGCAACTGCAAGAGATAGCGGACATACATAGCGCGTCCAGTTGGAAGAGCCCGGCGTGCAATAGAGCGGCGCTTGGGCATCCGATTCTTATAGACCGCGCGTGAATGTCTTGATGACGGTCGCGGCGCAGCTCGTCAAAAGACTCAAAAGTGTAGCAGGCCCGCATAGAGACTTCAAAGGGCCGGATCAAATAGGAGTTTGCATGTCAGGTTGGCACCTAGGTCTGAATCTAGGGCACGACCGGTCTGCTGCCTTGGTGCGCGATGGCGAGGTCGCTGTTGCAATCCATCAGGAACGGCTGGACCGGCTCAAGCACAGCGTGGGTTTCCTGCATCAGGCGGCTGGGGATCCGGAGCAAATCCAGCTCCCTCTTGATTCAATTCACTACTGTCTCGAAGCTGCCGGTATCCAGCTGGGCGATGTTGCTACGATCAGCGCCAACATGCCTGGCGCAGACCACAGCGTGAAGATCCTGCGCCGCAGCTTGCCCCCGGAAGCCGCCGCCAAGGTGATCGAGACGCCAAGCCACCACCTGATGCACGCCTATAGCGCATACTGGCCTTCCGGTTTTGAGAGCGGCGTGATCGTCGTCGCGGATGCCACAGGCAGCAGCAAGGGGGGCACTACCGAGTCCTACAGCTTGTATCAGGCAAGCGGAACGGCAATCGAGCCGCTCCACGAGGAGCGGATTCCTTCCCACCTGGCGATGCTTTCCACACTAGGGTTTCTCTACGAGTTTGTGAGCCGGAAAGCCGGCTTTGTGACAAGCGTCGGCGCCTCGATCCAGGTGCCAGAAGCGGGTAAACTGATGGGGCTTGCCCCTTATGGCGGGCCACAGACTAACTGGCTCCCTTGGATCCGCACCGTTGCGGACAGCTACAGTCTGGACATCTCCGCCTACGACATTTTCCTCGAAGTTGCCGCGCTGGAGAAAACATACGACGACGGCGCCGGCAAAGCCTACCTGCGGCCCTACCTGGTGGACCTCGCCTGGAAAATCCAGCACGAACTGGAGCAGGCCCTGCTACACATCGCAGGCCTCGCATTGAAGCGCACCGGCAAGCGTCGGCTCTGCCTCGCTGGCGGGGTAGCCCTGAACTCTGTCGCCAACTACAAACTGCTTCGCACGCTGGACCTGGAAGACATTTTCGTTTTCCCGGCCGCCGGAGACGCGGGGATCGCCGCCGGCTGTGCCTTATGGGCGTACGCCACGCATGAGGGCGGCCGCGCCCGGCCCGTCATGAAGCGGGCGACCCTTGGCCGGACCTATGGCAATGACATCATTAGCGCGGCCATCGAGGAGTTCTCTGACAAGATTGCCGTCGAAAAGCTGGACCCCGCTTCCGTGACCGGGAAGTGCGCACAGGCGCTCGCCAACGGACACATCGTAGCGCGCTTCGAGGGCGGATCGGAATTCGGCCCAAGGGCCTTGGGCCACCGCTCGATTTTGGCCGATCCCTGCTTTGCCCGCATCAAGGACATACTCAACGCCAGAGTGAAGTTCCGCGAAGCCTTCCGGCCATTTGCCCCAGTCATCCCCGAGGAAGACATTGAGCGGGTCTTCGAGCAGCACGTGCCCTCGCCCTTCATGCTGGTTGTGTCGCATATAAAGCCGGGGTTCCAAGCGCAAATCCCGGGCGTAACCCATTGCGACGGCTCCGGCCGCGTCCAGACTGTAACCTCCGTCGACAATCCGTTTCTTCACCAGCTGTGCTGCGAACTTCAAGCGAGGCGCAAAGGTCCGCCGGTGGCGCTCAACACCAGCTTCAATGTTGCCGGCCAACCTATCGTGGAGACTCCAAAGGAAGCGATTTCGACCTTCCTTGCGACAGACATAGATTACCTGTTCCTGGAAAACCTGCGGATCTCGAAGAAGGGCGTGCCGGTGCTGGACTACGAGCACCACCTCTCCCGAGTGAAGGACGGCCCCTTGCCGCGCGGACTGGACGCGGGACAGCCCTCCCTACAGGGGCTAATGACCTGTCTGGATCGCGCCCTGTTTGCCGGCGGGGATGGGGAGGGGATCTGGAGCGATGGCGAGCTGCGCGCACTTTCAGCCGTAGGAGCACGCTACAAGGAAACCAGTCGCCTTTACCTGGATGGCTACCTCGGTGTGCCGGTGCGCAGCCAGCTGTCAGCGCGGGCCGTGTTGCTGGCTGACTCGCTGAACGGCTCCGAACTGCTGGACACGAAAAACAAGATCCTGCCGGTGCGCCTCGATCAAGCCGAAACCCAGCTTCTGCTTACGCTTGCCAGTGGAGACGCCGCTCGCATCGAGCGTCTGCGAACAGAACGGCAGGCCAGCGCTTCGGAATGGCGAAGGCTGGTAGCGGACATGATTGACCGCATGCGTGCTTACGATCTGGTGCTGGCGATGCCCGGGACAGAAGCTGCCACCGGTCCAGACCACCCCCTGCCCGCCATGGCGAACCGCACCCTGGGGCCCTTCTCTGACGAGAACTATCGGCTACCGCAAACGGCGGGGGCGTTGAGGGTTGTCCTTGAGCGGGCCGGCTACGAAGAGGCCTCGATCTGCGCCCTTCTCCGGTTGGATGCGCTACAGCAAATCGAGCCGACCCGCTTGCATTATTACAGCCGCTTTGTGCTGCCGGGTTCTGATCTCGGCAATCTCGTGCGCCTCTTCCTGCTGCGGGCCGCACTACCGGAGGCGTGCCTCCAGGCACTGTTTGGCCCAGAGCTGTTCAACGCGCTCATAAAGCTTGGGCTGCTCCATGCGCGCGATGGCGGCATCGCCTCGCGCGTCGATGTTTGGAGCCTGGAGGACCTCTTCCTGGTCACCGATTATCGCTACATGGTTCTGGGGTCGGCCGACCATCTGGATGAAAGCCCGGTCATGTATATAGGCCTGGACAGCCGCGGCCTTGTCCATTCTGCTCCGCGCGCCTCGTGCGGCCGCGTACTCGATCTCTGCACCGGATCTGGCGTTCAGGCGCTCATTGCGAGCCGCTACGCCAGCGAGGCTGTAGGCGTTGATTTAAATCCGCGCGCGGTGCGCTTCGCCCGTTTCAATGCGCAGCTCAACGGAATCGAGAACGTCCGGTTCCACCTGGGCGACCTCTACGCGCCGGTATCGGGGGAGCGTTTCGACGCAATTCTCGCCAACCCGCCCTTCGTGCCCAGCCCGCACGATGAGCTGGGCTTCCGCGACGGCGGCCCAACGGGCGAAAATGTGCTGAAGCGCATCGTCGCCGGCGCCCCCGCTCATCTGTACAAGGACGGCAGGCTCGGGATTGTCACCGATCTTGTGGATTTGGGCTCATATCGCACCCGCCTGGAGAACTGGTGGAAGGGAGGCGCCGCCGACATGCTGGTGCTGCACACCGCCGACCGCGACGAGATCCTTTTCTCTGTGCCTCATAGCCATGCCCCCTTCGGCCAGAGCTATCAAGCATTCAACATGCAGCTTGAGCAGTGGGTTCAGAACTACCGGCAGGCTGGCCTCAACGCGGTGAACTTCGGCTATATTTTCATCTGCCGGCGGCCGGAAGCACTTTCCAGCACCTACTACAGCAGGATCGTTCACAGCCCCACCGGGGGAATCCACCAAGAGGTATCGGGATATTTTCGCGGGCGCGGGCGACTGCGGGAGTTCAAGCAGGGCGGCCGTGGCGCCTTCTTTGTGCGCCCCGTAACCGGCCTGCGCATCCGTCAGGAACTCGACGCCTATGAAGTAGAGCAGCTATGTGAGTTGGTTGTTCCCGGCAATCCATACTTCACCACCTACCAGCTCAATTCAGAGCTGAGCCGCGAGTTGCAGTGGATCGCAGCCCGTCAACCAAGCTTGGACGAGTGCGCGAAGAGCCCGCATTGGACCTCCATTCAGGACTTGATCTGCAAGGGACTGCTTGAGCTGGAGGTGCTGGGGAAGAAAGCGCGGCGCGCCGAAACCGGCGCTATCCGCTCGTCGCGGCAACCCAGCATTGCCATGCCCGCTACAGCTGGGAATGGCTCCGAAGCAGCGGCGATTGGAGAGGCACAGACAAAGACGACCCCGACTTGTTTGTCTTCATACCTTGCTTGAAAGGGCTTTCCAAAAAGGGGCGAGCAGCAAACTCTCCTGTCACGAAGTTCGTCCAGCGGACCCCTGTTCGTAAAACTCTCGACAGGCCAGCCCGCCCTTTCGCACCTGCGCGCAGGACTTTCTGCGGCTGTCACTGTTGTCCTGAAATGAAAGCAGCTGGCCCGGCAGGCCAGCGCGCTCCGCACGCAGAACTGCTTCGACCATTGGCGCCGCCCAGGTTGATTTTGACCACCAGGGCCGTCCGCCTGATGCCGGTGTCATACGGGGCGACAGACGGTACGATAGATCATCAAGCCCATATCCCCGCTCATCACGACCCAATCCGGCAACGATGAGTCCTGTTTCTGAAGTTCGATCTTGTTCATTGCTAGCGTTGGAAGCCGGGTCGACGGTGACGACGATCCGTTGCATTGGACGGAGCCGCTGGGCGTCTGCGCGGCGGAATAAGTCGAGTAACCGGCGAGTCCAAAGAGCGCCAGCAACATCGTCGATGAGTTCTGCATTGATTCCTGCCTTCCGAGTAGTGCACCGACATACTGTTTGACTATGGTTTCCAATAAGTTACCAACAAGGTCTGCGCGGTTGTCGAAAGTGGTTCCGCGGGTAACTGTGATGCTTTTGCCATCGCTTGCGAGGAGGTTGTGTATCCGTTGTTTTGGCGCCACGTAGTCGTGATAACTTGCGTGGGGTTTCCCCCAGCCGCAGGCCGAACTGCAGCATGTCCCGGGTTTCCCGAGCGTAGCGCCATTTCACCAGTTTATGCTCGAGGCCGCGTCAGCGTGCGGTCGCCTGCAGGATCACCTGGACGAGCCGTTCTATGACATCCCAGCGATTGCCCTCCTGCGTGCGAAATTTCCCGGCGGTGCATACGATCGCGCCGTCCTTCGTTAGGCGCACCCCGGCGATGAGCCCCTTTTGCATTAGCAGCCACGGCACCAAGCAGCGCGCATGCTCGCTCGCCCAAGGTTTCGAAGTCTCGATCGTATACCGCGGTATTGCGACGTTACGAAATCCTTGAAAGTTTTGATCTCTCAAACCGCGTCGCGTTATATGGCTAGAGTTTGGAGGTGAGACTCCAGCTTTTCAATGTTTTAGGAGGGGGCATGCCGTACGCAGAACAAGTGACTTTTGCTGCCAACGTTGCGCAGATTTTTGGTGCGATCGGGACTGTCGGGGGCATTCTCTATGCGGCTGCGCAACTCAGAAATAATGCCATTACCAGTCAATCGGCTCTTCTCTTACAGCTCGAAGACATGTCTCGCGATCATGACGCTGTTCGCGCCAAGATGTCCCCCGGCGGAGCCTGGACGGAAAAGGGAGCGGGTCCCACAACGCCTAAAGAGTGGATGCAGGCTGACGACTATCTGAGGTTCTTTGAGCACTGCGAAATTCTCATCCATCAGGGTTCGCTCAATCCACGCCTGTTCTGGCGTCTTTTTGGCCATCGCCTTGAAAACATACTCGAACACGAAAGCATCGTGCGCAAAAAGCTAATTGAGGAGCGAGAGTATCGGCGACTTTTTTGGGGACTGCTCAGACGATATCAGCTGATGCACCGTGTACCATTCCCGCATCCATTAAACGATGAGGCAGTTGATTTCAACGCATCAGGGCACGCTCACCACGAGATAGCTCACAACTTTGAAGAGAGCCAATGCGCATTTGAAATGTTCGATGACGAGAGTGTTCATCTGCCATCTTGCCATTCAGGGGATTTGGCTGCCACACTTGGCACTGAGATGCTCCTTGCTGGCACTGCGCCCCTGTTTTCCCTATCGCGTACGCCGTTTGTTGCGATCTTTCCAGTCATCTCCGTTTCCCCGGTCACAAGCCGGGGATTTTTTCTGCTCGATTGAGTGTCTTTCTCTCATGTTCTGCAATTGGGCCTCGAACGAAGTTCCACGCCCCATCGCCACCAGCCGAGGTGGCTTCGCAGGTATTTGGGTGTCGTCTTCTTCGTTATCGCCGCTGAAACCGGGGCGGACATCACACGCTGCTGCTAGCCTGAACGTCTGTTCGGTCGACGCGCAGCAGATTTGACGATTGCGCTACCCCTCAGATAGCCGAATGGCCGCCACAGCGCATTGAATTTGTCCGAGTGCGCGGCTGAGACGGCAGTTTGAAGCAGAAGCTCAGGTTGCATGGGCCGCAAGAGGCTGTACTGTCTCGCGCTCCAAGAAGCGGCGCCAGCGCCACGTTTAAAAAAGCGCGATCATGAGTTTTTCTATCGGCATCGATTTCGGCACCACCAATACAGTGCTTGCCGCGAAGGCGGCGGATGGGCGCGTTCAGCCGGTAAAATTCCAGCACGCCGATGCGGAGTTTTCGGCCTTTCGCTCCGTGCTGGCCTTTTGGCAGGAGGAAGGCGAATGGCTGCCGGAAACCCGGTGCGAGGCCGGGCCCTGGGCCATCGAAAGTTTTATCGGCTACCCAACGGACACACGCTTTTTCCAGTCCTTCAAGACTTACGCCGCCAATCCGGCCTTCCAGCACACCCAAGTCTATGGAAAGCGCTATCTCTTCGAGGACATCCTCGCCGCGTTCTTCGAACAGCTGAACGCGCGCGCGGGCGGACCCGCATCTCTGCCACGCCGTCTTCTGCTTGGGCGGCCGGTGAAATTTGCCGGTCCGAATCCGAACGCTGCGCTCGCCCAGCAGCGCTACGAGACGGCATTCAAGCGCTTCGGCTTCGAGGAAATCCATCACGTCATGGAACCCATAGCCGCCGCCTATTATTACGCACATAAACAGAAGCGGGCCTCCACGGTGCTGGTCGGCGATTTTGGCGGCGGCACCAGCGATTTTTCCATCGTTTCATTCGAGCCCACCGCCAGCGGCATCCACGCCCGGCCCATCGCATTCTCCGGCGTGGGCGTGGCAGGCGATACTTTCGATTATCGCATCATCGACCATGTCGTGGCACCGGTGCTCGGCAAGGGCTCGAAATATAAGAGCTTCGAGAAGCTGCTGGAAATGCCGCAAAGCTACTACCACAGCTTCGCGCGCTGGAGCGATCTCTGCCTGATGCGCTCATCCGGCGCCGTATCTGAGCTGAGACGGCTGGCTGCGGCGAGCCTTGAGCCGGAGAAGATTGAGCGTTTCGTCGCGCTTATCGAGGGCAACGCCGCCTATCTGCTTTACAAGGCGGTGTCGGAGACCAAGACGCGCCTGTCATGCGAGGAAAGCGCCAGGCTAATGTTATCTGCGTCAGGCGTAGACCTGGATGCTCAGATCGCGCGCGCGGACTTCGAGCGCTGGATCGCCAAGGACTTGGCCAGCATCGCCGCCTGCATTGATGACGTTCTCGGTAAGGCCGGACTCGCGGCGGAGGCGATTGACCGGATATTTCTCACCGGTGGCACGTCCTTCGTGCCGGCCGTAAGAAGAATGTTCGCACAGCGTTTCGGCGTGGAGAAAGTCGATTCCGGCGACGAGTTCGTGTCGATTGCCAATGGGCTTGCGCTGATCGGTGAGGAAGAGGATATCGCGCGCTGGACCGTGGATGAAAGCACGCCCGCGCCGGCCTACAGCCGGGCATGACCAGCGCCGCCGGCAGACCTTCGGATCTTGACGATCCGTGAGATGAGCCCCTGCGCATAGGCCGGCTGGTCTGCTTGGCCGCCGCTGCAAAGCAGCGGGGTTCGAGCGAGACTTCTTCCAGAATGGCAAAACATCCAAGGTAACTCTCGATTTCAGTAAGACGGCCTCTCCGGGCTTTTCAGGCTTCAATTTCATTCGCGGGCGTGCGCCATCTGCGAGGGCAGCGACCGCGCAACCGCGGTGCGGCCATGCTGGGGATATATCTGACCGTCGCCGGTTTTCGGTCTCCGCTGAAGAGATAGCGGCCCAATCGGCGGCTTCGCCGTTAGCTGGCGCGGCTACATTTGCGCCTCAGCTCCCCCGGACTCAATGAGCTGGATCATCTTTTCGGCCACGGCCTCCGCCGTGTCCACGGTCATGCCGGGACGCCCGGCAGCCGAATGATAGGTCTCACCCCGCGCATTCTGCCCGAATTCGGTTGCGGTCATTTTGGGATGGAAGACACTGACCACGATGTTATCGCTTGCCAGTTCCTGGCGTGCGGTCAGCGAGAGCGCGTTGAGCGCATACTTGGTTGACGCGTAACCGCCGAGCTTGGGGAAGTAGTTTTTGGAGACCAGAGAGCTGACATTGAGGATCGTCCCGCCTCCTTGCTTGCGCATGATCGGGATAACAGCCTGCATCGCTTCAAGCACGGCGAAGACATTTAGCTCCATGATCTCACGGTAATCCTTGAGATCAATCGACTCCACCGGCGAGAGCAGACCTTGACCTGCATTGTTGATCAGGATATCGATCCGCCCGAATTTCTGCTCGGTTTGCTGAACGAGCTGACGAATGTCTTCTTGCTTACGCATGTCCATCGGAACCGCAAACGAACCCGGAATTTCCCTTTCGCGCTGCTTGAGCTTATCCGCAGACCGGGCCGCCAGAACCACCTTCGCCCCTTCTTGCGCAAGCCGTTTGGCAACAGCAAGACCGATGCCGCCTGAGGCACCCGTAACAATGGCGATTTTATTTTTGATTTGCATGGCTTTCCCCCCAAGTATGTCCGTGGTTATGTCAAGTTTAACTCTTCACCCCTGTTGTCGGTTGCTGCGACGATAGGTTTATCCTTCCCGGCACTTATATTCCTGCCGGAAGCTTGGAAGCCATCATCTTCCTTCGGTCGAGCTTTCGGCCATCGACAATAAAAGTTCCATCGCCAACCGCGTCCAAGTGCCGGGCACCGGCTGGCCGTCGCACACGGGCACGTCAGGTTCGGACCCAGCAGCGTCGCTTGCAGATGGAATGGACGGTTCTGCCCTGTCCGATTTGCAGGTGCAACAATGCCGGGAAATTCAGTATAACGTAAGGGCACAGCTCAAGGACATCTCCGGCGGCTGAAATGTTTTAGGGAGCGAAAGCATGAGTAAGCGAGACGTTGTCGTTTTGAGCGCTGTCCGTTCGGCGGTTGGTACCTTCGGGGGTTCTCTTTCCGATATGGAGCCATCAGAACTGGCGGGCATCGTGATGAAAGAAGCGATCGGCCGCTCCGGCGCCGATCCGAAGGTCATCAATTATGTGACCGTGGGCAACACCATCCCAACCGAAAGCCGCTCGGCCTATGTGGCGCGTGTTGCCTCGATCCAGGCGGGCCTTCCCATGGAGTTGGTCGCCATGGCGGTGAACCGCCTCTGCTCGTCCGGGCTCCAAGCCATCGTCACGACCGCCCAGAACATTATGCTTGGCGATTGCGATTTTGGCATCGGCGGCGGCGTGGAGGTCATGAGCCGGGGAGCCTATATTTCGCCGGCCATGCGTACTGGCGCTCGCATGGGTGACACAACACTGGTCGACATGATGGTCGCCACGCTCACCGACCCATTTGGCGTTGGACACATGGGCATCACGGCTGAGAATTCGGCCACAAAATGGGTCATCTCGCGCGAGGAGCAGGACGCGTTCGCCGTTGAATTGCAACGCCGCGCGGCAGCTGCGATCAAGGAGGGCCGCTTCAAATCGCAGATCGTGCCCATAGTCAAGAAAACGAGGAAGGGCGATGTCGTCGTCGACACCGACGAGCATGTCAAGGCCGGCACGACGGTTGAATCCCTGGCTAAGCTCAGGCCAGCCTTTAAGAAGGACGGCACAGTGACGGCCGGTAACGCTTCCGGCATCAATGACGCCGCCGCCTTCTTCGTGCTAGCCGATGCTGCAGCCGCGGAGGCCGCAGGCCTAAAGCCAATGGCGCGGCTCGTTTCCTACGCGGTGGCCGGAGTGCCGAACGAAATCATGGGCGAAGGCCCGATCCCAGCCACGAAGCTTGCGCTGAAGAAGAGCGGTCTCTCACTTGCTCAGATGGACGTAATCGAGGCTAACGAGGCGTTCGCGGCGCAGGCCATCGCCGTGGCCCGCGGCCTCGACCTCGACATGGAGAAGACCAACCCGAATGGCGGCGCCATCGCGCTTGGCCATCCCATCGGTGCGTCCGGCGCATTCATCGCAACCAAGGCGCTCTATGAGTTGGAGCGGGTTGGCGGCCGCTACGCGCTGGTGACGATGTGCATCGGCGGCGGGCAGGGGATCGCGGCGATCTTCGAACGGCTCTGAGCGGGCGGCGCTGCCAGTGTGTGAATGGCGAAATTAACATCAGGCTCCCCCTCACTTTGGGGAGCCTATTTTCATTTCCGCGCAAGGCCGAGCGAACGAAACCGCTCTCGCGGTAGGCCGCTGCGGCGCGGGCGGCATCCCATTAAGCCAATGGCTCTGATTGAGAATCAGTCTCATTTTCAAGAGGAGTTGCGTATGCGTATCAGCCCGTTTCGGCAGCGCATGATCGACGATATGAGCGCCCGCCATTTTGGAGAGAAGGCGCAGAAGGATTACATCCGCTGTGTAAAGAACTTCGCCGCCTTTCTCGGACGCTCGCCTGAGACCGCGGATATCGAAGACTTGCGCCGGTTCCGGCTGCACCTGATCGACAGCTCGCTTAGCGTTTCCAGCGTCAACCGGCCCGTCCCTCCGTTGGGGTCAAGCGGCAATCGGAACGTTGGCCGTCTGACCTGTGCCTTTGTGGCCAGTGATATTTGCGCTTGCTTTCCTTGATCGGCAGGTCGTTGATGCTGGCATCCGGATACGCATCAGGCCGTGTTCATTAAATTCCCAGTTCTCAAACAGCCGAATGCATGTCGATGCAGTGCGTCACGAGGCCGGGGTGCGAAAGCACACATGCCTTCAGCGGCGTGTCGATCGCATAAAAGTAGATATTGGCGATAAATCCGTAAATGGCCGCGTCGAGGCTGCTCGGCTTTGGTCCGAAGAAACAGTCGGTCTTTGGCTTGATATTCGCCAGCGTCTCTATGTCTGCGATACCTCTTTCATAGACGGCGGCGGGCTCGTAGCGGCCAATCCCCTGGTAATGAGTATCTCTGGAAATTGTATTTCCGCCCCGCCTCAAGGGCCTCCGATGAAACCGCTGGATGCGTCTTGATAAACGCGTCGCGAAACAGCGGCCAGAACCGCTCATCGCTCCAGCGCGAATAGGACATCACCCAGATAAGATATCGTCGAGCATGCGCCGGATCAGGAGGTGCGTGTCCCGCTGGGCCGGGGTGAGGCCGCCATCGATTTCGAGGCCGTATTTCTTGATGAGATGGACGACGATCGCGTCGCTGTCGCCGATATGCGCATCGTCATCCACGATATAGGGAAGCTGGCCGCGCGGCGCGGCCTTCGGATCAAGGATATGCTCATGCTTGAACGGCAGTTTGCACAGCTTGAGGAAGGCGAAGACTTTCAGCCCGTACGGATTATTGTCGGCAACCCCGAAAAGCCCCGGGTAGGAATACAAGGTAATCATTTCATTATCTCCCAACGCATTCCATCCCGCTCACGGATGTCCGCAAATGCAACTCAACAGATAGTGTGATTACTTTCCGGGGCGATCCGATAGAATCCATAGGCTTAGAGGCTAATGTCCAGCCCCCCGAGAAGCAGGTTCCATGGACACAAATGGGATCGATGACATCCGCACTTTGCTCAGTTCCAAGCCGCGGCCGATGGGCTGGAAGCACGACGCGACCGCATCAACGAGGTCGGCTCTGTTTGGCCTGTTGCCGATGACGTAAAACTTACGCCAGCCGACTGCAATGGCGTGCCCGGGGAATGGTCTATCGTTCCCGGCAGCGACACTTGCCGCGTTTTGATGTTCTTCCATGGCGGGGGCTACTGCTCCGGCTCCATCGTGAGCCATCGCCGGATGGTCACTGAAGCCGGGCGAGCAGCCGGAATGCGCACGCTGGCGGTCGAATACCGCTTGGCGCCCGAACATCCCTTCCCCGCGGCGTATGACGATGCGCTAAAAGCATGGCGGTTCCTGTGCAGCCAAGGCATTTCAGCGCGGCACATTGCGGTCGGCGGAGATAGCGCGGGCGGCGGGTTGACGGCGGCCCTTGCCTGTGGCTTACGCGACGCCGGGGAGGCACTGCCTGCGTGCCTCTGGCTCGTATCTCCATGGACGGACCTGACGATGTCCGGCGCTTCCCTGATCACAAAGGACACCATAGACCCGCTCATTCATAAGGACTATCTCGGCGAGCTTGCCGATGCGTATGTGCCCGCCGGCACAGATAGAAAAGACCCGAGGGTTTCCCCCCTTTACGCCGACTTAAGCGGGCTTCCTCCGATGCTGATCCAGGTCGGCTCAGCCGAAGGCCTCCTCGATGACGCCACGAGCTTTGCCGGTGCAGCAGGCGCAGCCGATGTCCCGGTTACACTCGAGATCTGGCCGCATATGATCCACGCGTGGCACCTGTGGAATGCCCATCTGGAGCCGGGCCGTGCGGCCCTTCAAAACGCGGGCGCGTTCATCCGCCGAAATCTTTAGGCTGCGGGTCGAAGCTGCTTGATTAAGGTTTAGATCTCAGCACGAGGCCGGTAGCGGCTTGCTGAGCCTGGCATTGCTGCTCGCTACCGGAGTTCTCGTCAAATAGCGCGACCTTGCCATGGCCGCACTCCTCCCGATCAGGCCGCAGCTAACGGCTCTCGCCACGCCGATGCGGTTAAAGGGCGGGGAACAGGCGGAATCTCGATCTTGGGCAGCCGGCGCATGGTGAACATGAGCATGAGCAATATTGGAGGAGCGTTCAAAAGAAACGCCCGCAGCATTGAATCCTCGGCAAGAGGGAGGCGTGCCGTGGCAGCCGCGGCGGCAATCAGAGCAATAATGAACAAAAGCGGCAAGGCACGCCGAAATACCACGCCCCAGCGCGCGGTGAACAACCGCTCGTGAAATCGAGGGGGAGGCTCCGTGAAAGTTTGAACGAGGTGCTCGACCATCTGGTCCAGCTTATGTTCGGCCCGGCGGCTTCGATCCGGTTCGCGGCCCTTGAGGTGCAGGCTGCTTCTCCAAGTGTTCCTGCTGCGCTTGAGAAGGCCCCAGTCCCAGCCGAGGACCGCCAGCAGATCGTCGGGCACCGCTTTGTAGTCCCCCGCCGTTGGCTGTATCTCGATGAAAGCCTCGGAATCGGCCTTTCTCGTCGGCGCGGTTGCTGTGACGGCAAGGCCGGCAATCTGCGCCGACATTGTCGTCAGGACTTTCTCAACAGCCGGGACGCCCTCACGGGTCAAGCCGCTGCCCCTTAGAAGCCGATAGCTTTTGGCGATATCAACTCCCGGGCCGAAGCGGAATTGCTCTTCTGGGGCGATGCACTCCACACATGCGAGAAGATCGGCCGGATCCGTTCCTTCGATCTCCAGCTTTGCCTCAAATTTTTCGTCCTGACCGGTCACGCAAGTCAGCGTGCGAGTTCAGCCTGCAGGTATCCCCCACGCGGCTTTCAAGTTGGAGTGTTTCGCTGAGTTCCGATGCGTCGGCCGTCTCGAAGGTACGTTCCACCGGCTTGAAGACAAGTTTCCGCTCCAGCCTGTCGGTCGCCGCTAAATCTGGATGATAGCCTCGGCGAGTAAATGGCTCCACCAAGGCTAGGATCTCATGATGCGTTAGAGGATGCGAGGACACGGTCTACTCCACCTGGCAAAATGCGACGCGTGATTGAGACGCTGCATCACAATATCCCGGATCCGAAGATCGAAGAGCAAATTTATTATTATTGAATGCCTGACTGGCTACACTTAAGTAATTTTTGTTTGTTCGCCCCTCGGGGTGCTATTCGGAAAACTGTTCTTCCATTCGTTTCTCTGTCTGCGCGCCTTCTCTCTCCTCCTTTGTTGATGATTGCATTCGAGCCATCGATGAAGGCCTTTGCCGCGCTCAGAGGTCGCCGCCCCTCGTCTCTATCGCGACACTCACGGCCGGGCGCCGCAAAGAAGGCGATGCGTCAAATCGTGGAATCCATTGGTTGATAGCCGTAAAGCCAGACTTGATATTGATCCTTACTTGTTCGCGCTGCTAACGGTTCACAAGCTAAAGCTTTGACCTTCTCCCTGGCTGGAAATTGTTTTACAAACCGGTGTGCCATGCCGTGAATTTTCATGACAATTTACGAAGTGCTTGTAAAACGGTTCCTGAATAAAAACAGAAACTTATGACAATAACGACTAACTACAAATCTGGGGGTTGAGAGTTCGAATCTTTCCCGGTGCACCATTTATTTCAATGACTTAGGGTGGTGTCCATCGTCATCTCCTGATCACGGCTTCTTGGGCCGCCGCGCTCACTTCTCAAGCCGCTGGCGGATCGACTGCAATTCCTGGCGGCGCTCTGCGCTAATTTTTGGATACGCCATTTTGAGTCCTTCCAGCGTATCGAGAACAATATGCGATACGATCAGCCGAGCGTTCTCTTTGTCGTCGGCGGGAACGACATACCAAGGGCAGTCGCTTGTGCTTGTCGCACTGAGGCATTCCTCATATGCGTTCATGTAATCCTTCCAGAATTTCCTTTCCTCAATGTCCGCGACGCTGAATTTCCAGTTCTTCTCTGGCTTGTCGATCCGGGCGAGAAAGCGTTTGCGCTGCTCTTCCTTTGAGAGATGAAGATAGAACTTCACAATGCGAGTTCCGTTCTCATGAAGATGTCTCTCTAAATTCGTGATAGACCGATACCGGTCGCGCCACACCGACTTGTCGTCGGGCTGAACGTCGGGGAGCCCTTCGCTGCGGAGGATTTCGGGATGCACGCGGACGATCAACACCTCCTCATAATAGGATCGGTTGAAGATGCCGATCCGCCCCCGTTCCGGTAGATCGCGCGTGGTGCGCCAGAGAAAATCGTGCTGCAATTCGGCGGGGCTGGGATGCTTGAAGCTGAACACCTGGCAGCCTTGCGGGTTGACCCCGGACATCACATGCTTGATGGCGCCATCTTTTCCGGCCGCATCCATGGCCTGAAAGATGAGCAGGATGGCGTGGCTGTTGGATGCGTAGAGAAGCTGCTGTTGCGAACTGAGCTGCGCTACATGGTCTTTCAAAATCTGCTGATATTGCTCCTTCGATTCGTAAAGCGGATCGACGGTCGTCGGCCACTTCTTGAGATTGACGTCGTCTCCTTCCCTCACTCGAAAATGTTTTGGATTGATCTTCATTTGTCATCCTTTCGGCGATGGCGGTCGCTCCGTTGCGACCTCTTTGACGCTGCGACCAGGATCGACGCGGCGGGGTCTCGCGATAGCCGACTGTCCCGAGATGGTCGCTGTGCCCGCCGGGCTTTTATGATGGGCTCGCCACAAGGAAGGCCGCTAACGCCAACGGAGGCATCTTGTCGGCACACCTCCCGCAACAGACACTTCCACGTCTTAAGAAGGCGTGACGGCGTCCTCTTCGGCGGGCTTTTCTAACGGCAGTTCCACGCGTTCTGGCCCCTCTTTTCGAGGCGGACGCACAACGGTCACCGTGCATCTCGCCTCTGAGGCGATTCTCGCCGACACGCTGCCGAGGAAAGAGCGCCGCAGCGAGTGCTGCCGGGCGCCGATCAGGATTTGATCGACCTTGTTCTGCTCTGCGTAGGTCAGGATCGCCGACGCGGGGTCGATCGCTTCCAGCACATGATACGTGATGCGCCCCTCGCCGAGCCTCAGGGGCTGCGCCCAAGCCTTCAGCGCTACAAGCCGGTTCACATGCTTGTTGTGGCCCTCGGCATCGAGGGTGGTGTCCCGGGTGGCGATGTAGCTCTGCTTCAGGACATTCACGCAAGCGAGCCGCGCCGAGGGTAGGAGGGTCAACGCGCGGGCGGCGGAGTCGCGAAGCGCGTCGCTTGTCTCCTTCGAGCCTTCGCTCGTGTCGATGGCGACAGCAATGATGGGCGCCGATGGCAGAGGCAGCGCGACCGTGCGCGGCGTGTAGGTTTCCCTGAGGTCCGGGTTCAAGCGCCGCTTCATGCGCGCCCAGAACGAGTCGACCTTCAGGCGCTCCGAGCGGGCCGTCAGCTTGATCTGGTCGTGATTGCTCAGTTCGAAAGCGAGCTGGGCCATGGAGGGATAGCGCCAGGCCGGCTCCACTTCCAGGCAACGCATGATGATCTCCTGCAGCCAGAGCGGATAATCCTCTCTGAGACGGCGCGGCGGCTTCGGATCCTCCCAAAGCCGTCTTTTCATCACACTCAGGCGTTCGCTCTCGCCGAACGGCCGGATGCCGGTGGAAAAGAAATAAAGAAGAACGCCAAGCGCAAATTGGTCGGTGCGAAGGTCGTGCCGCGCGCCCAGAAGCTGCTCGGGCGCCATATAGGGCGCGGTGCCGTAGGGAAGGCGAAACTCCTCCTGCATCAGATCGGGGAGCTGGAGGTGATGGGACAGCCCGTAGTCGATGAGCACGGCTTCGCCCGTGGGCCGGAACAGGACGTTGCTTGGCTTCACGTCGAGGTGGATCACATGCTGCCGGTGAATGTCGTCGAGCGCGGTCGCGAGCTTCCAGCCGATCTCCACGACCTCCTCATAAGGCAAAGGCAGGTCTGGAAGGCGCATCAAAAGCGATTTTCCCGGAACCCGCTCCATGACGATGAAGGGGTGGACGGCGAAATCTCCCTCCGCAACGAATTGCGGGACGTGGAGGCCGGTGATCCGCGGCATGATCATCTGCTCCATCTCGAAGCTGACGATCGCCGCCGGGTCCTGCCCTTCGCTGAGGACCGGCACCTTCATGAGAAGAGGCATATCGATGCCGGGCTTCTTGACGCTCCAAAGCCGCGCCATACCGCCCCGATGGATCAGCCCTTCCATCAGAAAGCCGTCAAGAACATCGCCAGGCGCTAATGTGGACTTGGCCATGTCGCATCACCTTCCCATGGACAGCCTTTGCGCGAAGAACAGTGGCAGCCGTGCCTTCCTGATCGCGTCGGCGGCTCCTTCGATATCATACGGTACACGATAGAAGGTGATCTCTCTTTTAATCGTGTCGAAGGTGGCATATGACGCCGCAGGGATGCCGTCGCGCGGCTGGCCGACCGAACCCAGCACCACAAGCCAGCGGCGCAGCCCATGCAGCGGCACGGCAAATTCCGTGACCGGGCTGAACGCCGTCATTTTCGCCGCCGCCGTCATGCTGAAGATGCCCGGCTTGTGCGTGTGGCCGCAAAAGGTGACCTGCGCCTTCGTTGAATACAGGCTGCGCGAGGCTTCCTCGACCGTCAGCACATAGATCCACTTCCCAGGCGCGCTGGCATCCGCATGCACATAGAGGCGATCCTGCTCGGGAATGACGAGCGGCAAATCCGCCAGAAATCGGCGTTCCTCCACGCCCAGCATGCCGCGCGTCCAATCGATGGCGGCCTGCGCCTCCGGGTTGATGCGGACGGTGGGATCGTTCACCGCGCAATCGTGGTTGCCGAGCACGGCGACGGCGCCCTTCGAGACAAGCTCCATGGCGGTATCGACCGCATACACCGGATCGGCGCCATATCCAACAAAGTCGCCGAGGAGCACATAGCGCTCCGCGCCTCTCCCCTCGGCATGCCGCAGACACGCGCTGAACGCTTGCCGGTTCGCGTGAATGTCCGCCAGCAGTGCAATTTGCATTCGCCCCCCCCAATGTTTGTTTTTTGCCAGATTACCGAAAACGGGGCGCGCGGTCTTGGGATTTCATGCATTCCCTCGGGAAAATCCCGGCCTTTCTTTGCAAGGTGCTTGCCGA
>CAVRSS010000068.1:0-11843 GCA_963723755.1 uncultured Alphaproteobacteria bacterium | reverse complement strand
GCTTATGCCCGGGTTTTTCGACGAACGGCGCAACGATTGCTCTTCCCGTTCGCGCTTCGCTGCGATGCGGCCGTAGCGACTTCGCGGCCGGCTTCCTAAAATCAACAACCTAAGGCCCCTTCGACAAAGCCGCGGATCAGCGTATGCGCCATCGATATGGATGGCGGGACGAACAGTCCGTCCGGATGTGCGAAGGCGAGCATTGCCGCCGCCTCCTCGCGGCTGAACCACCAAACGTGCGCAATCTCGGTTACATCAAGCGTGATTGCCTGGGTCCACGCCTTCGCCCCAGCAGCCGATCATGAGCGAATGCGGAAACGGCCAGGGCTGGCTCGCAATATAGCGCACCTCGCCAGCCTCGATGCCCGCCTCTTCCTCGATTTCGCGGCGCACGGCATGCTCGATATCGTCGCCTGCCTCAACGAAGCCCGCGAGCGTCGAATACATCTTTTCGGGAAAACGAAGCTCGTGCCCTAGCAGGCAGCGGTCTCTATGCGTAATGCACATGATGACGGCGGGATCGGTCCGGGGATAGGTGTCGAGACCGCAGGCCAGGCAACTGCGCCGCCACCCGCCTTCGGTCGCGCGAACAAGGCTGCCGCATCGCACGCAGCAGCGATTGAGGGCGTGCCAGCCAAGAAGTGCGCGAGCCTGCGACGCGATCATCAACGCGCCGCGCTCAGGATCCCCTGCAACGCCAGCGAGCGAAGGTCGACAAGCGGCTTCAACGCCTCAAGCGCCGTCGATGCATGCGCAATTTGATAAGGCTGGATGTTGCAGGCGAAAACGGCTGCGCGGCTCGCGTCCTCTCCCAGGAATGCAAGCTCGGGGGGCTCGGCAAGCGCCAGCACCTCTGGCAGGCTTTGCCAGCGGATTTCCGCCGCCCTTCGGTCCTCTGAAGGGATGATCGGAACTTTGAGATCGATCAGCGCCAGAACTTTCGTGTCTGACGCTCCCAGTCGGGCCGCTATATACACCGGATCGCTCCGCTGGCCGCCAAAACGGTTGAGGCTGGTTTGCGCTGTGAGCTTGGGCAAATGAATTGTGACAGGCACAGAGGGGGCTACAACTTTCTTAGAGCCACCGTTTCCACGCGATGCGCATCGCCTTTGCTCAAAATCAGATTGGCGCGCTTGCGCGTGGGCAGAATGTTTTTCTTCAGGTTCACGAGGTTTATGGTGTGCCAAAGCTTCAACGCCTGAGCAACCGCCTGCTCCTCGGTCAACTTCGAATAGCGGTAGAAATAGGCTTCCTTCTCGCGGAAGGCCGTCCGGTAAAGACGCAGGAAACGCGTTACATACCACTTTTCGATAACAGCCGGTTCGGCATCAATGTAGATCGAGAAATCGAAGAAGTCGGAAACGAAGGGAACGGCGTCCCCATGCCGCGGCAGCTTGGCGGGCTGGAGCACGTTCAATCCTTCGATGATCAGAATATCGGGGCGGTCCACAATGATCTTTTCGCCGGGTACGATGTCGTAGGAGAAATGCGAATAGACCGGCGCCTCGACACTGGACTTTCCAGCCTTTACGTCAGCAACAAACTGAAGTAGCCGGGCCTGATCGAAGCTCTCGGGGAAGCCCTTGCGGTGCATAATGCCGCGCCGCTCCAGCTCTGCGTTCGACAATAGGAAGCCGTCCGTCGGGACAAGATCGACGCGAGGATGATTTGGCCAGCGTGCCAGAAGCTCGCGCAAAACACGGGCGGATGTGCTTTTACCAACAGCGACGCTTCCAGCGATGCCGATGATGAACGGAACCTTCGCTTCGTCCTGGTGGAAGAATTTCGTCGTGGCGGAATGGAGAAGTTGGGCTGCCCGCACATAGTAATTAACGAGCTTCGAGATGGGCAGGTAGATATCCGTCACTTCGTCGCGGGAGATTCGCTCGATAAGACCGGACAACCTCGCCAAATCCTCGTCGCTCAGCGTGAGCTGGACGCCGTTTCGAAGCTCGGACCACTCCCGACGCGTGAACGTGCGGTACGGCGACAGCTCGAGCGCCTGCCGTGGCTCAAAGTCCAGCACCTGTAATTGCAAGCTCATGTTTTCGCTTATCCCCGCGAGGCCTTCTCGGCATGACCGGATTGCGCCGTTCTAAGGTCGAGTTCACTCAACACGGCTTCCAGCCGCACGTTTCGCGACTCGAGTAGAACGAGAAGGTGATAGAGGAGATCGGCTGCTTCTGCACAGAGCTTTTCGTCGCTCTCCACGACCCCGGCGATAACCGTCTCGACAGCCTCTTCGCCAAGCTTCTTAGCACAAGCGGCAGCGCCTTTATCCAGGAGCGACTTCGTGTAGGAGGCGCTGGCTGTCGCGGAGCGGCGCGCGGCAATGGTCGCTGCCAACCGTGTCAGGGTATCCTCGCTCATGAAAAAAGCCCCTCGGCAGCCATGTCCAGCGCATCATTATAGAGCGGCCACCTTCGATCAAGGCGAAACTACGCAATTAAACTTAAGAATGGTGGCTTGGCCCATTTGTGAGGAGTTCTGCCTCGCCTTCACACTCTTTTGAGCGGCGCCATCAAGGCGCGCCATACCCTGCGACAGTTTTCGGCTCGAATGCCCTTCACACAAGGCTAAAGTGAGGACCGAACGCGGCAACGGAAACGAAACATCACATTATGAAGGTGGAAGACGAGGCGACGAACCGGACGATCCTGTTCGTGAATTGGGCGCATGCGCTGGATCATTTCGTATTGCTGATTTTCCCGACCGCCGTGATCGCGATCGCTGCAGAGCTCAAGCGGGATTACGGGGACCTGATCTGGCTTGCCACCGGAGCGTTCGTCGCTTTCGGACTGTTTGCCTTGCCGATCGGCTGGCTTGCGGACCGCTTCGGGAGGCGGGCGCTTCTGACAACGTTCTTCTTCGGATACGGGGCGGCTTGCCTGCTCGTCGCTCTATCGACCTCATTTCCGATGCTTGCCGGTGCGCTTTTCCTGCTTGGCGTCTTCAGCGCGATCTATCACCCCATCGGCAGCGCGATGATTGTCTCGAATGCCAAGCAGCTTGGACGCGCCCTTGGCGTTAACGGCGTGTGGGGCAATATCGGCGCCGCGCTCGCCTCCGGGATAACGGCGGCGCTTGCGGCCTCTTTTGGCTGGCGCGCCGCTTTCGTTGTCCCCGGCGCTGTGCTGATTGCGACCGGGATTGCATTCGTGCTGCTCGTCAAGGACGACCGGACTACGGGGAAGAAGGGAACGGCAAGCCACACCTTGGACATCGATCGCAAGCGCGTGATCTGGTTGCTTGCGCTGTTCATGACAGCCATTCTCGCCGGCGGCCTGACCTTCAACATCGTGACCATTTCGATGCCGAAGGTCATCGACGAGCGCCTCGGCCTCCCGGTTCCGCTCGCCATTACCGGCTGGCTTACCACAAGCATATTTGTCTGCGGCGCGCTCACGCAAATCGTCGTCGGGCGGCTTGTCGATCGCTTTGAATTGCCATCCATTTTCGTGGGGCTTGCGTTCTTGCAATTCACTGGATTGCTTGTCGCGGCGGCAACCGTCGGCCTGCCGATGGCGATGGGGCTTACGTTGGTGACGGCGGCAATTTACGGGCAGGTGGTGGTCAACGACGCCATGATCGGGCGCTACGTGCCTGACGAATTCCGCAATCGCTTCTATTCCGTGCGCTTCTTTTTCGGTTTCACGGTCGGTGGGCTCGCCGTGCCGATCATCGGCGCTCTTCATCGCGGTGGCGGCTTTGGCGAGGTGCTTTTGGTGGCAGCCGCCATCGCTGCCGTCATCTTTACCTGCGCCCTTGCAACGTGGGTGCTTTCTCGCGGCCGAACGCAGCTTGCCTCGGCGGCAGCTGAGTGATCGCTGTTCGGCTCTCCTTGAGGAACCGGAAACGTTCGCGACCGGTTTTTCCATTTGAGTACAGTCAAGGAGAACGTAATGGATGACATTTCATCCGCCCTGCATGGACGTCTTCGCCGAAGCTTGTTGATGGCCTCGGTTGTGGTCTTGCCTCTCACGGGAATTGCGCCAGCCGCGCTTCACGCCGGCGTGTCGCAGGAAGCGCCCAAAACCAGCCAGCAAGATCCGCGGGCGACGGCCCAGGATAGGCGCCCGGGTGAGACTCTGAGCGAACGCCTCGATCGCAATAGCGGGGTTATTCACCCTCCCGCCGGGGTGGATCCGGGCATCGCGGCCCCCGTTCCGGACCCTCACCCGCACAGTACACCCGTGATACCTCCACCCGGCACGCCGGGCGGAAATCCCTCCGTGGATCCGAAATAGCTGGGAGCTGCGGTCGACCTCATTCCTTGGGAAGGCGTTGAATAAGGGTTTCGAAGGCATTGCAGTTCATGGTGCGCCATGCTAGCTCCGATCCGAAAGCGCGCCGCCTGCGGATAGCCGCACCTGTGCACGCGAAAGCCCAATACAGAGATGGCGGAGATTGAAACGATGTCTGGAAACAACGGATCGAATGGCGGCGACACCCTCAACCCGGGGCCGGAAAATTCCCAGGCTCCTCAGGTTAACGTCGTGGGGCAATATATCAAGGACCTGTCTTTCGAGTGCCCGGATGCGACGCGTTTTTTCCGCGGGCCTGGGAAGAATCCCAATCTGCAAATCAACTTCAATGTTCAGGTCCGCAATCTGCAGCAGGATGCCTATGAGGTCGCGCTTTCGCTCGAAGGCGAGGCCAAGAGCGACGAAGGCGTTCTCTATAATATAGAACTGATATACGCAGGCGCTTTCGTTCTGAGAAATCTTCCGCAGGAAGCGATCCAGCCGGTTCTCTTCATCGAGTGCCCGGCGCTTCTTTTCCCGTTCGTGCGGCGCCTCGTTGCAGACCTTTCGCGCGAAGGCGGGTTCCCGCCGCTGCTCCTCGATCCGATAGACTTTGCCGGGCTGTACCGGCGCCGCGCCGAGATGGGGCAGGAGCCGACGATCGCAACGGAGTAGCAGGTTGCCTGACGGCCGCCTCTACCATTTTGACCCGTTTACCGGGTCCGCCTGGATGCGCATCATTTCTGATGACATCCAGGAAAGAATGACGGCCAGCGCATCCTTGGGGCGCATACCCTGATAAATCGCAGCCTCGAACGCGTTGATGATTTGCGACTGCAAGGCATCGGCGAGTTTGCCTCCAGGCTGATGCGTCTCGCCGGTGTGGCAATCATCGGGCTTATTTTGCGATGTGAGGCAGGATTCACTTACTGGCATTGTGCCGATCTCGCTTCTTTTTGAAGGTGATAGAGAGCTGAGCTAGAGCAGCCCGCGTCCAGGCTACCGAAAAACGATGTTGCCCATGGTTCGACAAGCTCACCATGAGGGGACGACAAGCTGAGGTCGACAAGCTCACCATGTGGTTCAAGCTATTGAAAACACTCGGCCTCATGCTGAGCTTGTCGCAGCCTCATCCTGAGCCTGTCGAAGGATGAAGCCAGATTTTCAGGCTATTTCAGCATCCTGCAAAAAAGCATCGTGCGTTTAATCGGACACGGGCGTCCGGATGCCCCTTTTTGTGTGAAATTTGCGGATGGCGGCATCTGTTTGTCACCTTGTCCCTTAACGCTTTCGTCTTCAGTCCTTCTCTGAGAGATTCTCAGCGATAGCGCCTTGCCGGGAGGTTAACGAGAGCTTCAGCTCGCTTCAACCCCTGGAAATGCTGGGAAAAATACCGACCGGGACGCCATTTCCGCTGCCTGCGCCGCAGCTGTTTCGCTGCCCGCAACCGTTAATTCGCGTAGCAGGCTGCCGGATTGTCGTATTGATCGTATTGCGGATAGTCGGACATTCCATGACTGCCTCTGCACGATGCATTCATGCCTGAGCCTGTGCTGCTCGTATATTGGGTTGCCCGCGAACAGATGGCTTGTGCTGATGGAGACGCAATCGATCATTTTCACCTCGACAAACAACTTATCGAGGTATTAAATGTCCTGCGGGCTCCGGTTATCAGCTATCAAACTTGATAGGGTGCGCAGGCTTCTTGGACTGATGAGGCGACGCACCGCGGTTCTGCATCGGAATACTTTCAGTGAGCTGAATTTAGTCGTACCCGGCGACGCTACCCGCAGAGGAAATCTCAACAAATCTCGTCGCTTGCGCTGGCAACGGACTTGTCAGCAGGAATGGGGAATTGCCGATTGTTCATTGACCAACCAAGCGCGAATCACAGCATGATCCGCCCGCTGATTCGACGCCCCGAGGTCAATGGATGAAAAAGCGGGTCTATTACACGTACGACTTCAAGGTTGGGAACACCGTCGTCCAAAGCGGCGTCACGAGAGACCCGGGACGCCGCGAGTTGGAGCACAGACAACGGTGGGAAAATGGCCGCCTCGTCATCGTCGGGCGGGCCAAGACGGAAGAGAGCGCTCGAAAATGGGAAGCGGCGAAGATCGATCCGTTCAGTCCACCGCGTAAACCAGGATAGGCCCTGTGCGTTTCGACGTCGCGGCGCCGTCGAATGTGCCGTTCTCGCGAACGAAATAATACTCGCGATCGTTCACCGACAGCTTTGTGTAAAAATCCGAGACCGAGATCGCGATCTTGTCGCCTGTTTCAGGATCAGCGTAGTCGAACGGCTTTATAAAGGCTAACTCGATCATAGTTTGAACGCTCCCGACTCGCTCCTCAACATTGAGGCTGACTTTAAGATTTCTTGCTTATTTTCCCATTAAAGAGGCCGCGTCTTCTTTAAGCGGCGGCCGGTTTCGACGTGCCTCACTTTCCCATACCGTTCTCATTCTGGCCAGCCCCCAAACGGGCAAGCCTGCGAATAAACCGCCGAAGCTCAAATTTCGTGAAATGGGAAAAGATCTTCGTTGCAATTTAGTCAGCGTAGCTGTGCTTTTTGTGCAGCTATTCCACTGAGTTTTTAGCTCGCGCACTCAGAGCGTTTGCGTATTAGCATTGTCGATATTAGCTTGTATGCAACAGAACAGGGAGTTGAACACAGCTGGCGTTGCCGGTTTTTCTCCAAAAAAGGTTTGCGAGTTCTTAGGTCGCCCAAGCCCCTAGCGTTGCTTCATCGCTAGGGGCTTTTTTGTTTTATTTCAAACCGTTAGGTGGAAGACTATAAACTGGATGTTCTTCACTGACGTGATTTCTGCCGCCCGCCCCGCCTGGTCCAGTAACCAATCCGTGATAGTCAAAGGATTGTTCATAAAATCCTGAAAAGATCGAAGACATTGTAGTGAAAGAGTGGCAGTTACAATGTCATCCACCTTGTACGATATAGAACTCTGGCGCGAATATGCCGCGCAGATGCGGGCGCTTAGCCAAAGGGCAACCGATCCTCGGGTGAGGCGGCATGCCGTTGCCGCTGCTGCAGGCTTTGAGCGCATTGCGGACCTGGCCAGCAAGTTACAATCCAGCGAGAGCCGACGGCGCTGGGATTGGCCTAACGGACGTGCCGTTTATCGCTAACGCGAGTCTTATTGCTGCTCGTCTTTGAAAACGTCTTCAATGGCGCGGTAAGCGGTCCAAGCGGTTTGCAACTCTTCCGCCGGCGTCTGTGAGTCGGCCTTTCCCTTCAGAATGAGTTTGAGAGAGTCCTCGATCAGTCTCCAATGGATGCTCACGTCGGAGACGGCTCGCGGCATCACCCAATCCTGCTCAAGCAATTGGTTCATGGAGTTTCGTCCGGCGGAGAGATCGTCCTCCGTGACGAGGCCCCGCTCCGCCGCTTCAATGATTGAACGTACGCGCCGAAGGAAATCTACCGCGACATCCTGCATGGGACACCAAATGAAGAAAGGTTCAACGATTGCATCGAGGCGATGATTTGCCCTTAAATCCTACACCAGTCTCGTGGTCCGATTCCATTTGCATTCGCTTCCAGCCCGCGTGAGAGCAAATGTCGTAGACTTGAGCGCAAACGTGCGCCAGACGGTACTCAATGAAAATCCTTGGCGGCTGGGTGAGGGATCATGGGGCGGCTAGGGGCCGAGCGCCTTGTGAATGCGGTTCGTACATACCTATCTGGATTGCCATATTCGCGCCGATTGCAGTGGGTATCGTCTTGCTCGACGGCGCCGCGCGCTCTTAATCGAAATTGATTAAAGGTGGGCTCTCGACCTTCCTCCTATCGATCCTCACATGCTCTCGCGATGAACAACCACAGTGCCTTTTTCCAACTCCTTGACAAACTTGGCATCGCGTCAAAAACGGTGGACCATGAAGCCGTGCTTACTGCCGAGGGCCTCGCGCAGCGGGACATTGGTGAGTGGGAGTTTCCCGTCAAAAACATCGTGGTCGCAGACAGGAACGGACAGCTCTATCTCGTTACGATGCACCTCCTCACGCCTCCGCTGGACCTGAAGCAACTCGCGAAGAGCATCGGAGCGGACGGCCGCTTTTCGTTCGCCAAACCGGAAACGTTGGCAGCGGCTCTCAAGGTCCTGCCCGGTAGCGTAACGCCTTTCGCTGTCTTCAACGACGTTGGGAGGAAAGTTCGCGTCATTCTTGATGGCAGGATGCGGACGGCAGAGACCGTCAGCGCCCATCCGCTCGTCAACACCATGACAACAACGATCGCCATGGCTGACCTGTTCAAAATCTTCGAGCACACCGGCCATTGGCCGCGCTGGTGCGATCTGCCGCTGAAGCGGACGGAAGGCTTATAGCATCCCCTGAGAGCATTTTTAATGTCTAAATTTTGGCTATTTCATTCGAATGCTCAAAATATAGTCGATGCGATCAACCAAGGGGAAAACCATGAAGCAATGCCAATCCTGTGGGATGCCGCTTTCAAAAGACCCCGGCGGCGGCGGGACGAAACGCGATGGACGCAAGAGTGAGACCTACTGCAGCCTTTGTTATCGGGATGGAGAATTTATCGGGAAGGACTGCACGGTCGCGCAAATGCAGGAGATCGTCGAACAAGCCATGAAGAAACAAGGCTATAGTTGGCCTATGAGAAAGCTTGCCCGGTGCAGATCCCGCAACTGGCAAGATGGAAAAAGCAGGCCTGAGCGATCGCATGTCGCACAGAATTATTGGCCGGATATGGCTGTCCGTGAGCACATAGCCGCCGCGAGGTGCTGAGCGTAAACCTTAAGAGGAAAAAACCCCTAACGGCGCGGGGTGTACCGCTAGGGGTTGTTCCATCGGGCGATACAACTTTAATAATTTACAAATAGAAGTAGAATGAATTGGATATCCGGGCTTGTGAAAAGCCAGTGGAAAAGACCCCCGAACCACCTCGACCGGGTGTCACCCGGAGGAGCTTATCGTCAACGCATAACTGTGAAAGAATTCAAAGAGCTAGCTCAGTCCGGAAGAACGCATGCAGCGCTGCTTTCTGGAGCGCCTTCGGGCTTGTGAATAGCACCGCATAAAAGCAGGTTGTACCGTTTGCGCGAGGTGAGGCAGGCATGGCGTTATTGCCCGATGCATTTGTTCATGTCCCGATGCTTACCGGCAAGATCATCGAACCGGAGCGATCGGAATTCAGAATCCCGCTCGCGTCATTCGAGGAATGGGACAGACGCGCGGCTGCGGCAGGCTTCTCTGAATGGCGCCGCTCACACAAGGATCGTGAAGCCACGCGAAGCGACGCGCTTGCGGGGCGGCTCAACGCCGACCTCTGGGTGTTCGCCTATGGGTCGCTGATGTGGGATCCGGCGATCCACTTCGCGGAGATCAGACAGGCGACTTTTCCGGGTTTCCATCGGCGCTTCTGTCTCAAAATCGAGATCGGGCGCGGGTCCAGGAAGGCTCCTTCCTTGATGGCTGCCCTTGACCTCGGCGGGGAATGCCATGGCTTGGCCTACCGGCTACCGGCCAGCCTGGTAAACGAGGAGACGGAGATCCTTTGGATGCGGGAAATGATCGGGTATGGCTACGCGCCTGTGTTCCGGCCAGTGATTACGCCGCAAGGGTCCATCGAGGCGCTGGCGTTCGTGATGGATAGATCAAGTCCTCAGTTTGCCGACGTCAGCGGCGCGGAAGCGGCCGCCACCATCGCCACCGGAAGAGGCCGCCTTGGGACAAACCGGGAATACTTCGACAAACTCGCCGAGCACGTCCGCTTGCTTGGGATCGAGGATGAAGTGTTTGAAGACATACGAGCCGAGCTACTCCGGATATCTCACCAGAGATAGGTGTACCGAGGCCCTGAATCAGCGAGAAATCGTGCCCTCAAGCGCGCGTATAAAAAATAGCTTCGGCTCTCCTCTTCGTATACTGCAAGGGGCAGCCTTTTTTCCTTCGCGTCTTTAGCCGGTTTATTGAGAGAAGGGCTTTTCAGCGACGAAGCAATCGTTCGTAGCGCTTGTCGGTGAGCGTCTTCAGGAAAGCGACAAGCGCATCGATATCTCGGCCATCGATGGCTGGCGCCTTCTTAAGCTGCTCAAACGCCAGATTTTCCGGCGTCTCCGGATTTTCCCATGGCTGCCCGGTTTCGGGGTTCAAAGCCGTGTTCGCAGCATTCTGGCTGAACCGTTGGTGAAAGAGCAGAACGGCTCGCAGGTCCTTGAAGACGCCATTGTGCATATAGGGACCGGTAACGGCTACGTTGCGAAGGGAAGGAACCTTGAACTTGCCGTCATGCGGTGAACCGGACACGGCGGGATTTGCAGAAAGCCCTGCGTCACCGTAATCTGGCTTTGAGCCATTGAGGGCACGAACGGCGCGATTGGCCGGGACCCCAATGTTGTAATATCGGAAGTTTGAGAAGACCTCTTTTCCAGACAACCCCGCTCCCCCGCCCAATGACATCCGCCGCAGCTTGATCGTGAACTCGAAAAGAACAGGTCGCGTCCCCGCGCTTCCTCTTCGCCTAAAGTTGCTTCGCCGCGGAGCGAGCGGTCGTACTTGGAATTTGAAAAGGCTGAATTGCGGCGTGCGCTCAAAAGCGGCTATGGCCTTGGTCATGGCTGCATAGGCTTGGCTGGCATCCCGAAAACGGGCTCTCCAAACAGACTTCTGAATGCACTCACATAGGATGGGTTTTCCTTGATGCGCGCCACCACGCTTTTTTTGTCCGGCATCCCCATTTCGGCGGGATTTAGCGGTGGCCCTCCGGCCTGCTCTTCAAGATTGCGCGCCCTCCCGTCCCAGAAGAAGCCGCCAATCGCCTCACCGTCCGCTGTGAAATGAAGCTCCGGCGTCAGGCTGGCGTAGGCGACGCTTGGCGCATTGCGGTCGCCAAGCGAGCGCCCATTCGCACCGAGCGAGACAGCCCCTCCGACCGCTCCAAGTTCCCTTGGATCGGTAAACCCCAGTTCTGGCGAATGGCAGCTTATGCAAGATTGCGAGCGCGTTCGCGAAAGATTGGAGTCGGCGAACAAGGCTCTACCGAGCGTCTCCAAACTGTCGAATGCAGGCGGCCGAGCAGTTTGAGCCCAGGCTGGACCGGAGACGAAGGCCGAAAGCGCAATTGCTGCGAATGAAACCAGCCGAGCCAGCGCTCATGCGCCGGCCCGACCGCATCGGGCTCGACCACTGGCTCATGATCAGTCGGCCTCACGCACAACCACTTTTATCGTCTCGTTGGGCGCACCGCTGATCTGCACCGTAACTGGCCCTTCGCCGACCCTGTAGCGGACGCTCTTGCGAACGACTCCGCAGGATGGGTCGCCCGTAAAGCCTGCGTTCGCGAGCGGTGCGCCGTTCTGGACCATGTCGATCCAGGCGTGCTCCGACAGCGTCACCTGATAGATGCCTCCTTTTGGCAGACTGGCGATCTTGAACCATCCCGAGAAGCTGTCCGGCGGGATGGCCTGGTTCTTGACGCCGGGTTTCGCTGGGAGCGCAGCATCTTTCGTTGGCTGCATCTTCAATGTGATCGCCTTGGCCGCCGGGCTCGCAATTTCCGACGCGGTGTCCAAAGGCTGGCTGTCTTCGGATGTTATCCAGGACATCTCCGTCTGGATC
>CAVRSS010000067.1:0-19783 GCA_963723755.1 uncultured Alphaproteobacteria bacterium | reverse complement strand
CCCGGCGCCATCGGCGTCAGCGTGCGCATCGGAATAACCAAGGATGCGGTCAGGCCTCTTCGCTTCTTCTTGAAAGGGAGCAAGTTTGTAAGCGGCCCGGCCTCGTTAAATGCCGCCCTTTAGCTCCGCGTTGCTTCCTGGTCGCTTTTTCCGTGCAAAGACTATGGAAATTGGAGACAGTTTCACGCAGTTTGACCGATCATTGTTGACGGGACATGCAGTTCCGATCATATATCGGGCGAGCGCCTGACGAACTCGGTTTCTGTTGCACGTTCGGCAGTTTTCTCGACTGTACATTATTACAGCCTACCCGCAATGCGACTCCAGATGGAAGGTCTGACGCGCTCCTGTCATCATTTCGCATTGTGCGTATGATGATACTCACTGAACCCCGAGGATGTGGTTCCAAAAATTCAACGGGATATGACTTTTAAAATCTGAAGCCGAGCGAAAAGTGCTGGCAGCCATCGAGGCGGCAGGCTCTACCGCCCCCACCCCCATTCAAGCCCAAGCCATTCCATTCGCCTTAGAGGGCCGAGACGTTGTCGGCATCGCTCAGACCGGAACGGGCAAAACGGCTTCCTTCGTTCTTCCACTCCTGACGATGCTTGAGAAAGGCCGCGCCCGCGCTCGTATGCCGCGCTCCCTCGTTCTCGAGCCGACTTCGCGAGCTCGCGGCGCAGGTGGCCGAAGCGATTGAAGCGTCGATCGCACACAAGTCGACGGTAGCGCTTTTGATCGGCGGTGTATCTTTCGACGATCAGGAGAAGAAGCTCGAACGCGGCGCAGATATTCTGATCGCGACGCCCGGCCGCCTTCTCGACCACTTCGGAAGAGGAAAACTTCTGATGAACGCGGTCGATTACCTCGTGATCGACGAAGCAGACCGGATGTTGGACATGGGTTTCATCCCCGACATCGAACGTATCTGCAAGCTTCTGCCTCCATCGCGCCAGACCATGTTCTTCTCGGCGACGATGCCTCCGGAAATTCAGAAGCTGACAGAACAGTTCCTTCGTAATCCTGAGCATATCCGTGTAAGCGCTCCCCCGACGAACGCTAAGCTCATCACCCAGAAACTCAAGTTCTCTCCTGCCGATTTGAAGACAAAGCGCCATGTTCTGCGCGAACTGATGCGCAACGAAGCAGGTGTGGTCAAAAACGCGATCATCTTCTGCAATCGGAAAAGGGACGTCGCAGTTCTGCATAAGTCGCTGATTAAACATGGGTTTAATGCAGCTGCTTTGCATGGCGATCTCGATCAGCGCCAGCGCACGGCGACCCTTGAAGCCTTCCGCAAAGGGGAAATAACTTTCCTTGCCGCTTCTGACGTCGCGGCGCGCGGGCTCGATATTCCCGATGTGAGCCACATCTTTAATTTCGATGTTCCGATCAGCCCCGAGGATTACGTGCATCGCATCGGCCGCACAGGTCGCGCGGCCGTGAGGGGTACACGGCGATGATCGTGACGCCAAAGGAAATGAAAAGCCTTCGCGCGATCGAATCGCTTTGCAAGGCTAAGATAGAGTGGATCGACGGGGAGCCCTCTACCGAAAATCTTACGTCAGCGGACTTTAGCGAGCGCCGCGAGCGTAGCACGCGCCGGGGGGATCGCATCAAAACCGTGCGTAAGGATCAGGCCGCTCCAGAGTCCCGTCAATCCGCCGAAGTTCGTCCCATTCGTAGCGGGCCAGAGCAGCGGCAACCGGCTGATGTCCGGCCCATCCGCAGCACCGCCGCCGGCGCTGGTGCAGCGCCTCGGCGCGAGAGGAACAATGATCGGAGCAGCGTATCGCGGTATCATCGTGAGTTGCTCCCGCCGGCAACATCCGCACCCGTTATCGGGCTTGGCGACCACGTGCCGGAGTTTCTGAAACGTCCGATCCGCGCGGCAGGTTAAGGCGCTTCGCCGCTTCCAGCATGTCGGCCGCTGAAAACACGGCGCTACTCAGTCATTGTGAGTCTGGCGCCGTTTAGCTCGAACCCGGACAGCTGCCTGATAAAGCTCATGCCGAGAAGGTTCTGTGTCATCCGGCCGGGCTCGGCGATGACAGCCTGAACGTCCTTCACCGATATATCGCCGATGCGGACTGTCTCGAGTAGGACGGACGCCACGCGAGCAACGCCGTTCGCTGTCGTCGACCTGCCATTGAAGCGCAGGTCATGCGGCGCGAGGCCCAGCTTCTGAGCCGTCTCGTAGCTGAGCGCCACGTAGGTAGCGCCCGTATCGGTCATGAATTCCACCTGCTGGCCTCTGATCTGCGCGATCGCGTGAAAGTGGCCGTAATCGTTCGCGCTCAGCACGACCTTTCGCGCTGCGGTTGGCTCCTGGTTCGCAGAGATCGTCCCGCGCAGGGGCACCGACGATGCGGTCAGAACCTTCGTGTTGAAGCGCGCCAATCTAGGGGAATTTGTTTCAAACTCGAAAAGATGCGCAAATCCGGCGCGGGATGCCGCCTGCTTGGCCCGGTCGAAAAGAGGCTCGAACGAAGAGAATGTGAAGTATGCGCCGCCTATAGCGATGGCCCATACCAGAAGTTCTTTTGCAATCTTACGTTGAAGTGACCGGTTGTCCATGGTCACGGCGCTCCGCCGTCTTGGCCCCTCGACGGAAAAACTGGCGCACCAACCTAGCTTTTCATGAGGAGCTTGTTCCCTGAGAATTCATAAGACCTCAAACGGCTTAAAAAACTCATACCGAGCAAGCTTTGTTGGAGCGCTCCCGGACGGGTAACCAGAGCCTCGACCTTTTCCAAAGTCAATTCTCCGAGAGAGACGCGCTCAAGTCTGACGCGGGCCGCAAATGCCCGGCCGTTCGCGGTCTCAACGGGCACGCTATAGTCCAGCGCTCCGACCTGAATCCCGGCTTTGCGCGCATCTTCCGGCCGAAGCACCACCGTTGACGCGCCGGTGTCAACGATCATGCGGACGCTCTTGCCGTTGACCTGCGCCCTGGCGATGAAATGCCCATCGCCGGTCTTGCGGATCGAGACCACCGCGCCGCGCCCCGCCGCACCCGGCGAGACGGTCTGGACCGAGCCCGGCTGCAACTCCTGGACGACGCGGTCGCGAACCTCGCCGAGTTCGCTTCGATAGGCATAAAGCGCTACGATCACGAGGCCGATCGCCGCCCAGGTTCCAAGCGCCTTCAAGGCCTCGGCGGCTCTTCCAGCCGTGAGTTTTGCTGCGCCAGCCATGAGAAAAATAAGAAGGGAAAGGAGCCCTGCGACACGGGGGAAATCGTCGCGCGGCAAACCGGCTATCGTGTCGCCCTCGCCGGTCAGCACAAAGAGCACAATACTTACGGCAAGCAGGCCAATAGCGAGAAAAATCATAGATCGTCCATTTTTTGAACGCGGGCGATATATAGGTGAATAGCGGGAATAAGACATGTCCCTTTATCTGAACATACTAGGCCTTCTGCGAATCGCTCCATAATTCGTACATTAACCTTTCTCCCCATCGCCGTTGAGAACAGAATAGGCCAGAGCAGTTTATGCGATACCCGCCCGATTTGCTCGACGAGATCCGAAGCCGCGTCCCAGTAAGCCGCGTGGTGGAGCGCCACGTCAAGCTCAGGCGCGCCGGACGCGAATACGTCGGCTTATCCCCCTTCAAGACCGAAAAAACCCCTTCGTTCACGGTGAACGACCATAAGGGCTTCTACCACTGCTTCGCCAGCGGCGAACACGGCGATATTTTTAACTTTCTCATGACGGTGGAAGGGCTAGCCTTCCCTGAAGCCGTGGAGCGGCTTGCCGCGGAGGCAGGGGTCATTTTACCCGCTCCGAAACCTGTTGATGAAGTCAAGGCGAGTCACGAGACGCGCGTCCGGGAAGCGCTGGAAGAGGCGTGCCACTTTTTTGAATTGGCGCTCGCTGGCCGCGAGGGAAGCGCAGCGCGAGCTTATCTCGAAAAGCGCGGCGTTCAGTTCTCGGAAATCAAGCTTTTCAGGCTCGGCTTTGCGCCAGACAATAAGGCGGCTTTGAAGCAGTGTCTGGGCGGCAAGGGCTTTTCGCTCGCCGAGATGCAGGATGCGGGCCTTCTGATCCATGGCGACGACATCGCGATCCCGTATGACCGTTTTCGCGGACGGTTAATTTTCCCGATCATGGACGCAAAGCGACGCGTCATCGCGTTCGGAGGCCGCGCTCTTCTGCCCGATCAGCAGCCGAAATACCTTAATTCGCCCGAGACAGAGCTTTTTCACAAGGGGCATATCCTCTTCAATCTTGCGGCGGCGCGCGAGGCTACGAAAACAGCAAAAACGGTCATCGTCGCGGAAGGCTATATGGACGTGATTGCGCTTGTGCGAGCGGGCTTCGCAAACGCGGTGGCTCCGCTCGGGACTGCGCTGACCTCGGATCAGCTCCGCCTTTTGTGGACAATGGGCCCGCTCCCGACGCTCTGCTTCGATGGCGACACGGCAGGGCAAAAAGCCGCACACCGGGCGATCGACACGGCTTTGCCGCATCTCGAGCCTGGGCGTTCCCTCCAATTCGCCTTTTTGCCGGAGGGCCGGGACCCCGACGACATGGTCACGGGCGGGGCAAAGGATGTCCTTGCGAAGAGGCTTGGGGAACCGGTTCCCCTGATCGATGTGCTTTGGGCCAGGGAGCGGGATCGCCATCCGCTCAACACGCCCGAGCAGCGCGCAAGCCTCGAAGCAAGGCTCATGGAAGCGGTTCAGCAGATCGAGCACAGAAGCCTAAAATTTCATTATGTTTCCAGCCTTCGCGAGCGGCTTCGGACCCAAGGGCAGGGCGTGAGGGGGCAGGCTCGCCGCCCCGATGCATCGTCGTGGCGCTCGCGTGTCGATGGAGCGGCAGCGCCCCGGTCGCGGTACGCAAAGCCGAACGCGGCGGCAGCGCGCACGAGCAGCCTTCTTGCCAGTCCAATCGCCCAACCATCAGCGCCGTCCAGCGCGCCGAGAGAGGCGCTGCTCATCATGGCAATCACGCGGCATCCCTGGCTTCTCGACGAGCATGTGGAGGAGATCGCAAGCCTTCATTTGGAGGATGCAGGCTGTTGCAGTATCCGAAACGCAATGCTAACCATACATCAGACAGAGGAATTGCTTGACAACGAAAAGTTGTTCGAGCACCTGTCGGGGCTGGCTTAGGAGCGGAGCTTGAGCGTGTTGCGCGTGCATGCGCCCATAAGTCTGACCGCCAGTTCGATCAAGGCGCAACTAAAGAGCAGGTCTTGGAAGGTTGGCAACATGTCATGACCCTTCACGGCAAGGCGGGTGTTCCACGCCCCTTGCTGGAAGCCGAGAGTGACTACATAAACGAACAAACGAGTGAGAACTGCTCCAAGCTGTTTGCTGTCAAGCAACAGGTTGAGATAGTAGCATCTTGATGAGGCCTTTGATATTGCGGCTGGGGCAAACATTCACCAGATAATATACGGGGCGCACGGTAGGGCGTGAATTTAGCTTCATGAGTAACGCGGTGTTAAGCACAGCCACTTATCGTTTAGAGTGGTTTAACAAAGCGAATCGCAAATGCCGTGTCGAACGACGCTTTACAGTTCCGGCGCCCCAGGAGATAGACCGCTACCTTAAGCCAAGTTTGCCTGTCTGCCTGCGCGGACCGTTTTTCGGCATTTTCTGGAGTGCATAATGGCCACAGCGACGACAAAAACAGAGGACCAAGAGACCCCCGCGTCCGAGACATCGGACAGCCCGGTTCTTGATCTTTTGGATGCCGCCGTAAAACGGCTGATCAAGGCCGCCAAGGTTCGCGGTTACGTTACTTACGACGAGATCAACGAAGTCATGCCGCCCGACGAGGTCTCTCCCGACCAGATCGAGGACATCATGACGATGTTTTCCGACCTCGGCATCAATGTCGTCGATGCGGAGGAGGTCGAGGAAGCCGCGGCGGCGGAGCCCATCGACGAGGACGAGGAAGACAGGCACGCGCCTCAGCCTCATTTGCCGGTCAAGCAGGAGCGGTCAACCGAAGTCAGCGAACGCACAGACGATCCCGTGCGCATGTATTTGCGCGAAATGGGGTCCGTCGAGCTTCTTTCGCGCGAAGGCGAGATCGCGATTGCGAAGCGCATCGAGGCCGGCCGCGAGGCCATGATCGGCGGCCTGTGCGAAAGCCCGCTCACCTTCCAAGCCATCATCATTTGGCGCGACGAACTGAACGAGGGGAAGATCCTCCTCCGCGACATCATTGATTTGGAGGCAACCTATTCAGGTCCGTTTGTGCGGACCGGCGAGGGCGAAGAAGAGGGCGCCGAGGAAGTGTTTGTGCCCGATGAGCCTCCGGCTCCGGCTCCCGCTCCTGCTCATGCTGCGCAGAATGGCGCAACGCGGGCCGCGGCGCCTGGGCTGAACGGCGCCAATGGACACGCCCATCCGATTCCGGCCGGACGGGGAAGCCGCGCAACGCAGCGATGGCGAGGGTGAGACCGCAGAGTTTCGCGGCGAAGAGAATTTCGACGAGGATGACGATCTCGAAAACAGCCTCTCGCTCGCGGCGATGGAGGCGGAACTCAAGCCGAAGGTTCTTGAAACCTTCGACCGGATTGCTACCGAGTATAAAAAGCTTCGCAAGCTGCAGGATCAGCATGTCGAGCGAAAGTTCCAGGACGATTCGCTTTCGCCTCAGCAGGAGAAGCGGTCGAGGAAGCTAAGAGACGCGGTCATTCAGGACGTTAAGAGCCTGTCCTTGAACCCGGCCCGTATCGAGTCTCTTGTCGAGCAACTCTATGACATCAACAAGCGGCTTATCGGGTATGAAGGCCGCCTGCTCCGCCTCGCCGACGGCTACGGTGTGCGCCGCGACGAGTTCCTGGGCCAGTATCAGGGCACCGAGCTCGATTCGAGCTGGGTCGACCGCGTCGCCGAGCTGAAGGGCAAGGGCTGGCAGAAATTCGTTGAAAAAGAGCGGGCGCGCATCGACGAGATCCGCAGAGAAATCTACGCGCTCGCGACCGAGACGGGCCTCGATATTGCCGAGTTCCGCCGCATCGTGAAGATTGTGCAAAAGGGCGAAAGAGAAGCCCGCCAGGCGAAGAAAGAAATGGTCGAGGCGAATTTGCGTCTCGTGATCTCGATCGCCAAGAAATACACGAACCGCGGTCTGCAATTCCTGGATTTGATTCAGGAGGGCAATATCGGCCTCATGAAGGCCGTCGATAAGTTCGAATACCGGCGCGGATACAAGTTTTCGACTTACGCGACATGGTGGATCCGGCAGGCAATCACGCGCTCCATTGCTGATCAGGCGCGTACGATCCGCATTCCCGTGCACATGATCGAGACCATCAACAAGATCGTGCGCACGAGCCGGCAGATGATGCATGAGATCGGCCGCGAGCCGACGCCGGAAGAACTGGCCGAAAAGCTGTCCATGCCGCTTGAAAAGGTGCGCAAGGTGCTGAAGATCGCGAAGGAGCCGATCAGCCTTGAGACGCCCATCGGCGACGAGGAAGACAGCCACCTCGGCGATTTCATCGAGGACAAGAACGCGATCCTGCCTATCGACGCGGCGATCCAGTCGAACCTTCGCGAGACGACGACGCGGGTGCTTGCCTCGCTCACGCCGCGCGAAGAGCGCGTGCTGCGCATGCGCTTCGGCATCGGCATGAATACGGATCACACGCTGGAGGAAGTTGGCCAGCAGTTCTCGGTGACACGTGAGCGCATTCGCCAGATCGAGGCGAAGGCGCTGCGCAAGCTGAAGCACCCGAGCCGCAGCCGGAAACTCCGCAGCTTCTTGGATAATTAAGTCTGCGCGATGCCGACCATTTCGTGGTTCTACGGCATTGCCATTAGGATGTATATTAAGGACCATGCGCCCCCGCATTTCCACGCGGTCTACGGAGGAGATGAGGCGTATGTGTCGATAGAGACGGGCGAAGTGATTGAGGGACGAATGCGCCGCTCAGCTGCTCGAACTCATAAAAGAGTGGACCTCGGCCCGTAGAGCGCTTTTGCTTGAGAATTGGCGGCGCGCTCAAGCAGGCGAAGAGTTAGAGAGGGTTCCAGGGCTTGATGCTGACTAAAGTCACCGGCTTAGAACGCCTAGGCAGCTTCCGGTTGCGCATTGCCTTTAACGATGGCAGCGCGGCGTCCATGATTTTTCGTCGATGATCTTGGAGCCCGGTCCAATGCTGGTTCCGCTGCGCGATGAAAGCTATTTCGCGCGGGTTTTCTTGGAGTTCGGAGCCCTCACCTGGCCCAACGGCTTTGACATCGCCCCGGAATGGCTTCGCCGCGAGATGAGTGCAAGGAACGAACTCCAACGTAGCGCCGCTGAGTGAGATGTGCGGGGCGATGCCAAGCGGCGCTGCATCGAACTGTTCACTGCTTCATTATAAAGCGCACGACCACTTCGATCTCCGCATGCGACAAAGCAGTTGTGAGCAGCCCAACAACCACAGCTGCGGCCAAGATGCCGAAAAAAATGACAGAACCCAACTGCTCGGGGAGACGACCTTTCGAGCCGCAGCCGGAAACTCCGCAGCTTCTTGGATAATTAAGTCTGCATCGCTGGCAATTGCCGAGAATTAGCGCTTAAGCTTGGCTTTCACGTGCACACCAACTTAACAGTGTAGAGTGAAGCCGCTTTTCAACCTCTGCAAGAACTTTAGCTTGCTCCTGTCTGGGAAACCAGACAGGCGAGCGCGAGCAAATTCAGGGGTTGGGGCACACCGCCGCGCTCGCCACCCCTTTTACCGGGTCAAATGTGAACAATAAGTACTTATATAATTAGCTTAGGCGGTTCTACGAAACGAACCCAATTTTAACCGCCGTTAAGTATCAACGCCTGGATCAATACCCGATGGCAGCGCCATCGCCGTCCCGCGTATCAGCGGCGCCCAGGAACAGCCCGCCCTTCTTCATGACCGAGTTTGCCCGCCCCAGCACGCGGTGCTGGTAGGTGCCGTCGTTGTTCTTCGGCAGGATGAAGCCTCGTGCTTCGAGGATGCGGAGCGTGTCGTCAGATATCCCGCGTTCGGTGATGACGTTGTCCGGCTGCCATTGATGATGAACACGCGGCGCGGCGGTGGCCTCGGCGACATTCATGTCGAAGGTCAGCACATTCAGGATCTCTTGCAGCACCACCGTAATGATCGTGCTCCCGCCGGGGCTTCCCGTGATGAGATAGGGCGCACCATCCTTCAGCACGATCGTCGGCGCCATCGAGGACAGAGGCCGCTTTCTCGGTTCGATGGCATTGGCTTCATCGCCGACGAGGCCGTAGGCGTTCGGCGCGCCCGCCTTGGCGGAGAAGTCATCCATTTCGTTATTGAGAAAGAAGCCCGCGCCATCCACCGTGTATCCGCTCCCGAAGGCGAGGTTGAGCGTATAGGTGTTTGCGACCGCGTTCCCCGCCTTATCCATGATAGAGAAATGGGTCGTCTGGTCGCCTTCCGCGGAGGGCGGCTTGCCCGCCGAGACCTCGGCTGATTTTGTGGCGTGCTCCAGGTCGATGCTCTTCCGAAGTTCCGCGGCATAGGCTTTGTTCGTGAGCCCAGCCACCGGCACCTGGACGAAATCCGGATCGCCAAGAAACTTGGCGCGGTCGGCGTAGGCCCGCCGCATGGCCTCGACAAGCCGGTGGATCGTATCGGCGCTGTCCTGTCCGAGTTTCTTGAGGTCGTAGCCTTCAAGGATGTTCAGCATCTGGATCACATGCACGCCGCCGGACGAGGGCGGCGGCATGGAAACGATTTCATAGCCTTGATAGACGCCGCGCACAGGTTCCCGCTCGACAGGCTTGTAAGCTTTGAGGTCGTCCCGCGTGATGAGACCGCCGCCCTTCTTCATCTCGGCCTCGATCAGCCCGGCAACCGGCCCATCGTAAAATCCGCTCGCACCTTGATCGCGAATGGCGATCAAGGTTTTCGCAAGGTCGGGCTGGAGCAGAATCTCTCCCATCCTGTAGGGCTCGCCGTATTCATGTTGGAAATAGGCGGCCGTCGACTTGTCGGCCGACAATCGCTCGCTCGATTTCGCGAGCGCGTAGGCCAAGCCGTAGGAGACAGGAAAACCGCCCTCGGCCAGTTTGATCGCCGGAGCCATCACCTTGTCCCGCGACATCGTTCCATAATGTTCGAGCGCGTGGAGAAGGCCCGCAACGGTTCCAGGAACGCCCGCGGAAGCCCGGCTGTATCGCGCCTTTTCCCGATCGACGCTCCCGTTGCTGTCGAGAAACATATCCCGGCTCGCCGCAGCGGGCGCGGTCTCGCGATAGTCGATGGCGACCTTCTTGCCGCCCGCGAGCGAGATCAGCATGAACCCGCCGCCCCCAAGGTTTCCGGCCTGGGGATGCGTGACGGCAAGAGCAAAGCCAACCGCCACCGCTGCGTCGATCGCGTTGCCCCCCGACTTCAGAATATCCGCGCCGACCTGCGCCGCGATTTTCTCCTGCGCCGCGACCATGCCGTTCTCGGCGACGACCGGCTGAAACCGCGATTCGAAGCCGATAACCGCGTCGGCGGCCGGATCGTTCGCGCGCTGCGCTTTAGGTTGAGCCGACACGGCGATGAAAGCGGCGAGAACGGCCGCCACGGGGAACAGGGCACGTAATTTTGACATCATAGACGACATGGGAAAACCGCCCGGACCTTGGTGTTGCGCGGTGGAGGAGTCTCGCTGCCCGGAAGGTAAGGTAAAATCTGGCGTCTTTGCAGCAGGATTGAGATATTCTTATGTAACATCCCTTATCGCAATCCAGGAAAGGCAAACATGAAGTACCGCAGGCTTGGCGGCAGCGACCTGTCCGTCTCGGAGATTGCGCTCGGTTCCTGGCTTACCTATTCGGGTGGCATCGATGCAGAGACCGCCAGGGCCTGCGTGCGGAAGGCGCTCGCGCTCGGGATCAACTTCATCGATACGGCGAACATTTACGGGCGAGGGGCGGCGGAGACCTTTCTTGGAGAGACGCTCGCGAATGTGCCGCGCGACTCCTATGTGCTGGCGACCAAGCTTTACTTCCCGATGACCGAAACGGATCGGGGCTTGTCGCGCGCGCAAATCCACAAACAGCTCGATGCGTCGCTCAAGCGGCTCAAGACCGATTACGTCGACCTTTACCAATGCCACCGCTTCGATCCCGAGACGCCGCTGGAAGAGACAATGCAGGCGCTGACCGAAGTGGTTCGCGCCGGCAAGGCCCGCTATGTCGGCTTCTCCGAATGGCCTGCCGAGGTGGTCGCCGAAGCGATCGCGATGGAGGGCGTCGTTCGCTTCGTCTCAAGCCAGCCGCAATATTCGCAGCTCTGGCGGAAGCCCGAGAAAGATATCATCCCGCTTTGCAAAGCAAACGGCATTTCGCAGATCGTCTGGTCGCCGCTGGCTCAGGGCGTGCTGACGGGGAAATACAGGCCCGGCGAAACGCCCGCCCAAGGGACAAGGGCGACGAGCCGCGCGATGGGCGGATTTCTTCAGCGGTCCTGGCTGGAACCGCGCGTTCTGGAAGCCGTTCAAAGAGTGCGGCCTATTGCCAAGGAGGCGGGGCTGTCGCTCACGCAATTCGCGCTCGCCTGGGTGCTGCGCATCGACAATGTGGCTTCGGCGATCATTGGCGCATCGAGGCCGGCGCAGGTTGAGGAGAATGTGAGGGCGTCCGGGCACTATGTCGACCCGTCGCTGTTTCATGAGGCGGAACGCATTCTTGCGGACGTGACGACGGCCTGAGGCCTTTCCAGTATCACGAACAATCCCACACCGTCTCTCCAGCGAGGGCGACATGACAGAAGAACTATTCCGAGCACCAAACCGAGCCGCATTCCCCGGCAGACGCCGATAGTGACCGGCCTCTTTTCAAGGCTCACAATCCGGCAACCGGGCAACTCTTACGCACCTATCACGGCCATACGCGGGAGGAGGCGCTCGCCATCGCGCGCAGGGCTCATGAAGCGTTCAAGGGCTGGCGCAAGGTGCCGTTCAGCGAGCGGGCGATGTTGATGAAGGCCGCCGCTGCGTGCCTGCGCCGCCGCAAGGAGGAATTCGCCGCGCTCATGACCGCCGAGATGGGGAAGACCCGGACCGAGGGCCTCGGCGAGATCGAGAAATGCGCCTTGAACTGCGATTATTTCGCCGAGCATGCCGAGCGTATGCTGGCGCGTGAGCCGGTCGAATGGGATGGGCCAAAAGCCTTCGTTACATTCAATCCGCTGGGTACGATCCTCGCGATCATGCCCTGGAATTTCCCGTTCTGGCAGGTGTTTCGTTTCGCCGCGCCTTCGCTGATGGCGGGCAATACCGCCGTCCTCAAACACGCCAGCAATGTGCCTGGCTGCGCGCTCGCCATCGAGGATGTGTTTAGGGAGGCTGGTTTTCCCGCAAATGTCTTCAGCACTGTGCTGATCCCAAGCCGCGACGTCGAGGCGCTTATCGCAAATCCCGCCATCGCCGCAGTCACGCTGACCGGCAGCGTTGCGGCGGGACAGAGCGTGGCGGCTGCCGCGGGCCGCAACCTGAAAAAGTGCGTGCTCGAACTTGGCGGAAGCGACCCCTACCTCATTCTTGAGGATGCCGACATCGAGCGCGCCGCTATCGTCTCAACCGCCGCTCGCATGGTGAACGGTGGTCAAAGCTGCATCGCGGGCAAGCGCTTCATTGTTGTCTCGGCTGTCAAGGAGGCCTTCGAGAAGGCCTTCACGGCCAAGATGCATGCCATCCAGATGGGCGATCCGGGCGACCCCGACACCAAGCTTGGCCCGCTCGTGAGCGTCGAGGCCCGCGATGGCGTACACCGCCAAGTTCAGGACAGCATCGCGAAAGGAGCGTTCCTTCTCTGCGGCGGCAAAATTCCGGACAAGCCGGGGGCGTGGTATCCGCCGACCGTGCTCAGCGACGTGAAGCCGGGCCAGCCCGCGCATGACGAGGAGGTGTTCGGCCCGGTCGCGGCGATCATTGAGGCGCGTGACGAGGAAGACGCCATCCGCATCGCCAACGATTCGCCGTTCGGCCTCGGTTCCGGCGTGATCACGTCGGACATCGCGCGGGGCGAGCGCATAGCGGCGGAGATGCTCGAAGCTGGCATGAGCTTCGTGAACGACAATGTGCGCTCCGATCCGCGGATGCCGTTTGGCGGTGTCAAGCATTCAGGCTATGGCCGTGAATGCTCGCATTTCGGCATTCGCGAGTTCGTGAACATCAAGAGCGTGCTCGTCCGCGACTAGAGAGCAGGACAGTACCCCCAATGGTTTCCTTTCGTTAGAACAAGCGCGACTTCCCGCGCCCGATCGCAACTCTCTCGTGCTCTTGCAACAAGCGAGGTAGAAGCACTTCTGCCCAAGCTGAAGCCTGAACCCCACCCGAAGTGTGCTGCGTCGCTATGCACTGTATACGAATAGGAATAGCTTCGGGGACAACGGCAGCTTATAGAGATGGCGAATGAGTCCTGTCCGACACAAAAAGGGCGCCGCTTTTTTGCCTGACGACTGAAGCAACTCGCGCCTTATTGATTTCTCGGCTGGGCTACATCGATGTGGTCGCAGCAACATAACAATGCAATTCAAACTCGGGATCAGATGGACCGCCTGCAAGTATTTGATTTGCTGATGAACGCCGACCCGGTCGTGAAGGGCGTCATGCTGCTTCTCGCGGCTGCCTCGGTTGTATGCTGGACGATTGCGTTCGAGAAGCTGATGCGGATCGTTGCCTTCTCACGCCAAGTCTCGGCACTGGAGCGGGCAGGCCAGAGCCTTGGCAAGGCTTCCGAATGGCTCGTCGCGCGCATAAATCAAGTCGCGGATTTCGGAACCGCTTTCGCCCGAGGAAAACCAGTCCGAGTTCAATACACGGCTGGAGAAAAGCCTTCACATCGAAGACAGCCGCCCAGCTGCAAAGGCTTCAATCCGGGTTGCCCTTTCTCGCGACAGTCGGCTCCACTGCGCCCTTTGTCGGCTTGTTTGGTACCGTCTGGGGCATCATGCACAGCTTCACCGGCATTGCGGCGGCCAAGGACACGAGCCTCGCCGTCGTCGCGCCGGGCATCGCGGAAGCTTTGTTCGCGACAGCTGTCGGCCTCGCCGCAGCTATTCCTGCCGTGATTTTCTACAATCAGGCAAACGTGGCGCTTGGGCGCGTGGCCGAGCGGTTGTCGGCGACGGTGACGCGGTTTGCGAAAATGCGCGTTTACGGCCAGGCCAGCGCGAGCACTTTCAATTCGCACCACATCGATATGCAACAAAGCCAGAGGTCGGCGGATGGCAGGCTGGACACCCGGTAACGGAACGGAGCGTCCTTCGCAAATGAAGATCATGGCGGACATCAATATCACGCCCATGGTCGACGTTATGCTGGTGCTGCTTGTGATTTTCATGGTCACGGCCCCGCTGCTCGTTGCTGGCGTGCCAGTCCAGCTTCCCAAGAACTCCGCGCAGCGGATCAGCCAGCCCAACAAGCCAGTCATTGTCACGCTTTCAGCAGACGGGCGCCTCTATATTAAGGACGAGCAGGTTGACCCCACCTCGCTGATCCCCCGCATGTCGGCGCTCAGAACGGGCGAGGGCGATGCCGTTGTCTATGTTCGGGCCGACAAGACGATCCCCTACGGAGAGGTAATGGAGCTTTTGGGGCGTCTCAGCACCTCGGGCTATCAGCGCATTTCGCTCCTGTCTCAGCCGCCTCAAAAGGATTCCGCAGAGGCATTGCGCGAGGCCGCGCCGTGACCTGGGTACGCCTCGGAGCCGCCGGCGCTGCTGTTGGCGTCCATCTGGCCCTTCTGGGCGTTTTCGTTCTCTGGGGCCTGGGCGAACTTAACAATGCTCAATTGCAATCCGGCAACGGAGAGGATGAACTCACGGTCGTCGCCACAATCGCCATGGAGTCCGGAGGAGAGGCTTGGGTTTGATGCGGTTTCTGCAAATCGCCAGATGGCGTCTCCAGGCGGGCAAGCCGCCCCGAAGCCAAAGGAAGAGGTGAAGAAGGACGAGGAGAAAGTTCAGCTTCCCCTTGAGGAGACTCAGAGAGCCTGTGCCGCTGGTCCAAGAGAAAAAGCCGCAAAAGGTTATCGAGGTGAAGCCCTCCACACCCTCTCTGCCAAGCGAAGCACAAGATGAGCGGCGAGCCGCAAGCCGGACATTCGAGGCGCGGCGGAACCAAACGATTTCTCTCTACAACAACAGGATTTACCAGGCTTTGATGAGGATGGCGCTTCGTCCTAAAGTCGTTGCAAGAGGCCGCGTCGTTGTAGAGTTGACGTTATCTTCGTCTGGGCAGCTTCTGGCGCACCGTGTTGTGGAAAGCTCGGGCTCAGAGGCGCTGGACAGAACCGCCATGACATCGCTTGAACAAGCCGCCCCCTTCCCGCCCATTCCACCGGAGCTTGGCAAGGACATTCACACGCTGCGCGTCCCGTTCCAATACGCGGTGAAGTGAATAATCACCTTGTTTTCATTGTGCTGCCGCGCTCTGTGACAAATTCAATACGCCCGGCTCCTTTTCAAGCCGCAAGCCCAAGCGTTGCATTAAAAGGTGTATCGAATCGTTGTATAGGAAACGCCTGCACCTTGAGCATTGGGGTGACGTCGGTATCGAGCCTGATCGCAAGTCTTTTTGCGATCTAGGTGGGGGAAAAAGATGAATGGTTGCCGCTATGAGCGGGCGCCTGGCCTATTGGTTGGCGCTCCCGCAATATGGGTTTGCGTCCTCAATCCATTACCGTGTCTGCGGGTTTCGCATCGTCGTGCCCAGCTTGGGCTGAAGGCGGTCTCCCATGCGTAAAGATTTGGCATTGGCATCAGTGCTTTTGGCGCTCGCATGCGAATTTCCTTCGGCCTCCCAGGCCCAGGAAGCTCAGCCGGCCGCACAAGCCGAAAGCCAGGAGCAGGCGCCCACTCTTCCGCCCGTTGTCGTGTTTCAAACCAAGACCACTACGCCTGCGTCGAGGCCTCGCCCCGTAAGAGTGGAGACTGGTGAACGTGCCACATCCGCTTCACAAAACCGCCCCCGAACAGGCCGTCCCCGGCCCTGAGCAGGAGAACGCCACCGCCAACACTGTCACCAGCAGCACATCCAGCGCCAGCGGCATATTCAGCCTTGGCGCCATCAACCTGATGGGCGGCACCTATATCACCCCCGAGCAAACTTGGTATTTCGCAAAGCAGACGCTTGACCAGGCTCTCACGCTGGCTCCGGGCGTCACAAGCTCCGACGGCGGCAGCAGCCGCAATGAGCGTGTGATCTTTGTGCGCGGCTTCGACCGCGAGCAGGTTCCCCTCTACATCGACGGCGTAAGGGTCTTCATGCCTTACGACAACCGGTTGGATTTCAGCGATTTTGTCACGCCCGACATTGCCGAGATCCAGATCGCAAAGGGTTATGCCTCGGTTCTCGATGGACCGGGCGCCATCGGCGGCGCTATCAACCTCGTCACCAAGAGGCCCACGAAAGAGCTTGAAATCGAGGCGGGCTCGTCGATGACTTTTGCCGGCGACGGTTCTTACGAAGGGTTCACCAGCTTCGGCTCGGTGGGGACCCGGCAGAAATATTGGTACATGCTGGCGACGGGCGCCGTCCATGACCGGACCGGGTGGATGCTATCGCAAGACTACCAGCCAACCGCCAATCAGGGCGCAGGATGGCGGGATAATTCAGAGAAAGAGGATTGGAGGGTAAGCGCAAAGGTTGGCATCACCCCCAATGCGACGGATGAGTATGCGCTTAGCGTCATTCACCAGGAGGCCTCGAAAGGCGCGCCGCTCCCTGTCTTTAGCCGCCCTGGCAACCCGCTGCGCTATTGGGACTGGCCTGAGCGAGATCTCACGAACATCTATGAGAACTCGACGACGCGCATCGGCAACGCCTCGTATGTCAATACGAAAGCTTTCTATATGTTGTACAATGACTCTTTGTACGGCTACAGCGACCCAGCACTAACTTTGATGAATACCCCCGCTGCATTCAAAAGCTTCTACAATGACACTGCCTATGGTGCCCAGACCGAAGGCGGCACCGACGTCACCACTTGGGATACGCTGAAGGGAGCCTTCTTCTATCGCCGCGACATTCATAACGAATATCAGGATATGTATGCCAGCGCCAAAGCTGGTGCGTCCTGCGGCAAGATCGGAACCGATCAATACGCGATGCCCGCACCCTGCGTAGAGCCAACGCTGACGGACATACAGGACACCTACTCAGCAGCGATCGAGAACACAGTCCACCTAAACAAAAAAACCGATTTTGTAACAGGAGTGAGCTACGACTGGCGCATCCTGCAGCAGGCGGAAGGCTGGGCCCTTAACAACACCGGATATCCGACTGCGCCGAACGGAGTGTATCAGTATCCCATTAACAATCTTGAGACCCCCAATTGGCAGTCGGCCCTCGTCTACCGGTATGCGGACGATGCGAAGGTCTACGCGAGCGTGTCGGAGCGTACCCGCTTCCCCACCATATTCGAGCTGTACAGCCTGCGCTTTGGAGCTGCGTTGCCTAATCCCGAGCTGGTTCCCGAAACAGCCACAAACTGGGAGCTCGGCTGGGCAGGGAAGTTGTGGAACGCGAACCTCTCGACGGCAGTCTTCTACAGCGACGTGACCAATTTTATCGAGAGCGTCTATGTCAACAGCCCCAATCCGATCCTCAACCCCGGCAATGCCTGGGTTACCCAGAGCCAGAACGTCGGCAATGGCCACTTCATTGGTTGGGAGGGCGCCGCTGACATTCCGATAACGTCATCCTTGTCAACGGGCGGCAACGTCACCCTCATTCGGCGCGATATCGTCAACCCCAACGATCCCAACTTCAAACTGTCGGGGGTCCCTGATGCAAAGGGCATTCTCTATGTGAAGTGGCAGCCGATCGAAGGGCTGTCGATAACACCCAATCTGCAGTGGGCCACAACCCGGTGGACGTCCTATGGCGTCACTCCCACCGCCCCTGCTCAACCATACACGGTTTACTATCAACTGGGCGCTTTCGCGCTTGCCAATATCAGCGCCGAATATGAGTTGAGGCCGGGAACAACCCTGAATTTGACCGCTCAAAACCTCTTCGACGAGAACTACTCCCTCAGCGACGGCTACCCGGAACCTGGACGCGCTGTCACCGTCGGGATGAAAATGAAGTTCTGAGTTTCAGAACGCTGACCTTCGACACGCAAAAGGCTGCACTCGGATTGGGTACAGCCTCCCCAGCAGCAAAACCGGCAGAGCAAAACCTGCCTGCCGTTACAGAAGTCAAAGGAGCAACTCGTGGACTTTGCAATTCAAGCGAAGAAGCTCGGGCTGGTTTGGGCCCTTGTGGTGCTTGCGCCGGTGGCTGGCTTAGGCGCGGAACAGGCGCCTTGCAGCGGATTTAGATGGCCCGTTCAGACGGAAATGGCCTGGATAACGTCCGACGACAGCCAGCTTTTGGATACGGCGGCGGAAATAGCGAGCCCGGCGCCCAAGGCGATCACTTTAAAGATGCAGCCTACGAAGGATGCGGCGCTGCCAACAAAACCCGGCGTCAAAAACCAGGCCATCCCGCCGGAAAGCTTCTCAGGATGGTTCAAGATCGCCAGCCTGCCAAGGGAAGGCCTCTATCAGGTGACGCTGTCGCAACACGCCTGGATCGACATGGTCCAGAACGACGCGCCGCTTCCGAACGCGGGATTTACCGGAGACCCATCCTGCGGAATTGTTCGGAAGAGCGTCCGCTACAAAGCGGGCCAAGGGCCAGTTACGGTGCAGATAAGCGGCGCGCCAAACGAGACGATAAAAGTGGTTGTGCGTGAGGCAGACTGACTATGAGCCAGCGATCGAGCCGGATGTCGTTCGGCTGGCGCTTGAGCGCTAGCTCGATCATGGCCTTGAAGCAATCGTGCTTTCGGCCTTCGTATTCGGTTCAGCCTGGGCTCAAACTGCTGCGCCACCTGCATTCGACAGCCTGGAGACGCTAGGGAGAGCCCTGTTCGCGGATCCAAACCTTTCACGAACACGCTCGCAATCTTGCATAAGCTGCCATTCGCCCGAACTGGCGTTCACCGATCCAAGAGAACTTGGAAGCGTCGCGGGGGCTGTCTCGCTTGGCGCAGACGGGCATTCGCTTGGCGACCGCAATGCTCCAAGCGTTGCCTACGCCAGCCTGACGCCGGACTTTCACCTCGACGTCAACGGGGAGCCCGCCGGCGGCTTTTTCTGGGATGGCCGCGCCCGCTCTCTCGAGGAGCAGGCCGGTGGACCGCCCCTCAATCCCGCCGAGATGGGGATGCCGAATAAGGAAAGCGTGGTGGCGCGCATCAAGGAGAGCGCAGCCTATGTCAGCGCATTCAAAAAGCTGTTTGGGGACACCATCCTTGATGATTTCGGGCAGGCCTACGCCGCGATGACAAAGGCTGTGGCCGCGTTTGAACGCACGGCGGCATTTACTTCGTTTGATTCCAAATATGATCGCGCGCTGCGTGGCGAAACTGAACTCACCAAAGAGGAAGCCCTTGGCCGCGACCTCTTCTTTTCGAGTGAACGAGCTAACTGCATCAGATGCCATTTGAGGGGAGAGGATGGCGCCACTGGAAAAGAGGTGTTTTCAAACTTCCGATACTACAACATCGGTGTTCCATCAAACCGAGCTGTTCGCGCCCTCAATGGCACCAAGCCCGAATATTTGGATCCGGGGCTTTCGGCAAGTTCCCTCATTTCCGGTACGTCGCACGATGGCAAGTTCAAGGTTCCTTCGCTCCGCAATGTCGCCATCACTGGTCCTTACATGCACAATGGGATCCTCAAAGACTTGCGCACGGTTCTGCGCTTTCACCAGAGACTTAGCCCCGGCGATGGTGGCGTCGGGCTGAACCCCGAAACAGGGCTTCCATGGGAAAGT
>CAVRSS010000066.1:0-52845 GCA_963723755.1 uncultured Alphaproteobacteria bacterium | reverse complement strand
TATTGCGCTGACAGCGGGCAGAGACGCTCCACCACCCCGAAACTTTTGGCTTCAGGCAAGCAGGCGCGTTGCCGTCGCAACTTGCTTAATCGGTGACGGCCGGAGCGGCCGGCACCGTAGCCCATTCCGCCCAGGACCCGTCATAGACCGCCGCATATTCATTGCCCACGATCGCAAGCCCAAGCGCAAGAATGCAAGCCGTGATACCGGAGCCGCATGTGGTGATGACGGGCTTGCCGGGGTCGATGCCTGCGCTCTCGAAGAGGCTACGCAATTCGGCGGCGGGTTTCATGACGCCATTGCCATCGATCAGCGTGCCAAAGGCGACGTTGCACGCGCCCGGCATGTGACCCAGTCGCGGCACGGGGCGGATTTCCACCTCGTGGCCGGAAAAGCGCGGCCTTGAACGCGCATCCACGATCTGCGGCTTGCCTGCCTGAACCACCCTCATCATGTCCGAAATATCGCGGACGAGTTCGGCGTTCCTGCGCGCCGTGAAGTGGCGGGTCGAGCGCAAGTCCGCGGGGCCGCTTTCCACGGCCCGCCCCTCGGCGAGCCACTTCTTGAGCCCCCCATTCAGCACCGCGACGTCTTCATGGCCCATGACGCGAAACATCCACCACGCGCGAGGCGAGCTGAAGATGCCCTTGTTGTCATAAACGATGACCTTCATCCCGTCGCCCACGCCCATTTTATTCATCCGGGACGCGAATTTTTCAGGCGGCGGCAGCATGTGCGGATGTGGAGACGAGGTATCGGAAAGTTCCTCGATATCGAAGAACTGCGCGCCCGGAATATGCGCCTCGCGATAGTGGTCGCCGCCGAGCTTCGCCTCGCCCGGCATCGTCCAGGTGGCGTCCAACACGACGAGGCCTGGCGCTCCGAGATGTTGCTCAAGCCAATCCGTCTCAACCAGCCACTTCGACGATAAATCGCTCATACTCACTCCCCCAAAGATGGCGCGCTCTCAAACCTCAGGCTGGAAGACCTCCGGCACGGCCGGCGATGCCTCGAGCCATGGCGGAACCGGAAGGTCTTTTTTCCGCAGGAACAGCGGGTTGAACATTTTCGACTGATATCGCGTCCCGTGGTCGCAAAGCACGGTTACAATCGTGTGGCCGGGGCCGAGATCGCGCGCGAGGCGGATTGCGCCCGCGACGTTGATGCCGCTCGAACCGCCGAGGCACAGGCCTTCTTCCGCGAGCAGGCGGAAAGCCACGTCAAGCGCTTCCGCGTCGGGAATTTGGTAGGCCCTGTCGACGGTGACGCCTTCGAGGTTTGCGGTGATGCGGCCCTGGCCGATCCCTTCCGTGATCGACGATCCTTGCGCTTCGAGCTTGCCCTTCGCGTAATAGCTGTAGATCGCGGACCCCATCGGATCGGCTACGCCAATCGCGACCTGCGGCCGCTTCGCCTTCAGCCCAGTCGAAACGCCGCCAAGCGTGCCGCCGGTGCCGACCGCGCAAATGAAGCCGTCGACTTTCCCGCCGGTCTGGCTCCAGATTTCCTCGGCGGTTGTCTCGAAATGGCCCTGCCGGTTGGCGACGTTGTCGAACTGATTGGCCCAGATCGCGCCTTCGGGCCGGGCCGCGTTCAGCGCCTCGGCAAGCCGCGCGGAATATTTCACATAGTTGTTCGGGTTCTTGTACGGGACGGCGGGCACCTCCACGAGCGTGGCGCCCATCAGCCGCAGCGTATCTTTCTTCTCCCGGCTTTGCGTATCCGGGATAACGATCACCGTCTTGAAGCCCATCGCGTTGGCGACAAGCGCAAGGCCGATGCCCGTATTCCCCGCCGTTCCTTCGACGATGGTGCCGCCCGGCCGCAACGCTCTGCGCCGGACCGCATCCTCCACGATAAAGAGCGCCGCGCGATCCTTCACGGATTGGCCGGGATTGAGAAATTCCGCCTTGCCCAGAATCTCGCACCCGGTTTCATCCGAGGCGCGGCGCAGCCGGATGAGCGGGGTATTGCCGATGGCGGCCAAAACGGAAGGCTTGACGCCGGTGGCGTCGGAGGGAGAAACCATAGGGCAGCGACCGCCGTGTTGTTCGTTGCTTCTAAGATGGACCGGTTTGAGCGGCCGGGCAACCTTTCATGATGATGCATCCGAGAGATCGGAGTGAAGGATCACGCTACACACGCAGGTATCTGCCCCGCACGTTGCCTTGGAAAAAAAATGGGTAAAAGCCAGCCGGCAAGGGGTGACGATTAGGATAATATCGCGATAAAGATGGTCACGCTCCCTAAATATGTTTCCACTCACATAACGGTTTTTCCTTCTCTTGGTCTAGAGGTTTGATACATGAACAAACAAGGCACAATAGTTCAGGCCTGGGGTGGACATTTGGTCGACCTCTACAGGCTTCTGCGCTTTGATATTCGTAATCCACATAGCTATTCAAAGTATCGCAACATTGTCGCACTACGGAGGAGGACTGGAGCTCACGTGCTCGTTGAGGCGGGTACTTACCTAGGAAACACCACCTGTCGTTGCAGTCGAATATTTGATAAGGTTGTGACGATTGAGCTGGATACGCTATTATACAAACAAGCCAGCCAGTATTTGGCCAGCCGAAAAAATGTAGAATGTGTGCACGGGGATGCGTTGCGCGAGCTACCACGAATACTGGCAAGAGACAATCTCGATAAGATTTTAATATTCCTAGATGGACATTATTCGGGTAGCAATACTGCCTTAGGCGATCTACTTGAGCCAGCATGTGAAGTAATTAAATCGTTAAAGCCACACTTGCATAAGATAGTTGGTATAGTTGTGGACGATTTTCGCGAGTTTGGTTCGAATGGGTGGCCTAGCCGATCGAGTTTATTACAGGAAATTGAAAAGATCTTTGGGCGAAGGCTTTGATTTTACGGTTCATTTGGACCAGGTCATCATCTGGCGAAAGTAGGAACGGGATTAGTGGTGATAAGCGGCCAATATGATCGCCCTGAGATCCCGGCGGCCGCAGGCAGAGGATAAAGAATGAATAAAGCTATCAAGAGTCTTTTAAGGCCGATTGTTCGCCCACTAATGTCTTTAGGCCTCAAACCATTTGCGCTCGCATCTCTTCGCTACTACCCAAAATATCAGCGTCAATCTCGTGAATTTAAGCAAAAGGGCGGTGAGATAACGCATCGCTATCCCATCCTCACAGATTACATAGATCAAGCTGGTTCGGCCAGCGGTCATTATTTTCACCAAGACCTTCTCGTTGCGTCCTTCATTCACACAAATAATCCAGAACGCCACGTAGATGTTGGATCTCGTGTCGATGGGTTCGTAGCACACGTCGCCGCGTTTCGTCCGATTGAGATACTCGATATCCGACCACTTGCACACACTGGCCATAACAACATCCGTTTTCTCCAAGCAGATTTGATGAGCGATAAGGAAGATTTTCCTGCAGCGGATTCTGTATCATGCTTACACGCCATTGAGCATTTCGGGTTGGGTAGATATAATGACCCGATCAATCCTGAAGGCTATAAGAGAGGGTTTAAAAACCTTCTAAAAATGGTCCAACCAAATGGCTACCTATACATTAGCTTCCCGATAGGCAAACGGAACGAGGTTCACTTTAATGCTCATAGGGTATTTCATCCGCTCGACATTTTTAAATGGACCGAGGATAGCTCTATCGAACTAAAACGATTTGACTATGTAGATGACAAAGGCGTTCTACATCAAAGTGTCGATCTGTTCCGTCAACCTATTGATGTCTCTTGGGGCTGCGGCATTTACACTTTTCAAAAACTCTGATTAAACTAGCTCTATTTATGCTTTAATTTTTAATGGTGCGGATCTTTGTAGCGCTGTGTTGTGGGCACACTGACTCCTCTGTCTGCCAAAAGTCCGTTAGCATAGTACGCCTTCCGCTATGTGAGTTCGATGCTTGCCGTTGTGTGCCTGGACCGGGAAGGTTCGTCCGCAACGGTCATCAGGGAGCGTCGAAACTACAAAGCCTGAACGACTTTGAGCCCTTTTCGGAGTGCGCCTGCTATTTGGGAGAACCCGCCTTCTGATCCGGCGTTTACGTAGCCCCTCTTGGCGAGCTTCATTAAGACGTTGCGCACGTCGCTCGGTAAATTTACTTCCGCACCTGAAGGCAAGCCGCCGCAAGATTTTGACCACAATGCCCGCAAGCGACGCACAGGTCGCATGCGTCTTTTCCGGAGAGGACCGCCAAACACAGAGGCATTCGTCGGCAAACCCAGAATGTTTGCTTAAGCACAGACCGCGCGCTTGTGGCGCTGGAAGCGCGCGCGAACTATGTTATAGAGTTTCGCCATCGGCTAGCCGATGCGGGCGTGGCGAAATTGGCAGACGCAGCAGGTTTAGGTCCTGCCGCTGAAAGGCGTGGGGGTTCAAGTCCCTCCGCCCGCACCAAAACCTGGGGCGGCAAGGGCGGAGCACCGGATTTGTAAGCCTCGTTTGACAGAGCATCCGATCGGCTAAAACCTGACGCTGACATTTCCACATTCGGGCCGTCATCTTAGCTGGGACCCTCCAGTCTGACAGGTCTGCTGGAAAACGATGGGGCCCATGGTTCGACAAGCTCACCATGAGGTGTAAGCCGTTCAAATCGCTCGACCTCATCCTGAGCCTGTCGAAGGATGAAGCCTGGATTTCCGCCTTCTTCTGCATCCATCGGCGCGAAACGAAACCGGGACCGATGGCGACGCGCGAAAGTCTGCGATCCCGCAAAAGTCTGTTAACCGCTCTCCGGTAAACCTAAGTGCAGCGTTGGGTTGCGTTTTTGGTGTGTGTTTACCATGAGTAGAGAGAGTGGCTCCGGGGGCGCTAAGGTCCACAAGCAGGGCGGAACAGGCCCAAAGCCGTGGCCTGTGCCCCGCAATTGCCCGAATTGGAGGTTGGGGTCCTACTCGCTGCAAAGCGGGTCTTGGTTGCAGCGTATCGTCAACCGCTGCCCTCGCAGGATCATGATCGTTACGGCTCTCGTTGCATCTCTTTGTGCTTGTTCGGTGAACAAAACATCGCGCACCGTCGATGAAACCCAGGCTTTAAGCCCGAGGGTCATCAAGGTTGGCGATCCTGTTCCCAAGGGCGGCGGAGAGTATAAGCTTGGCAGCGCGTATCTCGCTGGCGGCAGATGGTATGTGCCGGTCAATGACCAAACTTACGACGAAACGGGGATAGCATCCTGGTACGGGGATTTCTTCCACGGACGGCGCACCGCCAACGGTGAAATCTACGACATGAACGCGCTGACGGCGGCTCATCCCACCTTGCCCATGCCGACCTATGCAACGGTCACCAACCTCGCGAACAATCGGACGATCGTTGTCCGGATCAACGACCGCGGCCCCTACCATGACGGCCGCATCATCGACGTTTCTCACAGGGCGGCGGAGCTTCTCGGCTTTTTCGGACACGGCTCGGCTGCCGTGCGCGTCCGCTATCTCTCGCCGGCGCCTTTAAACGGCGACGATTTGCTCGAACGGTCCATGCTGGCGAAGCAGCCCTGGGTGCCTCATGTCGTGAGAGATAAGCAAGCGCAAGCCGCCCCTTCACCTAAGGTGAGCTTCCTGTCGGCGGCAACCGTAACGGTAGCCTCGCCTCCCGTCACAAAGAAAGGCGGCATGGAAAAGGCTCCGAAGGCCAGTCCCGGGGGCTGGGTGACGAACGCGCAAGCCGATTAAAAAATGTCGTTGTTACGGATGTCGCACACTCAGATTATTTAAAGGCTCGCTCGCCGAACAGTTACCAAATCGGCCCCCTAGTTGCTATATGATGGCAGCGATTTCAGCCTGGATTCAGCCGATGCGCCTCGCCCTATTCTTTTTACTCCTTCTTTTATGTCCGCACCCAGCAGGCGCGCAGCCTGCGGGGACCTTCCAGACATCTGCCGCGGAAGCGATCCTGGTCGATGTCGATACGGGGGCGGTCCTCTTCGAAAAGAACGCCGACAAGCTTTTTGCTCCCGCGAGCATGAGCAAGATCATGACGCTTGAGGTTCTGTTCAAAAAGCTCAAGGCCGGGGAAATCTCGCTCGATACGGAGTTTCCGGTGAGCCTTCACGCCTGGAAGACGGGCGGCGCTCCCTCGCGCACCACGTCCATGTTCGTGCCTCTCAATCAGACGGCGAAAGTCGGCGACCTGATCCAGGGCATTACCGTGCAGAATGGCAATGACGCCTGCATCGCCGTCGCCGAAGGGTTGTCCGGGAGCGAAGACGCGTTCGCACAAGCCATGACGGAAGAGGCACGCGCGCTCGGGCTTGAGAAATCGACGTTCGGGAATTCAACGGGCTTGCCAAATCCCGCGAACCAGATGACGGCGCGGGAACTGGCGAAGCTCTCAGTTTACGTGATCAAGGAATACCCGAACTATTACGCCTACTTTGGGCAGAAAGAGTTCAAGTACCGGACGCACGATTTCAAGAATCTCAATCCGCTTCTTAACGCAGCCATTCCATCTGATGGATTGAAGATCGGGTTCGCGGAGGGCGCGGGCTACGGCATTACGGCATCGGCTGCGAGGGACGGCAGACGGCTCGTCGCTGTCATGAACGGGTTCGAGAAAGACCATGAGCGCCGCGACGAGACGCAAAAGTTCCTGAACTGGGGATTCGTCAACTTCAAAGCCTTCAAGGTCTTCGTGAAAGATGAGACGGTCGGCGAGGCGCGGGTATGGGGCGGCCAAAAATGGACCGTGCCGCTCAAGACGGCATCCGACGCCATGATTCTCCTTCCTGTGAATGCCAAGGATCACCGCATCAAGGCGCAGATCGTGTATCTCGGCCCGCTCAAACCCCCCGTCAAAGTAGGCGACAGGGTGGGCGAGGTTCGGATCACGTCCGAGGCGAACGGGACTTCGAATTCCGTACCGCTTTATGCGGCAGGGGATATGGAGGCTGGCGGCATGGTCTCGAAAGGGATCGATTCCGTGCTGCTCGGGGTGAATTCCTACGTGTCGCAGGCCGTTACCAAACTTCTCAAGAAGCCGCCGCAGCCGACGGCAGCGGCGGCTCCAGCGCTTTCGAAGCCGAGCACGTGACCCGGGGCAAGTTCATTACCCTCGAAGGCGGCGAAGGCGCGGGCAAAACAACCCAGTCGGCGATCCTCGCCGAGCATCTGAGGCGTGTCGGCATCACTGTCCTTCAAACCCGCGAGCCAGGAGGCACGCCGCGCGCCGAGGCCATCCGCGAAGTCCTTCTCTCCGGCAAAGCGAAGAAATTCGGACCGCTCGGGGAAACCGTTCTATTTTACGCGGCACGGGAATCGCATCTGGAACTCGCGATCAGGCCGGCGCTCGAGCGCGGCACCTGGGTGATCTGCGACCGCTTCAGCGATTCGACACGCGCCTATCAAGGCGCGGCGGGCGGGCTGCCGCATTACGCCATCGAAACCATCGACCGTGCTGTGGTTGGCTCGACGCAGCCCGACCTCACGATCATCTTCGATCTTCCGCCTGAGCTGGGATTGAAGCGCGCCGCCGAGCGGAAAGCGCAGAGCGCCTCCGGCGAGGCGGCCGACACTACCCCCGACCGGTTCGAAGCCATGAATATGGCCTTCCACCGGAGACTGCGCGAGGAGTTCCTTGCGATTGCCAAACAGGAGCCCAAGCGCTGCGTGGTTATCGATGCTTCGGAGATGGCCCGGCGCGTCGAGGACAAGATCTGGGCGATTGTGCGGGAGCGTTTCGAGTCTTTAGGCTGCCTTTCCTAGGAAGCTGCTGAAAACATGAAATTCCGGCTCCATCCTTCGACAGGCTCAGGATGAGGTGGAGCGCTGGATCGAGCGCTTCCGGAAGAGGTCGGGCGCTTTTGGGTGAGGTCGAGCGCGTTCGGATTGGATCGGGCGCTTCGGGTTAGGTCGGGCGCTTTCAACGGGTTAATCCTCATGGTGAGCCTGTCGAACCATGGGCAACATCACCTTTTCAGCATTTGGGCCGACCGAGCATGGCAAAGCGCAAATCTGCCGACACGAACACTTCCGAGGACGCAGGCGCTACCGACCCGCTCCATCCCCGGTTGAGGGATGCGCTTTTCGGCCACCAGGCGGCCGAGGATTTGTTCCTGAGCGCGTTCAACGCGCGCGCGCTCCATCACGCATGGCTGCTGACGGGCGAGCGGGGGATCGGCAAAGCGACGTTCGCTTATAGGGCGGCGCGCTTTCTGCTGAGTCAGGATGAAGCTGCCCCGGCGCTGCATCCGGCGCCTTCTCTTGCTGTTCCAGCAACCCATCCGGTCGTGCGCCAGATTGCGGCGGGCGCACACCCTTCGCTTTTCGTGCTTGGCTCTGACGCGGAGGGTTCTGCCTCGATCGGCGTCGATTCCGTGGGAGCTTCGCGCATTCCTCAGCCGACGAGTCCCGGCGGCTGGCGCGCGATGATCGTCGACTCGGCGAACGACCTCACAATCGCTTCGGCGAATGCGCTTCTCAAAGCCGTCGAAGAACCGCCGCCCCGAACGGTCTTTTTTCTGATCAGCCACGGCGCGGCGGTCGTGATGCCGACCATTCGTTCGCGATGTATCAAGCTTGCTTTCCGCCCGCTCGATTTTTCCGATTTCCAAAGCGCCGTTGCGGCGGCTTGCACAGCGGGAGACTGTCCGCGCCGGATGAGGCGGCCATGCGAAAGCTGTTTGCCCTGTCGGCCGGTTCCCCAGGCCGCGCCGGGAATCTCATTTCGGGCGGCCTCTTAGCGCTTGCAGACAAGGTGCAGCGGATCGTGGACCGCCTCCCGAAATTGGATCATGCGCTCGTCCATGAGCTGATCCAGTCGACGAGCGGGGCACGAAATGCGGAAGCCTTCAGACGGCTGTGCGATTTGATCGAGGAGCGGATCGAAGAAAAGGCACGGGAGGAAGCCATCCAGCCCGACCGCCAACCGCGTGCGGCCTCCTGGGCGGACCTCTGGCATACTCTGCGCCAGCGCCGTCTCGACATGGAAGCGCTCAATCTCGATAAAGGAGCCTTTCTCGTTTCCGCTTTTTCCGATATGGAACGTATCTCAAAGAAAAATTAGCGCGCTCCCTTCTTAGAAAAGCGCTCATCCCCCAAAAGCACTATGACCGAAACCGAAGCAAAACCGCATTACACAATAAGCACGGCCATCTCCTATCCCAACGCGGAGCCGCACATCGGCCATGCCTATGAGGCGGTGGCGACGGATGCGCTCGCGCGCTTCAAGCGGCTCGACGGTCACCCGGTGTTTTTCGTGACCGGCGTCGATGCGCATGGCCTCAAGATGAAGCAGACCGCGGCCAAGCTCGGCATCACGCCCGATGAACTGGCGGACCGGAACACGCCGATGTTCAAGGACATGCTGTCGGCGCTGGACGTCAGCTATGACGATTTCATCAGCACGCGCGAACCGCGCCATTTCGAGTCGGTGAGCGAAATCTGGCGCCGCATGGAGAAGGCGGGCGACATCTATCTTGACGGTTACAAAGGCTGGTACTCCGTCCGCGACGAAGCCTACTACGCAGAAAACGAAACGGTGCTCTGCCCGGATGGCGTTCGGCTTGGGCCGCAGGGTACGCCCGTGGAATGGACGGAGGAGCAGACCTATTTCTTCCGTCTGTCGAAGTACCAGGACAAGCTCTTGAAGCTGTACGAGGACAATCCCGGCTTCATCATGCCGCCTGAACGGCGCAATGAGGTGGTGAGCTTTGTAAAGCGCGGCTTGCTGGATCTGTCGATCTCGCGGACGACGCTCGATTGGGGCATCCCCGTGCCGGACGCGACAGGGCACATCATCTATGTCTGGGTCGATGCGCTGACGAACTACATCACGGCGGCTGGCTTCCCCAAGGTGCGCTCCAAGGCCTGGAAGGAGCGCTGGCCCGCGCAGGTGCACATCATCGGCAAGGACATCACGCGCTTCCATGCGGTGTACTGGCCGGCTTTCCTGATGTCGGCCAAGATCCCCTTGCCGGAGCGCGTGTTCGGCCACGGCTTCCTCTACAACAAGGGGGAGAAGATGTCGAAGTCGGTCGGCAACGTGGTTGCGCCGCTCGACATGGTGAAGACCTATGGCGCCGATCAGGTGCGCTACTTCTTTTTGCGGGAAGACCCGTTCGGGCAGGATGGCAGTTTCACTCATGAAGCCGTGGTGAACCGCATCAACGCCGATCTGGCGAACGACCTCGGCAATCTTGCGCAGCGGTCGCTGTCGATGATTGCGAAGAACTGCGGGGGCCTCATTCCCGAACCGGTGTCGCTCACCGAGGCTGATGCGCCGATCCTTGAAGCTTCGTCCGCCCTGGTTTCGCTTTGCCGGGAGGCGATAGACCGCCAAGCGATCCACAAAGCGATCGAGGCCGTCTCGCAGGTGGTTGCGGACGCGAACCGCTATTTCGCGGGGCAGGAGCCCTGGGCTTTGAAAAAGACGGACCCGGCGCGCATGGGCACGGTCCTGTGGGTGACGGCGGAGGTGATTCGGCGCGTTGCAATTCTGAGCCAGCCCTATGTTCCGACGGCGGCGGCGAAGTTTCTCGACCAGCTGGGCGTGAGCGGCCGAAGACAGGACATTCGCGGCGCTCGCACCGGAAGGCGACCTCAAGCCTGGGACGAAGATCGCTACTCCCCAACCCGTGTTCCCGCGCTATGTCGAGGAAGAAGCGGCGGCCGCGGTGGCTGATTAGAGTCATGGCTTGCCGTTGAACCGCTTTTTGAGGCCCGCCCAGCACTCGGGGTAATCCTCCTGAAGCGTTTCAAGCTCGGCGGCGTACCGCGTCAGATGCTGCGGAAACCGCGTCTCGAACATGAAGGCGAGCGTGTCTGTCAGCTTCACCGGGCGAAGCTCCGCCTCGGAGGCGCGCTCGAAAAACGGGGCGTCCGGGCCATGCGGCAGCATGCAATTGTGCAGCGACATGCCGCCGGGCAAGAAGCCCTCGGGCTTTGCCTCATATTGCCCCCAGATCAGGCCCATGAACTCGCTCATGATGTTCATGTGGTACCCGGGGGGCGGAACGAGTGCTCGGCCACCGCCCAACGCTCGGGGAAGATCACGAAGTCCACGTTTGCGGTCCCTTCTTCGCCAGAGGGCGCGGTCAGCACCGTGAAAATCGACGGGTCGGGGTGGTCGAAGAGGAGCGCGCCAATGGGGGCGAAGGTCTTCAAATCGTATTTGTAGGGCGCGTAATTGCCATGCCAGGCGACGACATCGAGCGGCGAGTGATCGAGATCGCATGAATAGAACTTGCCGCACCATTTGACGGTCAGGCGGCAGGGCGCGTCCTTGTCCTCGAACGCGGCCACCGGCGTCTTGAAATCGCGGGGGTTCGCGAGGCAGTTCGCGCCAATCGGGCCGCGGTTCGGCAGGGTGAATTTTGCCCCGTAGTTTTCGCAGAGGTACCCGCGCGCAGGGCCATCCTCAAGCTCAACCTTGAACTTTACGCCGCGCGGGATGACGCAAATCTCGCCGGGGCTAATCGCCAACCGGCCGAACTCGGTGAAGAAATTGAGACCGCCCAGCCTGGGGGACGACCAGTACTCCCCTCGGCGTTGTAGAAATATTCGTCCACCATGGACCGCGTACGAAATACAGGCTCGCCGACATGCCGGTTTGCGTGTTCACGTCGCCAGCGGTCGTGATGGTCCGCACGCCCTCGACGAAGCTCAGGCGTTCCTTGGGTATCGGAACCGGGCCCCATCGCAGCTGGCCGATGGGACGATCCGCCTCTGAGGTGCAGGCGCGGTCTTCCAGAACGGAACGGCGACGCTCTTGAAGCGGCTCATGTGACGTACCGAAGGACGCATACGGTAAAGCCAGGAGCGCTCATTCTTCCCGCGCGGCGCCGTAAAGGGCGAGCCGGAAAGCTGCTCGGCGTAAAGCCCATAGGCGCAGCGCTGCGGCGAGTTCTGGCCAGCCGGCAAGGCTCCGGGCAGCGCCTCGGTCTCGAAGTCATTGCCGAAGCCCGGCATGGTGCTCTCCGGCGTGGCGGCCATCAGCGTTACTCCGCAGCGCTCGGCTTCAGAACCCCGCGCTGGATCTGATCCTCCTCGATGGACTGGAACAGCGCGCGGAAATTGCCTTCGCCAAAGCCCTCGTCGCCTTTCCTCTCGATGAATTCGAAGAAGATGGGGCCGATCACGGTCTTGGAGAAGATTTGCAGGAGCACCTTGGTTTCGCCGCCGCCAGCGACGCCCTCGCCATCGATCAGAATGCCGAGCCGCTCAAGCTTCTCCAGAGGTTCTCCATGGCCGGGCACGCGCTCATCAACTCTGCTGAAGTAGGTGGCGGGAGGCGGTGGCATGAACTGCAGCCCAGCAGTTCTCAGCTTCGCAACTGTGTCGTAGATATTCCGGCAGCCGCAGGCGATGTGCTGGATGCCTTCGCCCCTGTAGTCGCGCAGATATTCCTCGATCTGGCTCTTTTCGTCGGCGCTTTCATTGATCGGAATGCGGATCTTGCCGCAAGGGCTTTCATGGCCCGCGAATGCAACCCCGTGAGCTTCCCTTCGATGTCGAAGTAGCGGATCTGGCGGAAGTTGAAAAAGCGCTTGTACCAGTTGGCCCACCAGTCCATGCGGCCGCGCTGAACATTATGGGTCAGATGATCGATGTAGAGAGGCCGGCGCCGTCCGGCCGCGGATCGCGCGCGCCTGCCCAGCGAAAGTCGACATCCCAGATCGAACCCTTCTCGCCGTAGCGATCGACGAAGTAGATGTGCGCGCCTCCGATGCCCTCGATGGCCGGGATGTTGAGCTCCATCGGACCGACAGGCGCGAAACCGGCTTGGCGCCAAGCGCAACCGCGCGTTCGAGCGCGTGCGCCGCATCGACGACGCGAAACCCCATCGCGCAAGCGCACGGACCATGGCTTTTTGCAAACTCGGCGGCGAAGCTGTCCGGCTCGGCGTTGATGACGTAGTTCACGCCGCCCTGCCGGTAGAGTGTGACGTTTTTGGAACGGTGCTTGGCGACGGGCGAAAAGCCCATCAGCTCGAAAAGGGCGCCGAGCTTGGCTGGCTCCGAATGGGCAAACTCGACAAACTCAAAACCGTCGGTCCCCATCGGATTATCGTCCGATATGGTTGCCGGCGGCCCATCGTGGGGGAATGGCCCCATCTGCAAAGCCTCCTTCGCCGGACCTCCCTGCCCTGATGATGATATGGGTCACGGGGACAGGTTTGAAATGGCGCGCCCGCGCTCGACGCCTGCCCCTTCCGGACCTTCACGCGAAAGTCATCCAGGCGAACCCCCCTCAGGCGGCTGAACCCGCGCGAGTGGCTTAGCCTCCGCCGGTCATCCTGTGGCCTTTGCCATGCTTAAAATGGGCTTAAGATTGGGTTCGTTTCGTAGAACTGGGGTAACTAAATACCTATGCAGTTATATTTCCTCCGCAGATGCGAACTCGATGGAGAGATCGCGATTTGGCGTCCCTTCTCCAGCCCAGCACGCCTTGGCGTGCTGGCAACTCGAAGGGATCGCGCTTGCAAGCAAGCGCGATGGAGAAGGACAGGATGAGGGGTTTTGACTTGCATTATCAATGCGCTTACCCCTCACCCGGATCGCACACGCGATCCGACCTCTCCCAGGGGAGAGGTAGCGTTGCAATTCGATACACCCTTACGAATACAGCTCGGCAGTTAATGTCGAATACCAGGCAGCGGAATCGACAAAATTAATACCGCGCGCGTCGGGGGAGTCATCAAACTTGGAAATAAAGATGCTCGCTTGTTGTATCTTTTGCGGCGTGGGCTTGTAGACACCGCCGATTTTAACGCTGTCGCCGCTATTGATCAAATTCCAGCATGTGTTGCGGTATTCGGCCTCGGCGGGAGGCTCGTGCAAAAGCTCCGCCCGGATACATTGTGACGCGACTTGCGCCTGAGAACTGGCGGCAAACGCAGACTTTGGCATGTCTCCTGGGATACAGGCGTCACCGATGACAAAGATGCGCGGGTCCGCTTTTGATTTCATGGTGAAGGCATCGATGGGGCAGTACCCTCGCGCGTCGGCAAGACCTGCGGCCCGGGCTATGGCGCCAGCCTTCTGCCGGGGGATGGCGTTGACAAGAGCCGCGCTTGTATAGGTCTCGAAGCTGGTCTCTACCGTCATCGTAGCAGGATCGACCGACTTTATCCCGCCGTGGATGGATTGAGGCAGCCAATCAATCATGCCCGGATAGTGCCGCTGCCAGCCCTCCTCGAACAAAGACTGCTTCGAAAATTCCTCTTTCGCATAGAGGATAACGATTCGGGACTTCGTTTTGCCCGCTGCTTTCAGACTGTGCGCCATCATGGATGCGCGTTCATAGGGACCAGGAGGGCAACGATATGGATTAGGAGGCGCGATTATAACGATTAAGCCGCCATCGGGAACGGCGTCGAGCTGGCTTTTAAGCAGCTTCAACTGAGAGCCGCCCTTATAGGCGTGCGGCATGCGCTCTTCCGCCTCTTTGGACCAACCCGGAACGGACGCGTAATCGAGATCGATGCCGGGCGAAATAACAAGGAGATCATAGGGAACATGGTTACCGCCGCGCAGGGCAACTGTTTGCCTTTCGGGATTGATCCCCTCAGCGGCATCGGTGACAACGGTCGCGTCATCAAGCTTCCGGATCTCGTCAAAGGTGAATTTGAATCGATCGAATGGCCGGAAGCCGCCGAGATACAAGTTCGACTGAAAGCAAGCCGAATAACAGGCTGCGCTTCGATCAAGGTTATGTCGATTTTCCCAGGCGCGGCAGCGACAAGCTCCCGAAGGGTGGAGCATCCCCCCGGTCCTCCCCCTATGATGACAACCTTCGGTTTGGCTCTGGCGAAGAGGGGTCTGGCCGTCGCTGTAGCGGCCCCAAGTGCGGCGCTTCCCGCAACGAATTGCCTTCGGTTCAGCATCTTCCCTCGGCACACTCCGTACTCCCGCAAGCGACGCGCGACACGACCCTCGCGGGAGCGGACTGGATTGAGCTAATATTTGCCGGTATTGAGCACCGTACCGGAATTCGACCAGTAGATGTACGCTTCCAGGGCTTTGATCGCATCCGAGTCGCTATCGAGCGGCACGCCCTTGGTGACGTTGCCTATGCACCAGTTGACCATATCGCGCATGACTACGAAACGTCCCATACTCGGCTGGAACTTTGGAAAGGAGCCCGGATGCGTGTCAGACGCCATGGGATGGCACATGGCGCAGGCCGTCCCAGTCGTGGACATTGTGACACCCATCTTCTTGGACATCGCGGGGTCGCCGTGGAACAGTAAGTCTCCTTTCCTGACCTCCTCCATGAAGACTTCTTCGTAGTGCTTCAACTGCTCCGGCGTCGTTGGCTTTCGCTGCGCCATGGCCGGACCCAGGATGCCAAGAGCAAGAAACGCGACCAGCCCGGCCCGGAAGCAGCGGCTTCGGCTAAGAGCATTCATAACTATCTCCCGATGAGAATCTTGACGCAGAAATGCCAGTGCGCGCCTTTTGCGGCGCGCTGGGCTTTCTAGTTTCTCCAGAACCAGCCGTTGTCTGCGATCCTTGGACGAAGAACCTCCGGGTGGGCAGACGAGATATCCGCCGGATTTGGCGAGAACAGCTCCTGGCGGCCCCAGGCGATATATTGCGGCTGGAAGGGGAGGCTCGACGGAGTGACGATTCCCCAGCCGGTGCCGTCATAGGGGTCGGCTGGATCAACCCGCATCATCTGCCTTGTGAGCTTTGGCACGCCCTCCGGCGGATACGGCCAGTTCCACGCAGTCGCCAGCATTCCGATCGACCGTAATGTGCCGATCTCGTTATACAAAACCTGGTGCACGTGACCGTGAATGTTGGTTACCTTGTTGTACGGTTTCAGCACCTCATGAACTTGACGCCAGTCGCGGACCCAGAAATTCCAAGGCGGGTAGCACTCGTACAGCGGGTTGTGACTGATGATGATGATGGGCGCGTCCTTCTTCCAGTCTGACAAGGTGCTTTGCATCCAGGCGATCTGGTCATCTCCCACGCCGGCCCAGGCCCCCGCCACGGTCCCGTCGAGGGTTGCCATGTGATCCATGCGCATTTCCGGCGTCATCTTGGTGGCGGACCAGTAATCGGGTGCGCGTGTCACGGTGTCGAGGCCGATGAAGCGGACGCCCTTGTGGTCGAACGTCCAATTGGGCTTGCCGTAAAGCTGGCCCCATTTCTTCCCCATGTCGAAATACCAGTCATGCTCGCCGGGGATGAAGTGTTTCTTGAGCTTCACTTCTTTCAGGAGCTCACTACCGAGTTCAAGCTCCTCCGCGCGGCCAAGCTGGGCAATGTCACCGCCAAAAATGAGGAAATCGGCGGGCGGGTTCATGGCCTGCACCTCCTTCGTCGCCCGGGTCAGCTTTTCCACGAAGAGGCTGTTTAGGGTTTTCGGATACAGATGCGAGTCCGATACCCAGGCAAACGAGAACCCCGGATCCCCGGCGGCATGCGCGACAGAGATGGTATTGATGATGGGGAACCAGCCCGTTGTCGCGGCGCCCGCCGCCCCTGCCGCGACGCCCGTGAGCAGCGACCTGTGAATGAACATGCGGCGCGTAATCCGGACGGAGTTATCGGGACGCTGCTGCCCGTCTGGATTCAAGACGCGGCGCATTTCGCGTCGTTCGCACTCGACGTCATACTCAGATTTTCGATCCATGGCGTCGACGTGGTCATGATCTGACATTCACTGTTCCTTCCCTTTAACTTTTTTTGTCCCTGCTAAGCAGGTTTTTTGGCATGCACCGACGACCCGACGGCCGCGGCACATTCGGAGCTGACTTTCGCCCGCCTGGGGTCTGCTTTCGGCTTGAGATTGTTGACTTGCGCGAAAAGAGCGCGGCTATCTTCGCCGGCTACTTCGGCTTGCTTTGGATCGCGTTGCTGGTGGGTGCGCCGCGCCTCCAACTCTGTGTTTACGATCGATGATACTTCGCAGAAGCTGGCCTATGGCGGCATTCCTGATAAGATTTCCGAGTGAGCTCTTGGTTAGCATGGTGATTTACTAAAGATATTTTTTCCAGTAACAAAATTTTGAAATTTTATTTCAATGTGACGCTTGTATACAAAATACCGAGGTGAGACGCTTTGGCTTTGCGTTCCAGCCAAGACCATAGCGGCAGCATCAATCCGAGTTGTCATTTCGGGGTTTGAAGGACCGATAAGCATGGCCCGATCTGCAGTCGCCCTGACGCGCCGAGCGCTCTTGCGAGCGGCTTCCTGGGGCGGGCTAGGCCTTGTCAGCGCTGCTTTGGCCGCTCGTCCGGGCCTTGGCGCATCCAACGCTATCCAGACCGAGGAAAACGAACTTATCACGCGCTTCATCGGCAAAGAAGCCACCGAGTCTTCCCGCATTCGCCTTGAAATGCCGCCGGTCTTCAGCAATGGCCACGGTGTGCCCATGACGTTGACGGTCGACAGTCCGATGACCGAGAGTGATTACGTGCGTCAGGTTCATGTGCTTGCGCCCCGAAACCCCATCCTCGTTGTCGCAGATTTGCAGTTCACGCCGCTGAGCGGCCTCGCTGCGATTTCAACGCGCGTGCGCCTTGCTGAAATCCCAGAACGTCCTCGCTATCGCGCAAATGAGCGATGGGTCGGTACTGATGGCTCGGAGCTGGGTTGAGGTGACGATAAACGGGTGTCCCACAAATTGAGATTGCTTCCAATCATCAGGGAAAGGGGAGAGGGCTCCAATGCAACCGCGCGTACAGGCGCCTGGCGCTGTAGCAAAAGGCGAAGTCTTTCAGGTGAGGACCCTGATCGACCATCGGATGGAGACGGGGTTGCGCCGCGACAAAGCCGGCAATAAGATTCCGCGACAAATCATTAATAAATTCACCTGCCGCTACAATGATGTGGTGGTCTTCAGCGTTGAGCTGCACGAAGCCATGGCGGCGAATCCTTACCTGGCATTCTATGTGCGGGCAGCCGAGAGCGGCCGTCTGCAGTTTATCTGGGAGGAAGATGGGGGAGCAGTCTCCACGTTGGAAAAGACGCTCACAGTCACTGGCTGATGACGAAGAATAGGCCACAGTCTCCCACACGACCTCGACAGGTATCAATGCCCGCTCATGGCCCAATCTGCCCGAAAGTTGGCGCTCCCGCGCATTGCCCGCCATGAGATCCGAGCAAGCATCGCCCCTGAACTTTTTTCGAGCCCGCCTCTTCTGTTACCGGCCTAAATGAGCCCTCTGGGCTAACTCCTTCATCCGTTGGCTTGTTAACAGATGTTTGCTTTCGCGGGCGGCGCCGACCGTTTGGTGCGGGCATCCCGAAGCGCGTCCCGGAGCCTCAGATTCAGATCCTCGCCTTCAACGGCATTTTCGGCCGTGATCGACTCCACCTCGACGGCCGCCACGAGGGCGGCCAAACGCAGGCGGAAGTAGACCCGAACGCCGCTATGGCGAAACTTCATCGGCAAGGTGATGAGCGGCGGCTTGAGCCATCCGAGATCGATTTCCCCGAGCTCGGCAAGCTCCAGCGTTCCGGGTTTGAAATGAAGCTCGGCCGAGGATTGCACAAGGCTTCTCAAATTCGCCATATGGCCGATCCGGATGAACGCCGCGAAGTCTGTGGCATCGATGAGCCTCAGCTCCGAAGCCAGAATCCTTCAGGGCCGCCCCAAGCGTTCGCTCGATCTCGATAAGAGAAACCGAACTCATGCTGCTTTCAGGCGCAAATGCGCCCTGCGATGTCATTGGGGCCAAATCCCGCTCCACGCGTATGCGAGGATTTCGGGCTTGTGGAAGCGGCAACGCTCGATCTCCTGCAGAACCCCGTCCGCAAGCCACACGATTTGCGGATGGACATCGGCCTCGTTATGATTGGCGGGGGGAAGGTCCTCCTCCACAATCGCAAGCCACAGCTTCCGGAAGTCCGAAAGAACGCCGAGCCATTCATGGGATCGAGAGGGCGAAGCCTGCACCGCCTCGATCAGTTCGATCGCGTCGGAGAGCCTGCGCATTTTCGGGACATTTTGTGAGGGCAACTCATCGCAAATTTCCGAATAAGCGAACTGGTACATGACTTTCTCTCCATTGAGCACCGTGGGCGTTGCGCTTATCGCATGTGACGCTTATGCCAAACGTAAGTCGCTGGTTGCGATTGGAGGAAGCCTCAGACGGCGGCCACGCTCTCGGAGAGAAGTTTATCGGGCGTCTCAATGACAGTAACGCCGGGGAGGGTAATCGTGACTCTCAGTCCACCTTCGGCGCGATTTTGCAGCGTGATATCGCCGCCATGGTTGCGAACGATGGAGCGCGCAATCGCCAGGCCCAGGCCAACGCCCCCCGTGTCCATGTTCCGCGAATTCTCCAGGCGCACGAACGGGCCGAAGACACGCTCCATTTCGGCCATAGGGATGCCCGGCCCGTCGTCGTCTATCATGACCGCAACATCCCCGCGTTTATGTTCGACGAAGACGCGCGCCCTTCGCCCGTAGGCTATTGCGTTCTCAACGAGGTTCCGAAAGGCCCGCTTCAATCCCGAGGGACGGCAGCGGATCGTAAAGCTGCCAGTGTCGGCACATTCGACCGGGAAGCCGGTATCGGCGAGGTCGGCGCAAACGGTGGAAATCAGCGCCCCGACATCGACAAGCCGGGTTTTTTCCTGTGCCGCCTCCTCGCGAGCGAAGGAGAGCGTCGCCTCGGCCATCTCCAGCATTTCGTCGAGCGTCTCCAAAATCTTTTGCCTGACCTCGTCTTCCTCGATGAATTCGGCTCTAAGTTTCAAAGTCGTTATCGGCGTGCGCAGGTCGTGTCCAAGGGCGGCGAGCATCTTGGTGCGATCGTGAACGAACCTCGATAGCCGTTCCTGCATGTCGTTGAAGGCGCGAATAGTATCCTGCACCTCGCGCGGCCCTTTTTCTTCGAGCTTGGCGGTCGATTCGCCTCGGCCCAGTGCCGCTGCCGCTTGCGCCAGTTCCTTGAGCGGCTGGGTGAGCCGGCTCAGAACCAGGACGATACCAATCGCCGAGATGGCCGCCATGGTTGCGAACTGAACAAGCAAGGGCGACGCATGAGGGCCGCCGCGTCCGCGCGGCGTGACGACGACATTCAGCCATTGCCCACTCTTCAATGGAGCGGATATGTTCGCGTAGGTCGGCCGCGCAGGAGGTGTGGAACGGTGAGTGCGTTCCAGAGAAAATGTGCGCCTGATGTCTCGCCCAAGACCTTCCAGAATCGCTTCCAAGAAGGATTCATCGTTTGAGGATGGGAGAACGGTGACATCGACCTCCTCGGCGCTGTCTCCGAAAACCGTCATGAGTTCCTGCTGAACAGCTTCCGAGTGCGTTTCTTCCTCCGTGCGCGATAAAGGCTCCGTGTCAATTGAGAACTTCAAGGCCCATGAACTGGAGGATTGCAGTATCTTGCTGTGAATGTCGCCCGGTGTCGTATCGATCACATCCTTGACCGTGCGAACCCGCGTGAAAATATTGTGCAACCACTCGCTTTTAATCCTGGACTTCTGATCGTTCAGGATGAACACGAAGCCAGCCGCCTGCGAAAGCAGGAGCCCAACCAAGATGAGCAGGATAAGCTGCCCCGTCAGGCTTCGTGGCAAAAAGCGCGTCACAGGCGCTCCACCACGCCAACGAACTTGTAGCCGCCGCCCCAGATCGTCTGGATGATTTTCGGGTCTTTCGGGTCATCCTCGATTTTCCGGCGAAGCCGGCTGACCTGGTTGTCGATGCTGCGGTCGAACAGGTTTGCGGCGCGCCCCCGGGTGATATCGAGGAGTTGGTCGCGGTTCAGCACGATGTTGGGGCGATAAAGGAACGCCGACAGCAGAAGATACTCACCGTAGGAGAGCGGCGTGGCGACGTCCTGGCCGTTGATCAGCTCGCGCCGATCGGCATCGAAAATGAACTGCCCGAATTTCAACCTTTCGCCCGCAGGAGCATCCCGGCTTTGGGGTACGCTTTGCGCGCGACGTATGACGGCGCGGATGCGGGCCAAAAGTTCCCTCGGGTTGAACGGCTTCGTGACATAGTCATCGGCCCCTAACTCCAGGCCGATGATGCGATCCGTATCGTCCGCAACCGCCGTCAGAAAAATGATCGGAGGCGCCACTCCCTCGCGCAAGGCGCGGCAAAGCGAGATCCCGTCCTCGCCGGGCATCATGATGTCGAGAACGATAAGATCAAACGCGCCTGCTTTGAGTTGCCGCCGTGCTTCCATGGCGTCGGCCGCCGTCGTCACCCGCATGCCGTGCTTCACAAGAAACTTCGCGAGCAGATCACGAATGTCCTTATGATCGTCGACAACAAGAATATGTAGCGTAGTTTCCATGGCCTCTCCTTGGCCCATGATTAGAGCGCCCGTATAACAACGCAGCATTAAATGTGTAAGAACATGTGGCAAGGAGAAATCTTACCGCAATGCGCGACGCTATTTCATGCTTGGAATGGTTGCCACCTATCTACCGCCTGCAAAACATGGTCAAGGCTAAGTCAGACGCGAGCGTTCGATCCTCGGCGCTACCCTGTATATAGGCGCGTATGATGCGGCGCCGAGGACCGATCAACCGCATGACCAACGATCCCCGAACACTATAAAGTTGGGATGCGTACCATGCCTGCGTAAAATTGATAAACTTGTATTGCCTTGGAAAGGCAAAAATGCATCTATAATCGCCCACTCGGAGTAACCAGAGAGCTTCGACAAATGAAATCAAATCGCTGTCATAGAATCGAATTGATTCTCCTTTAGCGTCCGCCGCAATTTGAAGGAGCGGAACAAGAGCTTCCGGCATTGCGTTAGCTGTAGCGCTTAAAAATAGAGGGGTCATCAGACCCTGCGTAAGCTCGCGGCAAAAAAGCGTCGTCGCAACGGATTGGACTGAGGAAACCGGGGAAGGTTTGATGGACCCATTTGTTTTGGGCTGGCGCGAGTGGGTCGCGCTTCCGCAGCTTGGCTTGCCGGCTTTAAAAGCGAAAATCGATACCGGCGCCAAGACCTCCGCGCTGCATGCGTTCTCGATCGAGACGTTTGGGCCGATCGATGCGCCGCGCGTAAGGTTTGGCGTTCACCCCGTCGATTACCACAACGACGTCGAGATCTGGTGCACCGCGAAGATTGTGGACCGGCGCCATGTTCGAAGCTCAAATGGCCAGGCCGAGAATCGCTATATCATCCACACGCCCATTCGCATCGGCGACCGGGAATGGCCCGTCGAAATATCCCTCTCCAATCGCTATACTATGGCGCACCGCATGTTGCTGGGCCGCACAGCGCTTGAAGCTCAAGCCGCAAGCATTCTGCCGTGGTCCGAATACCGCCAGGAAAAGCTAAGCTACGACGTATACGCGGATCAGGAACGTGCGGGGCCCGTGAAGCGCTCGCTCAGGATCGCCCTTCTCACGATGGAGCCCGGAAACTTCTCGAATAAACGCTTCATCGAAGAGGCGGAGAAGCGGGACCACGTGATCGAGCCGATCAACACGCTCCGATGCTATATGAACATCAAGTCGATCGCGAGCGCTGTTCATTACGAAGGCAAGACGCTGCCCGATTTCGACTATGTGATCCCGAGGATCGGCGCATCGATCACGGCCTACGGAACGGCCGTGGTGCGCCAATTTGAAATGACTGGCGCGCATGTGCTGAATTCGTCGCAGTCCATCGTTCAAAGCCGGGACAAGCTGTTCGCGCATCAACTCATGGCCATGCACAAGCTGCCGATGCCGGACACGGCGTTTGCAAGCTCTCATTACGATAAGGATGACCTCATAAAGATGGTTGGCGGCACGCCGCTCATTATCAAGCTCCTGCAGAGCAGCCAGGGCAAGGGCGTCGTTCTGGCCGAAAACCGCAAGTCCGCGGCTTCGGTCATCGATGCGTTGCGCAACGCTGAAGCGAGTTTCCTTGTCCAGCAATACATCGCCGAGGCAGCCGGCCAGGATCTTCGCTGCCTGGTGCTCGACGGAAAGGTTATTGCGGCCATGGTCCGTCGTGCAAACGGCGATGATTTCAGGGCCAACCTCCACAAAGGCGGCATCGCCTTTGCGGCGAAGCTTTCGACGGAGGAGCGCAAGATCGCGGTCAAGGCGGCCAACAGGCTCGGCTTGAAGTTTGCGGGCGTCGATATTTTGCGGGCGTCGAAAGGGCCGCTGCTCCTCGAGGTGAATTCCTCACCGGGGCTTGAGGGCGTCGAACGAACGACTGGCGCCGACATTGCGGGGCAAGTCCTCGACTATATCGAGCATCGCAGCTTTGGCGCCCGGCCTCGGCTTAGAAGGGCCGCCTGAACAGCCCCGACCGCCTTCTGAAGTTCCTTTCGTCTCGAAGTAAGCCTTGGCTTGTCCCACCGCCATGACGGTGCATCGAAGGGCAGTCACGAGAGGTGTCAACCTTCATTTGGTTAAGACTCTGGTAATATTTATCTTGAACCAATCCGGCGAAAAAACATATGCATAGTGAACCTAAGGAATAGGTATCTTGTTTGAGTATCAGGCGTGAGGGACCGGAATGAGCATGGATCTAAACTTGGGAGAGACTCTAAAAGACGCTTCTGATGAAGAGATTAGAGACTTTATTCTGGCAACTCTGATCGAGCTACTAGACTTGGCGTCGTCGATTCGTGAAAAAAAGGAACTCAGCATTCATGGTCTGCACTAAAGCAGGCCGCGTCCGCTAAAGATGCTTGTCTTATGATCTTTTCGCGCGAATGGGCAAAGGGAGATCGCTGGGGAGGGTCGCGGCCCTCCCTTCAGCCGCGGGGATAGATCTCGAATGTGATCGCCGAAGTCTTTGCTGCACCCGGGGGAAAGCCTCGACAACTAGCAGGATGCTGAAGAAGCCTGAAAACGTGGCTTCATCCTTCGACAGGCTCAGGATGAGGCTTCGACAGGCTCAGGATGAGGCTTCGACAGGCTCAGGATGAGGCTTCGACAGGCTCAGGATGAGGCTTCGACAGGCTCAGGATGAGGCTTCGACAGGCTCAGGATGAGGCTTCGACAGGCTCAGGATGAGGCTTCGACAGGCTCAGGATAAGGCTTCGACAGGCTCAGGATGAGGCTTCGACAGGCTCAGGATGAGGCTTCGACAAGCTCAGGATGAGGCTTCGACAGGCTCAGGATGAGGTTGGTTGCTGGGCTCAGGATGAGGGCGAGTGTTTTCAATGGCTTAAACCTCATGGTGAGCTTGTGTTTATCCTCATGGTGAGCTTGTCGAACCATGGGCAACATCGTTTTCAGCGGCCTGTTAGAACCGCGGAAATGATCGCCAGCTCGACGGCCAAAGCCGCAGATTTCACTCCATTAATCGGTTCCGATTGAAGGGCGAGCGTAGCTATTCACGGCTGAGCCTTCATGCCTGGGACAAAAATTGGGCACTTTGTCCATTTTGCGGCTTGTCAAGCGTTAAGATATAGTGACAAGGTCTGCTATTTTGGCTACTCTGCCATACCGAATTGACATGGGTAGAGAATGGTCGAGAAACAAAACAGAACCGGCACCCAGGTCTAGGGAGGAAAATGAGCCTGCGCTCTTCTCTTTGGCGCCGGTCTCCTAACAAAAAAACATCAGCAATGAGACTAACAGCAAGCATCGTCTTGCTGTTATTTTCGTTTTTAGGGGTTGATGGAGGGTAGGTTGTCGAGTCGAATAAGCTCGTAGTAGAAAGCGGCATAGAGCGCGCCGACAATAACCGCCGAAACAACCGTCGTCACGAAGAACTTGAGCTTCAGTTTTGGCGCGCTCGGAGCGCCCACGGCTTCGGCGAACGGATCACTTCCAGGGGGGGCGGGCTTCTCCCCCATCCTGAGCGGGAGTATGGCGAACAGAACGATCCACCAGCATATCGCATAGAGCGCGACCGCCAGCGTGACAGCTCACGGCGTTTTACCTTTGTTCGAGTTCGACAAGCGTCCCGCAGAAATCCTTGGGATGGAGGAAAAGAACCGGCTTGCCGTGTGCGCCGATTTTCGGCTTCCCGTCGCCCAGGACACGCGCGCCTTTTGCAACAAGCTGACTTGCTGGCGGCCTCGATGTCGTCGACCTCATAGCAAATGTGATGGACGCCGCCTTCCGCGTTCCGTTCCAGGAACTTCGCAATCGGGGAGTTGGCGCCGAGCGGCTCCAGCAGCTCGATTTTCGTATTTGGCAAGGTGATGAAAATCGTCGATACCCCATGCTCGGGCTGCGGCACCGCCTCCGAAACCGTCGCGCCCAAAGTATCGCGATAAACTGCCGCGGCCGCGTGCATATCCTTGACTGCAATCGCAACGTGGTTCAGACGGCCGATCATTGCAACCCTCCTGCGCGGGTTTAGATAACAGAGACGAGAACCGAGCAAACCGGCTTCTTGCCCCAAATGTGCTTCATTTCGGCGCGGATCGACCGCGCGACGGCATCGCGGACGAGTTCGGGGTCCTTGCGCCTTGGCCTGGGAATACTTTCGACGGCGTTATAAACCGCGCCAAGCGCGCGCTCGGCCATGTCGGTGCCTTTTGCATCGCGGGAAGGCAGGCCGGTTACCTCGACCTCCGGCTCGGCGGCCATCTCGCCTTTTCGGTGCATCACGACCGACACGGCAACATGCCCGTTCCAGGACAGGCGTTTGCGCTCGATTATCGCCGGGTCCCCAGGCTGGAGGACAATGTTGCCGTCGCGATAAAGCCGTCCGACGGGCACATCCTCATCGATGACATGCGGGTCGTTCGGCCCGAGATGGAACATGCGCCCGTCGCGAACGCGCCTCACCGCCATGATGCCATGCGCCTCGGCAAAGGCCGCGTGCGATTCCAGGTGGCGCGGTTCGCCGTGCATCGGGACCAGGTAGGACGGACGCGTCAGACGGTACATCCTCGTCAACTCGCCCCGGCGCGGATGACCCGACGCATGGATCGGGCCTTCCGGCACTTCCGTGATGAGCGCTATGCCCCGCTCGGCAAGCTGATTCTGGATGCGGATCACCCGATCCTCGTTGCCGGGTATGGTCCGCGAGGAGAAGATGATGGAGTCACCGCTGTCGAACTTAACGAAGGGGTGCTCGCCTTTGGCGATGCGGGCTAATGCGGCTTGCGGCTCGCCCTGGCTGCCCGTCACCATCGCGACGACCCGATCGCGGGGGATAGAGGGGAAAGTATCCTGATCCGAATAAGTCAAATGCTCGGGCCAGAGGCCAGTGTCACGGGCCGCTTCCACCACCTTATGCATGGCGCGGCCGACCAGAACCAACTCGCGATTGGCCGCCCGGGCCGCTTCTGCGATGGCGATGAGGCGCCCGACGTTTGAAGCGAAGGTGGTAATCGCGATGCGGCCCTTGAGACGGCCGATGAGCGACCTTCAGATTTTCGGCGACGGCTCGCTCGGAGTGGCTCATGCCTTCGAGCAGCGCGTTGGTGCTGTCGCAGACAAGCGCGCGGACGCCTTCCTCACCGCAGCGGGCGAGCTTCGCTTCGTCGGTAGGGTCGCCATAGGCTGGCGTATCGTCGAACTTAAAGTCGGCCGTGTGAAGAACGTTGCCAGCGGGCGTGCGCAAGTAGACGGCGTTGCATTCGGGGATCGAATGCGCCATCGTGACGAGGTCCACGTCGAACGGCCCGATATTGAAGCGCGAGCCCTGCACCATCTCGACTATGGGCACTTCGGAGCCGTACGAATATTCCTGAAGCTTCCCCTTGAGAAGCCTCGCCGCGAATTTCGTCGCGTAAACCGGCGCGCGAAGGCGAGGCCACATCTCGGCAACCGCGCCGATATGATCTTCATGCGCGTGCGTGATGAGAATGCCGGCGAGGCTCTTTCTTTCCTCTTCGATGAAGCGGAGATCGGGAAGCACCACATCGACCCCCGGCTCGCTGGCGTCGGGGAAGGTGATCCCGCAATCGATCATGAGCCAGTGGCGATCTTCTGCCGGGCCGAGCCCGTAAAGGTAGACGTTAAGGCCGATCTCGCCGATGCCGCCAAGGGGCAAAAACACAAGTTCGGAGGTGGCAGGCGTTCCTGTCGGTGGCATTCTTTTTATGGTGTCCTGCTTTGTGAGGCGCCGCGCCTTGGCTTGTTGATTAGGCGAGCGCGTCCGGATAAATGTCGCCTGCGGTCACTGTTACGACAACCCCCGGCTTCGTTTCAAGCTGAAGCGCGCCCGCAGCATCGACGCCTCTGAACTTACCGCGAATTGCGGACCCGTTCAAATTCACACTGATCGATTCGTTGAGCGAAAGCGCGCGGGCAAGCCAAGCTTCGCGAATCGCTGGGAAAATTGTGGCCCTCGTCCCACCGCGCGAGCCATGTTTCGAGCGCCGATGCCAGTTTGGTGAAAACCCGGGGAACGTCGGCTGGCTCAAGTCCCAAGCTCGCCACGGCGCGTTCAGTGTCCGTTGGCGCGAACGCGACATTGATGCCCATGCCGAGGATGACCGCGAGCCCATTCCGTTTCGGTGAAGGGAGGCTTTCAAGCAGGATGCCAGCGAGTTTCGCAGCCCCGAGCATCACGTCGTTCGGCCATTTAAGGCGCAAGCGCGGAAGTTGATCGGCCGGGAGGTGCGCGGCGACCGCTTCGTGGACTGCCAGCCCGGCCACGAAGGAAAGTTGCGTTGCGACGGAGGCGCTTACGCGTGTCTCAATAACGAGCGTCGCATAGAGGTTGCCCGCAGGCGACTGCCATCGCCGGCCGCTGCGGCCACGCCCTCGCGTCTGTTCGTCCGCGACGATCCAAAAGGGCGTTGCTTTCGCCATCCGCCAACCTGCGGAGCGCTTCTTCGTTTGTCGAATTGAGGCTATCGAAGCGAAGAACCGGGATGTCTGGGGATGCGCTCACGACTCAGAACAACGACCGCGAGGCTGCGTCTGCAGCAGCCTTCAGCGGGCTTGGATAGACGAAGAAGAGGATCGCGAACCCTGCGGTGACCGCAAGAGTGAACTGCACCGACGATGGCATGGGATCGAAAGTGATACCCGGCTCGTCGAAATACATGAGCTTCACGATGCGCAAATAATAGTAAGCGCCGATGACGGATAGAACCACGCCGACCACCGCGAGCCAGTACAGGTGAGCCTGAATCGCGGCGTTGAACACGTAGAATTTCGCGAAGAAGCCCGCGAGAGGCGGGATTCCCGCGAGTGAAAACAGAAGCATCGCGAACAAGAATGCGTAGAGGGGCTGCTCCTTCGATATGCCCGCAAGATCCTGAATCGCCTCGCTCATGAAACGGCCCTGGCGCATGGCAAGAACGCAGGCAAAAGCCCCAACCGTCATCGCGAGGTAGATCGCGAGATAGATCAGAACGCTCGAAATGCATTCCGCCTTTATTTCCGCGGGCGCGGCGGCCACGGCCGCAACGCCTATCAGGGCGTAGCCCACATGGCCAATGGATGAGTAGGCGAGCAGCCGCTTGATGTTCGTCTGGCCGATCGCGGCGAAGGAGGCAAGCGCCATGGAGGCGATCGAAATCGCGATGACGATCTGCTGCCATTGCTCTGTCGCGTTCGGGAAAGCGCCAAGGATCACGCGAATGACCATGGCCATCGCCGCCATTTTCGCAGCCGACGCAAAGTAGACCGTGACCGGCGTGGGCGCGCCCTCGTAAACGTCCGGCGTCCACATATGGAAGGGCACCGCGGCTATCTTGAAAGCCAGTCCGGCCAGGATGAAGACAAGCCCGAAGATGAAGCCGATGGACGCCCCATGCAGTTGCACCGCCTGGGCTATGCGGGGAAAGGCGGTTGCGCCGGTGTAGCCGTAGACGAGGGAGGAGCCGTAAAGAAGAAGCCCGGACGAAAGCACACCAAGCACGAAATATTTCAGCCCCGCCTCGGTCGAGCGCAAATGATCGCGATGGAAGGCGGCGACGACATACAGCGCGAGGCTCTGAAACTCAAGAGCGAGGTAAAGCGAGATCAGGTCATTCGCCGAAATCGTCAGCATCATGCCCACGGTCGAGAGCAGGATGAGGATCGGATACTCGAAGCGCAGGATGCGCTCGCGCCGCATGTAGTCGAACGACAGGAGGATCGTGAAGGCCGAGCCCGCCAGCGTCAGGATTTTCATGAACCGCGCGAAGCGGTCATCCACGAAAGCGCCGTTGAACAGCTCCTGGGACACGGGAGGATGGCGCGCGATCAAAAGAGCCGCGCCCAGCAGAACGAGGATCGAGACGACGCTGATGACGAAGCCGGTCTGACGCCGATGATAGACGCCCCACATCAGCAAAACGAAGGAGGCCAGGACGATGAACAGTTCGGGAAAGATCGGCGCGTAATAGGAGAGCATCGTCATTGCCTTGGAGTACGAGTTGAGGAGCATCGATACCGCCTATTTCTCAAGCTTCGCGAGGCGCGGTCCGCCCTCGTCGCTTTGCACGACCATGAGCTTCTCATAGGGAGCGATCATCGCTTTCACGGCTCCGGAGGTCGTGTCGAGTACGGGCTTCGGGTAGAAGCCGAGCACGATCGTCAAAATGACAAGCGGCGCCATGATCGCGATCTCGCGCGGGTTCATGTCGGTGATCTTGGCGAGCGATGGCTTCTCCAGCTTCCCGAAAATGATGTGCCGGTAAAGGGTCAGCGCATATAAGGCCGAGAGGATGATCCCGAAGGTCGCGAAAAGCGCGGTAATGCTGCTGACGCGGAATGTGCCGAGAAGCGACAGGAACTCGCCGACAAAGCCGCTTGTGCCCGGCAGCCCGACATTCGCCATGGTGAAGACCATGAAAACGAAAGCATAGATCGGCATCCGGTCGGCGAGCCCGCCATAGGCCGCGATTTCGCGCGTGTGCATGCGGTCGTAGACGACGCCGACCGAAAGGAAGAGCGCGCCGGACACAATACCGTGGCTGATCATCTGGAAGACCGCGCCTTGAGCGCCCTGGAATGTCCCGGAGAACACGCCGAGCGTGACAAAGCCCATATGGGCAACCGATGAATAAGCGATCAGCTTCTTCATATCCTTCTGCGCGAAGGCCACGAGCGAGGTGTAGAGGATCGCGGCCACGCCCAGCGTGAACATTAGCGGCGCATAAGTGACGGACGCTTCCGGAAACATGGGAAGCGAGAACCGCAGGAAGCCGTAACCGCCCATTTTCAGGAGGATCGCGGCCAGGATGACGGACCCCGCCGTTGGCGCTTCGACGTGCGCGTCGGGCAGCCAGGTGTGAACCGGCCACATCGGAAGCTTCACGGCGAACGAGGCGAGGAAAGCGAACCACAGCCAGGTCTGCAAACTCTCCGGGAAATGAAACTTCAGGAGCGTTGGGATCTCGGTCGTGCCCGCCTGCCCGTACATCGCGAGGATCGCAAGCAGCATCAGGAGCGAGCCGAGCAGGGTGTAGAGGAAGAACTTGAAGCTCGCATAGACGCGCCGCGGACCGCCCCAGACGCCGATGATGAGGAACATCGGGATCAGGCCGCCCTCGAAGAAGAGATAAAAGAGGACGAGGTCCAGCGAGACGAACACGCCGACCATGAGCGTTTCAAGCAGAAGAAACGCGATCATGTACTCTTTCACGCGCGCCGTGATGGATGTCCAGCTCGCGAGGATCGAGATTGGCAAAAGGAAAGTCGTGAGGATCACGAAGGGCAAGGAAAGCCCATCAACGCCCACATAGTAAGTGGTGGTGTTGCTGAGCCAGGGGTGATGCTCGACAAATTGAAACCCGCTGTTCGCCGGATCGAATTGAACGAGAAGAACCAACGAGACTGCGAAGGTAACCAAGGTTGTCCAAAGGGCGATCCAGCGCGCGTTCCGGTCCGCGGATTTGTCATTGCCCCGCAGGATGGCCAGGAAAAACGCGCCTACGATCGGCAAAAGGATGATCGTGGTGAGGATGGGCCAATCTTTCATATCTTGAACAAAGCCCCGCGGAAGAGATAGGCGAAATAGGAGACAATAGCCGCCACGCCGATGAGCATGACGAAGGCGTATTGATAGACATAGCCCGTTTGAAATCGGACGGCGCGCTTGGTGATGGCGAGCACACGGGCTGAAACCCCGTCCGGGCCAAGCCCGTCGATGATAACGCCGTCTCCGTAAATCCAAAGGACACGCGCCAGCCAAGCTGTCGGCCGCACGAAAATCCAGTGGTACAGCTCGTCGAAGTACCACTTGTTATAAAGGAAGGCGTGGATGGGCTTGAAATTCTGCACCGTCCACGCTGGCAGCCAAGTCTCCCTGATGTAAGCCAGGTAGGCGACCAGGAAGCCGCCCGCCATCATGATCGTCGGCAACCATTTGAGGAGCGGCGATTCCCCATGCTCGCTTGCTTGGAGCACTGTATTTCCGGGCAAGGTGAAAATGGAGCCGCGCCAGAATTGCGCATAACCGCCTTCTATGAAGTAGTCAGCGAACACGAAGCCCGCACCAAGCGCCCCGATGGCAAGGACCAGGAGCGGACCCGTCATCACCGGCGGCGATTCTGAGCGTGCTCGAACGCATGCTCGTCTTTCGGTTTGCCGAAGAAAGCCATGAAAATGAGCCGCCAGGAGTAGAAGGATGTGAGGAAAGCCGCGACGACCAGCAGCACGAACGCGTATTTGGCATAAGGCGCCTGTGACACGGCTGCCACGTCGATAATCGCGTCCTTCGAGAAGAAGCCCGCGGTGAAGGGAAAGCCGGTCAGCGAAAGCGTGCCCGCCACCATCATGGCGAAGGTGAAAGGGATCGCCTTGCGCAATCCGCCCATATTCCGCAAGTCCTGCTCACCGTGGAGGGCGTGGATCACCGAGCCGGCCCCGAGGAAGAGCAGCGCTTTGAAGAAAGCGTGCGTGAAAAGATGGAAAATGCCCGCGCCATAAGCGCCAAGGCCTAACGCGACGAACATATAGCCAAGCTGCGAGCAGGTCGAATAGGCGATCACGCGCTTGATGTCGTTCTGAGCCACGCCGACCGTGGCGGCGAAGAATGCGGTGATGGCGCCAATCACGGTGACGACCGTCAGCGCGAAGGGGGAAAGCTCGAACAGAGGCGACAGCCGGGCGACCATGAAGACGCCCGCCGTGACCATGGTCGCGGCATGGATGAGCGCGGAGACCGGCGTCGGGCCTTCCATCGCGTCGGGCAACCACGTGTGCAGCAGGAACTGAGCCGACTTGCCCATCGCGCCCATAAACAAAAGCAGGCAGATCACCGTGAGCGCATCAACCTGATACCCGAAGACCGGCATCATCACCGATTGCTTCTCGCGAGCGGCGGCGAAGATCGTGTCGAAATTGACGTCGCGGAAAATGTAGTAGATGGCAAAAATACCCAGCGCGAAGCCGAAATCGCCGACGCGGTTCACGACGAAGGCTTTGATCGCGGCTTGGTTCGCCGACGGGCGGTGATACCAAAACCCGATAAGGAGATAGGACGCCAGCCCCACGCCCTCCCAGCCGAAAAAGAGCTGGACGAGGTTGTCTGCCGTGACGAGCGACAGCATGGCGAAGGTGAAAAGCGATAACTCCGCGAAGAAAAGCGGCTGCCGGTCGTCGTCGGACATGTATCCGACGGAGTAAATATGGACGAGAGAGGAGACCGTGGTCACCACCACCAGCATCACGGCCGTGAGCGTATCGATGCGCAAGGACCACGCTGCCTGAGGTCTCCGACGCCGATAAAAGGCAGAAGGGGCACGCGAGCCTCTTCGCCCAAAAATCCGACATGGTAGAAGGCGATCCAGGACAGCCCCGCAGAGGCAACGAGGAACAGGCTCGTCAGAAAACCGGAGGTTTTATCGCCAAGCGTGCGCCCGAAAAAGCCTGCAATGATAGCGCCGGCCAAGGGCAAGAATACAATCGCTGGATACATTCGCGCGCCTCACCCTCTCATCGAGTTGATATCATCGACGGCGATGGAGCCGCGGTTCCGGTAGTAAACCACGATGATGGCGAGCCCGATGGCCGCCTCGGCCGCGGCGACGTTCAGCACAATCAGCGCGTAAATCTGCCCTGTGATGTCGTTCAGGTAGGCCGAGAAGGCCACGAGGTTGATGTTTACGGCCAGCAACATCAACTCGATCGACATCAGGATGATGATGACGTTCCTGCGGTTGAGGAAAATTCCGAACGCGCCAAGCGTGAACAGGATCGCCGCCACCGTGAGATATTGCTGGAGCGCGATGCCGGTCGCTGCCTCGATAGGAGAGATCGTGTTTAGCATGGCGGTCAGGAAATTCCCTTCCCTGTTTGGACTTTAACCACTTCGATAGCATCCTGGCGACGCCGGCCAACCTGCTCGGCCACGTCCTGCCGCTTGGCGCCAACGCGATGGCGGAGCGTCAGGACAATCGTCCCAATCATCGCGACGAGGAGCACCCCACCCGACAGTTCGAAGAAATAGGCATATTTGGTATAGAGTACGCGGCCGATGGCAGCGGCGTTCGTCACCTGCTCCGCGGGGATGGGCTGGACAGCCCCCGGCGCAACCGCGAAGCCACCGACCATAAGAACGAGTTCAGTAAGCAGGATGAGGCCGATCGCGAAGCCTACAGCCAGATAGCGGCCGATTCCGGTGCGCAGCTCCGTAAAATCGATGTCGAGCGTCATCACGACGAAGAGGAAAAGAACAGCCACGGCTCCGACATAGACGATCACGAGGATCATCGCCAGAAACTCCGCGCCCAAAAGAACGAAAAGCCCCGCCGCGTTGAAGAAGGCGAGAATCAGGAAAAGGACCGAGTGAACCGGATTGCGCGCGGTGATCACCATCGCGCCCGACCCGAGGAGCACGATTGAAAACAGGTAGAAGAAAAACCCAGCAATTGTCATGCGCGGCCGATCTCATATTTGCGGCGTAAACCGTGTTTTTTTCTAAGCGGAACCCCTCATGCGGCTTTCTTCAAGGGAAGGGATGCGTTCCTTGGTCCCTTTCGGATCAACGTTTCGGCAAGGGGAGTTTTTGCGGCCCGGGTTGGCCCGCGCCTTGCCCCACCCCGCCCCTCGTCAGCGTAGAGCTTATCTTGCTTCCGCGCCCCCCACCCGGATTCTGCCCCGTGGCAATCAGGATGAACGGATTTTTCAAACGGACGCGTTGGACGAACGAGCCGAACGGTTAGCGATAGGCCGCATCGAGTTTGAGGTTTTTTGCGAGAACGCGTTCCCACCTGTCGCCGTTTGCCAGCAGTTTTTCCTTATCGTAAAGCAGTTCCTCCCGCGTCTCGGTCGCGAATTCAAAATTCGGTCCCTCGACGATGGCATCCACCGGGCATGCCTCCTGGCAATAGCCGCAATAGATGCATTTGACCATATCAATGTCGTAGCGCGTCGTGCGCCTCGTCCCGTCATTGCGGCGCGGCCCGGCTTCGATCGTAATGGCCTGAGCCGGGCAGATCGCTTCGCAAAGCTTGCACGCAATGCAGCGCTCCATCCCGTTGGGGTAGCGGCGCAATGCATGCTCTCCGCGAAAACGCGGACTGACGGGGTTTTTCTCATAAGGATAGTTTATTGTCGCCTTCGGCTTGAAGAAATACTTCATCCCAAGCCAGAACGCGACAACGAACTCCTTCAAAACCGCCGATTGAAGAGATTGGCCGAAGCCTCCCATTCATTCACTCCTTGACGAAAAAGCTTTGACGCTAACGCGCCAAGCCCCCGAATTGTAGAACCGCCGCCACTATCACCACCATCGCGAGCGACGTTGGCAGGAAAACTTTCCAGCCCAGCCGCATCAGCTGATCGTAGCGGTAGCGCGGCACGATCGCCTTCACCATCGCGAACATGAAGAAGACGAAGCAGAATTTCAGAATAAACCAGATAATTCCGGGCACCCAGGTGAAGGGCGCAACGTCGACGGGCGGGAGCCATCCGCCGAGGAAGAGAATGGTGATCAACGCGCACATCACGGTGATCGCGACATACTCGCCGAGCATGAAGAGCAAGTAAGGCGTCGACGAATATTCGACCATGAAGCCCGCGACAAGCTCCAACTCTGCCTCAGGCAGGTCGAACGGCGGCCTATTGGTTTCCGCCAGCGCCGATATGAAGAATATGATGAACATCGGGAAAAGCGGCAACCAGTACCAGCTGAAAAGCCCATACGCCCCGTGCTGCGCTTTCACAATATCTGTGAGGTTCAGCGACCCCGCGCAGAGAAGCACCGTGATCATCACGAAGCCTATCGAAACTTCGTAGGATACCATTTGCGCGGCCGAGCGCAGCGCTCCAAGGAAGGGATATTTCGAGTTCGAGGCCCAACCGCCCATGATGATGCCGTAAACGCCGAGCGACGAAATCGCAAACAGGTAGAGGATGCCCACGTTCAGATCGGACACCACCCATCCATCCGCCACAGGAATGACGGCCCAACTCGAAAGCGCCAGAACTGATGTCACCATCGGCGCAAGCAAAAAAACGGTCTTGTCCGATCCGGCCGGGATGATCGGCTCCTTGAGCACGAACTTGATGAAGTCCGCGAAGGACTGAAGGAGGCCGAACGCGCCCACCACATTGGGGCCGCGCCGCAATTGGACTGCCGCCCAAATCTTTCGGTCGGCAAGAAGGATGTAGGCGATGAACAAGAGCAGCGCGACGAGCGTCAGCAGGCTCTGCCCCAGGATGAGCGCCGTCGGGAAGCCATACTTGCCCCAAAATATGTCCCAGCTACCCATGAGTGCCCGTCGCCCCGTCCGCTGTAGCCTGGTTTATCGCCGAAAGCTCGGCCAACACGGACGACGCCCGTGCAATTGGGTTCGTTTGGTAATAGTCATCGACAAGCTCGGGCAGCGGCTCGTCAGGGAGAGGCGGCAATCGGTTCGGCGGGCTCGCCGTGAATGTCTCCGGCTCAAGCGCGTCTGCTGCGGCGAGATGCGGATAAGCCTTGTACATCGCGGTTCGCAGGTCTCGCAAACTGTCGAAGGGCAGCCGCGCGCCTAAATGCTCGGAGAGCGCCCTGATGATTGTCCAGTCTTCGCGCGCGTCGCCGGGCGGAAAGATGGCCCGCTCGCCAAGCTGAACGCGGCCTTCGGTATTGACGTAAGTCCCGTTCTTCTCGGTGTAAGCGGCTCCGGGCAGAACGATATCGGCGATGCGCGCGCCGCTGTCGCCATGCGAGCCTTGATAAATCACGAAGGCATCGCCCGTGCGGCTGACATCGAACTCATCCGCGCCGAGAAGGTACAGCACTTCAATATCGCCGCTTGCCGCGCCTTCCGCCATTCCGGCAACATCCAGTCCGCCTTCGCCCGGTATGAACCCGATATCGAGGCCACCGACCAGGGCAGCGCTGGAATGAAGGATGCTGAGCGGATGCCACCCAGAATTCTCTTTGCCCTTCATGGCCTTCGTCGCGATTTCGGCGGCCTTCGACAGGATGGCTTCGCCTTCCGCGTGATTGAGTGCCGCCTGCCCCACAATAATCAGTGGGCGCGACGCTCCGCTCAAGGCTTTCAGAAACGGGCTCCCGTCGCGCGCGACGTCGTCGATCGCCTTCAGCGAGTTCCCGAGCCAATGGTGAGGATAGGTCAAGTCGGCTTCAGGCCCGATCAAGGCGAACGTGGCGTGATTGTGCAGCCATGCCTTCCTGAGCCGCGTGTTAAGGACCGCCGCCTCTTTTCGGGGATTGGTGCCGATCAGGAGCACCGCGTCGGCTTCGTCGACACCTGCGATGGTCGAATTGAAAAGATAGCTGCCGCGCCCGTTCTTCGGATTGAGCTTCGCCCCGAGCTGACGGCAATCGCGGTGCGGCGAACCAAGCTCATCAAGGAGCGTCTTTAGCGCGAACATCTCCTCGACCGCGCAGAGGTCGCCAGCAATCGCGCCGACTTTCCGTCCGCCGCCCTTTTTGACCCGCGCCGCAATCTCGTTGAACGCCTCGTACCAGGAGACCTCTTCCAGCTTGCCGCCGCGCCGCATATAGGGGCGATCGAGGCGCTTTTTCTTCAGCCCGTCAACAACGGCGCGCGTCTTGTCGGAGATCCACTCTTCATTCACGCCGTCGTGGTTGCGCGGCAGGATGCGCAAGACCTCGCGACCGCGGCTGTCGACACGGATGTTCGAGCCGAGGCCATCCATCACGTCGATCGACTTGGTTTTGCGCAACTCCCAGGGACGCGCGACGAAGGAATAGGGCTTCGACGTCAGTGCGCCGACCGGGCAAAGATCGACGATATTGCCCGACATTTCCGATTGCAGCCCCTGCTCCAGATACGTGCTGATCTCCATGTCTTCGCCGCGGCCGATGGCGCCAAGCTCGCGCACGCCGGCGACCTCGGTCATGAAACGGACGCAGCGTGTGCATTGGATGCAGCGCGTCATGAAGGTCTTGATCAGCGGCCCGAGATACTTCTCTTCGACGGCACGCTTGTTCTCTTTGTAACGGCTCCCGTCGAAGCCGTAATACATGGATTGATCCTGCAGATCGCACTCGCCGCCCTGGTCGCAGATCGGGCAATCCAGCGGGTGGTTGATGAGCAAAAACTCCATCACCCCTTCGCGCGCTTTCTTTACGAGCGGCGTGTCCGTATTGATGACGGGCGGAGTGCCGTCACGGTTCGGCCTCAAATCGTTGACACTCATAGCGCACGAGGCCATCGGCTTTGGCATGCCGCCGACCTCAACGAGACACATCCGGCAATTCCCGGCGATGGACAGGCGCTCGTGATAGCAGAAGCGCGGAATTTCGGCGCCCGCCTGCTCACACGCTTGCAAAAGCGTAATCCCGTCCTCGACGTCGATCACCGTGCCGTTGATGTTCAGCTTCGGCATTTTTATCCTTTGTGCGCCTCATCCCTTATGCCTCTTATGTCATCAAGGCGTGCCGCGGAGCAACGGTTAACTATGCGTATCTGCAAATGAAGTGGCCATTTGGCCCGATTTTCTGAACAAGTCGCGGCGCGGCGTAAAGGCGCACGCCTCCGTCTGTGGCGCGAAAATTGCGCGGGCGTTGCAAGCTAAGCCTTGGCCGACCTAAGGTTGCCTCTCGCCCACGGTCGCGGATTTCGCACCGGGCAGGCCGCCAACGACGACATCAGGATTGCCGGAATCAGGTTTCGAAGCTCCGGCGGGAGCCGGGGCCTCGAAGGCAGGAGCTTTCTGCAACGATCGTGAGCGATGATGGGCGGGCGCGGGCGAGAGGAGCCGGGGACAGCCCTAGCCGGAGGAGACTTTTTAACTGGCTGCTGCGTCCGCTTGCTGCGCCTGGCATAGACCGGTTCCTGAGAATGCAGACAAAGCGAGAAAAACGTAGGCTGTGAATTTCATGTCACCCTGCTCCCTGAAAAGGTCTTAACCGGCGAATGCGCCGACTCTCCGCCATGAACGGATTCGTTGAGCGATCGAGATCGATAGAGCCCAAGACAGGATCGCCAGCGCTGTCGGAAGAGGAACATGTGCAATAAAAAAGGGTACGCTTAAGGCAATGATCAAAAGAGAGCCGCCGACGCCAATGACGAGATCGGCGCGCGTGTTGTGACAGGCCCAGCCTGCGGCGGCGCCCAGAAGCCCGATCACAAATAGCAGGAGAAACTGCTCCTCCGTGTTCCAATTGAAGAAGAATCGCTGGTCGAGAATTTGCGCGAGAGCCTGGGCATGCACAAAGATGCCGGGATAGAGGTGCTGCTCGCTTCCAAGAGAAAACGGGACGCTATGTTGATCGAGACCGGCGAAATCCGGCCCGATGAGCACAATTTTGCCTTTCAGCGAAGCGAGATTTGCAGCAGCGCCGGGCGAAAGAATTTCGTGCGCGGAGAAGCGGGTGAACGTCTCGGCCGCCTTCGGGCGCGAGAAGCCAGTCGATCCGCTGTATCCCATCGGGGATTTGGCGCGCACCCGAACATTGCCTCCACCTCGGGCAGTTGCGCGAGAGTGCTCGAAAACGATCGATAGCGGTCTCCGGCTAGGCCGTGGTCCACGCCTCGCGTCGCCTTGTCGCCGAGCGTAAATATCTCCTTCGACCGCCGAAGATAAATGTGTCCGGCGGGCCGGTTCACCTTCTGATGAAATGCGCGCTGGAAGCTGCGCTGGCTGTCTGTGCGCAGAAATCCGTCATTCACGGCGGCAAGCGTGATTGGCGTCTTCGAATCCCGAATTGCGGCCACAAGCTGCTCGTCCTTTATGGGATCAATCGCGGACGTGAAGTAGAAATCGAGGCCGATCGCAGCAGCGCCCCGCTCCGATACCGCCGTGATAAGTTCCGCCATCCATCCCCGGTCAACCGGAATCGTCGCCGGGAGATTTGCCTTTTCGAGGCTCTCCGCATCGACCATGACGAGAGCGACATTCTTATGGGGCTGATCGAGACGCTTTGAAAAATAATGGATGAGCCAATCTTCGGTCCAATGCTCGGACCCCTCGGGAAGGTAATTGTTGCTGCCAAGATAATTGATCGCGGCAGCTTGCGCCGCAACCAGAATGGCGATCGCTGCTATAGCGCCCCACTTAGAAAAGAAAACGGCCCTCATAATTTGCGCTTTTATCGAACGTGCCGGAATGCGCAAGCTCCAGGATGCTCATTTTCAACAGAACAACGTCAGGATGGAACGGTTCGCCCGCGTTTTCGACTATGGACTTTCGCCGGTTCGAGAGGTGCCTCCAACTGTGTTTCGAGTGTGCCGGGCTATTGATCAAGCTTTCAGCCTGCGGAGTTCGCCGAACGCATGTAGCCTGGGTATTGCGCTGAGCTTTGCCTTGCAAATGCCTGGAATGACGGGCTAGAGAGGAGAGATCGGCAGCCTTACCCGCAGCCGCCCCGCTCTGGGTCAATACCGTGTTGTTACGCTTGAAGGTTCAGCCATGGCGACTCCGTTTCCCCTTTCGCAGCAGTCCAGTTTGCAGCCGATCGCACCCAACCTCAGCGTGCACTCCGCGGGCGATTCGAATATCAGTAGCGATCTGACAATCATCGGCGATGTGTCGTCCTCGGGCAGCGTTACCCTTGATGGGGTCATTGAGGGCAACATCTATTGTACGTCGCTGACCGTTACGGCGAACGGCCGCGTGAACGGCGGTATCGTCGCCAATCAGGAAGTGACCGTTCAGGGCAAGGTGTCGGGAACAATCCGCGGCCGACGCGTGATGCTACAGTCTTCCGCGAAGGTTGATGGCGACATTTTCCATCAGGGAATCGGCATCGAAATGGGCACCCGTTACGATGGGACGCTTCGCTGGACGGAGGACGAGCACGTTTTCGATGAGCCGCATTTTCCAGCGGGCACTCAGGAAAACGGCGACTACCACAGCTGATCAATTCGCCGAGCATGCGCAGTGCGGTTGGATCGACCCGCCTTTAAGCGGGATCGATTGTCGGCGGAGAAGTTGATCAGTTCAAAATGAGCAGCTTACCCGTGTCCAAGATAGATGCAGATAAGCTGCTAGACTAGCAGGCTGCGGAAAAAGCCTGAAAACGTGGCCTCATCCTTCGACAAGCTCAGGATGAGGTTGAATCGATAAGTTGCTCCTCATGGTTGAACTTGTTCATCCTCATGGTGAGCTTGTCGAAGGATGGGCACACGTTTTCAGGCTTTTTCAGCCCTCCCAGTGGCAACTACGCGGCTTCGGCAAATCGGCTCACGCGCGGGATCGTTTCAAGCGTCTCTCATCAAAACCCACGACTTCGGCTGCAGGCTCGTCGACGACAAGCCTGTAGAGAAGGCCTCCCGCGATGCCGCCGAGAATTGGCGCCAACCAAAAGAGCCACAATTGCTGAAGAGCCCAGCCTCCAACAACGAGAGCCGGCCCGGTGCTGCGTGCCGGATTTACGGAGACATTGGTGATGGGGATGCCGATGAGATGAATGAGAAGTCAATCCTAGGCCGATCGCGATGGGCGCAAACCCTACCGGCGCCTTACCATGTGTCGCGCCCATAATAATGAACAAAAACATCATCGTAAGGATGAACTCTGACAGGAAACCGGAAAAGAGCGTGTACTTCCCTGGCGAATGATCCCCATAACCGTTCGAGGCGAAGCCCTGAGAAAGATCGAAACCCGGCCCTCCGCTCGCAATGGCGAAAAGAATGTAAGCCGCGCAAATACCGCCCAATACTTGGGCGACGATATACGGAAGCACCTGTCCGATCGGGAAGCGTCCTCCGGCCGTGAGGCCGATCGTGACCGCAGGATTCAAGTGGCATCCTGAGACATGTCCAATAGCATAAGCCATCGTTAGAACTGTTAAGCCAAAGGCTAGCGCAACGCCAAGGAGTCCGATGCCGACCTCCGGAAACTTGGCCGCGAGTATTGCGCTCCCGCACCCGCCGAAAACCAGCCAGAATGTTCCGATCAGTTCAGCGAAGAACTTTCGCACGTGAAAGGCTTCCGTCATTCCTTTTACCTTCCCTTTTTTAGGTCTCCTTCTCCTTACTTACCTTAAAAGCATAATGGCGGTTTTTCCAGCTTATAACTGTGATTAAGAGTTTCTTACCTCTAAGCTTGAGCCTCGCAGCGGCTCAGTGCCGACGCGGTATCTCATCGACGTCGAAACCGCCACGGGAGAAGAGACAGCCCGATGATGCGCTCGACCTCATCCTGAGCCTGTCGAAGGATGAAGCATCCTGAGCTTGTCGAAGGATGCAGCAAGACTCATCAAGGTTGCCCATGGTTCGACAGGCTCACCATGAGGATCGACTCGTCTCGACCTCATCCTGAGCCTGTCGAAGGATGCGGCAAAGATCTCATCAAGGTTGCCCATGGTTCGACAGGCTCACCATGAGGATCGACTCGTCTCGACCTCATCCTGAGCTTGTCGAAGGATGCGGCAAAGATCTCATCAAGGTTGCCCATGGTTCGACAGGCTCACCATGAGGATCGACTCGTCCCGACCTCATCCTGAGCTTGTCGAAGGATGAAGCAAAGATCTCATCGAGGTTGCCCATGGTTCGACAGGCTCACCATGAGGATCGACTCGTCCCGACCTCATCCTGAGCCTGTCGAAGGATGCAGCAAAGATCTCATCGAGAGGTTGCCCATGGTTCGACAGGCTTCACCATGAGGATCGAACTCGTCTCGACCTCATCCTGAGCCTGTCGAAGGATGCAGCCAAGATCTCATCGAGGTTGCCCATGGTTCGACGGGCTTACCATGAGGATCAACTCGTCTCGACCTCATCCTGAGCTTGTCGAAGGATGCAGCAAAGATCTCATCGAGGTTGCCCATGGTTCGACGGGCTCACCATGAGGATCGACTCGTCTCGACCTCATCCTGAGCTTGTCGAAGGATGCAGCAAAGATCTCATCGAGGTTGCCCATGGTTCGACGGGCTCACCATGAGGATCGACTCGCTCGACCTCATCCTGAGCCTGTCGAAGGATGCAGCAAAGATCTCATCAAGGTTGCCCATGGTTCGACGGGCTCACCATGAGGATCGACTCGTCTCGACCTCATCCTGAGCTTGTCGAAGGATGCGGCCAACACCCAACCTCATCCTGAGCCTGTCGAAGGATGCGGCCAATCATCCCTTTCAGCAGCCTGCTAATTAATTCTTCACGCCAAGCAATTCGACGTCGAAGATCAGCGTGGCGTTCGGCGGAATCACGCCGCCAGCCCCGCGCGCGCCGTAGCCCATTTCCGGCGGAATGATCAGCGTGCGCTTGCCGCCAACCTTCATCGTGGCCACGCCTTCATCCCAGCCGCGAATGACCTGATGGGTGCCGATGGCGAATTCGAACGGTTCGCCCCGGTCCACGGAGCTGTCGAATTTCTTGCCCTTCTCGCCGTTCTGATAGAGCCAGCCCGTATAATGCATGACGCAGGTCTGGCCGGTCTTGGGTGAGGCGCCGTCGCCAACTTTGGTGTCCGTGATTTGCAAGCCTGATGATGCGGTCATTGTTTTTCCTGTGGCTTGAGCCATTGCCTTGGAGGGTGCGCCGGTCACGGCGATGCCTATCGAGGTGATGCCGAGCGCGAGCGCCATCAAGACGCTGGCTCGCGGGGTGACTCGCATTTGCCGTTTTCTCCTCTTATTTGCTCCATCGGGATCATGACGCCTTTGCCAAAGGCAGTCCTTGATGGTGCGGCAAAAGTACTTACATGCTTACTTAGGCCGTGTTTGCCAAACAAAGCCAATTTTAACCGGCTGTAAACCCTGACAGGATGATGCGCTTGGAAAGCTCCAACGGATGATATGAGCCGCATACCCTGGACGGTTTATCGACTTTGCCTGTTCGAGCCGCTTCTTTAGCCGTACTGCATCGCGGTTCCTATCTTTTTTTGTGCCTCTCTCCCTGACCTTGCCAAATCAGCTCTGCCGGGCGAAACAGGGGGGCGCGCGCATCCAACCCTGACCTACGACGGAGCAGCCATGCCACAGGTTTTGACGCCGGACCTTTGCGTGATTGGCGGCGGATCGGGCGGGTTGTCCGCCGCCGCGATCGCCGCCGCCTTCGGGGTTCCCGTCGTTCTCATCGAGCGGGGAAAGATGGGCGGCGAGTGCCTGAACAACGGCTGCGTTCCGTCCAAGGCGCTCCTCGCCGCCGCCAAGCGCGCTTATGAAATCCGGGACTCGGCCAAGTTCGGCATCCGCGTGGGCGAGATGAGCATCGACTACAAGGCGGTTGCCGCGCATGTGCAAGGGGTCATCGACGCCATCGCTCCGAATGACTCCGTCGAGCGCTTCAACGGGCTCGGCGTCGACGTCATAAAGGAGGCCGCCCGCTTCATCGACAAGACCACGGTCGAGGCGGGCGATTACCATGTCAAGGCGCGTCGCTTCATTATCGCGACGGGGTCCACGCCCCAGATCCCGCCCATCCCAGGGCTCGACCGCATTGCCTATTTCACGAACGAGACGATTTTCGCCAACAAGCATCGCATCGGGCATCTCATCATCGTCGGCGGCGGCTCGGTCGGTCTGGAGCTTGCCCAAGCCCATCGGCGGCTCGGCAGCGAGGTGACGGTCGTCGAAGCGGGCCGCGCTTTGTCCCGGGATGACCCGGAACTCAAGGAATACCTGCTTAAACGCCTGCGCGAGGAGGGCGTACGCGTGCTCGAAAATGCGCGCGTGGAAAGGATCGAGCCCTTCGGCTCGAACTTGCAGGTCATCTTCGCGACGCTCGGCAAATCCTTCTCGATAGAAGGCACGGACCTGCTTCTCGCAACCGGGCGCGCGCCGACCGTCGCCGGGCTTAACCTCGAAGCCGCTGGCGTAACCTACAGCGACCGTGGCATTAAAGTGACCAAGGGCCTCGTCACATCCAATAAGAAGGTCTACGCCATCGGCGACGTTACCGGCGAAGCCCATCTGACGCACGCCGCGAATCATCATGCAACCGTCGTCATCAAGAACGCGCTGTTCCGGCTGCCCGCGCGAGCCGACCATGAGACGATGCCGTGGGTGACGTTCACCGATCCGGAAGTGGCCCATGTCGGACTGACGGAAGAAAAGGCGCGGGAACTCTACGGAAAGCTCGCGATCGTGCGCTGGCCTTATAGCGAGAACGATCGCGCTCAAGCCGAGCGGCAAACCGGAGGGTTCCTGAAGGTTATCGCTTCGCCGCGCGGCAAGATCCTTGGAGCCGGCATCGTCGGTGCGCAAGCGGGCGAGATCATCCAGATGTGGAGCCTTGCCATGCAAAAGGGGATATCGCTCAGCGCGATGCGCAGCATCGTGTCGCCCTATCCAACGCTTGCGGAAATCAATAAGAGGGCCGCAGTGAGCTATTTTGCTCCACAAGCGCAACATCCTTTAGTCCGGCGAATTATTACGTTGCTTGCGAAGCTCGGTTGATCGACGTTATCTAAGGAGAGAGTGCAACAACGGACTCTTAGTCGCAATTGGATACCCGACCCAGACATAACCCGGACTATCCGGGCCTGTTGCCTCCGGAGCAACCCCGCCCGCCCCAGCAGCCATATGGGGGCGTGTGGAGCATTGCCACAAGTCTGCCCGCCAAACTTCTCTTTCTGACCATCGCCTTTGTCATGCTGGCCGAGGTGCTGATCTTCGTGCCCTCCGTCGCGAACTTCCGCCGGAACTGGCTGATGGAACGCGTCATGGCGGCGAAAATCGCATCTCTGGCGCTGGAGGCGTCGGGCGGCGCGGAAGTTCCGGAGCGCTTGCGACAGGAGCTGTTGACGACCGCGGGGGTTCACGCCGTTTCTGTACGGCGGCCGGAATTGCGGCGGCTTGTGCTCGGCATGCCGGACGAAGCCCAGATTGTGGATGTCTACGATCTGCGCACAGAGAATTTCGTGCAACTCATAGCGGATGCTCTCCAAGCCCTCGCGGCCCCTCCGGGGCGGCTCATTCGCGTGATCGCAGCGCCCGGCATGATGACGCCCGGTGACGAGATCGACGTGGCGATCGATGAGACGCCACTGCGCGCCGCCATGTGGCGTTACTCGCGGAATATCTTCTGGCTCTCGATCGTCATTTCCATCATCACCGCGGCGTTGGTCTATTTCGCGCTGACAGGGCTTCTCGTTCGGCCCATGATGCGCATTACGCGCAACATCGTGGCTTATCGCGAAAACCCGGAAGATACGTCCCGGATCATCACGCCATCGGGGCGGTACGATGAGGTTGGCATCGCCGAGAAGGAACTGGCGACGCTGCAAATGCAGCTCTCCGGCCTTCTAAGGGAGAAGGCGCGGCTCGCAAACGTCGGGCTTGCCGTCTCGAAGATCAATCATGACCTGCGAAATCTGCTGTCCAGCGCGCAGCTTGTCTCCGACCGGCTTGCCACCGTCGCCGATCCCACCGTTGAGCGCTTCGTGCCGCGCCTTATTCGTGCGCTCGACCGCGCTATCGTCCTCTGCACGAACACGATCAAGTACGGCCGCAGCGAAGAGGCCCCCCCGAAGCGCACGCGCGTACCCCTTCGGGCGTTGCTCGCCGAGGTCAACGAAAGCCTCGGCGTGGAGGAATTCAGTGGCGTTCGCATGACAATCTCCGTGCCGCAAACGATCAATATCAACGCTGACCGCGATCAGATATTTCGCGTCCTCGCAAACCTCATCCGGAATGCATTGGAAGCCGTGCGCCAGGCGGACCCTCCCGTCGATGATCCGGAGATCGAAGTTACAGCGCGTCAGGAAGGCGAGACTGCAATCATCAAGGTGGCGGACAACGGGCCGGGAGTACCTGCCAAGGTCAGAGAGAACCTGTTCAAGGCCTTCCAGAGCTCGTCCAAGAGCGACGGAAACGGCCTCGGCCTCGTAATTGCAGCTGAACTGGTCCGCGCCCATGGCGGCGATATCCGCCTTGAGGAGACGGCTTCCGGGGCGTCTTTCATCGTGACGCTCCCGGCATCTGTTTTGGCTGGCACGCCGTCAAAACCGCCGTTTGCGCCGCCAATATTGACACAATAAGCTGGGGACGCAGCGTGGCGAGGGCGATGCGGGTTGAAACCTAGCAAGCCGGTTCGCGCAGCGCGCTTTTTAAGTGATAGACCCGTTAGCCGCTGCGATCGATGCTCAAGGACTCAGGGCTGAACGCCGTCGCTAAGCGGCATCCTGTCCCGCTGGGCCGGTGACGACATGCGCCAATCGAATGCGCGATGCGATGACCCCTGACCTGGACAAACTCCAACCTATGATAGGCGTCGAACGCTCATGCGGTTGGGATAACAATCGACAATTGGCAGAAGTCTCTCAACTCAACCTAAACCGAAGAAGAGTAACCTACCCAGTTACCGGCCCGGCTCGCGTTGTGCGTTTCCGGGCTGTAAGGGGAAGGTATTCATTCGCCACCGATAGATGTCTTCCGCTCTCATGAAGGACCAAAACCATGAAGGCCTTGGCAGCTTCGGCGTTCGCAATCGCGTTGGCGGGCAGTGCCGTTCTTCACGCGCAGGCTCAAGAACGAGCCCTTCATTCCGATATTGGCATTTTCACGCTGAACCTCGGCGAAGCTGCCGATCTGACCCAAGACCATATCCCGTTGGAGTTTGTAACGGTGTGGGCGCATCCCTTTGCAAACAGGGCCATCAGCATATCGGTGAGCGGAAAAACCTATACCGTTGGCGTCGGCTCCCGCATCGATCTGAAGAGCCCTATTTATTGCAAGCTCCGCTAAGGCCGAGAGCACCCTCAGCAGCAAGGATCATTGCTATCTCGAGATCACAGATTTCGACAATCCGAAGGAAGGCAAGCCGAAGGTCATGTTCGCACTCGATTGCATGTGACCGTTCCATCGCGACGGCTCCAAAGGGAGCGCCATCTTTTTATGGATGCCGCGGCGGCTTCGCGATCCAGCCCGTATAGGTCAGCCAAAGACCGGCGAGCACAGCCGGACTGAAAACGATCCGTACGAGGGGAATCGCGTTCATCGCCTCGATGCCAACCTTCTCATACAGGTGCGGTACGACCAGAAGCGCCAGCCCGCGAAGCGCGAGAAACCAGCCGAACAGGGAAATCAGGATCGCGGACGCGCTCGACCAGTATTGATGGTTCGCGATGACCAGCAGCCCGCCAAAGAGGAGGAGACCGCCCGTTATCCACACCAGCGCAGCATTTTCAAAAAATGCCGATAGCTCCAAACCCATGCTGGGCGCGCGCACCGCGACGATGCCGGGAACGATGACGAGAAAGGGGCCGATGACGCGCGCGAATGCGCGGGTGCGCGCTTCGGACTCTGGCATGACGGGCATGGCGTTTCTCCCTTCGCGGCGACCTGGAGCCTGCGTCCGTTTGAAAGCGGATAAGCTGCTCTAGCATCTTAGAATCAGTCGACTTTTCACCCCTTTAATCGATTCCGATTACAGGCGGGTTGATCTAATGATCCGGCATCGAAATATACTCGATATTGAACACCCGGTCGCCGCCAGGCAGACCGGGCGGCGGAGCGGGCATGCGCGCCTGCTTCACGGCCAGGAGCGCGCCTTGGTCCAGCCAGTTGTCGCCGCTGGTCTTTATCAGTCTCAAGCCCTGGACTTGGCCTGCTTCGGAGACAACGAAGGTCACAACGGCGCTGCCCCATTTGCCGTTCCCCATGGGCCTGGTGGCGCTGAGCGCCCAGATGACCTTGCGTTCCCACTCATCGGATTTCCCCTGGTGGGTCGCGCCGGGCCGCATCGACCTGACGTTGCCGGACTGGCGTGGCGTGTGCTGAGCCTGCCGCGCCTCGGCCGCGTTGACCGCCTGCTTGAGCTGGAAGCCGAATTGCTCTGACATCCTCGCGATGTAGCCAGCCGGATCGAAGGGCGGGCTTTTCTTGTCCGACACATCGGGCTGAGCGTCAGAAGGCGCCGCACTCGCTTCCTTCACGGGAGGTTGCGGCGGCTCGGGGGCTGCTTGCGGTTCCGGTGGAGGGGCCGGCGTATCGGCGGGGGCCGGTGAAGGGGACGCTTCCTGGCGGAAGGGGTCGGAGCTGAGGCGCTTGAGGTCCGCCTCGCTGATGACCGACACGTTCAGGCGTTCAGGCGTGCCCTCCTCAATGCCGAGTTGCCGGACGGCGTCTGCTGGATCGGGGGCGGGCCGCACCAGGAACGGCACCAGCACCAGAAGGTGGAGAAGAAACGCAACGGCAATCGTGGCGTAGATCGCGCGCTTGGACCAGGCGTTCGCAATGAACGGCCTTTTCTCTGCAACGAGCGCAAAGTCTGGCGGAGTTGCTCCGGCGGGGGCGGCTGCGTCGGCGAAAAGCGCGAAGCCAGGCGGAGGAGCTTTTTTGGGGGCCGAGCGATCCGCAACCAAGACAAAGCCGCTCCGTCCGCCCGCAGGGAAGGTCCCGGCGGCGGCGCGAGCAGTTTCGGCAATTGGCGAGCGAAGGCTATAAAAGGTGCTAGTCAAAAGCTCTTTCCCCCGCGAAAAATGTATCTGCTTCGCGGCAGAGTTGACCACTTAATCCACGAATTCATCGACACGATGACGTTATGGATCAATCTTGGCGCGGATGAGGTCAGGCAGGCGCTGCCTTTCGAGCTAATTTGCGGGAGGCTTCCCCGGCAGAAACATGAATGGCTCGGCCTCCTTGAATTGCCCGCTCACCTCGCCTGAGAACACCTCGCCATTGGATATGGTGAGTTTCTTTACCGGTGAGCCGGCCTTGAGATCCGCCTTGGCGAGCGCAACCCAGAACGTGTTCGGACGAGTCGCCGAGTCGAAATAGTAGATGAGGTTCTTCTGGTCGGACACCGTGCGCCAGATCGTCGAGGAGATGTTGGGTTCGTTCGGCGTCGAAATGCCAAGGGGAACGCTGACGGCGCGCTGCACGCTGAGAACTCCCGCGACGGCTTGATAGGCATAGGACTGTTGCGGAACGCCGGCGATATAATTCTTGTCGAGCTTCCTCGGGATCGCATTGAGTAGGAACGAGGTGCGCACGAAGCGATCCGCCGCGCGGTTGGTGCCCGGCAGGAACGTCAGACCGCCGATGCCCTTCCAGTAAGCGTCGAGCGCGAGCTGCTGGTCATAGACGGGCGAGTTCGTCATTACCGTATAGTTTTTGCTGTGATGGATGACGAGCTTTCCGCCGACATATTCGAAGATGGCCGAGTCGCCCGTCGGATCCGAGATCGACAGATGAAGCGCCGCAGGTGCACCGTTCGGGAGCGTCGGCGCGAGGATGTTGAACGGTTCGGCCCGCAGCGCGTCCACGACCTCGGCAACCGTCGCATAATTATCGAGGACGAATTGCGCCCAAGCCGAGATGGACAGGAATGGGCGCGAAGGATCAGGCGCTGTATATTCAGACTCCGCGAGGTAAAGCACGTTCGCGACAAGGCCCTTCTCGTTCATGCCGTCGGTTGTGCCCGCCTCGTATCCGGTGACGACAACGCTGCCGTATTTCGATGTCCAGGTGATAGACTTCGGCCCCGAAGCACCATCTCGCTTCATAGATGCCGGGAAAATGTAAAGATTGGAGGCCAAGTCCTCCTTCCAATCCATGTTCCGGCCGGTGATGACGGTGTTCTCGTCGCCCACATATAAAGAGCGCGTACAGGCACCCGCGGGAGGTAGCACGGCAATCGCCAGGATGGCCGGGAAAACAATCCACGAAATAGTTCTTAAACTCATAGCTCGCCGCGCTCCGTTAAAATCCGTCTAAAACTAGCTAATTCCCGAGATGGCGTCGATTGCAACGGCGGTCAAAATTTGTTGCGAAAACGCGCGACAAAGAACTTTGTGATGATGATTGGATAAATAGCGAGCGCCCGCCCGTACTAAGCGAACATTCCTTGGTCAGCCAACGAATGTTTGCTTAGAGTCTTTTGGTACTCAGAGCTTTTTCCCAAAACAGGGTAGGCCACTTTTGGGGACTCTGATTAGCCCGCGGGAGTATTTTCGCGATCAGCGTGCCGCCATCGTCTGCGATTGCGTTTGTTTTGTAGCAGGAGGGGATGGCGCCGCCTCCGGTGTCTGCGCATAGCCGAAGAAAGCCTGCCCCAACTCTTCCGCGATGTGAATGAGGCTCAGCTGCACCCAGTCGTTGAAGGCATGGAGGTTCTCAAGCAGACGCTCATCCTTGCTGGCTGCTTCGAGCCCCTGGATCATTAACTCTGCCTGCTCCGCGGCCGCGGAGGCATTCTTCAGCCCGCAATTTCGCCGCAGGAACTCGATCATCGCCTGAATTTCTCCAACGCAGAAAGCAAGGGAACGCGGCAGACGTGGATCGAAAATCAGAAAACGGGCAACCTCGCCCGGGTCGATGTAGTGGGGGAAAACACGCCGGTAGGCGTGATAGGCGGAAGCCGCGCGTAAGAGAATGGTCCAGAAAGTGAAATCGTAGTGCCCTTCGTCGTGCGCCATGCCCGTCGCTAGCTGGGCAAAGCGCACATCCAGAAGCCGGCTCGTCTGGTCGGCGCGTTCGAGATAGAGCCCAAGCTTGAAAAACGGCCAAGTCTCGTCGTGGTAAAGCGTGCTCTCCGAAACGCCGATCTGCGCATAGCAACCGCGCTTGATCGCGTCGCAGGTGCGCGAGAGGCGGACCTCGGAGAAGTCGTTCGGGCCGAACGCGAACAGCCGGTTATAGAAATCGTTCAGCTGATACCACATGTCCGTCGACAACATCGGGCGCAGCGCCCGCGCGTTTTCGCGAGCGGAGCGGATCGAAGACTGGATCGAACCCGGATTGTCGATGTAAGCCATGTAGTAGCGGATGACGTTTTCTGCGCTTGGCTCGGAAAACGCTTTCGCGAAAGCCTTCTCATCGGCATAGAGAGCGACGATCCACGCCCAGGAATTGTCCTGCCGGCCGCGCTGGAAGGACGTTTGCGTTTCTATGACGCGGGAGAGGCTTTCGGCGCGCTCAAAATAGCGCGCCATCCAAAACACGCTTTCGGCGTATCGTGAGAGGAGACTGCTCAAGCGTCGTCCTCCTTCAGAACCCAGGTATCCTTCGTTCCGCCGCCCTGGCTGGAATTCACGACGATGGAGCCTTTGCGAAGCGCGACGCGGGTGAGGCCGCCCGGCAGGAGCCATGTATCTTCGCCCGTCACTGCGAAAGGCCGGAGATCAACATGGCGGGCGCCTACGCCTTCATCACATAGGGTCGGACAAACGGAAAGCTCGATCATGGGCTGGCTTATATAGTTGGACGGATTCGCCTTCAACTGATCCCGGCAGATATCGAGTTCGGCCTTCGTCGCCTTTGGCCCCACGCAAATTCCGTAACCGCCGGACTCGCCGACGGGCTTCACCACAAGCTCATTGAGATGGTTGAGCGTGTAGGCCAAAGCATCCGGCTCCCGGCAGATATGGGTCTCGACATTGGGCAGGATCGGCTCTTCGTCGAGATAGTATTTGATGATGCGCGGAACATAGGCGTAAACCGCCTTGTCGTCGGCGACGCCCGTGCCGACGGCGTTGGCGAGGTAACATTCCCTTTGCGCACGGCGCGCATCAGACCCTTAACCCCGAGCACGCTTTCAGGCTTGAACGCTTCCGGGTCGAGGAAGTCATCGTTGAGGCGGCGGTAGATGACGTGGACGCGTTTGGGACCCGACACCGTCTTCATGAACACCTTGTCGTCTTCCACGAACAAATCGCGGCCTTCAACGAGCGGAATACCGATCTCCCTGGCGAGGAAAACGTGCTCGAAATAGGCCGAGTTGAACACGCCGGGCGAGAGCAGCACGATCTGAGGATCGGAGATGCCTGGCGGCGCAACCTCGAGAAGCTTGTTCCCGAGTTGCGTGCCGTATTCGGAAACGCTCTCGATCGCGAAGCCTTGCATGAGATCGGGGAAAGCCCGCTGCATCAGATGCCGGTTCTCGACGACATAGGACACGCCGGAAGGGGTCCGCCCATTGTCTTCCAGCACGAAAAAATCGCCGGCGGGATCACGGATGATGTCGGTTCCGCCAATGTGAATATAGGTGCCGCATGGCGGATTGTAGCCGACCATTTCGGGCTGGTAGTTCGAATTCCCCAGCACGAGATCGGACGGCACGATACCGTCTTTGAGGATCTTGCGGTCGTGATAGACATCCCAAAGAAACAGATTCAGCGCCTTGATGCGCTGCTTGACCCCGCGATCGATCGTACGCCAATCGGCGGCTGTGATCACGCGGGGGATGACATCGAAGGGCAGAATGCGGTCGATTGCGGTTCTGTCGCTATAGACGGTAAACGTAATTCCAAGGGTGAACAGTTCGCGCTCGGCATCCTGGGAGCGCTCGCGGAGTTGTTGAAGCTCAAGCTGCTGGAGGCGATGCCAAAGGGCAGTCAGGTGGCAATTCCGGTTCTCGGGGGAACCGATCAGTTCGCAATACCTGGAGCCTGGGCTGTAATTGTCGAGCGGAGCCACCGTAGACGGATTCTTCAAAGCTGTGATTGTCGCCATGCAGCCCCCTGCAGTGCATCAGCCCTTCATCGGCGCGGACCAGATGTGGTGATTTAGAAGTCAATACAAAGAAAAGACTAACACAGCAACGTACTGCGCCGGAACATAATTTTCCGCTGAAATATTCAGCAAAATGCCTCCGATTTTGCCTATTTTTTCAGCACAAACGACAGATGATCTTGGCGCTGAAAGCTCACGGCCCCTGCACGAAAGGTTCAAGTCCCGAAAGCCGCAAACGCGGCTCAACCAAAGGACTCTCTCGTGGCGGGAACGGCGAAACAGCTTCCGCGATAGCTCTAATATGATCCGGGGTGGTGCCGCAACATCCGCCGACGATATTCAGCAGGCCATCGGCTGCCCAGG
>CAVRSS010000065.1:0-9013 GCA_963723755.1 uncultured Alphaproteobacteria bacterium | reverse complement strand
CGCGCATTGGAGCCGCTTCCCGCTCAGGATTAGCCGCCCCGGAAAGCGCTTTGGCGTTAATCCGGGGTCTTTCACGCGGCCAATTGTCAGTCTAACCAGTTCCAGCTAAAGCTTTGCAAAAGCCGTCGCCCCGGGCGCGCTGTCAAGCGGAGGCTGCGGCGCTTTTTAGCGCGGTTTCGCCACAGGCGTTAGCTTTCCCAAATACAGCGTCGCTCAAGGTGAATTGGCCAGTTGTGAAAGCAAGCAGTTTCCAGCGAATGTCTTTTTTGAGAACGAGGAGCAGTTCGAAGGGAAGCGCCTAACGCGGGAGGCTGAGACACCGCCTTAAAGAACACAGGAAGTAAGATGAAGCCGACCCATCCCGAACAACAACCAGCAGCAATTGAAAATATGAAACAATTCAAAATGTCCGAACATAATGACAACCCTAAATCGCTTGTATCGCTACTCCGTCACTTCAATCGAAAAGAGCGTTATTGGCTTCTCAATGACGCACTGGGTTCGCCGCCTATTTCGAATGATTATTTGAAACATCTGGCAACAACACTCGGTATTGCCGTACCGGAAGGGAACGTCTGGTGGGCAATGGACTATCATTTCGACTGGCTTCATGCGGCGCTCCTATGCTTCGAGAGAGGCTGCACGATCGATAGCCTTAGCGAGCCGCAGAGCAATGTGGCAAACGATGCCGACAGCACTCAGAAGGAGACCTACATTAAAGGCAATCAGCGAGACATTGACCTGATCATTGCCTTTGAGCAGACCCTCTTGTTGATTGAAGCAAAGGGTGACGGCGCCTGGTCGCAGCGGCAGATGAAGAGGAAGGCGGAACGAATAAAGGCCCTACCACGTCCAAAAAATTTGAACATTCGCCTTGTCCTCACGTCGCACCATAACGCAACGCACATCATAAATGGCGATTGGCGCAACGATATTCCGGAGTGCATGCTTCATAACGGTCAGCCAATTTTACTTGAACTCAGCAATTTCGGTGGCGGTGTGCCGCTTTACCGCGTGACTCGTTGCAATGGGAAGGGCGAGTTTGATGCCAAAGGCACATACTGGTGCACTCAGAAATGTAACTCGCTGCCCTAAAAGCCCGCAATCTGAATGAGATGGAAGAAATTGATAGCGGCAGCGACGCCTCGCACCGCATGTATGGCTGCCTCTACGGCCTCGAACTCTATGCCGGGCAGAACCCCGTGCCCATCGTGCCGAGCGCCGTCTCGACCGCGAGCGCCATCCAGAAGCTGATCTCGGGCGTGCTGATCTTTCTGTTCGGCCTTGCGCTGCGCAACATGCTGAAGGTGAAGTAACGCGGTTTGCGGAAGCTCTCTCTACGCGAAGCGAAGGGATGATAGGAGAAATGCCATGCTTTTATTGTGTCACCGAACACGCTAGGCTCACGCTATGGCCAGTGAATCAGATTTCGCGACCGTAAATCGCCGGCTCGGCCTCCTTGAGGAAGACGCCAAGGGCGAGAAGCTTGTCTCGCGCCATGTCCTTCACAAAGTGACCGATGTCGAGAAGGAACTGTCTGAGCTTCGCGCCGAGATCGTCATGCTTCGGGCAGACCTGCCGAACATCATCGCGGCGACGGTGGGACCGCTGCTGCGGGAAGCGATGGCCAAAAAGTAGCGGCAGATCAACGCGCGCCGAGGCGCTGCACCTCGCCTTCCACAATGCCTTCGTCGTGCTCGATGGCGGCAACGACGCCTCGCACCGCATGTATGGCGGCCTCTACGGCCTCCGGTACGATGCTCTTATCCATCAAGAGCTGGACGGCAATAAATGGAATTATTGCCGAAAGCCCTAAACTACTTATATTGGTAGATAGGGCCGTTCTACGAAACGAACCCAATTTCAACCGCTTGTTAAGCCTGTCGTGCCGTGTGAGGTGCCTGCCGAGCGCAAATTGACGGCGGTAGGCACCCCTAGCAAATCAGTTGCGCGCAGCCCGCTTTTGCCTATATTGCAGCCACCGTCCGGTTTGAGGCTGAACGGAACCGTGAGGTGTGCCCAGAAAGCGCCTCGCGCGCGGCGATAAAAAGCCCATGTTCCCGTGTCTCAGCTCTGCTTAAGATCCTTCAACGCCTTTCCGAGGCTTGACGGGGGCTCTGCGCCGGACATCGTTGAAACAGGGAAAGGCTAATATGGCACTCTACGAGCATACCTTTCTTGCGCGCCAGGACGTTACGGCGCAGCAAGTGACAGGGCTGATGAACACCTACAAGACCGTCATTGAAGAAAATGGCGGGAAGATCGGCAAGACCGAATATTGGGGTCTCAAGTCCACAGCCTACAAGATCAAGAAGAACCGGCGCGCGCATTACGCGTTCTTCAACATCGAGGCGCCCTTCCAGGCGGTGCTCGAAATGGAGCGCCAGATGCGGATTTCGACGGACATCCTCCGCTTCCTGACGGTGCGCGTCGACGAACTGGACGAGAAGCCCTCGATCCAGATGCGCAAACAGGACGATCGCGACCGTGATCGCGGAGACCGTGGTGATCGCGGCGACCGTGGCCCGCGTCCGCCGCGCCGTGACCGCGATGACCGTGGCTTTGGCGGTGGCGGTGGATTCCGCGATGGTGGTGGTGGCGGTGGTGAAGGCCGCAGCTTCGGCGCACCACGCGCGACGGGAGGTGAAGAATGAGTATGCAAGGAGCCAGCGGAGCACGCCGCCCCTTCTATCGCCGCCGCAAGACCTGCCCCTTCACGGGCGATAACGCGCCGGTCATCGATTACAAGGATGTCCGGCTTTTGCAGCGCTTCATTTCCGAGCGCGGCAAGATCGTGCCGAGCCGCATCACGGCAGTGTGCGCCAAGAAGCAGCGCGAGTTGGCGAAGGCCATCAAGCGCGCCCGCTTTCTGGGCCTGCTTCCTTATGTGCTGAAGTAGGAGAGCGCCATCATGCAGGTTATCCTCCTGGAACGCATCGGCCGTCTCGGCCAGATGGGCGACGTGGTCAAGGTCCGCCCCGGTTTCGCGCGCAACTTCCTTCTGCCGCAGAACAAAGCGCTTCGCGCCACGAAAGAAAACATGTCGCGCTTCGAGACCGAGCGCGCGCAGCTTGAAGTCACGAACCTGGAACGGAAGCAGGAAGCCGAAGCAGTTGCGAAGAAGCTCAACGGCTTGAGCTTTGTCGTGCTGCGCCAGGCAGGCGACTCGGGCCAGCTTTATGGCTCCGTGTCGACACGCGATATCGCGGATTCGATCACGGCGGGCGGCTTCACCATCGACCGGGCACAAGTTCTCCTCGACCGCCCGATCAAGAACCTGGGGCTGCACGATGTGCGCGTCAGCTTGCATCCCGAAGTCGAGATCAAGGTCGCGGTCAACGTGGCCCGGACCGAAGAAGAAGCGAAGCGTCAGGCTGCGGGCGAGAATGTAGCCCAGGCGGCCCGCGACGACTATGCCGCCGAACAGGCTGCACTTGCGGCACAGGCCGCGCTTGCTGCCGAGGCTCTCTTCGGTGGCGAAGAGGAGCAGGCGGAGTAATTCCGCCGCCCGGCAAACTTCAAACATATGCGCGAGGGTCCTTCCTCGCGCATCCTGCGCGAGCGCTGCACTATTTGCATGGCAGCCCCTCAAACCCCCGGCTGCGTCAGCGCATTCCTTGAACCACGCCCCCGATCCAGCATAGCCTTTGCAACTGCGGATTGCCTTCGCTGACGCGAGGCTAATTGCGCGGTTTCATAACATTAGCAAAAAGGGTCCCGCCGTGGATGGATCGCGCGTGCTCAATCCTGCTCTCCGGAGCAAGATTATGACGTCTTCGGAGGCAGCCGCCCTCATTCCAGCGGGCTCGAACGTTGGTATGAGCGGGTTCACAGGCTCGGGTTATCCGAAAGCGGTGCCAGTCGCGCTCGCGGAGCGGATTACAGCGCTACGATCTGCTGGCGAGAAGTTCAAAATCAGCATTTGGACCGGGGCTTCGACTGCACCGGAGCTCGACGGAGCGCTTGCCAGCGTCGACGGCATCGAGATGCGTCTGCCCTACCAATCGGACCCGACCTGCCGCGCCAAAATCAATTCGGGCCAGATGGAGTATATCGATATCCATCTTTCGCAGGTCGCACAGTTTGTGTGGTTCGGCTTTTTCGGCAAGCTGGACGTTTCCATTGTCGAGGTCGGGGGCATTCTGGAAGATGGGCGGCTCAAGCCAGCCACCTCCATCGGTAACAACAAGACGTGGCTCGAACAGGCCGACAAGGTGATCCTCGAAGTCAATTCCTGGGTAAATCCCGGCCTCGAGGGCATGCATGACATCTATTACGGCACGCGATTGCCACCGCACCGCCAGCCGATCCCGCTCGTGGAGGTCAACGACCGCATTGGCGAGCAATACTTCCGTTGCGATCCCGACAAGGTCATCGCCGTCGTCGAGACTCATGCCAGCGACCGCAATTCCAAGTTCGCGGCGCCCGATGATAGATCGCACCGCATCGCAGGCCACATTCTCGAATTTCTGGCTTACGAGGTAAAGAAGGGGCGCATGCCGTCCGGCCTCTTGCCGCTGCAATCCGGCGTTGGAAACGTAGCAAACGCCGTCATGGCCGGGCTTGAGCATGCCCCGTATGAGAATCTCACGGCCTATACCGAAGTGCTGCAAGACGGCATGATGCAGCTCATCAAGCAGGGCAAAATGTCGTTTGCCTCGGCGACGGCGCTTTCGTTAAGCCCGGAGGCATCCGAGGAGTTCAACCGCGACATCGCGTTCTATCGGGATAAAATCATCTTGCGCCCGCAAGAAATCAGCAATCACCCTGAGATCATACGACGCCTCGGCATCATCGCCATGAACGGGCTGATCGAGGCCGATATCTACGGCAATGTGAATTCGACCCACATTCTCGGCTCGAGCATCATGAACGGCATCGGCGGCTCGGGCGATTTCGCGCGCAACGCTTATCTCTCGATCTTCATGATTCCTTCTGTTGCGAAGGGCGGACACGTTTCCTGCATCGTGCCCATGGCGAGCCATGTCGATCACACCGAGCACGACGTTCAGATCATCGTCACGGAGCAGGGACTCGCCGATTTGCGAGGGCTCTCGCCCAAGCAACGGGCGAAGGTGATTATCAAGAATTGCTCGCACCCCGATTTCAGGCCCGCTCTCGAAGAGTATTACGATCGCGCGCTTCATTACTCCCCCGGACAGCATACGCCCCACCTTTTGGATGAGGCCTATACCTTCCTCGGAAACTGGAAAGCGAACAAGGAAGCATCCGAAGCCTGGGGTGCTCGCGGGCAGGTCTAAACGGACCCGGTGTGCTCGCTCTGAGAGATAGCGCTCAATTGTGCTATCTCGGGTAGCGTAGCGTTAGAAGTTTCGGCTTACCGTGAACTCGTGGTGAAGTTTCGAGTTACGGGAGCCGCGCTATGGATCAGCTCAAGGTCTTTCCACCCGAGAACGGTTTAAGCTGGCGCTTGAGAAATTCTGGCGCGCGCATGTCGTCGATGACGATCCATATGACGCCTTCGAGAACGAGCAGTTCGAAGCACTGCTTCGGGCGAGGCAGGCCGCAGAAAAGGACACGAGCGCAATCGAAGATTTCCCCCTCGCTGCCTAGCGCGGCCCGCGCATGTTCGGACGCGGATAGGCTGCTCAGCTTGGCGCCCTTTTCCAGGATCTAGCGCGGCATCCCGAGTTGCGGCGCGGCTGTGCCTCAGTCAAGACCCCGCCTCTGGCTTTAACTTTTCGTCCAATGCAATCAGAAGCCTGTGCACGCTTAACGAATCGTGGGGCGTAGCTTGTTCGGCGAATCGAGGGAATCAGGTCTAGTTCTCCCCATGAGACGCACCCCCGCCTTTTCCGCATTCCCCGCCAAGACAACTCTGGAAGAGAGCCTGGATGCTCTGCCCTTCCGGCAAGCCCCGCACAACATCGAGGCCGAGCAGGCGCTGCTTGGCGCGATCCTGATCAATAACGAATTGTTTGACCGCGTTGCGGGCTTTCTGCAGCCGAACCATTTTTTCGAGCCCCTGCATGGCCGCCTTTTCGAGGTTATGGCCAAGCTGATCCAGGCTGGCAAGCACGCCTCGCCGATCACGCTGAAGACGTTCTTCGACTCGGAGCCGCCCATTGGCGAGCTGACCGTCGCTCAGTATCTCGGGCGGCTCGCTGCGGCGGCTACGACGATCATCAACGCGCAGGCCTACGGGCGCACCGTCTATGATCTGGCCGTTCGCCGGGAGCTGATCGTCATCGGCGAGGACTTGGTGAATGTGGCCTATGATTCGCCCGTCGATGCACCGCCGGAAACGCAGATCGAATCGGCTGAGTCGCGGCTCTACGACCTTGCTGACAAGGGCAAATACGGCTCGGGCTTCATGTCGTTCGGCGACGCGACAACCGACGCTATCGAGATGGCGGCGCGCGCCTATGAACGCGATGGCGGACTGTCCGGCCTGTCCACCGGGCTCATTGATCTCGATCGCATGATGGGCGGCCTTCAAAGCTCCGACCTGATTATTCTGGCTGGCCGGCCATCCATGGGCAAGACGGCGCTTGCCACCAACATTGCCTTCAACATCGCCAAAGCCTTCCGGACTGCTCCCAAAGGAGACGGAACCGAAGCGGCCGTCGATGGCGGGATCGTCGGCTTCTTCAGCCTCGAAATGTCCTCCGAGCAGTTGGCGACGCGTATTCTCGCCGAGCAGGCGCAAATTCCGTCCGAAAAAATCAGACGCGGCCAGATCACCGATACCGAATTCACACGGCTGCAATCCGCCGCTATGGAACTGCAGACCTTGCCGCTGTTCATCGACCACACCGGCGGTATCTCCATCGCCCAGCTTGCCGCCCGCGCGCGGCGGTTGAAGCGGCAGAAGGGCCTCGGCCTTATTGTCGTCGATTACCTGCAGCTTCTGACAGGGTCGGCAAAGCGCTCGCAAGAAGGCCGCGTTCAGGAAGTCTCCGAGATCACGGTTGGGCTCAAGGCGCTCGCGAAGGAGCTGTGTGTTCCGGTTCTCGCGTTGTCGCAGCTTTCGCGTCAGGTGGAAAACCGCGACGACAAGCGCCCTCAGCTCTCCGACCTGCGCAGAGTCGGGCTCGATCGAGCAGGATGCCGACGTCGTGATGTTCGTTTTCCGCGAGGAGTATTATGTTTCGCGAAAAGAGCCCTCGATGTCAAAAGTCGAAGAGCATCAGAAGTGGCAGGATGAAATGGACCAGGTGCAGGGGCTGGCCGAAGTGGTCATCGGCAAGCAGCGCCATGGTCCGACAGGCACGGTGAGGCTGCAGTTCCAGGCCGATATCACACGGTTTGGAGACCTGGCAAATGACAGCCGCATGCCCGAGCGGTACGATTAGAGATGACGGAGACGTTCGCACAGCACACAGCCCGCCAACTGGCGGGAACCCCTGCGCAGGCCACCGCGGCGCTTGTTGTAAGGCTTGGCGCTATCCGTCGCAACTACGCCAAGCTGCGCATGTTGGCCAAGGGGGCGAAGACGGCCGCGGTCGTCAAGGCCAATGCCTACGGCCTCGGCGTAGAACAGTGTGCCCCTGCCCTCGCGGACGAAGGATGCCGCACCTTTTTTGTGGCCACCCCCGCCGAAGCCGAAGCGCTTCGCGCCATCTCCGGTGATTCGACAATCTACGTTCTCAATGGCCTGCTTTCCGGAAGCGCTACGTATTATAATGAGCTTCGCGTTCGACCCGTTCTGGGAAGCCTCGAAGAGGTAACGGAGTGGGCGGCGTATTGCCGAAGCGGCGGCAAAAAGTTGCCTGCCGCGATCCATCTCGACACCGGGATGGAACGCCTTGGCTTAAAGGCTCATGAGGCGCGCCAGCTTGCGCAGGATCGAGCCGCGCTTTCCTCCTTCGAGCCGAGCCTCGTGATGTCTCACCTCGTTTGCGGCGACGATGCCGAGAGCGCGATGAACAATGCGCAGCGAACGCTTTTCGCCGAGCTTTCGGCTTGGTTCCCAGGCGTCCCGCGCAGTCTTGCGAATTCGGCTGGGATTTTTCTCGGCCCTCAGTTTCATTTCGATGTGGCCCGCCCCGGCATTTCGCTTTACGGAGGAAATGCACAATTCAACGCTGCAAATCCCATCGAGCCGGTCGTCTGGCTGTTCGGGCGGATAGCGCAGGTGCATTGGGCTGAGGCTGGGCAAACCGTAGGTTACGGCGCCATGCACACGCTTAAGCGCCGGACGCGGATCGCAACGGTTTGCATCGGCTATGCGGACGGCTACTTACGTGCATTTTCCGCCAGCGATGCGCGAGACGGATCGCCAGGGGTATATCGGTGAGCACCGGCTTCCGCTTCTCGGGCGCGTGTCCATGGATTTGATCACCTATGACGCGACGGATGTGCCGGACGGGCTGCTCCATCGCGGCGGCTGGGTCGAAGTCCTCGGCAGCCGCGTCACGGTCGATGATTTGGCCTCTTTCGGTGGCACCATCGGCTACGAAGTGCTGACCTCTTTCAGCCATCGCTATCACCGGATTTATCTGGATGAGTAGCAACAGGCCCCCTCACCCCCGCCCCTCTCCCCGCCAGAGGGAGAGGGGAGAAACGAAGCGTTTCTTCTCCCCTTGCGGGAGAAGGACGGGATGAGGGGGAGCCTCCCCATGGTGAAGCTTGCGCCAAGACTATGTTTGCCAGTCCTGCGGCGCAGCCAGCAGCAAGTGGCAGGGCAAATGCGCCTCCTGCGGCACATGGAACAGCCTGTCACAGGAAGGAAGCGCGCTCTCTGCTCCAGGCGGTGTTGGCCTCAAGGCGAAACGGAGAGCAAAAGCCGCCACGATCGAGAACCTTGCGGACGCAGGCCGCGATGTGCAGCGCATCGCATCCGGCATTGGCGAACTTGACAGAGCCGTGGGAGACGGGTTCGCGCGCGGGTCTGCGGTGCTCTTGAGCGGCGAGCCAGGAATTGGCAAGTCGACGCTGCTTCTTCAAGCCGCCGCCGCTATCGCCGCGCAGGGCCACAGCGCTCTTTACTTTTCGGGTGAGGAAGCCACCGATCAAATCCGCCTTCGCGCCTCCAGGCTCGGGCTTTCCA
>CAVRSS010000064.1:0-85471 GCA_963723755.1 uncultured Alphaproteobacteria bacterium | reverse complement strand
CCTTGCCGGTCTTGTTCAGCGCGGCGAAGAAATCGCCCATGATCCAGTTGGCGGCAGCTTCGCGTCGCGGCCCTTCGCGACCGTCTCGAAGAAATCGGCCGAGGCGCGGTCGAGATCAGGACGCCCGCGTCGTAGGCCGAGAGCGCATAGTCCTTCATGAAGCGCGCGCGCTTTTCGTCGGGCAGTTCCGGCAGCGCCTTCTCCAGCGTCTTGACGAAAGCATCGGTCAGTTCGAGCGGCAGCAAATCGGGGTCGGGGAAGTAGCGGTAATCGTGCGCCTCTTCCTTCGAGCGCATGGACCGCGTCGTGCCGGCCTTGGCGTCGAACAGCCGCGTTTCCTGCTTGATGCTGCCGCCATCCTCCAGAATGTCGATCTGGCGGCGCGCCTCATGGTCGATGGCTTGCCCGATGAAGCGGATGGAGTTGACGTTCTTGATTTCGCAGCGCGTGCCGAGCGGATCGCCCTGGCGGCGCACGGAGACGTTCACGTCGGCGCGCAGGCTGCCCTCTTCCATGTTGCCGTCGCAGGTGCCGAGATAGCGCATGATGGTGCGCAGCTTCGTGACGTAGGCCTTCGCTTCCTCCGCCGAGCGGATGTCCGGCTTCGACACGATTTCCATCAGCCCCACGCCCGAGCGGTTCAAATCCACGTAGGAACAGTTCGGGTCCTGATCGTGGAGGCTCTTGCCCGCGTCCTGCTCAAGGTGAAGGCGCTCGATGCCAACCTCGAAGGAGTACTCCTTGAGATCGACGATGACGACGCCCTCGCCCACGATGGGGTATTTGTACTGCGAGATCTGATAGCCCTGCGGCAGATCGGGATAAAAGTAATTCTTCCGGTCGAACACCGAGTGATGATTGATCTGCGCCTTGAGGCCAAGGCCGGTGCGGATCGCCTGCGCCACGCATTCCTCGTTGATCACCGGAAGCATGCCCGGCATCGCCGCGTCGACGAGGCTCACATGGCTGTTCGGCTCGCCGCCGAACGCCGCCGACGCGCCCGAGAAAAGCTTCGCGTTCGAAAGCACCTGCGCGTGCACTTCCAGGCCGATGATCACCTCCCACTGGCCGGTTGCGCCGTCGACGAGGTTCTCTTTTCTTATCTGTGCCATTGATCAAGTCCGATTTCTGGATGGCCTAAGCAGAGTTTCCAAAAGTGGCCTTCCCGGTTTTTGGGATAGACTCTGCGAAAACAAAACTGACATTCGGTGGCTGGCCAAGGAATGTCTGCTTAGAGCGCTTTCAGGAAAAGTGTATGCGGTTTTCCGCCCGGAAAGCGCGACAAAAATAAAAGTTTAGGGCGCATTTGGCAACTCGAAGATCGCCCAATGCTGAAAAACGATGTTGCCCATGGTTCGACAAGCTCACCATGAGGAACAACTCGTTGAAAGCACTCGACCTCATTCCTGAGCCTGTCGAAGCCTCATCCTGAGCCTGTCGAAGGATGAAGCCACGTTTTCAGGCGGAATTTTCCACACCGCGTTACCATTTCGGAGGATAGCGAAGCCCGATCACAATCGTTTTCGTAATGGGCAACGCAAAGCGCGCTCTGTGAAAGACTATCCTGGCCGCGATAGGGTTCAGATCTTCGGGAAGAACCTGGCTGTAGCCGCGTCCTTCCAGAGGCCTGTGGAAGAGGCCCGTATCGAGGATGCCATTGTTGTTCTCGTCGTGGAACACGAAAGCCGCGTAATCGCCCTGAGGTATGTCTCTGAATGTATAGGAGACCGTCAAGTTTTGAAGGCTCTCGATCGTTCTCCGGCAGACCGCCGCCTGTGTAAAGTCGCAAGGAGGGTCTCCTGGCCGCTCGTCCCGGAACTGAACCCGGCTTGGGTCCGGAAACGACGAGTTGTGTTCCGAATCCGCCCAGAGCATGAGAACGACGCGGCCCCTGAAGTTCCTGAGCCCGCTGACATCGACGGTCAGATCCACATTTTCGGCGCGCGCTTGAGTTGCAGCGAGTGCCGCGAAGACGAGCGTCGCCGCCATCGCTACAAAGAGAAGCTTGAACGAAGGTACTCCCCCTCACCCCAGCCCTCTCCCGCAAGGGGAGAGGGAGCATGCTCGTGCGTGCAACAGCGTCCCTTCTCCCCTTGCGGGAGAAGGACAGGGTGAGGGGGCCTTCGTTCAAAACCCACCATCCTAGTCTTTCGCCTCTCCCGAGCGCTGCGCCAAATTCTCTTCCTCGTACTGAATAAACCAACCAATCATCTGACGCCAGAGCGCAACCGCAAGCTCCGGCGGCAAACCGCGCTCTTTCGCGCGGGCCTCGACCTTGTCGATGACCTGCCGGATGCGCCAAGGCACGGTCGCTTCGGCCGGATTGTTCTTCAGCTGCCAGGCCCGGTCGACATAGGCGAAGCGCTCCGCCATGAGATCGATAAGCAGTTCGTCGATGCGGTCGATTTCGACGCGCACCTGAGCCATGCTTTGGCAGTCTTCGGGTTTACGTTGCGCCATTTTGATTTTTCCGAGGCGTTGTTTTCGACGCCCCCTTCCTGGTGGACGGCTCGCCTTCGGACAAGGCCGGTTTCTTCTTCGACGCTGGTTTCTTCGGGATCGGCTCCTTGGAGCCTGCGTGCTGGCCGCCTCGCCGTTGGTCCACCATGGGGCAGGGATCGGCATCCGGCCCACGGCGTCCTCGATCACCTGACCTGCGCGAAGGACAAGCGCCTCGTCGAACGGCTTGCCGATGATCTGCAGCCCGAGCGGCAAGCCTTCGCTCGAAAAGCCAGCCGGGCACGGACAGGCCGGGCAGGCCAGCCATGTTCACGGTCACGGTGAAAATGTCGTTCAGATACATCTCGAGCGGGTCCGAGCCGCCCTGCGATCCGAGCGCGAAGGCGGGCGTCGGCGTCGTCGGCGTCAGGACCGCATCGACCTTCTGGAAGGCGTCGTCGAAGTCGCGCTTGATGAGCGAGCGCACCTTCTGCGCTTTCAGGTAATAGGCGTCGTAATAGCCCGCCGACAGCACATAGGTGCCGATCAGGATGCGGCGCTTCACCTCCGCGCCGAAGCCTTCGGAGCGCGTCTCCTCGTACATATCGATGATGTCGCGGCCATTGACGCGCAGCCCGTAGCGCACGCCGTCATAGCGGGCGAGGTTGGATGACGCCTCGGCCGGGGCGACAATATAGTAAGCGGGCAGCGCGGCCTTGGTATGCGGAAGGCTGATATCGACAATCGTCGCCCCGGCGTCCTTGAAGATCGCGATGCCCTTCTGCCAGAGCGCGTCGATCTCGGCCGACATGCCTTCGACGCGATATTCCTTCGGAATGCCGATCCTCAGGCCCTTCAGCGGTTGGCCCAGCGCTTTTTCCAGATCGGGAAGCGGCTTGTCGACGCTCGTCGAGTCCTTGAGGTCGTGGCTCGCCATGGTCTGGAGCAGAAGCGCCGCGTCGCGGATCGAGCGCGCGATCGGCCCCGCCTGATCGAGCGAGGACGCGAACGCCACCATGCCCCAGCGCGAGCAGCGGCCGTAAGTCGGCTTGATGCCCACGGTCCCGGTGAACGCGGCGGGCTGGCGGATCGAGCCGCCCGTATCGGAGGCCGTCGCGCCGAGGCACAGGCCCGCGGCGACGGCGGAGGACGAACCGCCCGACGATCCGCCCGGCACCAGCTTCTCGGTATTGTCCTTGGCGCGCCAGGGATTGATGCACGGCCCGTAATGGCTTGTCTCGGTGGACGAGCCCATCGCGAACTCGTCCATGTTCAGCTTGCCGAGCATGACCGCGCCCGCATCCCAAAGGTTCTGCGTGACGGTCGATTCATAGGCGGGCTCGAAGCCGTCGAGGATGTGCGAGCACGCCGTGGTGCGGACGCCCTTCGTGCAGTAGAAATCCTTGATGCCGAGCGGGATGCCTTCGAGCGCGCCGACCCTTGCCCGCCGCAAGCCGCTTGTCCAACTCCCTGGCGGCGTCCATCGCCTTGTCGGCCGTGACGAGCACGAACGCGTTCAGCGTCTCGTTCCCCGCCTCGATGGCGGAGAGGCAAGCCTCGGTGAGTTCGGTGGCTTTGATCTCCTTGCCGCGCAGCTTGTCGCGCGCTTCCGAGATCGTCAAACTGTTCAATGTCATGGGATTATTCGATAACCTTCGGGACAAGGAAATAATTGTCTTCGGCTTTCGGCGCGTTCTTCATGATGTCGGCGGCCTTCCCGCCTCGGTCACGACGTCGGTGCGCATATGCAGCTTCGCTCCGCCAACGGAGGTCAGCGGCACGACGTTATCGGTCGGGATCGCGTTCAGCTCCTCGACCCAGGCGAGGATGCCGTTCAACTCGCGCTGCAGGCTGTGCGCCTCCTGCGACGAAACTTTTACTCGGGCGAGGTGCGCGATACGCTTCACCGTCGCCTCGTCGATCTGGGACTTTGTCATGGCTGTCTCTGATGTGGGTGGGCTCATGTCTAAAGTCAGCGCCGCGCGCCCGCAATCATTTCTTTTTGTGGGTCCGCTTCTATCCACCCGCCGTTCTCGTGCGCGGCTTCCGGGCAAAGTGCGCAAAAAGCCGAGGAGGCGTTTCAGTCGACGATCTTGTTCAGCGGGAATTCGACGATCTCTTCCGCCCGGGCGTCCTTCAACTGGGGTATCAGATCCCGAACGAGGTGTTCGTCGACGATCATGTCGATGGCGTACCAGCCTTCGGCTTGCAGCTTCGAGACGGTGGACACTAGAGCGAGGGGAGCATGTCCTCCACTTTCGCCAGGTTCGCCTCGTGCACGTTCAGCATCAGATCGACCTTGCCCGCGCCGCCAGGGCGGCCCGGCGCAGCAACGCGATCCGGCCGATCTTCTCCCGCTTCCAACCGTCTTCCCAAGACTGGCGATTGGCAATGAGCTGGGTCGTCGAATGCATGATCTCGTGGACGATGCGCAGGTTGTTGGCGCGCAGCGAGCTGCCGGTCTCGGTGAGTTCGACGATGCATCCGCAAGAAACGGCGGCTTGACCTTGGTCGCTCCCCAAGAGAAGTCCACCTCGGCCTCCATTTGGTTTTCGTCGAGGAACTGCTTCGTGAGGTCGACCGCTTCGGTAGCGATGCGCTTGCCGACGAGATCCCGAATGGTCTGGATCGGCGAGTCCTTCGGAACCGCCACCACCCAGCGTACGGGACTCCTGAGCTGCTTCGAGTAGACCAGCTCGGCCACCTTCACGACATCGCTCTTCAGAATCCAATCGAGGCCGGTGATCGCCGCGTCGAGCACGCCGTGCTCCACATATCGAGACATCTCCTGCGGCCGGATGAGCATGCACTCGATCTCGGCGTCGTCGATGGTCGGGAAATAGCTGCGGCTCGATATGAGGACCGTGTAGCCTGCCTTGCCGAAAAGCTTCACGGTCGCGTCTTGCAGGCTGCCCTTGGGCAGTCCGAGTTTGAGCAGGCTCACGACTTCACCCCATACATCTCTTCCGAGGTCATGAGCCGCTCACCTCGAACCCCGAGCGCGCCGTCACTCTCGACCGACCGGAAAAAGCACGTCCGATATCCTTCGTGGCAGGCGGGACCCTTCTGCTTGACGCGCAGCACCACGGCGTCGAGGTCACAATCGATGCGCATTTCAACCAGCTCCTGCATGTTGCCGCTTTGCTCGCCCTTCTTCCACAGCTTGCCGCGTGAACGCGAAAAGTAGTGGACCTTGCCGGTCTCGAGCGTGAGCAGGAAAGCCTCCTCGTTCATGTAGGCAACCATCAGCACCTCACCGTCTTCAGCATCGACGGTTACTGCGGTGATGAGGCCACCGGCTTTCCCGAAATCGGGCGTAAATTGCGGTTTCACGTTTTCCTCGTGGTTGACGTCCAGAGTTCGAGCTTACTTTTGGGGCGGACCTCGGTCAAACAGTTCAGCTTCTGGTGCTTGTGCCCCCGCCCGGCGCTCGGGGCCGTTTTCGGCCTGGCGCGGATCCATCGCCCGAAACCGCGCATTCACTTTTCTAGGTTTTGATGGACCGCCTCGGGCCAAACCGCACGCTTCGATCGGCGTCTTGGCGTACAATCATCAAGACGACGACAATCGGGGCGATCCTGTCCGCGAAGGCGCTCTGTTTTGCAATTTTGTCCGTATGTGACTCGACATGTTATAATTGGCCAGACTTCCGTTACCCTGGCCTTACCCCTGGAGGGAAACTCATGACAACGATCAAAGAATGGCTGACGGCCGCCGGACGCGACCTCGACCAACGGTCCACCACCGCTCGCGACAAGCTGACCCAGGCTCACCGCGTGGCGTCGGAGAAGGTTACGCCGGTCGCGAAGCGCGCCGCCGAGAACGTCGGCACCGCGTATCAAGCCACGAAGCCTCATGTCGTGGCCGCCGTGGGTTACGCCACGCCACACGTGAAGCACGGCGTCAAGTACGCGGCTGTCCGGGTGCTTCGCTTTGTCATCAAGTCGGAGCGGCGGTTTCTCGACTATGCCGAGGCGCATCTTCCGAAGGAGGAGGAGGCCAGGCCTCTGCTGGCCAAGCCCTCGCCGGTCGAGCCGGTCGCCGCACCGCAAGCGCGAATTTATGCGGCCGGCGGCAAAAGTGAAGACGAGAGCGTAAACGGCCTCGACCTTCCTTCAAGCGTGAGCGCGCATCTCGCAAACGAGAGGCACGGGGCTGAGGACAAGGGAAATGCATAGACCGAACTACGCCTCGCGGGAAATGCCGGCCTGATGTTGCCCATGGTTCGACAAGCTCACCATGAGGGAGAGCGACCTCACCCTGAGCTTGTCGAAGGGTGAGGTTATCGAAGGATGAGCTTACGCTATCAGCTCCCCCGACCCAGGCGAGGATGAACCGGCCAGACATTGAAGAGCCCCCGCCATCCGATACAGGAAGACGTTGGCGGCGAGGCGGAGACCGGGCGGTTCCGCGCCTTTCGCAGTCCAGCGCAAGGCGCCAATCCCGGCTAACTTTGTAAACGGCTCGCCGCCGCGTCCGCGCGCAAGCGGCTCATTTCCCGTCACTCGCGCCCAAAAATACCCAAAAATCAGAGGCGGGCCGCGTCCGGCCAGACGCGGATAGTCTGTCCTATCCATTGAAAGTCGCGCTTGATTTTGGTCCAGAGCTATTGCATTTTTATTTTGGACCATTGTCCGGTCCATGGGGGATGCCATGCAGATTTCCGTGTCCGACGCGAAGGCAAAGCTTACCGACCTGGTGCGCCGCGCCGAGGCGGGCGACGAGATCGTTCTCACAAGGCATGGCAGGCCCGCCGCGCGGCTCGTGCGAATCAAGGCTGTGCCAGGCCGGAAACCTCGGCGCGCGGTGCTCGAGATCTGGTCGCAAGGCGCCCCGGGCGAAGGCGGCGCCTGATGCGAGCGCGGCGCGATCCGAGGACGGTCTCCGCGGCGCGGACGGCCTGCCGGAATGATCGCCGTCGATTTCTCGACGTCAGGGCCGCGCGCTTCAACGCGAAGTCCCCAGCGAAAGGCGCAAACCCCGGCTATCACGGTAAACGGATCGTTGCCGCGCCGATGCGTTAACCCGAAGCTGGTTAATATTCGCGCGCCGGAATTGTTTCTGGTCCAGACGTCCTAACAATTGGTTTATTCCGCGCAAAACGAGGAGCCACGCGCCTTCGATGGATGCTGATAAGACATTGAAAATGTTAGTCATTTCCTCAAATCGAAGCCCATTAAATAGAATTTAATGCAAGAATTTTTCCCTTTACTGGGACGCGCTAAAGTCCGTTAAATATATTTCCGCCGCGCTTATTAACCATATCCGCGCCTGTCCCAGCCGCGGCGCGCGCCTCGGTGCGGCCATCCATTCTGGAAATATCCCATTTAAATCAAAGACTTATATCGATTAACCTCTCAGCAAGGCGCTTTTCCCTAAGATCTCTCCAAGCCAGTATGACAGCTGGTTTTCGTTGAAGCCGCACTCGATTTGGTCCGCGCCACAATTTCTTTTGGACCATGTCTGGTCCATGGGGGGATTTGACCATGCAGATTTCAGTATCCGATGCCAAAGCTCAGATCACCGGGCTTGTGCGCCGCGCCGAGGCCGGCGACAAAATTGTGCTGACCCGTCACGGTAAGCCCGTGGTCCGGCTCGTGCCGATCAAAGCCGCGCGAGAGCGGAAATCCCGCCGCGCTATGATCGAGGCAATGCGTGAATCAGCCCGAAGTCAAGCGTTGTCATGGCTCAGTCCCGAGCGATACGAGCTTCTTTTCGGCGCGGACGGCCTGCCCGAATGGGCACGATCGCGGAGGCGCGCGGATTATGGAGGCCAAGACTGATACCGCAAGCGCCTTGCAGGCTGCGTCACGGGCACAGCGCGGAAGGGTTTCGTTCACGATACTGGCAACTGACGGCTGTATCCCGTATAACACTCCCGTGAACTGGGCATCACGGCGCGCGGGTTGCGCGCGAAGGAGAGACTATGTCATCGCGTTGGACGCCGGACAGCTGGAGGCAAAAACCTATCGAGCAGCTTCCGGAGTATCCCGACGAAGCGGCGCTTGCGGCTGTCGAGAAGGAACTCGCGAGCTTTCCGCCGCTCGTGTTCGCAGGGGAGGCACGCTGCCTGACGAAGAACCTGGCCGAGGTTGCGGCCGGGCGCGCCTTTGTCTTGCAGGGCGGGGACTGCGCCGAAAGCTTCTCCGAGCACGGCGCGGACCCTATTCGCGATTTCTTCCGCGTGTTCCTGCAGATGGCGGTGGTGCTGACCTTTGCGGCGAGCCGCCCCGTGGTGAAGATCGGGCGCATCGCCGGGCAATTCGCCAAGCCGCGCTCGGCCGCGACCGAAACGCAGAACGGCGTGGAACTGCCGAGCTACCGGGGCGACATCATCAACGACATCGCGTTCACGCCCGAGGCGCGGACGCCCGATCCGCAGAGGCTGCTGAAGGCTTACCGGCAGTCGGCGGCGACGCTCAATCTCCTTCGAGCCTTCGCGCAAGGCGGCTACGCCGACCTCGAGCGCGTCCACCAATGGACGCTCGGCTTCGTGAAGGACAGCCCCGCCGGGAACCGCTACGACGAGCTGGCGGGCCGCATCTCCGAGACGCTCAGCTTCATGCGCGCCTGCGGCGTCACCTCCGAGAATTCGGAGCGGCTCCGGACCACGGACATCTACACGAGCCATGAAGCGCTGCTGCTCGGCTACGAGGAAGCCTTCGTGCGCATCGATTCGACGAGCGGCAACCACTACGCGACATCGGGCCACTTCCTCTGGGTCGGCGACCGCACGCGCCAGCCGGACCACGCGCATATCGAATTCCTTCGCGGCATCAAGAACCCGATCGGCGTGAAGTGCGGGCCAAGCATCAAGCCGGACGACTTGATGACGCTCCTTGACGTGCTGAACCCAGCCAATGATCCTGGCCGCCTGACGCTGATTTGCCGGTTCGGCGCGGATAAGGTTGGCGCGCACCTCCCCGATCTCATCCGCGCGGTGAAGCGGGAAGGCAAGACGGTGATCTGGGCTTGCGATCCCATGCACGGCAACACGATCAAGGCGGCGAGCGGGTTCAAGACGCGGCCCTTCAACGCGATCCTGCGCGAGGTCGAGAATTTCTTCGACGTCTGCCAGGCCGAGGGCGTTTACCCTGGCGGGCTCCATGTCGAGATGACGGGCAAGAACGTGACCGAATGCACCGGCGGCGCGCAGTCCATCTCGGATGCCGACCTGTCAGACCGGTATCACACCTATTGCGATCCCCGGCTGAACGCCGATCAGGCGCTGGAACTCGCGTTCCTCGTTGCGGAACGCTTGCGGCGCGACCGCGTCTATGTCGAGCCGAAGCTTTCGGCGCTCTCTTGAACGAGCGTCGATATCATTGATGGGGCGGCAAGCGGTGTGCCGCCTCGCCGTGGCGCGGGCCAGAAGCTGATAACGAACTTCTGTGGTTCCTTATCGCGGAGAGGCGTTTGTGATGGCTCAAAGCTCGCGTTTCGCAAGCTCCCGGACGCCGCCAAGAGGGGCGCCCTCGCGAACAGACTCAATCGAAATTGCGAGCCCGGTCGCATCGTCGACATCGACCAGCGCGCCACAGATGGTCGCCGGTCCCACCGCCGGGGTGAAACGGCTGGACGGAATGCGGGCCGTGAACCTGTGCAAGGGCTCGCCTTTGTCCATGCCGATGATGGAGTTGTAGTCGCCGCACATTCCTGCGTCGGTCATATATGCCGTGCCGTGCGGCAGGACCCTGGCATCGGCCGTTGGGACATGCGTGTGCGTCCCGATCACGGCCGTCACACGGCCATCGAAGGCAGCGCCAAACGCTTGCTTCTCCGAGGTGGCTTCGGCATGGATGTCGACGAAAATGACGTCTGCGCCGAGCTTCAGCGGACAGGCTGACACCTCGCGCTCGACAGCTTGAAAAGGATCGTCGAGCGCTTCCATGAAAACGCGCCCCTGCGCGTTCAAAACCAGCACGTCGGCGCCATTGGCAGCCCTGAAAAGTCCGGCTCCGCCGCCGGGCGTGCCTGCCGGGAAATTCAGCGGCCTGAGAAGACGTTTTTGGCGGGCAATGAAGACAAGCGCCTCCCGCTGATCCCACACGTGGTTTCCGGTTGTCACGACATCGGCGCCCGCGTCCAGCAGGTCTTGAAAAATCACCTCGGTGATGCCGAAGCCGCCAGCCGCGTTCTCGCCATTCACAATGACAAAGTCCGCGGCAAGGCGTTCTCGAAGCGATGGGAGCGTGTCATAGACCGCGTTCCGGCCTGATCGGCCCAAGACGTCGCCCAGAAATAGAAGCCGCATCGTCAATCCCCGCAGGCTATGACGCGCGATGGCGTAAGGATCATGTTAAGCGGCTCGTCCTGCGGCTCGCGGGGAATCTCTGCGAATTCCTGCTCATCGAAAGCGACCCCGATGGCAAGAACACGCCGGCGCGCTCTCGCGTCGCGCAAATAGGCATCGTAATAGCCTGCGCCGTAACCGAGACGGTTGCCTTTTCGGTCGAAAGCGACCAGCGGCACAAAAAGGATAAGCGGGTCTATTGCAGGCTGCGTTTCGAGAGGCTCCTGCAGGCCGAATTTTCCCTGCTCAAGGGCGGAGCCGGGCGTCCACTCCCGGAAGGTGAGAGCGAGGCATTTCCCAGTGCGGGGCAACGCGATGCAAAAACCATGGGCGTGGAGAGCGGTGAGGAGAGGCAGCGGATCAAGCTCCGCGCGAAGCGCGTTATAACCGCCTAGGGCGCCAGCGGAACCAAAAGATTGAATGAGCGAAACGCCTCTCTCGGCGATGGCTTGCGCAGCCAATGCCCCGGAATTCAGCCAAATCTCCTTGCGAAGGGAGATGGCTTCCGCTCTGAGGCTCGCCTTCTCTTCCGATTTCGGATGCCGATGATGGATGGATTTAGGCCGCACAATTCCGGTCAATATCAATGGAGCCGCGAAGGCCGTCGGGGCGTTTCGATCCCCTGGGTCCCTGGTAAACAGGTGGGCGCCAAATAACCGAGGCCACGGCCCCGGCAGGGTCAGCTCCCTTAAGGATCTTATAGGGCCCGGGTATTCATTGAGCCCCTAACGCACCCCGCAGCCTCTTCCATATAAAGCATGCGGAGGAAATTGCTAGCCCCGCAATGAATCCAGCGATAAAAAACCAGTGCGCGAAGGCCCTACGTTTTTCCGCCACCGCGCTTGTTTACGATGAGAGGATGCCACGATGACAGGCGTAAGCTATATGGCGGCCCTGGGCCGGATTATGATGGCAGCAATTTTTCTCGTGAGCGGGTTCCTGCACGTACTGCATCTCTCCTCGCCCGGGGATGTTCGCGCGCCGATCGCGGTTGTCACAAATCCGGACTGGGCTTTCTATATAGCGACCGGGATCGAGCTCGTTGGCGGCACTTTCCTCGCACTCGGACTTGGAACGCGCTATATCGCGCTCGTCCTCGCGATTTTCATGCTCGCGATGTCCATCGGCTCTGATTTCGGCCAGTTCGATCACTTCATGAAGAATTTGGCCATCGCCGGCGGTTTGATCCAAGTTTGGGCGTTCGGCTCGGGCGGCCTTGCGATCACGCACCGCCGCACGAGGGCTGTTTAGCCGTTGACGCGTTGATGCAGTGGTTCGACCCGGCCTGGGGTCTCCAAGGCCCGAGACAAGTCGCGCTGCATAGCCTGCGCACCTCCGTCGATGACGTGATAGGCGCGCGAGTCGGCGATTTGACGGAGCTTCTGAAGTTCCTCGCGCGCGTCCCAAAGCTGGTCGGCCATCATGATGGCTGCCATCAGGAAGAGCCTGTCATCCTGTACCGCCTTCGTCCCGCCCCTGATCTGCTGCACATACGTGTCGATTTCCGCGGCGAGATCTCGAATCCGGGCCTCTTCTCCGTCCCGGCACCCCATTCTGAAACTACGCCCATTTACGACTACTGTGACTTGGGCCATCGCCCAACCCTCCTTCGTCAACAACACGTCCATCAAACCCCGACTTGCCGCATTGGGGTCATGGACACGCACTGCGTCGAGACTGCGGCTCGCGGCCCCCACCGCGGGCGCAGCCTCCCACACAGACAAGGTTAGCGAAGGGGGATGAATAATTAGTAAAGTCGCAGGTGTACGTTAACCGTATAGGTTTGAATATTTTGGAAAACGCAGAGCCTTTCGACGTCACTTGCGGCAGAAACGCATGCGACAAAGGAGGGGTTCGCGATTAAGTTGCAAACCGGCATCAGTCCCCTCGGAAATCAGGCCTCACTCTCGGCCATGCGTAGGGTTTCGAGCGGCCTCCCTTGGTGGGGTCCTTTTGACGTTCTTTCAGGAAGTGTCGGTTTAGTTAATATGACGGCAAGAGCCGTTGAGGCAATCACAGCGATATCTCGCGTTTCAGCCCCGGATTTTCTCGCCTGCTCAAACAAAGCCATGAGCCGTTTCTCGAACCAGCTTTCCTCTGCTTTGAATGAGGTGGTCTGCTGCGACGCGTATATATTGGCCGCATTCATTAAAAAACTTGCATATAATTGGTTAATTGACATTTACGCCCCACAATGTTGTCTTACTCACACGCAACACATTATATCTATTCGAAAAAAAATGAAGTGCGTATTTGGAATAAGAGACAATTTGTTGCAACCTTAGGTTAACCATAATCGAGTTCGCATAAAAGGTTGCGCGGGCGCCGCTTCCACAGCATTTTGCGGTCATGCTGCATATCAACGATCTGAGCTTCCGCATCGAAGGGCGGCCGCTTTTCGAGCACGCGACCGCCGCCATTCCCGACGGGCACAAAGTTGGCCTGGTCGGGCGCAACGGCACGGGCAAGACGACGCTGCTCCGATTGATCGCGGGCGAGCTTCACGCCGACGATGGGACCGTCGGCTATCCCAAGAACGCGCGCCTTGCCCATGTTTCGCAGGAAGCGCCGGGCGGGCCTGAGACGCTGCTCGAAACCGTGCTGGCCGCCCACACCGAGTTGGCGGCGCTGACTGCGGAGGCCGAGACGGCCCACGATCCGCATCGCATCAGCGAAATCCACACGCGTCTAGGCGATATCGACGCGCATTCCGCACCCGCACGCGCCGCGCGCATTCTGTCCGGCCTCGGTTTCGATGAGGAGGCGCAGCAACGCCCTTGCGCCGAGTTTTCGGGCGGATGGCGCATGCGGGTCGCGCTTGCAGGCGCGCTGTTCGCTGCGCCCGACATCCTGCTCCTCGACGAGCCGACGAACTATCTCGATCTTGAAGGCGCGCTTTGGCTGGAAGATTTCATCGCAACCTATCCTCACACCGTTCTCATCGTCAGCCACGACCGCGACCTCCTGAATAACGCCGTCGACAGCATCCTGCATCTGAACGAGAGACGGCTCTCGTTCTACACGGGCGGCTACGACAGCTTCGAGGAGACGCGGCGCGAGCAGCAGCGTCTGCAGTTGAAGCTCAAGAAAACGCAGGACGATGCGCGCAAAAAAATGGAAGCGTTTGTCGAGCGGTTCCGCGCGAAGGCGACAAAGGCGAAGCAGGCTCAGAGCCGGTTGAAGGCGCTCTCGAAAATGCAGCCTATTGCGGCTGAGGTCGACCAGCAGGTCGTGCCGTTCCGCTTTCCCTCCCCCGATCGGCCGCTTGGCAATCCGCTGATCCGCATCGAAGGCGCGAGCGTCGGCTATGACCCGGAAAAGCCGGTGTTGCGCAAGGTCGATCTGCGGCTCGATTGCGACGACCGCGTAGGTCTGCTTGGCGCGAACGGCAACGGCAAATCGACGCTGGCGAAGCTGCTCTGCGGGAAGCTTGAGCCGCTTTCCGGTTTCCGCCGCGCGTCGAAGAAGCTCGAATATGGCTACTTCGCGCAGCATCAGATGGATGAGCTGCGTCCCGAACTTTCGGCCTACAACCATATCGCCGAGCTGATGCCGGATAAGACCGAGGCGCAGAAGCGCGCGAAGGTAGCGGCTATCGGCTTTGGCGCGGACAAGGCGGATACGCCATCCGAGAAGCTGTCCGGCGGCGAGAAGGCGCGGCTGCTTTTTGCGCTGGCGACGTTCCATGCGCCGCATCTTCTGCTTCTCGACGAGCCGACGAACCACCTCGACGTGGACAGCCGGGAGGCGCTGATCCACGCGCTGAACGATTATGAAGGCGCGGTCATCCTCATCAGCCACGACCGTCATTTGCTTGAAGCGACCGTGGATCGCCTCTGGGTCGTGCGCGACGGCGCCGTGACGCCCTATGATGGCGACCTCGAAAGCTACCGGCAGGAAAGCCTCGGCGGGCGCGGAAAGCAAGGGAGTTCCGCCGCCAAATCGAATGGTGGACAGACGCTGGAGGTGAAACGCACCCGAGAGGAGGAACGCCGTCAGACCGCACAGCGCCGAGCCGAGCTTGCGCCGCTTCGCAAGCTTCTCACCGAGCACGAACGGCGGGTTGAAGTCCTGCAGAAGAAAATTGCCGTCATCGATTTCAGCCTTGGCGATCACAGCCTCTATGAAAAGCAGCCGGACAAGGCGCGATCACTGACTCTTGAACACGCAACTCTGACAAAAGAGCTTAAAATTGCGGAGGAAGCTTGGTTTGAAGCCTCGCTTGCGTATGAAGAGGCAACGGCAGACGGCTGATAGTTTAGAATGGTTATAAGTCCAATAACTTGTCAAACTTCTTAGGTATTAACTTGAAAGGTCCAAGTTTGAGAATCTTTAAAATCATTATAAGTTATGTTTTTCATTGCCTTCTAGAGCTGAACATCTTATCTCTTCTTGTGTTCCTGAACCGAAGGCAGGCTCCGGCGAATGATCATCTGCTCCTGTAGTGTATTGAGCGACAAGCAGGTTCGCGCCGCGCTTGAGGCTCCCAACCCTCCCCGCACACCGTGCCAGGTCCACAGGTGCTTGGGCTGCGAGCCGCAGTGCGGGCGCTGCGTCCGGTCCATGCGGGAACTCATTGAAAGGGCGCGTCTGGAGACTGCCACCGATGCGCCCAGTGCGAAAGTTGCCTGAAGCCTCACCTTGATTTTCTCAAGAGATCCTACAAGATCGCCGGTCATAGTCCCCGCAGGCCGATCCAACTCGGCCTCATCGCGTTACACCTTGCGCTGAAGACCGGAGAAAAAAATGAAGGGCGAGCCCAAAGTTATCGAATTTCTCAACGCCGCGCTGCGTCACGAGCTGACGGCGGTCAATCAATACTGGCTTCATTATCGCCTCCTTGATAATTGGGGTTACAAAGCGCTCGCCAAGCAATGGCGCAAGGAGTCCATCGAGGAGATGGAGCATGCGGACAAGATCACCGTGCGCATCATTTTCCTGGAAGGCTTCCCCAACATGCAGGTGCTTGACCCGCTCCACATCGGGCAGACCGTAAAGGAAGTGCTCGACGCCGATCTCGCCGCCGAACACAAGGCGCGCGACCTTTATCAGGAAGCGGCCACCCACTGCCACGCGGTGAAGGATTATGTGACGCGCGATATTTTCGAGAAGCTGATGCACGACGAGGAAGAGCACATCGACTTCCTTGAAACCCAGCTCGACCTCGTGGACAAGCTCGGCATCCAGCTTTACTCGCAGTATCACATCGGCGGCCTCGAGAGCGACAAGGACTAGGCAGCCGCCTCGCGGCTGGGCGCTCCAACTGTCGTGGCCGGGCTCGATCCACGGACCAAGTCCGAGGACATGCCCGGCCATCCAGTCGACAATCAGACCTTATGCCAACCATGCTTACGCCAACCATGGCTCTCGCCGGGCCGAACACTTCTGTGCGGTAGGTTCAGCCTCGGCGCGGCGCACAAGATGGGCGCGCTGTGCTTTGGCGTCGGCTCCTGAAATCTGCATGGCCTTTTCCTCATGGACCAAACAATGGTCCAAAAGTGAGTGTGGCTTGGCCTCCGGCTGCATGCTTCCCCAACACTCCGTCATCGGTCTTGCCGGCGTCCCGAATAAATTGCGCGTAAATGAACTACCCGATAGGCCGGGCGCCGACGTTGGCCTCATTGGGAGGCGGCGTCCCTGCGGAGGTAGGAGTTCTCCGACAACAAAAAGGGATGCATCATTTAACTCGCCTCTGAAGCAATACCTGATTGAGCCGCCAACAATTGAGAGGGAGTAAAATTCCGTGCAAGAGCCAAACAGGTTCAAGGCCCAACCCCAAACCGTACGTCAGGAAAGCGAGATTGCTTAGGATCGCCAAGGCACGCAACGAGATAATGTCCGTCATGCAGAAGGCAGCAATGACAAGCAATGAGGCCGTGTAGCCCGCCGCATCCCAGAACGTTTTCAATCGCAAACTTATTTGATCTGCTAGAAACGTTGAGAGTGGAAGCCACCCATGCAGCGGCCAAGTAGGCAAAAATTGCCAGCATCAAGAAACCGAGTATTTTCGCCGACATGCGCAGAATATCCTCATGGGAAACCTCCATGCGGATGTATGGCCTGATCGGAAAAATTGTCGCCTTGATTTGAGGGGCGCTTGGTTCCTTCTGCATTGGTTCTCTTTTCGATTTCTCCGCGTGATCTCTTAGTCGCGGTGATTATTTCAAAGGCTACAAACACCCCGTTTCGGGGCTGCAGGAATATTGCGACCGTTTTGTTCTCCGCTAAACCTGTTCCAGTTTCCCCGCGTCCTTCATTTTAAGGATTTAACGAAAATGTGAAGCCGACTTCCGGTGCGCTCAACGCCCGACCCATCGATAATATTCGCTCGAAAAACAGGCGGACCGATAAATGGGCGATGGCATTACGGCGGAGAGAGCCGGTCATCTCATTGGCTTGATCTACGATTGCGTGACCGTACCCGACCGGTGGGTTGAGACGCTGCACGCGATCCGCTCCGATCTTTCGTTCGTTCATGCACTGCTCAACCTTTGGCGAATTCCGGCCGGCGTTCCCGCAGGACGCCAATGGTTTTCGGCGGGTCTTGACGAAACCTGGATCGAGCGTCTCTCGCTTTACGGCCCCGAAATGGTCGAGTACTGGGGCGGCATGGAAGCGCTCCAGGGTTTCCCCCTCGACGAACCGAGCGTGGCGTCGCAATGGCCGCGTTCCCAGGAGGCTGCGACAAACCGGTTTGTTGAAGAGTGGCTGAAGCCCCAGTCGATCAGCGACCTCGTTGGCTGTGCGCTCATGCGCACTCCTCGTGCGTTGGGAAGCATCGTGTTCGCGCGGCATGAGGACGCCGGGTCAGTGACGGAAGCCGAGATCGCATCCTTGCGCTTGCTCGGCCCTCACTTCAGGCGGGCCGTTGCGATCGGCAATCTCCTGGACATGAAAACGATCGAGGCCGCAACCTTCGCCTCCGCGCTCGAAACGATTGCCGCTGGAATGGTCCTTGTCGATCGTGAGGCGCGCGTGGTTCATGCCAATGGCACCGCAAGGGCAATGCTGGCGGCAGCCGACCCGATACGAAGTGTGCAAGGGAGGCTGCAATTGCCCACCACTCAGGCCTCGAATGCGCTGGTTGATGCGATAACACGATCGGATCTAAAACTGGAAGACTTGGGGCAACGCGGAATCAGCATCCCTGCGCTGATGAAAAACGGCCGTCCCAGCGTGACGCATGTCTTGCCCTTGAGAGGCGCGGACTTGCGATGTGGGCTTGAGCAGCGCGCTACCGCAGCTGTCTTTGTAGCCGGCATCGAAACTGTTCCGCAAATGCCTGCAGCCGCTCTGGCGTTGTTGTATGACGTGACACCCGCCGAGGCCCGGGTGCTTGAGTTGATCGTAGAAGGCCTGACGCCGAGGGAGTCCGCGGAGAAACTCAACGTTTCCATCACCACAGTCCGGACGCATCTTGCCCGCCTGTTTGATAAAACGCACACGTCACGGCAAGCTGAACTTGTCGCCTTAATGGGTCGGCTGACGGTACCCTTCCTCTGACTAAGGACATGCGCAACGATAAGTAAATCGCATTAGGTCCTGGCGTGCGGCGGAGTGACTTTGGGCTGGGGGATTCCGTTTGGGTGCATGCGCTGTTACCAGCGATGGATGATCGACACGCATTCGATTCGGCAGCGGTGGAATGCGGACGGCTCGAAGCGCGATGAGCGCGGACGCCGGCTGTTTGCCGCGAGCGAGGTCCGTGCGGCCGGATGGGGCGGCCTTGCGGCGGTCTCGAACATCACCGGTCTTGCCCGCAGCACGATTGAGCGTGGATTGAAGGACCTCGATGCCGCGCCTCTGGCGCCGGGCCAGGTTCGGCGCCAGGGGGGCGGCCCCCGGCAGCTTATCGAGCGCGATGCAACGCTGCTTGGAGATCTGAAGCGCATCGTGGAGCCCGCGACGTTGGGCGATCCTGTCCGGCCGCTGCTGTGGGTGTCGAAGAGTTTGGACAAGCTTGCAGCGGCCCTGACGGAGATGGGCCATGCGATCAGCCCCAACAGCGTGCGCAAGCTGCTCAATGAATTGGGTTTTTCCCGGCAGGCCAACCGGAAGTCCGAGGAAGGCGCTCATCATCCTGATCGCAACGCTCAATTCGAGTACATCAACGCCGGGGTTCTGGCAGCGCAAGCCGCAGGCCAGCCCGTCATCTCTGTCGATACGAAGAAGAAAGAGCTGATTGGCAACTTTCGTAATGGCGGCACGGACTACCGGCGCAAGGGCGATCCGCAACGTGTAAACGTGCATGACTTCGCGGATAAGGATTTGGGCAAGGTTGCGCCCTACGGCGTGTACGATATCACCGCAAACAATGGCTGGGTCAGCGTTGGCGTCACGCACGACACGGCCGAGTTCGCCGTATCGGCCATTCGCACTTGGCTCGATAAAATGGGGCGCCAGCGCTATCCAGATGCCCGCGAGTTGACGATCACGGCGGACTGCGGCGGCTCGAACGGTGCGCGCGTGCGGCTCTGGAAAGTCGAGTTGCAGAAATTTGCAGACGAGACGGGGCTCGCGATCAAGGTTCACCACTATCCGCCTGGAACGTCGAAATGGAATAGGATCGAGCACCGCATGTTCTGTCACATTACGCAGAACTGGCGGAGCCGGCCACTTACGGATCGTGTGGCCGTCGTCGAACTGATCGCCTCCACGACGACAAAAACCGGCCTTAAAATCGAGAGCGCGATTGATCCCAGAACCTATGAGAAAGGGATCAAGGTCAGTGATGCCGAGATGGAAAGGCTCAAAATCCAGGGCGACGCATTCCATCCTGAATGGAACTACACGATCACGCCAAGGATGCAAAAATCGTAGCGGTTATCGTTGCGGATATCCTAAGCAGACATTCCTTGGCCATCCAACGAATGCCTGCTTGGGATCTTTCGTTTTCGCAGAGTTTTATCCCAAAACCAAGAAGGCCACTTTTGGGAACTCTGCTTAGTTTAGTACGCCCCGCCAGAATAGTATGCCTGCTTGGCCGCCTGACGGGGCGATCCCATTTTACCTCCTTCGGCGCAACCGCTTGACATCGCCGCGACCTCGAAACTAAGCATTTCCCTGCGTTGATGACCGGTGCGCCAGTCCTAGAGCCTATCCGCTTTTGATGGACTCAAAAGCGGGCTCCAAGTTTTTGTTTGCCGTGCCTTTTTATCGGAAAGCCGCTTCGCACTTCTCCGGACGCGCTTTAAGGAGCCCGACGCCGTCATGAATGACAGCACCTTCCGCCTTTCGCCCAACGCCACATTCTGGGTGCTCTTCTTCTCGGTGTCGCTGATCGCGCTGCTCGTCTTTTACGAGATCCTTCTGCCGTTTGCCGCCGGCTTCGTGCTGGCCTATCTGTTCCAGCCCTTCGTTGAGCGCATGAACGGCTGGGGCCTCGATCGTGGCATTGCCGCGTTCATCATCATTGCGGCCGTGGCGCTCATCTTCGCGATCATCGCCGCGCTGATCGTGCCGCCCGTTATCGATGAGCTTGCCCAGCTCATCCAGTCGATGCCGCGCTACTACCAGGAGGCTCGGACCTACATTCTGGACCATTACGGGCATTATTTGGCGCCGTTCCAGAAGCAGCTTGGCGGCCCGCGAGCATCGGGCGGCCAGGCGCCGGGTCTGCCACCGCAAATCACCCAAGACCTGGCACAATGGTTTCTCGGCAAGCTTCAAACCCTGCTTCAAGGCAGCCTCGCCCTCTTCAATTCGCTGGCGCTGATGTTCCTGACGCCCGTTGTCACGTTCTTCCTCTTGCGGGACTGGGACAAGATGATCGCCGGGGTCGAGAAGCTGCTTCCGAGGCAGGATGCGCCAGCCGTCAAGGAAATCGCGCAGGAGATCGACTTTACGATCTCCGGCTATTTCAGGGGCATGCTCATCGTGCTCCTGATCGTATCGGCGTTCTACATGGTGGCGCTTGGCGCGATCGGCCTCAACTACGGCCTCGTCATCGGGCTTGGCGCCGGGCTCATCAGCTTTGTGCCCTATCTCGGCTCCACGAGCGGCTTCCTCGTTTCAGGCGGCGTGGCACTTTCGCAATTCTGGCCGGACTACACCAGGATTGCGCTTGTATGCGGCGTCTTCGTGCTCGGCCAGCTCATCGAAGGCAATGTGCTGACGCCGAAAATCGTGGGCGACAAGGTGCGGCTGCATCCGGTCTGGATGCTGTTCGCCTTGATCGCGTCGGGCTATCTCTTCGGCTTCACCGGCCTTCTGATTTCGGTGCCGATGGCCGCGGCCATCGGAGTTCTGGTGCGTTTCGCCGTCCGGAAGTATTATGGCAGCCCCATATACGAAGGCGAGGAGAAGCATGAGCGCAAGGCGGAAACCATTCGTGGGTAGCGCCTAGTGTGGACCGCGCGGCGAGTTGCAGGCAACTGCGAGACGCCGCACTGGCAGACTGCTGAAAGCATGAGATCTTGGCTTCATCCTTCGACAAGCTCAGGATGAGGTTTCGACAATGATGAGGCTTCGACAGGCTCAGGATGAGGTTGAGTATCTGCAGCACGTTGCCCCTCATGGTGAGCCTGTCGAACCATGGGCACCATCACTTTTCAGCTTCATCCTTCGACAGGCTCAGGATGAGGCTTCGACAGGCTCAGGATGAAGTTGGGTATGTGCAACACGTTGCCCCTCATGGTGAGCCGGTCCAACACCTCATGGTGAGGGTGCTTGTCGAACCATGGGCAACATCGTTATTTAGCTGCCTGCCAAGCCTCTTGTTTTTGCTAGTGTCCCTTAGGTCTCCGAATTGCGGTACGAGGGCGCTGAGAATGGGGCGGCAATTCGGAGACGGGACACTCGTGATGTCTTCACAACTGGCGTTCGACCTTCCGCACCGGCAGAGCTGGGACGAAGCTGACTTCTTCATCACGTCGCGCAATGAGCACGCGCTGCGGCTGGTCTCGGCTTGGCCTGACTGGCATGCGCCGGCCGCGGTGATTTTTGGCCCCCCTCAGTCGGGAAAAACCTATCTTGCGAACATCTGGCGAAACCGGTCGGGCGGGGAATTCATCGAGACGCCGCAACTCGCGGAGCATTTCTGGACGGCTCCCCATACGCCGCTGATTATCGAGGATGTGGATACATCCGCCTTTTGCGAGACGGCGCTTTTCCATCATCTCAACCTTGCCCGCGAGCATGGCTCGTTCATCCTGCTGACAGCGCAGACGCCGCCGGGGCAATGGCAGATTTCCCTTCCCGACCTGCGCTCGCGCATCCGGTCCTATCCGGCGGCGGAAATTCAGCCTCCGGACGAAGAGCATCTGGCGGGCCTGCTTCTCAAACATTTCAGCGACCGCCAGATCGAAGTCGCCCCCGACGTTATTTCCTACCTTGTGGCGCGCATCGAGCGGTCGATGGCTGCCGCGCAAATCGTGGCGGAACATCTGGACAAGCTCGCCCTTGCCGAGCAGAAAAAGGTCACGCGCGCTTTTGCGGCCAAGGTTCTGAAAGACCTGAACGCCGCCGTTGAAGACGGAGAAAGCGGCGGCCAGGCTGAGGGGGACTCGTAGGGCAGGGCACAAGGGGCGCGCCTGCGGCAAACCTGCCGTCATGGCCAGAGGGACCTCCGACGGCGGCCATGACGGCGGAATTGGGTCATCAAGAAACCCTTTCCGTCTGAGCGGCGGCCCCTTAAGGTGCACCCATGCGCGAGGCCCAGGAAACCAGCCGTCCATCGCCCGACGCCTTGCTCGAATTGGCGCGCGGCGAGGAGGGCGGGCGCGGCCGCCTGAAGGTTTTCCTCGGCGCTGCGCCCGGCGTTGGCAAGACCTATGAAATGCTGATGTCCGCGCGTTCGCGTCAGGCCGCCGGAACCGATGTCGTCGCCGGTATCGTCGAAACGCATGGCCGGGCCGAGACCGAAGCCCTGCTGACGGGTCTGGAAATCGTTCCGCGAATACACATCGAGTACAAGGGCCAGCTGTTGGACGAGATGGATCTCGATGCCCTCCTCGCGCGCCGCCCGCAAGTCGCGCTTGTCGACGAACTCGCCCATACCAATGCACCGGGCAGCCGGCACCCCAAGCGCTATCTCGATGTCGAGGAGTTGCTCGCCGCCGGGATCGACGTCTATGCCACGCTGAACATCCAGCATGTCGAAAGTCTCAATGACGTCGTCGCCCAGATCACCGGTATCCGGGTTCGCGAGACGGTGCCGGATTTCATCCTCGACCGGGCCGACGATATCGAGGTCATCGACCTTGCGCCCGACGAGCTGATGCAGCGCCTTCGCGAAGGCAAGGTCTACGTGCCGAATCAGGCCGCGCGGGCGCTCGACCACTATTTCTCGCCCGGGAATCTGACGGCCCTTCGTGAGCTTGCGCTGCGCCGGACGGCCCAGCGGGTTGACGAGCAGCTGCTTACCCACATGAAAGCGCACGCCATCCAAGGTCCTTGGCCGGCCGGTGATCGCGTCCTTGTCTGCATCAGCGAGGATCCGCAGTGCGCCGCTCTCGTCCGCTATACGAAGCGGGTCGCAGACAGACTTCACGCCCCCTGGACGGCGCTCTTTATCGAGACGCTGCGGAGCCTTGACCTTTCGGTGGTGGAGCGCGACCGGATCGCCGATACGCTGCGTCTTGCCGAGCGGCTGGGCGGCGTTGCGGCAACCCTTCCCGCCCGTGGGCGCATTGCGGACGACGTCATCGACTTCGCGCGATCGAACAACGTCACCCAGATCGTGATCGGAAAAACGAGCCGCACGCGATGGTTCGAGCTTCTGAATGGGTCGGTGGTTCACGACCTTGTTCGACGCTCCGGCAATATCAGCGTGCATGTGATTGCTGGTGAAGCGCTTAAAGAGGAGGCCATTCCTCGGAAAAACGTCAGGACCAGCTCCGAATCGGGATCAAACGTGGCCGGCTACTTTGCGGCGGCTTGGGTGACGGCGGCTGGCACTCTTTCCGCGGAACTTCTGAAACCGCATTTCGGCGGGGAGACGGTGCCGCTCATCTTCATGATGGGGGTGATCGGCGTCGCATACCTCTCTGGGCTTGGGCCATCGATCCTGGCGGCCGTGGCCAGCATGCTCTGCTACAATTTCTTTTTCATCCCGCCCATCTACAGCTTCACAATCGCCGATCCTGTCAACATCGCCGCTCTTTTCTTCTTCCTTTTCACGGCCCTGATTGTCAGCAACCTGACCGCGCGAGTACGCCGTCAAGCGGTGCTTGCCAGCAATAGAGCCGCCATCACGAGCGCGCTCTACGGCTTCTCGAGCAATCTTGCCAGCCAGGCGAAACTCGACGATCTGCTTTCAACGTCGGTTTCGCAGATTGCAGCCTCTTTGAGAGCGGACGTGGTCCTGATGCTGCCTGATGCCAAAGGGCGCCTGAAGGTTGCTTCCTCCTTTCCACCCGGCGAAGTCATCGAGAAGGCCGACCTTGGCGCGGCCCAATGGTGTTTTGAACATGGCCGCTCTGCCGGTCATGGATCGGACACCTTGCCGGGGGCTCCGCGCGTGTTTCTTCCGCTTCGGACGAGTGGCAGGGTGACCGGAGTGGTCGGGCTCGGCGCCGGAGGCCGAACCGACATCATTCTGACCCCTGACGAACGTCGCCTGCTCGACGCGCTCATGGACCAGGCCGCAGTTGCAATCGAAAGGGTCGGGCTTGCCAAGGAGATGGACGACGCGCGCGTCGCTGCCGAGACTGAAAGGCTTCGCGGCGCGCTGCTGGCCTCGCTTTCACATGATCTGAAAACACCGCTGGCTTCGATTCTCGGCGCGGCCAATGCCCTTCGTCAATATGGGGAACGGTTCGACGCCAAAGCGCGCGCCGAGATGATTGGGACCATCGAGGAAGAGGCGAGCCGCATGGCGCGCTTCGTCGGGAATCTCCTCGACATGACGCGGCTCGAGTCGGGCGCGATTGAACTCGAACGCCAGCCAACGGACCTTTCGGATATCGTCGGCACCGCGCTGCGCCGGACCGAGGCGCTTCTTGCTAACTTCAAGGTCGGACTCGACATTGAGCCAAACCTTCCCCTTCTGGAACTCGATGAAATGCTGATCGAGCAGGTGCTGGTCAATCTCCTGGATAACGCCGCGAAATTTGCTCCGCCGTGGTCCACGATCACAGTCAAAGCTCAAAAGGCAGGCGGCGTGGTCCGGCTTCAAGTTCTGGATGAGGGGGTGGGCATCCCCGAGGATCAGCTGTCATTGATCTTCGAGAAATTCCATCGCGTGAAAGGCCGCCACCTTCAACGGGCCGGGACCGGCTTGGGGCTGGCGATCTGCCGAGGCTTCGTCGTAGCCATGGGAGGCTCCATCAGCGCAGCCAACCGTCCCGATAGATCCGGCGCCGTGTTTACGATTCAACTGCCGGTCCCCGCTGTGTTCGAAGCGAACCGGCCTCAGGTGCTCGCGTAATGGTGTGGAATTGCCTGATTAAACGGATTGGTTGCTCCGATGACGAAAGAGAGCTTGCAGCCTGCCGTGAGGCGCGTCATCCTAAAGCCTTAATCATATCCATGCGCGCCGGGTATGGCGACCCTGCTCGCTGGGATGAGTTATGGACCCTAACCGGGTCATGTCCGTGAAATGCTCCGTTAGATGCGGCAGATAAATAGCCGCCGCGGAGCCGGACGCCTATCTCGCCGGAGGAAAACTTATGATGTTCGCCGATGCCGAGCCCGCCCCACCCTGCATGGACAAAATTCTAGCCTTTGGCTCGGAACGGTTTTTCAACCGGGAGCTTTCCTGGCTTGAATTCAATAAGCGCGTACTTGAAGAATCCGAGAATAAGCGGAACCCGCTTCTGGAGCGCGTGCGCTTTCTCGCGATTTCGGGCTCGAACCTCGATGAATTTTATCGCGTGCGCGTCGCGGGTCTTCATGAGCAGGCGGTCACGAATATTCTCGAAGTCTCGCCGGATGGCATGACCCCCAAGCAGCAGGTGGAAAAAATCAACGCGGCTGTTGCGGCGATCTCCGAGCACCAGCAGGCTCGATGGACAGCGCTTAAGAAAGAAATGGCCAGGGAATCGATCCATCTTCTGTCCGCCAGGACGCTGTCCGACGCCGACAGGGATTGGCTCGAAATCAACTTCATGAGGCGCATTTTTTCCGCACTGAGCGTGGTGGCGGTCGACGCCGCGCATCCCTTTCCGCATGTCCAGAGCGAGGAGCTTGTGCTCGTGCTACACTGCGTCCGCGAAGACGAAGGTGAGCCGAGGTCGATGTATGCCCTTGTTGTCGTGCCCAATGGTCTCGATCGCTTTATCCGCTTGCCTCAAACTGGCAACGGGAGCAGCAAGCCCGCTGTGCGCTTCGTCACCATCGAAACGGTGATTTCCCTCTTCGCGCACACGCTTCTCCCCGGCTTCAGGGCTAAGGATGTTGGCCTTTTCCGGCCCTTGCGAAACAGCGAAATCGAGTTTCAGGAGAAGAGCGAGGACCTTCAGAAAACTCTCCGGCATGCGCTCGGGCAGAGGCAGCTTGGTGAAGTGATCCGTGTCGAAATGAGCGCATCGCTGCCAAAAGAGGCGCGGGAGCTCATTGTTGAGGGCCTGAAGGCTGCCCGCGACGATGTGGTCATCGTGGATGGTTTCTTCTCGATCGCGGACATCTCCAAGCTTATTGTCAGCGACCGGCCCGAACTCCTTTACAAGCCCTTTGAACCCCGCATCCCCGAGCGCATCGCCGAGTACGAGAACGATTGCTTTGCGGCCATCTCGGCGAAGGACATCATTGTCCAACACCCCTACAAGTCCTTCGATATCGTTCTGCAATATCTGCGTCAGGCAGCCTTCGACCCCGACGTGGTCGCGATCAAATGGACCCTTTACCGGACATCAAGAAAATCTCCGATCGTGGAGGCTTTGAGGGACGCCCGGCAAGCGGGAAAAAGCGTCACCGTCATGATCGAGGTCACGGCGCGGTTCGATGAGCTGAACAACCTCGAATGGGCCAAGCAGCTTGAAGAGGTCGGCGTGCACGTCGTCTATGGCCTGACCCAGCTCGACGTTAAAACCCACGCGAAGCTCGGGCAGGTGGTCCGCAAGGAGAACGGCGAGCTTCGAACCTATTGCCATATCGGAACCGGCAATTACCACCCGGCGACGGCAAAGATTTACACCGACCTGTCGTATTTCACAGCCGATCCCGCGATCGGTCGCGACGTGTCGAAAATCTTCAATTACGTCACGACCTACAGCCGCCCCAACGATTTGGAGCGGATGTATATTTCGCCCCATGGGATCAAGACGAAGATCATAGAAGAAATCCATGCCGAGACCGCCCATGCGAAGGCAGGCCGCCCGGCCGCCGTCTGGATGAAACTCAATGCGCTCGTCGATCCCGACGTCATCGACGCGCTCTACGAGGCCAGCATGTCGGGCGTTCCGGTCGATCTCGTCATTCGCGGGATCTGCTGCCTCAAGCCCGGCGTCCGAGGGCTTTCGGAAAATATTCGCGCGAAAAGCATTATTGGCCGGTTCCTCGAGCATTCACGAATTTATTGTTTTGGCGCGGGACACGGCTTGCCATCCGACGAAGCCCATGTGTATATCAGCTCCGCCGACATGATGCCGCGCAACCTGGAGCGGCGTGTGGAGGCTATGACCGCGATAACGAATCCAACCGTCCACGAGCAAATTCTGGACCAGATCATGATCGCCAATCTCAAGGATAATCTGCAGAGCTGGAGCGTTCGCAGCGACGGAACGTCGGAGCGCTTCTGCTTGAAGCCTGGCGAGGAGCCGTTCAGCGCGCATGATTATTTTATGACCAACCCCAGTCTTTCTGGGCGCGGCGGCGCGCTGAAGGGAAATCTCCCGCGCCGCTTCGCTGCGGCGTCGGCTCCCCACGCGTAAGGTGACACTTGGATTATCCGGCACAAGGACGGCTTCTGGGTACGAAGCCGGTAGCCGTCATCGATATTGGCTCGAACTCGATCCGGCTTGTCGTTTACGAATCCCTCGACCGCGCTCCCACCCCGCTTTTTCAGGAAAAGACGATGTGCGGGCTCGGCCGCTATCTCAATTCCACGCGGCAGCTGAACGCCGAGACCATACAAGAGGCGCTTTCTTCGCTCGCCCGCTTCCGTAAACTCGCCGACATCTGCGGCGTCGCGGAGCGCGACATCCACCCTTTTGCGACCGCTGCGGTGCGGTGGGCGGAGGATGGGCCTCAGTTTCTGGCGCGCGCCGAGGCGGCCTGCGGCGTTCCGATCAAGGTCATTGGCAATGACGAAGAAGCGGAATTGGCCGCGACCGGCGTCCTGGCAGGGGTCGTAGACCCCGCCGGTGTCGTTGGCGATCTCGGCGGCGGCAGCGTTGAGCTGGTGCGATTAGAGGGGAAGTCTCTCGCACACAAGGTTTCGCTTCCGCTCGGAAGCCTTTCGCTCGTGGACAAGACCCATGGCGAGAAAACCGCGGCCATCCCGCTGATCGAGGAGGGGTTGGCCCCCCAGGCCTGGCTCGGCGAGGCTCGCGGCGAAACGTTCTATGCCGTTGGAGGCACGTGGCGCGCGCTCGCCAAGCTCCATATGTATCAGACGGGTTATCCCATCTCGGCCGTCCACGGCTATCGCATGGACGCGCGAAAGGCCCTGCAAGTCACTGGGCGCTATGCGAACAGCTCCCCCTCATCTTTGAAACGTGTTTACGGCTTATCGGCAGGGCGAGAGGAAACCGTGCCTTTCGGTGCGATTCTCCTGAACATGATCATCAGGAGGATGCAGCCGGATGACGTTGTCTTCTCGGCGTTCGGCGTGCGGGAGGGCTTGATTTATCGTCTCTTGAGCGAGACGGAGCGCGCCCGGGACCCGTTGCTGTCAGCCTGCGAGGGCATCGCCCGGCTTCGGGCACGATCCGATGCGCATGCCAAAGAATTGATCGCGTGGACAGATGGCCTCTTCGTCGGCCCGGGTCCGCGTGAAACCAAGGAAGAGCGCCGGTTACGGCAGGCGGCGTGCCTCCTTTCCGATATCTCATGGCGCGCACACCCCGATTATCGCGGCGAGCAAAGCGCCGCGCTCATTGCGCAATCGGGGCTGGTTGGCGTCGATCATCCGGGCCGTGCGTTCCTTTCGCTGTGCGTCTATCATCGCTACGAGCGCAAGCTTGTCGGCGAACTCCTGCCGAAGCTTTCAGCCATGATTTCGCGTCAGCAGCAAAAGCGCGCCTTGATTATCGGACAGACCGTTCGGCTCGCGCATACACTTTCCGCGGGCATGAAAGGTATTCTACCGCAGACGTCCCTTACTTACGACGGTGGCAAGCTGGTCCTGCGCCTGCCGAACAGCCTGGCGGCGCTGGATGGCGAGCAGCTCAAACGCCGGCTCCGTTCGGTGGCGCGGGAGCTGGCGCTTCAGTCGGATGTCTCGATCTCATCGGAGCAGAACCCCCCCAAAACAACATTTTTCGGCGGTCTCTTGGGATAAGCGGGGCGTAATCTCATTTATGACGTATATGTAAGAGGAGTTTTCCGTCATAACTTTGCGGAAGCAGTGCAATAGCTCCAGGTTCCATGAATAAAGATCTGTACGCCATTCTGGGTGTAAAACGTAACGCCACAAACGACGAGATCCGCAGGGCCTACCGGAAGCTTGCGAAGGATCTCCATCCCGATCAGAACAGAAACGATAAGAAGGCCGAGGAGCAGTTCAAAAAGGTTTCGGCGGCGTTCTCGGTGCTTGGAAACCCGGAAAAGCGAAAGCGCTACGACGCTGGCGAGATCGACGCGATGGGCAATGAGCGCGCCAACCCGTTCTATCGCGAATATGCTGGTGGTGGCGGCGGCGGGCAGGGCTTCGGCCGGGAACATGCCGGCGGCTTTGGAGGCTTCGGCGGCGCAGGCAACGGCGGCGGAGCAGGCGATTTCTCCGATCTCTTCGGCGATCTTTTCGGGCGGCGAGGGCCGGGCGGCGGCGCTTTCACCATGCGCGGCATGGACTATCGCTACAACCTCGAAATCAGCTTCCTGGAGTTGGTCAACGGCGTAAAGAAGCGCGTGCAGTTCCCCGACAATGAGACGCTCGATATTACGGTCCCTGCGGGCGTCGAGACCGGGCAAACGCTTCGGCTTCGGCACAAGGGAGGCCCTGGCGCCGGCCGCGGCGAGCCGGGCGACGCGCTCATCGAGCTCAAGGTTCAGCCCCACCCGCTTTTTTCGCGCGACAGCGATAACATCACGCTTGAGCTGCCGATTTCCCTGAGCGAGGCTGTTCTGGGCGCGCGCGTCGAGGTTCCAACCATCGGCGGGCGGGTGACGGTGGCGGTTCCCAAGGGAGCGTCCAGCGGGCAGGTTTTGCGGCTGCGCGGCAAGGGCATAAAGAACAATCGCACTGGCACCAATGGCGATCAGCTCATCACGCTGAAGATCGTGCTGCCGGCCGTCATCGACAGCGATCTGGAGCGCCTCATGCAGGACTGGTCGACGAAGCGGCCTTACGATCCTCGCATACGATTTCGGGAAGCCGCCGGAGGCTGACGCAGCTTCGAAGCCGTTGGAGGCTGACGCAGCTTCCGCGAGAAAGAAGGAGCCGGAGGCTGACGTGGCTTGCGGGGCCGTCCCATCGCCCTCACGATTTCGACGATAAGCCATCCCGCCAGCAGCGCCACGAAAGCGGGAATCGTCTCGACGGCGTACCAGCCGAAATCCGCCAAGGCAAAGAGCACATTTCCGTAATCGCCGCCGAGGATCGTGCAGGGAAGGGGCACGTTGGGCGGAAGATCCAACTCGCAGCCAGCCCAGCGCGCAATCAGCCCAGCCGTCAGCAGGCCCAGGGGCGGCACGAGGCATAGCAGCATAAGAAGGATGATCAGAGTGCGAAAGGCGCGCATGGCCAGTCCCTCTTACGGTTATTCGTTGTTGTTCCTACTTCAGGACAAAGGCCATTTATAGCCCCATGGCTATCATCTTGGATTTCAACTCTTCGCAATCGCGAGTTATCAGGGACAAGTGACACCAAAATGAAAGTCCAGCTTCCGTTTCACGTCCTCACAGTCATGATGATTTTACCCTTCGTGATCCTTGCCATCCCGGCGCGTGCGCAAACCAAGGCTCCGCTGATCCCGCGTCAGGACTTGTTCGGTAACCCGGAGAAGAGCGCCGCCGAGGTCAGTCCCGATGGGAAGTGGATTGGCTGGCTCGCGCCAAAGGATGGCGTGATGAACGTATGGGTTGCTCCGATCGGCAAGCCGGAAGCCGCCGTGCCCGTCACGGACGACAAGAAGCGCGGCATCCGGATGTATCATTGGACCTACGATGGGGTTCACCTCATCTACATGCAGGACGAGGGCGGCGACGAGAACTGGCACGTTTACGCTGTCGATGTGGCGAACCGCACAACCAAGGATTTGACGCCGTTTCCAGGCGTTCGCGGATCCTTTGCAGGGCGCAGCCGCAAGATCCGCGACGAGATTCTCGTGACGCTGAACCAGCGGGACAAGAGCTATCCCGACCTTTTCCGCGCCAACCTCGCCACAGGCGAACTGAAGCTCGTGGCGGAAAATCCAGGTTTCTCCTATTTCGAGACGGACGACTCCTTCACGCCAAGGCTCGCCTCCAAGCCGACCCCGGACGGCGGCGAGGAGATCCTGCGCGCCAAGGGCGATACATGGGAGCCGTGGCTTCAGATATCGGCCGAGGATAACGCCAATACGGGCATGCTTGCCCTCGACAGCGAGGCCAAGACACTGTTCATGCTCGACAGTCGCGGGCGCAACACGGCGGCTCTGACGAGCATCGATCTTGCGACGGGCGATGAAAAGACCCTGGCCGAAGACCCAAGAGCCGACATTGGCGGAATTATCAGCGATCCCGACACCCACGCGCCTCTCGCCTATTCCGTGAATTACGAGCGCACCGAGCATAGGCCGCTTGGGCCACGCCTCGCACCCGATCTGGAGTTCCTGACGAAAAACTTCGGCAGCGAATGGAGCGTCGGCTCGCGAACGGAAGACGACAAGCTTTGGACCGTCTCGGTGAGCAGCCCCACCAAGCCAGCCTCATCCTATCTTTATAACCGGGAGACAAAAACTCTCACGAAGCTGTTCGATGCCCGCCCGAAGCTTGCGGACGCGCCGCTGGCGGACATGCACCCCACCATCATCAGGTCCAGAGACGGGCTCGACCTTGTGTCGTTTCTTACCCTGCCCAAGGGGTCCGATACGGAGCACGCCGGCAGACCGGACCAGCCGCTGCCCATGGTGCTGTTCGTGCATGGCGGCCCGTGGTCCCGCGATCATCTCGGCTATAATGCGATGCATCAGTGGCTTGCCAATCGCGGTTACGCGGTCTTGAGCGTGAATTTCAGAAGTTCGACCGGCTTCGGAAAGGCGTTCGTGAATGCGGGCGACAAGGAATGGGGCCGCAAGATGGATGATGATCTTCTGGATGGCGTGGCCTGGGCCATCCGCGAAAAGATCGCCGATCCGGCGCGGATCGGCATCATGGGCGGCAGCTATGGCGGCTACGCGACGCTCGCCGCCCTCACCCGGAACCCGGACACCTACGCGTGCGGCGTCGATCTCGTCGGCCCTTCCGAGCTTGATCGTCTGATCAAAACCATTCCGCCCTATTGGGCTTCCGGGCGCGCAAGGCTCCTGAAAGCCCTCGGAAACCCCGATACGGAGGAAGGGCGCGCGCTTTTGAAGGACCGCTCGCCGCTTTATCAGGCCGACAGGATCAAGAAGCCGCTGCTTATCGCGCAAGGCGAGAATGATCCGCGCGTGAAGAAAGAGCAATCGGATCAGATCGTCGAGACCATGCAGTCCAAGAACATCCCGGTGACCTATCTGCTTTACCGGCGAGAGGGGCATGGATTTGCGGAGCCGGAGAACAACATCTCGTTCACCGCCATCGCCGAGTTGTTCCTCAGCAAATGCCTGGGCGGCCGGGTCGCGCCGATCACTCCTGCGGAGCTGAAAGGAACGTCGGTAGAAATTCCCGTCGGCGCCGAGCTGATCGAGGGCTATTCTAACGCAAAGAAGAGCGCGTCCGCGCAATAGCAGGATGCTGAAAAAGCATGCGATCCTGGCTTCATCCTTCGACAGGCTCAGGATGAGGTCGAGAGTTGGCTTCATCCTTCGACGGGCTCAGGATGAGGTCGGGCGTTCTCAGCGAGTTCACCTCATGGTGAGCTTGTCGAACCATGGGCAGCAAAGAAAAGCGGGTCCGCGCAATAGCAGGATGCTGAAAAAGCAAGAGATCGCGGCTTCATCCTTCGACAGGCTCAGGATGATGGGGTGGATGGCTCCCTTCCACGGCATCGATGTGCCAAAAGGGTGTCTGATACGACACGGATGAGGGAGCCACCCATGGGTGAGATTAGCATAGTCGGTTTGGATTTGGCCAAGCAGGTTTTTCAGGTTCACGGCGCCGATGACAAAGGCCGCTGCGTGGTTCGCAAGCAGCTGAAGCGGCACGAGCTTTTGGGGTTCTTCGCCGGGCTTGCGCCTTGCGTCGTGGCAATGGAGGCCTGCGGTTCGGCCCATTTCTGGGCGCGCGAGATCGCCAAGCTTGGCCACGAGGTTCGGCTCCTTCCGCCGGCCTACGTCAAGCCTTACGTGAAGCGCGGCAAGAGCGACAGGATCGATGCGGAGGCGATCTGCGAGGCGGCGAGCCGGCCCACGATGCGCTTTGTGCCGGTCAAGACCGTCGAGCAGCAAAGCCTGACGGCGTTGCATCGCTGCCGCGAACTCCTGGTCAAGACCCGGACCATGCTGGTGAATGCGCTGCGCGCGCATCTGGCCGAGTTCGGTTTCGTGGCGGCCAAGGGCATCGGCAAGCTGCCGGACTTGATCAAGATCGTCAGCGAAGCCCCGGCGGAGGCGCTGCCGGAGATGGCGCGTGCCCCGCTTTCAGGCTTTATCGACGCGATCGCGCAGATCAACCGGCAACTCGATGACATCGAGAAACAGCTTCGAGCCTGGCATAAGGGCAATCCGCAAAGCGAGCGCCTGGAGACCGCTCCCGGCATCGGGCTCATCAGCGCGACCGCGCTGTGCGCGCTCGTCCCCGATCCGAAGCTGTTCAAGAACGGCCGCCATTTCGCCGCCTGGATCGGGCTTACGCCAAGGCTCGACGGGACCGGCGGCAAGATGCGGCTGGGGCGCATTTCGAAAGCGGGGGACCGCACTTTGCGCCGTCTGTTCGTGCTGGGCGCGACCTCGCTGATAAAGTCTCTGGCCAACAAAACCACGCCGCTTGCGCTCTGGGTCCAGGCGCTTTTGGCCAGGCGCTCCAGGCGGGCCGTAACGGTGGCGCTGGCCAACAAACTCGCACGCATCGCCTGGGCCATCATGGCGAGCGGCGAAGCCTTCAGGCCGGCCGCGGCTGCGCAACGCGCGACGGCGGCACGCGCATGAGCGGCCCGGCCCCTAACCTGGCGCTGTGCTCGCAGCCGTCAACACCGCGTTCCGCGCCGCGTGCCGCGGCAGCCTTCGGCTGGTGTTGACCGCCGCTGCGCCCAGCGCCTCCCTGGAAGCAGGCCGGGACGGAGAAACGCCGTTCAACCGAACAAAGAAACTGCCTGACAGAGCCGCGGAAGGCGTGCGGCGCCAAAAAGTCAGGGTCAACGCGTTCGCGGGGGTGAAAAGAGGAGTGATGCTCAAGGCTCGGCCAGACCGGAAAAACCCGCAAGCCTCATCGGGCGCAAAGCTCACCAGGATGATCGGGAGCCGGTTCGCGGATCGCATCAAGGCAGCGGTCGTATGTGCCGCAAACGCCGTACACATGAGCGCACCCGCCGAAAAGCATCACGCTGAAAAAAACCCTTGCAACTGGGGAGCCATCCACACATGAGGTTGGGCGTTTTCAGCGAGTTCACCTCATGGTGAGCCTGTGGAACCATGGGCAGCAAAGAAAAGCGGGTCCGCGCAATAGCAGGATGCTGAAAAAGCAAGCGATCGCGGCTTCATCCTTCGACAGGCTCAGGATGAGGTCGGGCGTTTTCAGCGAGTTCACCTCATGGTGAGCCTGTCGAACCATGGGCAGCAAAGAAAAGCGCGTCCGCGCAATAGCAGGATACTGAAAAAGCATGCGATCGCGGCTTCATCCTTCGACAGGCTCAGGATGAGGTCGAGAGTTGGCTTCATCCTTCGACGGGCTCAGGATGAGGTCGAGAGTTGGCTTCATCCTTCGACGGGCGCAGGATGAGGTCGGGCGTTTTCAGCGAGTTCGCCTCATGGTGAGCTTGTCGAACCATGGGCAGCACTCACTTCTTGTTCGACGAAAGGCAAGCTTCGATGATCGACCGGCTGGAATTTTATATCGACGGGGAGTGGGTCGCTCCGCTCGGGGCAAAGACGATGCCGGTCATCAATCCTGCAACCGAGGAAGCGATGTACGACGTCGCTCTTGGCTCGGAGGCGGATGTGGACAAGGCGGTTGCGGCGGCGCTGGCAGCATTTGATCGCTTTGCGGCATCGTCGCGCGAGGAGCGCATCGCGCTCCTGGAACGGGTGATCCAAGTCTACACCAGCCGGATGAAAGACATCAGCGCCGCCATTTCCGATGAGATGGGCGCGCCCTTACCGCTCGCGGAGCGCTTGCAGGCAGGGTCAGGGCTGGCGCAGCTCATGACCGTGCTCGAAGCGCTGAAAAGCTATCCCTTCGAGGAGCGGCTTGGCGAAGCAACGATACTCCGGGAGCCTGTCGGCGTGGTCGGCATGATCACGCCCTGGAACTGGCCCATGAACCAGATCGCTTGCAAGGTTGCGCCTGCGCTGGCGGCGGGTTGCACCATGGTGTTGAAGCCCTCGGAATACACGCCAACCTCCGCATCGATCTTTGCCAAAATTCTCCACGAGGCTGGCGTTCCGAAGGGCGTTTTCAACCTCGTCCACGGGCTCGGCCCGGAAGTCGGAGCCGCGATGAGCGGCCATCCTGGGCTTGACATGATTTCCTTCACCGGTTCGACGCGAGCAGGCATCGACGTGGCGCGGCGCGCGGCTCCCAGCGTCAAGCGCGTGACCCAGGAACTCGGCGGCAAGTCGGCCAACATCATCCTTGAAGACGCGGATTTCCTGAAGGCCGTGACCGGCGGCACGGAGCATTGCTTTCAGAATTCCGGCCAATCCTGCAACGCGCCCACGCGAATGCTGGTGCCGCATGGGCGCATGGATGAGGCCACGTCCATCGCAAAGGCCGTCGCGGACAAAACCAAGCCCGGCGATCCGAGAGCGGCGGACACCACGATCGGCCCGGTCGTGAACCGCACGCAATGGGATAAGATCCAGGCCCTCATCAAAAAAGGGATCGACGAAGGCGCAACGCTCGCCGCTGGGGGGCCGGGGCGTCCGGCCAACCTCAACAAAGGCTTCTATGTGCGCCCGACCGTGTTCGCGAACGTCACAAACGATATGACCATCGCGCGCGAAGAAATCTTCGGTCCGGTGCTTTCCATCATCGGCTACAAGGACGAGAACGACGCGGTGCGGATCGCCAACGATACGCCTTACGGCCTTGCAGCCTATGTCTCGTCGGGCGACGTGGAGAAGGCGAGGCGGGTCGCGCGGCGCTTGCGGGCCGGGTCGGTGACTATGAACGGCGCATCGGTTGAGATGGCCGCGCCGTTCGGTGGCTACAAGCAGTCCGGCAATGGCCGCGAGTGGGGCCGGTTCGGCCTGGAGGAGTTTCTTGAGGTGAAAGCCGTTGCTGGCTGGGGCGGGTGAAGAGACGATGCACCCCCTCACCCCAGCCCTCTCCCGCCAGGGAGAGGGAGTTCGCTCGCGCTTGCAACGACGTCCCTTCTCCCCTTGCGGGAGAAGGGCAGGATGAGGGGCGTTTCGCTTAAGGGAATACAAAATGACGAAAATCGATGTGCCGCTCGATTCAAGGTTGCGACTTCTCACTTATGCCGATGAACGCGGCCATCCGCGACTTGGCCTGATCCGTCCCGACGGCCATGTGGTCGACGTCGCCGATGCCGCTCATCAGACGAAAATCGCGCTCGGTTTCGATGGCACGTCCATGCGCGCGCTGATCGAGGCCGGTCCGCAGGGCTTGGCGGAAATCCGTGAGATTGCGGCTGCGGATGTCCATACGGGCTTGAAGCTGGAGGATTTCCGGCTCTTGCCCCCGATCCCGAAATTGACGCGCAACATTGTCTGCGTCGGCTGGAATTATCTGGAGCATTTCGCCGAGGGCGCGAAGATGCGTGACGCCTCGCAGACGCTGCCGGAACATCCTGTGTTCTTCACCAAGGCGACGGGAGCGCTCAACGGGCCTTTCGATCCGATCCCCTATGATCCGGCGGTTTCGCGAGAGATCGACTGGGAGGTCGAGCTTGCGGTCGTCATCGGCAAGCGCGGGCGGAACATCTCCGAGGCGGAGGCGTCGGATCATGTCTTCGGCTATACGGTGCTGAACGACGTTTCGGCGCGCAATCTGCAAAAGACCGCGCATGGCGGCCAGTGGTTCAAGGGCAAAAGCCTTGATGGCCATGCGCCGATGGGGCCGTGGATCATTCCCGCGGCCGACATCGAACCGGACAATCTCCGCCTGAGCTTGCGCGTGAACGGCGTCGTCAAGCAGGATGGCAATACGAAGGATATGTATTTCAAAATCCCCCGCATCATCGCCGAACTTTCGCGCGGGCTGACCCTGGAACCGGGCGACGTGATCGCAACGGGCACGCCCCCCGGTGTCGGCATGGGCCGCACGCCGCCGGAATGGCTGAAGCCGGGGGACGTGATGGAGACCGAGATCGCTGGCATAGGAGCGATGCGCAATATGATCCACGCTGTATGACCTTTCGAAGTCATCCCGGACCTTGATTGCGCGGATGTTCGCGCCAATCCCGTCATGGCCGCCCTTGGAGGCCCCCTGGAGGCGGCCATCCGGAAAAACACGAGGGTACAGGATGGTCGGGCTTGACCGGCTTGACCCAGCCATCCAGCTAAGACTTTGAAGTACTTGTGTTTTTCTGGATGGCCGGGTCAAGCCCGGCCATGACAGTGGAGCGAAAATTCGCGGATCCTTCTGCTAGCGGAAACATCCGCGTCGTCCCGGAAACGCCCGAAGGCCGACCGTCCGACCGGTGGCGCTCTATACGACCTCGGATGATGTGGTCCGCCATAAGTCACGCCTTGCCCATCGTGAAAAAGTACTTATATGAATACTTATAGTCTTTTTTGCCAAACAAACCCAATTGGTAACCGCAAGGCGACTTCCGCGATGACATAAAAAAAGGGGCACGTCGCCGTGCCCCGTAAGTCCAAAACGCGTTTTACAGACCCTGGAAGCTTACTTGCCCTTCTTCGGCTTGGCTGACGATTTGGCGGGCGCAGCGGCCTTGGGAGCGGCCTTTCCGGCCGGTTTCGCAGGTGCTGCTGGTTTCTTTGCTGCCATAGTTTGTGCCCTTAGCAATTATGTTGTGGACAAGACTATCGACGCCAAATTCGGTCCCTGTAAACAAATGCCACTCCCCCCTTTCCACAAGTATTAGGCATGGGTGATGCGGCTGAGTAACAGTTAAAGGGCAACCCGAGGCATGCGGAAGCGCAAGAGCGTCTGCACCCATCGTTTCCGGAACCGATCGAGCGACAAACTCTCATGCATGGCGTGGGCAGGCTCGCCCAGAAGGCGCGTGGCGATCATGGAGCGGGAATAGAATGGCGTATCCTCGAACGTGCGCGCGACATTGGCGCAATAGCCTTTGTCGCAACGCGTTTCCCTCGGCATCTTCCAGATTGAAGTACTGGCCAATGTGCAATGCTGCGGCAGGTCGACCGGCGTGACACTGCCGTCTGCGGCGATCTCGATGCCCATGGAGGAATTTCCCGCTTCGTGCCGCGTCACGTCGTAAAGGATGGCGGCTTTGCGGGGGAGACAGGCGCGGGACCAGTTCCAATAGGAAAAGCCGTCCTCGATCGGCTCGTCGCCCCGGTTCATGTCCATATAGCCCGTGCCGTCCCAGGCGAGCGACGGGCTATCGAGCCGGACCTCGACATGGGCGCGCGGCGCAATGGGCGACCAGCGATGGCGACCGCCCGTTCCGAAATCCGCGGCGAAGTTGGGGAGAATTTCCGGCTCCAGCGTGACCGTGCCACGCAGGGGGGCCATGGTAAGCGGCGCCTTCTCATCAATCTCGATGCGCAGCCGCGAACCGTCCCAGATGACGGCGCTCGGTCCGATCGCGAGCCCATCGGCGCTTGGCTTCAAGGCCTTTTGGCAGCGTTCCGTCATGGCCCATCGGCCCACGCCTGGCCCATACACTGCAACATTGAGCGAGCAATGCTGAGCCGGGTCGACATGACCCCGAAGCCGCCTTTGCTTCGCATAATAGGGAGAGAATACGCTGCCTATGAAGGCGATAATCGTCAGTCCGAAGCGGTGGTCGGCGCTGAACGCATCGACATACCACCAGGCGTAGCCATTGGGTGGAACCGTTTCATCGAAGCCAAGTCTTCGAGGAGCGCTTCCGACGCGAGCTGGCCCGAAAGCGCCGCCATTGGGATGCCAGGCCCCGGATGCACGCTCCCCCCCGCGAAATAGAGACCCGGCAGCCGCGACCGGATCCCCTGCCGCTGAAACGACGCCATCCATCCGTGGGAGGCTCTCCCGTAAATCGCTCCCCCGGTCCCCGGAAACAGTCTCTCGAAATCCTGCGGCGCCCTCCGGATCATAGCTCCTTCCATTGGCTGGAGCGTCAGGCCACATGCCGCCATCAGCCGGAAGGTTTTTGTCTCGCATTCTTCTATCTCCGATCGACTGAGCGCTGTCTCATCAAGCATGGCCGGGGCATTGACGATGACGAGGAACCGCTCGGCTCCCTCAACCTGTTTTTCACCGCAATCGTCCCGGTCCTGCGCACAGATATAGACCGCCGGATAGGGCGGAAGTTTCCTTTGCCTGAAGATGGCGTCGAACTCCGACGAATAGGGGGCATTTGGAAAAAAGACCGTATGCCGCGCCAGATGCAAGCCTCTCGCCTCCGCCTGGAACGCCCAGGTGAGGGCCGACAACGAGCGACTGCGGGCAGGAACGCGCCGTGCCGCTTTCTCAGCGGCAGGGCCGAGCAACCCGCCGGAAGCGGCAGAGGCATCGGCATTGAGGACAACGGCATCGGCATTCAGCTGCTCGCCATCTTTCAGTTTGATCCCGGTCGCTCTGCCATTCGCCGCCAACACTTCGATGGCTTCCGTTCGATAACGGAAGACGACGCCCAGTTGTTTCGCCAGGCTCTCGAGCGCGGCGGCGATTCGAGCCATGCCGCCTTCCACGAGCCAGACGCCGCGCTGCTCGACATGCGCGACGAGCATGAGGGTAGCCGGCGCGAAAAACGGCGATGCGCCGCAATAAGTGGAATAACGCGCGAAAAGCTGTCTCAGCCTCGGGTCGCTCATATGCCGGCAAACCGCGCTCCAGAAGCTCTGATAGGGATTGATGCGCCAGAGATCGCCGAACTTTAGCGGACCGACGCGCCAGATGAGCGCGGGAAGGGCAGGTTTCTGGGTGCGAATGAAGGAGCGATCCAGAATGCGGTAGATATTGGCGGCCTCGCTGCAAAAAGAGAGATAGCCGCGGGCGTTGTCGGCTCCAGCAAAGGCCCCGATGGCGTCTGCGGTCTGTGCGGCATCGGCGAAAAGATCAAGTTCGCCGCCGGCTTCCCAGGCGTGACGGGCCAGAACGTCCGCCGGCTTGAGCGTGAGGTAATCCCCTATCGACGCGCCCGCATTTTCGAAGATGCCGTCGAACACCTCGCGCATTGTTAAAACAGTGGGACCCGCATCAATGGACACGCCGCCGGTTTGCACCTGGCGCATTTTGCCGCCCGGTCCGTCGAATTTCTCGACTACGGTTACGCCGCAGCCCTCCGCAGCAAGCTGGACCGCAGCCGCCAAGCCCCCAATCCCGGCGCCGACCACAACGATGCGGTTTTCGTGCAAATAAATGCTCTCCCAAAACGGCGTTGACATGCCGCGCGAGGACTGTCCATTTAAGGTGACAGTCGCAGTGACAACTATAGATGACACCCGCAGTGACGCCAGCCCAAAATATCGTGAAAGTGGATAAGCCCAACCTCCTGAACAGCTTGATGGACCGGCTTCTCGCCTTTCGCGACCGGTGCCTGACAAGCCCGCGTTTTATTCGGTTTGCCGAAACCTTCCCGCCGACGCGCATCATCGCGCGGCGCGAAGCGAGCGCGCTCTTTGATTTATGTTCTGGTTTCGTCTATTCCCAGGTGCTTCTTGCCTGCGTGCGATTGAAGCTGTTCGATGCCTTGAAGCCGGGGCCGCTTTCGGTGGAAGAGATCGCGAACCGTCTAAACTTGAGCGCAGACGCAACCGGGCGGCTGCTGACGGCCGCTGTTGGTTTGCGTCTCGTGGAACGGCGAAGCGGTGGCCGCTATGGTCTGTGCGGGCTCGGCGCGGCGATGCTTACAAGCCCCGGCCTTGTCACCATGGTGGAGCATCACGCGCTTCTCTATCGCGACCTCGACGATCCTGTCCGCCTTTTGCGCGACGAGAGCCGCGTGCCGGGGCAGGACGGCTTCGGCAAGGCGACGAATCTCGCGTCCTATTGGCCCTACGCGGAAGGCGACACCGGCGCGAGCCGGGATGCTGTCTCGGATTACACCGGGCTCATGGCCGCGACGCAGCCGGCCATTGCGCAGGAGATTTTGGACGCTTACGATTTCAAACCGCATCGCCGCCTGATGGATGTCGGCGGTGGCAATGGCGCATTTCTTTTATGCGCCGCGCGCCGCTTCCCCCATCTGGACCTTGTCCTGTTCGACGTCCCTGCCGTCGCGGAACTGGCAGCGGCCAGGTTCAAAGAAGCCCGGATAGCCGAGAGGGCGACAGTTGCGGGCGGGGACTTCCTCAAGGACCTGCCGCAAGACGCCGATGTCATTTCGCTTATTCGCGTTCTTCTCGACCATGACGACGAAACCGCGCTGGCTATCCTCAAGTCGGCGCGCGCTGCATTGCCGCAGGGAGGCGTGCTTCTCGTGGCGGAGCCGATGGCCGGGACACGCGGCGCTGAGAAAGTTGCCGCTTATTTCAGCCTTTATCTGATGGCCATGGGGAGAGGCCGTCCGCGCACGGAGCAGCAACTGCAGGCGCTTTTGCGGGAAGCCGGGTTTCAGCGCATCGAAAGGCGCTCGACCTGTCAGCCCCTTCTTGTGCGTCTGCTTGTGGCTCGACTATAAGGGCTTGCAATGAGTGTAAGTTTGAATTGACATATCAGCTGGTAAAGCTAGGATGACACACGAACTTGTGAAGAGATAATCATCTGCATGGCCCCCCTTCCAGAGTTCCCAATGGAGACGTTGGCTGTCGTGTTGCAGGAGCCTCAGCAGCTCGGGCTTCAACGGCTTGACTTGCCCATTCCGGGCGACGGCGATGTTGTCGTCGATGTGGAATGGAGCGGGATCAGCACCGGCACTGAGCGGCTCCTGTGGTCGGGGCGCATGCCGCACTTTCCGGGCATGGGCTACCCCCTTGTTCCAGGCTACGAATTTGTGGGCCGTGTTTCCTGGGCCGGCCCGTCTACCAAAATTCATGTGGGCGAACGTGTTTTTGTGCCGGGCGCGAATTGTTACGGCGCGATCCGCGGTCTCTTCGGTGGCACAGCGTCGCGCGTTGTTTTGCCCGAGAGCCGGACAATTTCCATTGGCGAAGAAATCGGTGAAAAAGGCATCCTGTTTGCGCTGGGCGCGACGGGGTACCACGCAGCCTTCTCGGATAAGGCCGTGGCGGCAGATCTTATTGTTGGGCATGGCGTCCTCGGCCGCTTGATCGCACGCATTGTGATTGCGTCAGGTGCGCCCGCACCAACAGTGTGGGAAAAGAATGCAACGCGGTTCGGCGGGGCGTTGGGATACCAGGTTGTTGATCCGGATCAAGATCCTCGCCGGGATTATCGCGTAGTTTGCGATGTAAGCGGAAACTCATCAATTCTTGATGCGCTCGTGTCCCGACTTGCTCCCGGCGGCGAAATCATACTCGCCGGATTCTACGCGGATCGTCTCTCTTTCAGCTTCCCACCCGCCTTCATGAAGGAAGCGCGGATACGGGTAGCCGCGCAGTGGCAAAAGGCGGACATGCTCGCCGTCAAGCAACTGGTCGACAGTGGCCGCTTGTCATTTGACGGTCTCATTACGCATCGCAGTACAGCAGACGGCGCCCCTAGCGCCTATCGCGTCGCCTTCGAAGATCCGGCCTGCCTGAAGATGGTTCTAGATTGGAGAAAGTGCGTATGACTTTGGATGTAGATCAAGCGACTGCCCTCGAGCAGCAAGCGGCTGCGCTCCGCGCAGAGGCTGCTATAGAGCCTGACGCGGTTCTGGTGACCGAAGTCAAAAAAGAAACGCAGATCATCGCAATCTATGGCAAGGGTGGCATCGGCAAGAGCTTCACACTCGCCAACCTGTCTTACATGATGGCTCAACAGGGCAAACGGGTTCTGCTCATTGGCTGCGATCCCAAGAGCGACACCACGTCCCTTTTGTTTGGCGGACGCGCTACCCCGACGATCATCGAGACGTCGTCCAAGAAAAAGGCGGCGGGCGAGGAAGTTCTGATTGGGGACGTCTGCTTCAAGCGCGACGGCGTTTTCGCGATGGAACTCGGCGGTCCCGAAGTGGGTCGCGGCTGCGGTGGACGCGGCATTATCCATGGCTTTGAGCTTCTCGAAAAGCTCGGCTTCCATGAATGGGGTTTCGACTACGTTCTGCTTGATTTCCTCGGTGACGTAGTGTGCGGCGGTTTCGGCCTCCCGATCGCCCGCGACATGTGCCAGAAGGTGATCGTCGTCGGCTCAAATGACCTCCAGTCGCTCTACGTGGCCAATAACGTCTGCTCTGCGGTCGAATATTTCCGCAAGCTTGGTGGCAATGTCGGTGTTGCCGGAATGGTCATCAACAAGGACGACGGTACGGGCGAGGCGCAAGCCTTCTGCGCAGAGGTCGGTATCCCTGTGCTGTCCGCCATCCCGCAACATGACGACATCCGCAAGAAAAGCGCGAATTACGAAATCATCGGCATACCCGGCGGTCAGTGGGCGTCCGTGTTCGAAACCCTCGCCAAGAATGTTGCGGAGGCGCCGCCTGTGCGGCCGACGCCCCTTTCTCAGGATGGCCTGCTTGGGCTTTTCAAGGGTGAAGCGGTTGGGCGTGGTGTTCTCCTTGATCCGGCGAGCCAGGCCGACATGCGCGGCCATGAGATCGTCGAGAAGCCGTCCCTCGAAATCGTCTACGACGTCGCGTAAGGGAGCAGTGAGTTTATGACAGCACTTGATCGCCAATCCTCTCAAGCCGCATCCGGCGAGGTCGTCTATGACGACGCCGGACGTGCTGCGGCTGCCGAGAATACGGCCGACAAGTCGATAGCCGAGGCGAACGCCCCGGCTGATGGAACAGGCATTGGGTGTCACGCTGGCGCGGCCGAAATGAAAAAGGCCGCCGCCGCCGCGGGCAAGAGCGAGATACTCGAACAGTATGCGAAGGATTATCCCCAAGGTCCGCACGATCAGCCGCAGAGCATGTGTCCCGCCTTCGGGTCGCTGCGCGTGGGTCTGCGCATGCGCCGCACGGCAACCGTGCTTTCGGGCTCAGCCTGTTGCGTCTACGGCCTGACGTTTACCTCGCACTTCTATGGCGCAAAGCGGACGGTCGGATACGTTCCCTTCAATTCCGAGACGTTGGTAACCGGAAAACTCTTCGAGGATATCCGCGAAGCCGTTTTCAAGCTCGCGGATCCGGAGCTTTACGACGCGGTGATCATCACAAACCTCTGTGTTCCGACCGCTTCCGGCGTGCCGCTTCGGCTTCTTCCCAAGGAAATCAACGGCGTTCGCATCATCGGTATAGACGTGCCTGGCTTCGGCGTTCCGACCCATGCAGAAGCCAAGGACGTTCTTGCGGCGGCCATGCTGCGCTATGCGCGTACGGAAGCCGAGCAGGGGCCCGTCCAAGCTCCTCGTGGGGGTAGGGCGGAGAAGCCAACGGTCACGCTCGTGGGCGAGATGTTCCCTGCGGACCCGGTGACGATCGGCATGATGCTGGAGCCGCTCGGCCTGGCAGCCGGACCGGTTGTCCCGACCCGGGAATGGCGGGAGCTTTATGCGGCCCTCGACTGTGCCGCAGTGGCGGCAATTCATCCGTTCTACACCGCGTCATTCCGTGAGTTCGAAGCTGCGGGCCGCGCCATTATCGGCTCGGCTCCGGTGGGGTATGATGGAACAGCCAACTGGCTCATCTCGATAGCCGAGGCTTGCGGTATTGCCAGATCCTCAGTCGACGCTGCCCTTAACCGCATTTTGCCCGCCGTGCGTGACGCAATCGCAAAGCTTCCCATCAAAGGGCGCATAACCGTATCTGGCTACGAAGGTTCGGAGTTGCTTGTTGCCCGGCTTCTCATCGAAAGCGGCGCCGACGTTCCCTATGTCGGAACTGCCTGTCCGCGCACCCGCTGGTCCGATGCGGACCGCGAATGGCTTGAGGCCAAGGGCGTGCATGTCCAGTACCGCGCATCGCTGGAACATGACATTCAGGCGGTCGACGCGTTTAAGCCGGATCTTGCCATTGGAACCACTCCTGTCGTGCAACACGCGAAGGCGCGCGCGATACCGGGGCTTTACTTCACCAATCTCATCTCGGCGCGTCCGCTTATGGGCGTGGCTGGGGCGGGCTCGCTTGCTCAGGTTGTCAACACCGCGATCGCAAGCAAGGGCCGCTTCGACGAGATGAAGGAGTTCTTTGAAGGAGTCGGAGAAGGCCATAACGCCGGCGTATGGGAAAGCGCACCGAAAGCGCCGCCCAAGAAGCACGAACTGCAGCTGAACAAGCCTTCCATCAAAATGCCGGAGGAGGCTATCGGATGCTGATCGCCGACCTCGACAGAGCGGGTGGCTATTGGGGCGCAGTTTACGTGTTTGCTGCGATCAAGGGCTTGCAGGTCATCATCGACGGCCCGGTAGGCTGCGAGAACCTCCCGGTGACAGCGGTGCTCCATTACACGGATGCACTTCCCCCGCATGAGTTGCCGATCGTGGTAACCGGCCTTTCGGAGGATGAACTCGGCCAGCATGGCACCGAGCAGGCCATGAAACGTGCCCACAAGACGCTGGATCCGAAGCAGCCCAGCGTTGTAGTCACGGGGTCGATCGCTGAGATGATCGGCGGCGGGGTGACCCCTGAAGGCATGAACATTCAGCGCTTTCTGCCCCGGACGATCGACGAGGATCAGTGGCAGAGCGCGAACCGGGCCATGATGTGGCTCTGGAGTGAATATGGGATCAAGCGGAAGGCGAAGGTGAAACCGAAGGCGGCGGGCGCCAAGCCTCGTGTTAACATCATCGGCCCATGTTACGGCGTCTTCAATATGCCCTCGGACGTGGCGGAAATCCGTCGCTTGGTCGAAGGAATGGGCGCCGAAGTTAACATGATTTTCCCGCTCGGCGCTCATCTCAATGAGGTGTCGAGACTGGCGGAAGCCGACGCGAATATCTGCCTTTACCGCGAATTCGGGCGGATGCTTTGTGAAGCCCTCGATAAGCCTTACCTGCAGGCGCCTATCGGGCTGCATTCGACGACGAAGTTCCTGCGCTCGCTGGGAGAGGTTCTCGGCCTTGATCCCGAGCCCTTCATCGAACGCGAGAAGCACACGACGATCAAACCGTTGTGGGATCTGTGGCGCTCAGTGACACAGGACTTCTTCGGAACAGCCAGCTTCGCAATTGTTGCGAACGAGACTTATGCGCGCGGCGTTCGTCACTTCCTCGAAGACGAGATGGGGTTGCCCTGCACCTTTGCGATCTCGCGTCGAGCAGGTGTGAAGCCGGACAATGAAGAGGCGAGGCGTCTCGTTCGGGAGAAGCCGCCACTCGTGCTCTTCGGAAGTTACAACGAGCGCATGTATCTCGCTGAAAGCGGCGGCCGTTCGATGTACATCCCGGCGTCATTCCCGGGAGCAATAATTCGCCGGCACACCGGTACCCCGTTCATGGGGTATGCAGGAGCAACTTATATCGTTCAGGAGGTCTGCAACGCGCTCTTCGACGCGCTTTTCAATATCTTGCCCTTAGGAAAAGACCTGGACCGGATCGAGGCAACCCCCTCAAGATTGGCTCGGCAGCTCCCCTGGGATGAGGAGGCGAAATTCCTTCTCGACGAGATGGTTGAAGCGCAGCCGGTTCTCGTCAGGATCTCTGCGGCGAAGCGGTTTCGTGATTCTGCGGAAAAGGCAGCCCGCGACGCAGGCGAAGGCAAGGTAACGGCAAAACGCGTCGGCTTATCCATCGCCAGTGCTGTGGAGGGGAGAGCCGCATGACTTTTTCACTGCGTATTTCTGGTCGGGGAGGAAGGTGAGCATGTCTGCTTATCACCCGCAATCGAACGAGCCGCATGCGCGCATCAGAGCGCGAGAGGCGAAGGAATTTCGTCTTATTTTTCTTGCGACATTTCCCCTTTTCCTTGCTGCGGGACTTGTGACGCGCGCATTATCGTCGCGGCACAGTTCAAGCCAGCGCAAGTCCGTCTTTGCCGAGGCCCGCGCCGCGGCTAACACCTGTATCCCCTTCGCCTTCATGCGATAGGGCGAAGAGATCGTCCGGCTGGACCGGACAAACCGACTCCATGGCGGATCACGCCATGGCGAACCCGGCCGCGAGGGTAATGCGCGGTAACGACAGAAAGTCCACTTTAGCGGAGATCAAGCTTATGGCTCAAGAAGAAAGGGATGTCTCGCTCACCGGGCTGACCGAAGGCGAGGCAAAGGAATTTCATAGCATTTTCGTTGCGAGCTTTATTGGTTTCACCATCGTCGCCATTATCGCGCACGTGCTCGCTTGGAACTGGCGTCCTTGGGCTGGCCCCATTGCGTCCATTCCTGAGGACGTACACACCGCAGCCTTGAACTTCATCCAATATCTTTCATAAGGAGAAAAACACATGTGGCGCATTTGGCTCCTCTTTGATCCTCGTCGTGTTCTGGTCGCGCTCTTCGCGTTCCTGATCGTTCTCGCGCTGTTGATCCACTTCATCCTGCTGAGCACGACCCGCTACAACTGGATCGACACGGGTGCGGTAAAGGCTGCGGCTTCCTCGAACACCGCCCTTCCAGCTCGCTAAGCGGTTGGAATCAATCAGGATAGCGGGTGGGGAAATGGTAGGCCTCGCCCGCTTTCTCGGGATTTTTTCACAGGAGGCCGAGCGATAGCTCGCCTCCTAGCTGGAGGTGAGCGATGGCATTGCTCAGTTATGAAAAAAAGTACCGCATTCGAGGCGGCACCCTAGTTGGGGGCGACTTATTCGACTTCTGGGTGGGCCCGTTCTACGTCGGATTTTTCGGGGTCACCACGTTCTTTTTCGCAGTCTTGGGAACTGTCCTAATTGTCTGGGGGGCCGCGCTCGGACACACCACGAATATCTGGAAAATCAGCATCGCCCCTCCAGACCTGAAATATGGTTTGGGCATGGCTCCGCTCGCAGAGGGGGGGTTGTGGCAGATCATCACGATATGCGCCGTCGGAGCATTCGTGTCGTGGGCGTTGCGCGAGGTTGAGATATGTCGGAAGCTTGGTATCGGGTACCACATACCCTTTACTTTTGGCTTCGCAATATTCGCCTATGTCAGCATCGTCGTCATTCGCCCGGTTCTCATGGGCGCTTGGGGCTTTGGTTTCCCCTACGGCATCCTGAGCCATCTCGATTGGGTGTCAAATACCGGATATCAATACCTGCACTTCCACTACAATCCGTTCCACATGCTCGGCATTGCATTCTTGTTCACGACAACGCTTCTCTTGGCTTTGCACGGCGGTCTTGTGCTGTCCGCGCTTAATCCCGGCGATGGCGACACCGTGAAAACTCCAGAGCACGAGAACACTTTCGCTCGCGACTTGCTGGGCTATTCCACAGGAACCCTTGGCATTCACAGGATCGGCCTCTTCTGCGCTATCAACGCGGCGTTCTGGAGCGGATGCTGCATCATTGCCAGCGGACCGTTCTGGACAAAGGGCTGGCCCGAGTGGTGGAACTGGTGGTTCAACATCCCAGTCTGGCGATAGGTAGGGCAATAGATCATGGCCGAATATCAAAACATCTTCACTCAGGTTCAGGTTAAAGGGCCAGCCCATCTCGGGGTACCCCTTTACCGCGACCAATATGGCCGGACGGGTACACGACCCCTCCACATATACCTGCTCGGCCTCCTGGGCGATGCCCAGGTTGGACCGATCTATCTCGGGCTGACCGGCGTAGCCTCTATCATCTGCGGCTTCATTGCCATCGAGATCATCGGCCTGAACATGGCCGCCTCAGTGGACTGGAGCCCGGTTCAGTTCGTTAAGCAGATTTTTTGGCTTGCTCTGGAGCCGCCAGCGCCGGCGAACGGTCTCAAAATTCCTCCTCTCAATGAGGGCGGATGGTGGCTGGCCGCCGGCTTGTTCCTGACCCTGTCCATTCTGCTTTGGTGGACACGGACCTTTCTTCGTGCCCGTCAGCTTGGTCTCGGAACTCACATCCCGTGGGCCTTCGCTTCGGCGATCTTCCTCTATCTGTCTATCGGCATCATCCGTCCGGTTCTGATGGGCAGCTTTGGTGAAGCTCCTCCCTTCGGTATCTTCCCGCATCTCGACTGGACCGCGGCTTTCTCGCTTCGGTATGGGAACCTGTACTATAACCCCTTCCATATGCTATCGATCGTCTTCCTCTATGGATCGACGCTCCTCTTCGCGATGCATGGTGCGACGATTATGGCGGTCAGCCGTTATGGCGGCGAACGCGAGATCGAGCAGACCACCGACCGCGGTACTGCGCTTGAGCGCGCAGGGCTCTTCTGGCGCTGGACCATGGGCTTCAATGCTTCCATGGAATCCATCCATCGCTGGGCTTGGTGGTTCGCTGTCCTTTGCACGCTTACTGGGGGCATCGGCATCCTTCTGACCGGAACGGTTGTCGATAACTGGTATCTTTGGGGGATCAAGCACGGTATCGTTCCGACCTACCCAGAGGTTCTTCCCGTCGTCATCGACCCGGCTACGCTAACGGGAGCACCAAAATGAGTTACAAGCAGCGCATCCTAACAATAGCGCTAGCCCTGGCTGCCGGCGCGGTACTCCTCGTAATATTCGCTTACTACACCTTCCAACGCCCAACCGTGAAGTGGGTGCAGTGGGGGTATCGCGGAACCGGCATGGTGCACATAGTGAATACGCGCACCATCGACAGTGCCGCGGTGAAGGCTCTCAATGCCGTTCCGGAGCCTGAGGACAAGATCGACCCCTCAGGACAGAAAGCGGTCGACGCTTATCAGAATGTGCAGGTGCTCAAGGACATCGATTCGAACGAGCTTCTGCGCCAAATGACTGCCATGGCGAAGTGGGTCGCCCCTGAACAGGGCTGTTCCTATTGCCATAAGGACGGCGCGAACTTCGCTGAAGACGCGCTCTATACAAAGGTCGTCGCCCGCCGGATGATCCAGATGACCCGTCATTTGAACTCCGACTGGAAACAACACGTCGCTATCAAGGGAGCGGGCGTAACCTGCTATACCTGCCATCGCGGAAACCCAGTTCCCAAGAATGTCTGGTATACGCCGGTACCGCCACGCTCGTCTCAAGCTCTGCTCGGCAACAAAGCTGGCCAGAACGCGCGCTCGCCTGCGGTTGGTTTAACGTCTCTTCCAAACGATCCATTCACGCCATTCCTTCAGGGGGATCAGCAAATCCGCGTCATGGGGCCAACCGCGCTCCCGACAACGGATCGCATGTCTCTCAAACAGGCTGAGTGGACCTATGGGCTCATGATGTCGATGTCACAGGGGCTTGGCGTTAACTGCACCTATTGCCACAACACCCAGTACTTCCAGTCATGGAGTGGGGGCACCCCCCAGCGTGTGACGGCGTGGTACGGCATTCGCATGGTTCGGGACATCAACAACAACTACATCAATCCGTTGACGCCTCTTTATGCGAACGTGCCGGGACGTAAGGGACCCGCAGGGGACCTGCCGAAAGCGAATTGCACGACCTGCCACCAGGGTGCGTTCAAGCCGCTGTACGGGGCAAGCATGATCAAGGATTATCCGGCGCTTGCTGGCCCATCGCCGGAGAAGTCCGCGGTCAGGACCCAGTAATTGCTCACTCTTGCCGCCGGATATCGGCGGCAAGTCTCTGTCTTCCTGCCATTGCTCAAGACAGGTTAGGAACCTCCGCTTTCTCGCGGAGGTTTTTTTTTGAGGGGAGCGGAAGGCGGTTCCGCTCTTGGCGGCTCATTCTTCACGTGTACCAGCAAACTGCTCAAGAAAAGCACTGAGCATCGAAGCTTCGGCTCGGTGTATTTCCAAGGATCGGGTATTGAGCAAAGCGGCGTGGATAGTCGCGGTATTGGAATAAAGGCGGGTCAGAGCGTGCCGATACGCCGCGAGTTGGGCGCCATAGCGAAACGGCAGGCCAGTGTCCGTCTGGAACGCACCCGACTTATAATCTACTATGAAGATGTCAGGTTTATCGAAGGTAATGTGGTCGACTTGACCCGTTATGATCCCCCGGCACTTCCCGAGATGGTCTTTGATCGTCACAGCAATGCCGGCTTCCGCCAAGCGCGTCTCGTGGCAAGGAATGAACACCTCGCTGGAAAGGGCAGCAAAAGCGCTTTCGATTGCAAATTCCCTTTCGCGGGCGGAGAGTTCGCCGGAAAAGGCCGACGCGATGGCCGTCGCGGCGCTCGCGCGTGCCAACGCGGCAAACTGCGGCAGAACTTCAAGAAGCCTATGCAGCAAAATGCCCTCTGCCCGAGCCTGGTTGCGGGGGGAACTTCTTGGCTTTTGATCCGCGTGGATTGCATCACTCTCGGGGAAGATCCGGGACGGTAGCAGTATTGGCAACGCCAGCTCGGCTTGAGCGAGCATGCCGAGCCAGGGGGGGATCTCTTTCCCCGGCGCCTTTTTGAGATGCTGCATAAGGGGTTGAGACTGCACACAAGAACCGTAACGCCAGGCAGGGCGGCCTTGCAAATCGACGCCTTCCTCAACCTTTGAGCCGAGCGCAGTCTTGACTGTTTCGTACCAGCATCCGGTGGGGAGATCGCCCTTATGAAAGCCCGTTATATAGAGGTGGTCACGTGCTCGCGTCATGGCCACGTAAAGGAGCCGTCCTAATTCGCGGTGCTCCTCATGCTTGAGGCTATTCTTGACGTCCGCGATGGCTGTCAGCCGTGATGCTCCCTTGATCGCCCAAACCGGAATGGGAGGCCTCCCGTCGGAGCCTTGAGCGAAATGGACCGCTACGGAGGGAGCGCTGCGATTGCTGCATGTGTCGGCAAGGATGACGATGTTGGCTTCGAGGCCCTTCGCACCGTGAACCGTCATGATGCGCACTTCGTGCGCGCCCTGATCAGTCTCACGCTTCACGTCCGAGGCGCCGCGTCGAAGGGAAACGAGGAACTCGGAGAGGCTCAAGAGCCCGCGCGCGCCAAACGCCTCGGCAATATTCAACAGCTCGTCAAGAGCGTCGAAGCATTCCGCGCCAAGCCTTGCCGCAAACGCCTTTCTGCCTCCTTCGGCTTCGAGGATATGAGAAAAAAAGTCGAACGGGCTTAAACTCAGCGCGAGTTGCCGCCAATCGGCGAGCTTTGCGGCCGCAGCGGCATATTTGCCGTCGCGGTTCCCGGCGGCAGTCTCTAGCTTCCGCCAGAGCAATTCCTCCCGCTTGAGGGTCAGTTCAAAAAGGCTGTCGTCGGAGAAGCTGAACAGGGGGCTTTTCAGAGCCTCGGCAAGCGCCAAGTCATCGCCCGGCTGAAGCAGGGCGCTAACGAGCGACATCAGATCCATGACCGCCAATTCGTCGAGCAATGCCACGCGATCCGCTCCGGATACCGGAATGCGTTCCCGTTTCAGCGCGGCTTGCAGAAGTCCTGCCATAGGCTGCCGCTTTCGCAGCAGGATGAGGATGTCGCCGGGTTCGACCGGCCGATCAGCCGATGAGAGCCCTGTCCCGCAGTCGAGCCAATGCCTAATCTGCGCTGCAATCCGCGCGGCAAGGGCTTCGGCTGGCTTCGCAGCGGGGCCAGGGGCGGCATCTGGTTCCCAGACCGTTCCCTTGTCTACCTTTTCTCCTCGCTCGGGCTCCCACAACTCCACGAGCCCGCCGCCTTTGCGCCGATGCGCCACATGGGGAAGGGAGGAACCATGCACCAGGCCGGGAAGAGCGGCGGTCACGCTGTCCACCGCGGCAAGAACAGGCGCGAGGGTCCTGAATGACAAATTGAGATCGACAGTGCGCCAGAGAAAGCCCGCTTGCTGAGCCCTCTCCTCATAAGAAGCGCCATGGCGAGCGAGCAACTCGGGGGCCGCGCCCTGGAAGCCATAAATCGACTGCTTCTCGTCGCCGACCGCGAACAGCGTCGGCACGCAATTGCGAGCGCCTTCGCCGGAGAAGAAGTCCGAAGTCAGTCTGTCGATGATCTCCCACTGCGCGCGGCTTGTATCCTGCGCTTCATCGACAAGGATGTGGTCGATCCGCCCATCGAGCTGATAAAGAACCCAGTCGGCTGCCTCCTCCCGGGATAAGAGGCTCGACGTTTTGTCGATGAGGTCGTCGAAATCGACAGCGGCGCGCGCCCGCTTCTCGGCATCGTAGCGGCCAAAGATCGCCGTCGTGAGCAGCAGAAGGGCCATCGTGGCCTCAACGACTTTGAGACCGCAGGCTCGTTCGTCGAGTGCGATAAAGGCCGCCTGCGCTTTCACAAGGCGATCATTCAGCTCCGGGGCTTGCTGCCTGATCGAGGACGTCATCAGGGACTTTCGAGGCTCCCCCGCTTGCGTCATGAACGCAGCCTTCAGCGCGGAATGTTTTCCCTCGGCATCGTTCGCTTCAGCCACGGCCTGGAAATGCGCCGCCGCTTTACGGTCGGTTGTCAGGCCCTCGAAGAGGACGGCGACAACGTCTCTCAGTGTGCGTTCGGACAGCAGCGAAAGAGAGCGGGCGAGCAGCCTCTCCCTCGTGTCATCTTTTTTGACACCGAGGAAGAGGCGAAGTCTCGCGTCGATGTCGCTGAACGGATTTGGCCCATCCGAAACCCTGAAAAGACGGGTGATATCATTTCGGCGCGAAAGCATGGCCTCAAGGACGCGGACGAAATCGGTTTCTCCCGCATAGGCGACAACCGTGGTCAAAGCGTCGCGTAAAGGGCCGTCCTTGGCTAATGAAAAGGCCTGGCTCTGCGCTTGCGCGAGCGCGTCGCGCGCTTCCTCCTCGGTCAGCACGCTGAAACCGGGTGGCACGTTGGCTTCAAAGGCGTAGCGGCGTAACACGCGCTCGCAAAAACCGTGAATTGTCATGATGGCGAGACCGCCCGGTGCATCGATCACAGACGCAAAGAGGCAGGGGGCGACGGCCCGTTCGGCATCGCTCGGCGGGCGGCCAAGCAGCCTTGCCAGATTGGCGGTGAGCGTTTCTCGATCTGCCGTGGCCCATTCGCCGAGCTTGGACAGAACGCGCGTTTCCATTTCGGCCGCGGCGTTTTTAGTGAAGGTGAGGCAGAGGATCGACCGGGGCGCCGCGCCGGAAAGTAGCAGCCGCAGGATCCGCTGGACGAGAACGTGGGTCTTGCCGGTGCCCGCATTCGCACGCACCCAGGCCGAGACGGAGGGATCGGCGGCCGCCCTTTGTTTGCGCTCGGCGGCGTCAAGCAGCTCTTGAGGCGATAGCTCAATCATCGCCTGCCTCCGCCTCATCCCAACCCGCGGACCACTCTTTCACGCGGGCAAGGTGAGCATAGGGATCTTTGTCCGCCTTATCGCCAAAGATCGCGCGTATTTCGTAAGCATAGGGCGTGGCGGGATCGTCGAAGCGAGCGATGCGGAGCGCCAGACCGGTTGCAGCCGCCTGGATTGCATCTGCGCACGGCATCCTCAACTCCACCATTTCGCCGGGTGGTTCGCCTCCCGTCGCGACGATGTAGCGAAGCTCCGGTTCGGAGCCCGGGGGGATGCCTGCGAAGCCGCCTTCCCTGACGAGAAGCCCTTCGAGCGCAAGTTGCGGCGCGCCGCGCGCAGCGGAGACTTTTGCGGCATTGGTGCTGGTCTTGAAGTCATAAATACGCACCACGCGGTCTTGGCAGATATCGATCCGGTCGGCGCGCGCTGTCACCTCGAAAGGTCCCGCTGCTGCATCGAGCTTCAATTTTCCACCAACCTCACTTTTCAATGCGAGTATCCCGGCCCGGCGGTCGCCCTCGGTGCTTGTAAACCAGTCCGCAAAGCGTGCAAAACGCGGCCGCCAGAACGGGGCATTTTCGAGATTGAAGCCCAACTCGTCCGCAGCCTTGTCCAGGCAGCGCACAAGTTTCTCCGCCGCATCCGGCGGCAGGGGACCAGGATGAGTTTGGAAGAAGCGATGCAGCGCGGCGTGATAAAGAATGCCCTTCTCGCGCGCGTCATGTGTTTCTCCGACCCGGCGCAAAGGCTCAAGGCCAAGAATATGTCTCGCGTAAATCGCGTAGGGATTGGCGAACCACGTCTCGATTGCGGTCACGCTTAGGCGGCGCGGACGGGCCGAGAACGGTGGCCGGGGAGCGGGACAGTCCACGGGCGTGATCTTGATAGGGGCGCGGTGCAGACGCGCCCAGGACAGCCACGGAGTGTCAGGCTGCAAGGTTTCCAGCTTGCCAGCCCCGGTGGCGAGAGCCTTCATGCGCGCAATCCAGCGACTGGGCCGGGTCAGGCTGCCGTTCACCTTCTTGGCGCGCGTCAGGAAGGCGCGCGGCGCGATGGCGGCGAGCGCGGTGAAGTCGCGAGCGGCCAGGCCGACGCGGCGCTCCTCCGGTGAAAGCCCGACAAAATCGCGATCCTTGCGATTGAGCCACGGGCTGGGAGCGCCAATTTTTGGCCAGCTTCCCTCGTTCAATCCGCCAAGCACGATCACGTCGGCGGCGAGCAGGCGAGCATCGAGCGGCCGCCACAAAAAGAGCCGCGGATGGGGGTGTTCACCGGCTGGCTTCGCCCTCAAAGTCGAGATTCCGCCAAAGAAACCAGCATAACCGGCGATATCGAAACTGAGGGATCGGGCGCGCACTTTTGCAGCGTCCGCAAGGGTTGACGGCTCGGCGTCGTCCGAGGCGAGAGCGCCAATTCCAAGCTCGGCGAGACGGGCCAAAACGGCGCTATGGGCCGTGGTCCATTCCCTGAAGGTGAGCGGCTCCGCTGCCTTGGACGTGAAAGGGGACAGGGCCTCGAGCACGCGCTCCGCGAACGCGCGTGCAGCCTCCCACTCCTCCGTTTCAATCCGTTTCATGGCGGGGTGGCGCGCTTCACCCGAGGCTATCGCGTGTTGGGCGCGCGCCAACGCGGCGGGAACGTCAGCCATCGAGGATGGCCGCCACATTTGCCGCAACACGCCAAGGTCGATAAGCTCGGCAAATCGCCGAATCGAGGCGGCTTCATCGCCTTGCGCAGACCTCAGCAGCGCGACAAGGTCCTCCGGCTTGCCATTTGCCGCGGTGATGACGGCGCGCAAGGGCAGGCTATCCGGGTTTGAATCCTCAACGGGATTTGGCAAACCCCAACTCGTCAGCGCATGCCGGACACGGCCAATCAATTTCTCATCGGGGGTCACAAGGGCGGCTGTCTGGCCCTTGGTCTCAAGGGCTTCACGCAGGATGAGCGCGATAGCCGCCGCTTCATCGTGGATTGTTTCGGCCTCGATCAGAGCCAGGCCAGGAGCAGGGCTGCCGTCTGTTTTCTTTTCAGCGCTGGCAAAACTCGCCCATTGGGCTGTCGTCGAAGCAGGCCGCAGCGCCTCGCTGAGAAACGCCGGGCGCCGGCCTGCCTCATTGTCCGCGCTCCGCATATAGAGGTCACGGATGGCTTCGCGCTCAATGTCGATCTTTGTAAGAAGCTGATGGAGCCCATGCTGAGGATGCTCGGGATGGCTTCCAAGTGCAGCCCACGACACCTCGTCCAAATCGCGGTCGAGCCCTTGAAGCACAATCGCCGCGTTCGGCCGCCCTTTCAACGTGTCCATCAGCGCCATCGTCGCGGCCACGCTTCCGGTCGACCCCGCAACGATGACGGGTGCCTTGCTCAGCCTGATGAATTCGGCCTCGATCGCCATGAGCCGGTTGCGCCGTTCCTGTGCGTCCAGCTTGCCCTCCCGTAGCTTCTGAGCGGCCCAGCTTTTTCGCACAGCCCGGAGAAGATGGAGGGAAAGCTGCTCGCTGCCGGACGATTGCGCGCTGTCGAGCATATCGATGCGGGAGAAGTCCGCCCCCTCGTTGTGCGCCTCGTCGATCAGCGCGCCGATCTCCGTCGCGATTGCTGCGGCGCTCACGGCGGGCAAATCGGGAAAAAGGCGCTCGCCCGGTTCTGCGATTGTGCTGCGCATCTTTGCAGCAGCTTCGAGGGCATGCACGCTCAGGTGGATCTGCCGTTCAAGCTCTGTGAAGGCGGGCGGAATGGCGAGCGCTTTCTTGAGAAGTGCTATCGCCGCCTTCGTCGATTCCATCCGCGTTCCGTAGTTCGCGAAGAGATCGAGCGGATCGGCATCGCCCAGAACGCGGATGCGGGGAAGAAAGGTCGCCTCATTCGGCGAGAGCCAGAGGAATTCAAGCTTGAGAGGCTGAACGGCGGCCTGCGACGGCAGGTAGATGGTGAGGCTGGGGATATCGTGCGGCTCGGGCGCGCCTGCCTTCCAGATCGAGCCGTCCAGAATTGAAGCCGCGAGCGTCTTCAGGAAAGGCGAATGTGCCGGGCAGTTCAAAATGGCGGACCCGCCCGCGAATGGTCCCGGCTTAGGCTCTGAGTCGCTGCCTTTCATGCAAATGGCTTTCCGCTCCCAAAAGGGCTTGCGGCGTCCCCACATGCATCCACGTGCCGTCAAGCACAGCGCCGAACAGGCTCCCCGCGGCGCTTGCCCGGTCGAAGATCACGTTCAAGGAGAAGGCCTGATCGTGTACGCCTTCGAAAAGGCTGGGACTCAGGATGGACACGCCAGAAAAAACGTAAGGCGCATCCTGCCCTTTGATTCGGCGTTTAAGATGACCGGCATCGTCCCTGTGGAAATCTCCGGACCCATCGTAACCGATGCTCGCGTCGCGCCGCGCGAGCAGGAGGAGAGCCTTCATGCGCTCCTGATCCCACGTGCCCATCAACATCTTCAGGTTGGAGTGCGCGCCCTCGCTCCAGACCGAATCGGAGTTGTGAACGACGAAGGCTTCGCGCCCGATATGCGGCAAAGCTTTGCGAACCCCGCCGCCCGTTTCGAGAATGCAGTGCCGCTCATCGGAGATGATAATGCGAGGTGCGGTCCGGCCCCGAAGATGGGCCTCGATCTGATCGGCGAAATGATGGACGTTGACGACGGCGCGCTTGATACCGGCCTCGGCGAGGCGGTCCAGCGCATGATCGAGAAGCGCCCGCCCTGCGAGTTCAATGAGCGGCTTCGGAATGCGGTCGGTGAGCGGGCGCATGCGCGTGCCAAATCCCGCCGCCAGCACCATCGCGGTCTGTATCGGGCCGTTTTCCGCTGTTTCCATTTCCGGTCCAATCTTTCGGGCTCTGGCATGCATAACAGGCCGCTGAAAAACGATGTTGCCCATGGTTCGACAAGCTCACCATGAGGGTCAACTCATTGAAAACACCCGACCTCATCCAGAGCCTGTCGAAGGATGAAAACGATGTTGCCCATGGTTCGACAGGCTCACCATGAGGATGAACTCATTGAAAACACCCGACCTCATCCTGAGCCTGTCGAAGCCTCATCCTGAGCCTGTCGAAGGATGAAAACGATGTTGCCCACGGTTCGACAGGCTCACCATGAGGATGAACACAAGCTCACCATGAGGATGAACTCATTGAAAACACTCGACCTCATCCCGAGCATGTCGAAGCCTCATCCTGAGCCTGTCGAAGGATGAAGCCCAGATTTCATGCTTTCCAGCAGTCTGCTAAGTGCCGCCATCAAATCTAAGCTCGGCCTCATACCACGCTCGAAGCGGCTTGAGATCCGGGTGGGCGAGGTTGCGGAGCAGATAGCGCCCAATGCGTGGCAAATGTGCAAGATAGCCATGCTTGCCATCGCGGAGCGACAGCCGCGCGAAAATCCCGAGGATTTTGGTGCTCCTCTGTGCGCCGAGGATCGCATACGCCTTCGCGAATGAGGCGGAATCAAAATTTCGGTCCGCTTTCGCCGCGCCTTCGCAGTAGCGGGCGTAGAGAGTGCGCTCGGTCTCTTCTGGCACTTCGAGCCGCGCATCCTGCAGAAGGGAGACGAGGTCGTAGGCGGGATGGCCCCAAACGGCGTCCTGGAAGTCGATCACGCCAAGCCGTCTCAAACCGCTTCGCTCTCCGCACAGAAGAAGGTTGGGCGAATGATAGTCCCTGAGGATGAGGTCCTTGTCCTGCGTCCCAAGCCAATCCAGCATCGGCGACCAGGCTTCGAAAAAGGTACGAGAAAGCGTCTCGGATGTGCCGCTCGCAGGAAACAGCTTGAAATACCATTGCAGAAGCAGGTCCAACTCGACCTCCAGCGCTTCGCGGTCGATACTCCGGCACACGGTAAGGCGCGGCATGCGCCATCGGAAGATCGCGCGGCGGTTTCGAAGCGCGGATCGCAAGCAGACCGTCCACGGCAAGCGCATAGAGCGGATCGAGAGGTTCGCCGTCCTCGACGAGAGTGCCGAAGACCGCATCGCCCAGGTCCTCGACGAGAAAGAGGCCGCGATCGAGGTCGGACGCCACCACTTCCGCCGCGCTGAGCCCCGCTTTCACGCGTAGCCAATCGGACACGGCAATAAAGGGAGCGCCCTTGCGGGCAAGATGGGCGATCTGGCAGTAGGGACGGCCATCGCGGATCGGAGGCCCATCGCTGACGGGCGGCCAATCCATGAGCATGATGACGTTGCCGCCGCGCTTGAGCCTGGAGAACAGGCGGGCCGATGCGTCCCCCCTGATAGCAACGCACTCTGCGCCATCCCATCCGTTCGCATCGAGGAACGCCTCAATCTCGCGAAAGCGCGCGAGCTTCTTCTGCCACGCGCCGTAGCCCTGCGAGTGAAACCTGGCGCGCGTTGCCTTCGCCTTCGATCCGCACCTCGAGCCGGTCCGGCGGCAGGCTGCCCCGGATCGCGCCGGGCCACTCCACGAGCACCGCTCCCGCGGAGCACATTTCGCTCAAGCCGATTTCTTCGTCCTCGCCCGGCTCGACCCTGTAGAAATCGCAGTGATAGATCGTATGCCGAAGGCCCGGTATAGCTGTGAACGAGCTGATAGGTCGGGCTCGTGACGGTCTCCTCGATGCCGAGCGCAGGCAGCAGCCCTTGCACGAAGGTGGTTTTCCCCGCGCCAAGATCGCCATGAAGCGCGATGAAATCCACAGGCGATACGAACGGCGCAAGCCTGCTCGCCAGTGCCTTCAGCGCTTCGGGAGTGCTCAAGTCCCACACGGCCCCACCTCTGGAATCCATCATCTCCAGAGATTCGGCTGGAGACGTCACCTTAGATGTGGGCGTTATTGACGGAATCCTGCGGAATTGTGACGGGCCGGGAGGGATGGCTTACTGTATCCGGCGAATTCCCTCAGGAGCCGCCCAAGTGATGAAGCCTGCAGCGGACGACAATCCGCCTTCCCAGCAAGGCGCTCGCTGTCGAGCCCTGGTCGATGGCCGCTAGCAGGCAGCTGAAAAACGATGTTGCCCATGGTTCGATAAGCTCACCATGAGGATGAACATAAGCTCACCATGAGGATGAACACAAGCTCACCATGAGGATCAATTCATTGAAAAAACACGACCTCATCCTGAGCCTGTCGAAGGATGACGCCCGGATTCCGGCTTTTTCAGCATCCTGCTGGTGGTGAAATTACTTATATATTTAGTAATGGCCATTCTACGAAACGAACCCAATTTTAGCCGTTTGTTAACTCTGCGAGGCTGACGCGTCTGGAGAAGAGCCATGTGCTGACAGGAGTCGAACGCTCTGGCGGTTGCTGTTGGTCAGCCCATCGCCAGCCGAAGTAAGACTCGCATCGAAGCTGGCTCGGGGCTAAGGTCCCCCTTTCCGCAAACATGGCTTGGGGTGGAAGCAGTGCGTTGGAGAATCTTGCTTGCTTTGTTGTTCGTTGGCACCGTCGGATATGCCCTGTATTTCTTCGTGGGCTTCAAAAACGCCGCGATCAAAGGTTATTTTGCATCTCATCGGCCGCCGCCGGCTCCTGTGGAGGTTGCCGTCGCAAGACGCGCGGATGTTCCGCAATCCCTCGCGGCCATCGGTACACTGACGGCCGACCAGCAGGTTAACGTGACCACGCAGATCGCCGGCCAAGTGAGAAATATCTATTTCGAATCCGGGCAGCGCGTGAAAAAGGGCGACAAACTCGCGCAGCTTGATGACGCGCCGGAACGCGGGGATCTGGCGAATTTCCAAGCACAGGCTCAGCTCGCGGAAGCCAATCTGGACCGGACCATGACACTCCTTAAGAGCGATTTCGCGGCGCGTCAGACCGTCGATCAGAATCGATCCATCATGGAGCAAGCCAAAGCGCAGATGCAAAAGACGCAGGCGCTCATAGACGAGAAGCTCATCACCGCCCCATTCGATGGCGTGCTCGGCATCCGTCAAATCAATCTGGGGCAATATATCGGTCCAGGGACGAACATCGTCAGCCTGACCAATCTCAACATTCTCCACGTCGACTTCAGGCTTCCTGAGCAAACCGCTTCGAAGCTGACGCTCGGTCAGGATGTCGATCTTGCCGTTGATGCCGTCCCCGGCAAACGATTCAAGGCGAAGATCACAGCCCTCGAACCGCGTGTGAACGAAGCCTCCCGCATGCTCAGCATTCAGGCCACGCTCGCAAACACGGGAGAAATACTCAGGCCCGGCATGTTCGCGGAGGTCTCGGTTGTCTTGCCGCCAAAGGATAATGTCGTAACCGTCCCCGTGACGGCGCTTGATGCAACCCTTTACGGGGCGAGTGTCCTGGTCCTTGAGCCTGAAGGAAACCCGAGCGAAAAAATCTTCAAACTGAAACGTGAGACAGTCACACCCGGTCTTTACTTTGGCAATCAGGTCGAGATCGCCGGAGGTCTGAATGGCGGTGAGACCGTGGTCGCGTCCGGGCAAACGAAACTGCAGACAGGCGCTCTTGTCACTCCGGTCGATGCGACAGCGCTGATCCCGCCTGCAAAAGTTGCCCTTCCATAACAGTCAGGCCCGCCACGATGCGCTTCACCGATATCTTCATCCGCAGGCCTGTTCTGGCTTTTGTGATCAGCGCCCTGATCCTTCTCCTTGGGTTGCGCTCGCTCACGACGCTACCCGTTCGGCAATTCCCGCTTCTCACCAATACCGTCGTCACGGTGACGACGATCTATCCCGGAGCCACCGCCGAACTGATGCAGGGTTTCATTACAACGCCCCTGCAGCAAGCAATCGCCACGGCTGACGGGATCGATTACATCACGTCCTCCTCGGTCTTGGGCACGAGCACGATCACGGCCTATATCAGACTGAATTTTGATCCCGATGCCGCTGTCACCGAGGTCATGTCGAAGGTGCAGCAGGTCCGCTACCTTATCCCGCCGGGCGCCAACGATCCTGTCATCAACAAGAGCACGGGCCAGACGACCGCGATCATGTATATCGGGTTTTCGAGCGCCTCCCTCGCGCTGCCAGCCATCTCCGATTACCTGAACCGCGTTGTGCAGCCCATCCTGGCCACGGTCGAGGGCGTTGCCTCGGCCGACGTCATCGGCGGGCAAACCTTCGCGATGCGGATCTGGCTCGATCCGGTTCGCATGGCCTCGCACGGCGTGAGCGCTGCTGAAGTCTCGGCCGCAATCCGCGCCAACAACTACCAGACCGCGCCCGGCCAGCAGAAGGGCTACTTCACCATCGCCAACATCACCGCCAACACGGACCTGCAAAGCGTCGACGCTTTCCGCGAGATGGTCGTGAAGGTGAGTGAGGGCGGGCTCATCAGGCTCCGCGATATCGCCACGGTGTCGCTCGATGCGCAAAGTTTCGACGCCAGCGTTTCGATGGACGGCCAGAACGCGGTCTTTATTGGCGTTCAGCCCACGCCGAACGGCAATCCCCTGACCGTTGTGAGCGGCGTTCGCAAAAAACTCGAAAGCATCAGGAACACGCTCCCGCCGACGCTCCAGATGGAGGTGGCTTACGACGCCAGCAAGTTCATCCAAGCCTCGATCGATGACGTGATATGGACGCTTGGCCTGGCCGTGGCTGTCGTCATTGTCGTGATTTTCCTGTTCCTCGGGTCGATCCGCACGGTCCTGATCCCGGTTGTGACGATCCCTTTGTCGCTGATTGGCGCCGGGATGCTCATGCTGGCGTTAGGCTTCAGCATCAACCTTCTCACGCTTCTTGCCATGGTGCTTGCCATCGGCTTGGTGGTTGATGATGCCATCGTTGTCGTGGAAAACGTCTTCCGCCATATCGAAGAGGGTAAGACGCCGATCCAAGCGGCGATGATCGGAGCGCGGGAAATCGCTGGCCCGGTTATCGCCATGACGATTACGCTCGCCGCGGTTTATGCCCCCATCGGATTCCTCGGCGGCGTAACGGGCACCCTGTTCCGGGAGTTCGCCTTCACGCTCGCCAGCGCCGTCATCGTATCCGGCGTCGTCGCATTGACGCTTTCGCCCATGATGTCGGCGGCGCTCCTATCGCAGTCGGTCCTGCACTCGCCGTTTGCTCAGGCAATCACGAACGGCTTTTCCGCGGTCGAACGCTGGTACGAGCGCCGCCTTGCCAGCAGCCTGGATTACCGGCCAGCGACAGCGATTGTGGCGATCGGTGTGATCGCAAGCCTCTATTTCCTCTACACGAACGCGACCAAGGAACTGGCGCCCCAGGAGGACCAAGGCATCATTCTTGGCGCCGTCAAAGGCCCGCAATACGCCAACCTCGATTACATGCAGGCCTATCAGAAGCAGCTTGAGACAGCGCTGACCGTGCCCGACACCGACGGCACGTTCCTGATTTACGGTCGTCCCGCCGTCAACCAGGGCTTTGTGGGCTCCCGTTTGAAGCCGTGGAATGAACGCCCCAAAAAAGCCCAGCAGATTCTTCCCGAGCTTCAGGGCCGGCTCTCTCAGGTGCCGGGATTGCAAGCTTTCGCGTTCTCGCCGTCACCATTGCCGGGCACAGTCGGGGGCCTCCCCGTGCAGATGGTCGTTTATTCGACCGACGGATACAGCATTATCTACAACGTGATGGAGCGCCTGAAAGACGCTGCCCGGAAGAGCGGGATGTTCCTTGTCGTGGACAGCGATCTCGCTTTCAATACCCCCAACGTCAAGGTCGAGGTTAACCGCTCCAAGGCGAATGAGCTTGGCGTCACGATGGCAGACATCGGCACCACGCTCGCGCTTATGGTCGGCGGCAACTATGTCAATCGCTTCGACCTGCAGGGTCGTTCCTATCAGGTCATACCGCAGGTTCCGCGCGCGGATCGGCTGACGCCGGAAAGCCTGGCCAATTATTATGTGCCGACTGCCGGCAGGACCGAAGTTCCGCTTTCGACTGTGGTCACGATCTCTACGGCGACCGAGCCGAACGCGCTGACCCAATATAACCAGCTTAATTCCGCGACTTTCCAAGCGGTGCCTTCGCCGACGACAACGATCGGCCAAGCCGTCGACTTCCTGGAGCAGCAGGCGCGGGAGCTGTTTCCGGAGAATTTCAGCCATTCCTATCTCTCCGACTCGCGGCAATACGTTCAGGAAGGCAATCAGCTCGTCTACACCTTCATCTTCGCGTTGATCGTGATCTATCTCGTGCTCGCGGCCCAGTTTGAGAGTTTGCGAGACCCGCTCGTGATCCTTGTCAGCGTTCCCATGTCGATCTGCGGGGCGCTAATCCCCTTGTTTCTTGGGATTGCGACCGTGAACATTTATTCGCAGGTTGGCCTTGTTACTCTCATTGGCCTCATATCGAAGCATGGCATCTTGATGGTCGAGTTCGCCAAAGAACAACAACGGCACCACAACGCCGACCGCCGTCAGGCGATTGTCCGGGCGGCGTCGGTACGGCTGCGGCCTATTTTGATGACGACTGCCGCTATGGTGGTCGGGCTTATCCCTATGCTTATTGCGACGGGGGCCGGGGCCGCAAGCCGGTTCAGTATTGGCCTCGTCATCGTTTGCGGTCTTACGATCGGGACGCTGTTCACGCTTTTTGTTTTGCCGATGGTCTATACTTTTATCGGCGCCGATCATCGCCCCGCGACCACGGCGGCGCGAGAAGCCGAAATTGCCTCCGTGGGTTGACGACGAAGACATCCGCGCCCTTATGCGGCGGCGGGCGTCACAATGACGTCGCTGGATATGAGGCGAAAATCGCGGCTTCCTGCTGGCGAAGGATCGAACGGTGGCCCGCGAGACTTCACGGGCTGCCGTTGCGATAGGTCGTCCTGTAGAGGATCTTGAGGGTGATCGGTGGAAGATTTAAACGCGCTTTATCTTCGCGGCCCTTCCCAAGACAGGGCTTATTTCAGCGTCATATCATTCTCGCGGCAACATTAACCGTCTTTCGCACCACGAGAGACTTAATGCTCAGGACATCGCCGGCTTCGTTTGAGGCGTATAATGGCGGCTGATAAATTGCTGTTTTTTCCGCTTTTGGGTGGATGCGCTGGATTAGCTCTCGGCCTTTCCGGCTGGCGAGCCAGTTCGCCGCGTCTTCCTCCGTGTGGAAGCAGTAGGGAAGAATATGGACCGCACCTTTGCCGAACGGGACCAGAAGTTCGTAAGTCCCATCATCCGCTGCTCTAAGGTAGGGTTGAGAAGACATCGTCGGCCTCAATTCTTTAGCAGAACTAACACACAAAACGGTGGTAAAGACGTTGATAGACCGCTCACTTTGCGCAACGCAAGGCTTCTTCTTAGAGGGTTACAGTCTCTAGTGGCAGCGTCAAATCGCTCTCAGTGACAACGCGTTCGTGACGTTCTGCCAGGTTTTTTACGCGGTAGCGCGGCTCAGATTGGTAGTCCGACGCCGGCATGAGGTAGCGGACCTCGTAATCGCCAGCAACAGCGCTCCGCGTATTGCTTGGGGCAAGATGGACCGTTTGGCCGATAGTAAACTTGTGAGACAAATCTGCCTCCTCCAGGTTAGTGTTGAACAAGACCTCCGCGATAGGCGCCATGGTGCCGCTGAAGCGTCGACGTCTGTTGGGGTTCACTCCGCCTCATGCCAGCAGTTAAGCCGAAGGAGGAATGAGCACGCTGTCTATGGCATGAATGATGCCATTCGATGCCTCGATTTCGGACCCCGTCACCTTCGCTTTATTGACGCTCACGCCATCGGTTCCATCGAGCACCAGCTCAGCGCCCTCGACCGATCTCCGGTTGAACTTCTTAAAGTCCAATTCCCTTGAAGTAACCCGTCCGGCGATCGCGTGATATTTTAAGATCCGGACAAGTTCGTCTCTGCTTTTTGGCTTGAGCAGGCCCTCGAACGCACCCACGGGAAGCTTCTTGAACGCTTCGTCGGACGGGGCGAAAATCGTAAACGGTCCAGCCCCCCGTAATGTCTCCAAAAGCCCAGCAACCTTTAGCGCCGCCAAGAGCTTGGTGTATGATCCGCTACTTTGGACAGTGTCCACGATGTCCTGGGTCTTTGCGGCAGCCATTTTCACGGCACCACTCATCTCGAATTCCTATTGAAGATTTAAATGAATACAATTGATAGACGTTCTAGTTTTTGGCTAGAACGTGGCATATTTTAATTTTGTCATAAATGACATATTACAATAGAAGCACTAAAATACAAGCTTACAGGAGGAAATATCACCAAATAAATTTGCCTACTGCATCACAAGTAATATCCTCCAATTCCGCCTGAATAACCTCATTATTCTTCCTATGCAGGCCCATACGAAGCTGACAAATCTCCCCGAATACCGAATGACCGCGTAACGCAAAAGTGGCGGATCGTTTGTGGTCTTTGACCCGTTCGCTTCGACGCAGGAGCAATGAAGGCTGGCTTATGACTGGGCGGCGATCGCTCTGCGACCCGCCCTGTCCGAGCCGGGCTTGTCCTTCTGCTGCAATGCCGGGTGGCGGTCGGGCAGGTAAACCGTAACGGTCGTTCCCGCACCGGGCGTGGAGCGCAAATCGATGCGGCCCTTATGAAGCTGCACGATGCTTTTAACAAGCGATAGCCCAAGCCCGGCGCCGCGATGGCGTGAGCCCTTGCTGCGCGATTTCGAAGCGGTCGAACATGGTGGCCTGCTCCTCTTCGGGGATGCCAAGCCCGTTGTCCTGGACGCTGATCGCGACGCCATTTTTCTCGCGCCGGCAATTGAGCGTGATGGTTCCGTCCTCAGGCGAGAAGCCGATGGCGTTCGACAGGAGATTGTAGATGACCTGGATGAGGCGGTTGGAGTTGGCCATGACCGTTCCGGCCCCTTTCGCGATATGGACGTCCAGATTGACTTTGGCCCGCGACAAGCGCTCGCGCACGCCAAGCTCGGCGGCCTCTATCATGTCCTCGACTTTGACCGGCGCAAGCTTGAGGTCCATCGCGCCCGCATCAATCACGGCCAGATCGAGAATGTCGTTAATGATGTTGAGAAGCATCTGACTCGATGTCTTGATATCGTTCAGATAGTCGCGCTGTTTCATATTCAAGGGGCCGGTTACCGGCTCGGCCAGAAGGTCCGAAAAGCCGATAATGGTCGTGAGCGGCGTGCGCAGCTCATAGGAGACGTGGCTGAGGAACGCCGTCTTCAAGCGGTCGGACGCTTCGAGGGCTTCGTTACGCTCCAGCAAAACTTCCTCGAAGCGCTTGCGGTCTGTAACGTCGGCGAAGGTGAGAAGCGTGCCGCCGTCCGGTAGCGGCGTGACCGCGTAGGCGAGATGGGTCTCGTCGCGACGGGCGACCGTCCCGCTGAACGTGTCCCGCGCCTCCGGCATTCCTGTGATCGCCTCTCGCAGCGTGTGCCAGAAATCCGGGTCGGGGGCGAGTTCCTCTGTTGCAGATTTGATGCCCTCAAAATGAGGGGTGCCCTGTAGTTTTTCGTCTTCCAGGCGCCAGATGGACTGGAAGGCAGGATTGAACAGCTGAAGGCGCCCATCCGCGCTGAACACGGCAATGCCTTCGCTGAGGTGGTCCAGCGTTTCGCGCTGGCCTTCAATCAGGCTATGGAATTGCCGCTCGAGCGAGAGTTTCTCCGTCACATCGTCGAAGAGAAAGGTCACGCCGCCATCGTCCCGGCAATCGGTCACGACGTGAACGGTTCTCCCGTCGGGGCGGTGCCAAAGCTCGTCGAGGGTGCGGTTGCGATCCCATGCGAGCACTTTGCCATCGCGCCATCTGCGGTAGTCAGGCTGTTCGGGCAGCAGGCGGCGTTGGCGAAGCTGATCGAGAAACTCGGATGCCGAAGGCTTCTCAACGAGCCAAGTGTTATCGAGGCTCCAAATGCGAACGAACGCATCGTTGCTGTAAACGAGCTTACGGTCTCCACCAAACACCGCGACGCCGGTCGAGACCTTGTCGAGCGTGCGGCTGTGAGCCGCCATTTGCCGTTCGAGCTCATCCTTGGCGATCGCGAGCGGAGCCACGTCAAAGGCTGCCCCACCACTTCCGCGCTCGAGCGGCGCTGCGATAGCCTCGTAAATCTGCACGCCGCCGTTCACGATGGTCTGAAGCTTGAGGCGTCCCGGCTTCTTGGATTGGCTCAGGCGAAGGAGATCGGCTCTTTGCCTTGTTTCGAAAAGCTCGATCTTTTTCTCGATGGTTTCGTCCCGGCTCTCTGCATTGATCGCATGGACATAGGCTGTATTGACCCATGTCAGAGCGCCTTTGACATCGCGGAGCCAGACGGGCATCGGCAGACCGTCGAGCAGGCTTTCGCGGTCCTGCACCGACTGCTTCAGGCGCTTGTTCTCGCCAATCAGGCGGACGAGTTCCTTGTTGACGGGTGAAACGGGCCGGACGCGCAACACAATGTCGGCGCCTGAAACGGCGCCGGAGACCTCGATGACATGGCCCTCAACCGTGCTTGCATTCGAGACAAACGGCTCGCCAAAGGCTTGCAGGCGGCTTAAGCTTTCGGCGATGTTCCCTGCATCGTCGGGATGAAGCCAAGCCCCGAAGCGCAGGAGCTGTGCCAGCTTCGAGGGAACGCCCATTGCGTTTGGAAGGGTCTGAAGCGCGAGCCTCGGGTTTCCATCTGTCCAGATCACAAAGGCTTGCGGTTCCAGAGACGCAAGAGCGCGGAAAGTCGACTCGACGGTCAGCAGGGCATCGAGACGTGATTTCTGACGCATGAGTTGTTTGGCGTGCCAATGCGCCTTCTGGCGGAATAAAGTCGCAAGAATCGCGCATCCGGCTGCAGCCCCTGCAAGGGCTGCTCCGATGAGGAGGAAGTTGGCGTTTCCAAATACGCAAGTCGAAGCGTCTGGAAGGCTTTCCGCCGCCATCGCGCTCCTGGACCACGACATTGAAATAGAGGAGAGCGCATAAATCCCGAAGGCAGACCGAAATGATTTACGATGGATTTTCATCGGTTTCTCCCGCGGGGGACGCGTTAGCAATTAGCACATATGCCGAATTGACTCTTAGTTTATCGTTAATTTTCCATTGTAGTGCGCACAACACAACCTCGGCGTTGGTGTTGCATCCTTGCTTCGGACTCCGGGCATAATGAGGCGTTTGGGATACAAGCGACCAATTCGGTTTACTTTCCGTGGCGCAATGCAATAATCATCAGAAATGCTTATACAAACGAATGGCCTAAGCCTGTTGTACGCTTCATTCTCGAAGAGTTCATGATGGATCGCAATCGGAGCCGTTTGTCTTCAGATAGAGCCCGATATGATAGCGTCCATCTCAACCTCCGGTCGCTCAACATATTTGTTCAGGTCGTTGAAAGCGGGGGCATCAGCCCGGCTGCGCGCCAAATGCGACTGACGCAATCCGCAGTCAGTCAGACCATTGCCAGCTTGGAGCAGTCTCTCGGGGTTCAGCTTTTCGACCGCGACGTTAGACCGATGGCGCTGACCCCTTCGGGGACCATTCTCTTGGACAAGGCGCGCGGTTTACTCCTTTCAGCCCGTGAGGCCATCCAGGCAGCGCGGCAACCCACCGCAACGACCCTGCCGAAGCTGAACATTTGCCTTGTGAAGACCATTGCCGGGACGATCGGCATGGACCTCGTTCCCAAAATTCAGGGGTTCGCGACTCAGTGGTCTGTTCAAGCGGGACTGCCCAGTTACCACAGCCGGGCGCTTCTGACCCGCGAAGCCGACATCGTCATCTCGTCCGATCCCCTTGAGGATGAGCCCAATCTTGAGCGCCATCTCATCCTCAGAGAGCAACTTGTCATCGCCCTGCCGAGGGCGTGGGAAGAAAAATTAGACGAGTTGGAAGAGCTGGCAAGCACGAAGCAGCTTGTGCGGCTCAGCACCAGAACGACGCTTGGCCGGCAGATCGAACGCCACTTAAGGCGTACGCGTCTCGAAACAACGAGCCGGGTTGAATTCGACGCTCCCGAGGCGGTCATGGCCATGGTTGCCAATAACCTCGGGTGGAGCATCCTGACGCCTCTCTTAAGCCTTTTAGGGCGTTCCTACTGGCCGAAGCTCGTGTTCGCGCCGCTGCCGGGTCCGGCCGCATCGCGCGAAATCTATGTCGTCGCGAGGGAGAAAGAGCTTGGGGATGTCCCAAGGAGGATTGCCGAGGCAGCAATCGAAGCGCTGAACGAGAAGTTCACCAAAGTCCTCTCGCCATGCTGCCCCTGGATGAAAGATAAGTATCACCTCCCCGGCATCACTCCTGATGAGCCGTCTAAAGCTGACGTTCTACCATCAGCCTCTTCAACTCCGCGATGGCCTTCGCGGGGTTCAGCCCCTTCGGGCAAACTTGTGCGCAGTTCGTGATGGTGTGGCAACGGTAGAGCCGGAACGGATCTTCGAGATTGTCGAGGCGGCTGCCTGTTGACTTGTCGCGGCTGTCCGCGACCCAGCGCCTTGCCGCCAGAAGAGAAGCCGGTCCCAGAAAGCGCGCGCCGTTCCACCAATAGGAGGGGCACGCCGTCGTGCAGCACGCACACAGAATGCATTCGTAGAGGCCGTCGAGCTGCTCCCTGTCATCGCGGCTTTGCAGCCACTCGGTCACGGGTGCTGGCGAGTTTGTTTTCAGCCACGGCTCGATCGAGCGGTGCTGCGCGAAGAAGTGCGACAGATCGGGCACGAGGTCCTTATGCACATCCATATGGGGCAGCGGATAGATGCGAACCGGGTTGCCGACATCCTCTATGGCGAGCGTGCAAGCGAGCGTGTTCGTTCCGTTGATGTTCATCGCACACGAGCCGCAGATCCCTTCGCGGCAGGAGCGCCTGAATGCGAGGGTAGGGTCGATCTCATTCTTGATCTTGAGGAGGGCATCGAGCACCATCGGACCGCAATCCCGAAGGTTTACATAGTATGTGTCCACACGCGGGTTATCGCCGTTCTCCGGGTCCCAGCGGTAAATATCAAACTGCCCCCAGTGAGATTTATCCCCCGTCGGCTCGTTCCAGGTCTTGCCCTTTTGCACTTTCGAATTTTTCGGTAGCGTGAGCTGAACCATGGCGGCTCCTGGAGGGTGGCGTGGGGATGGATCGTAAATTGAATGTGGCAAACATCGCCGCGGGCCGCAAGTTTAACGCTGCCGCATAACCGCTCATGACGCTGACTGCATGGCAGGTATGTTTAACCCTGCACTGCGTCGCCCTCGATCAATGGCGCGCGGTTTTCGAGCCAGATCCCAAGGTCCAGGAGTGCGCGGTGGGAAAGCCCCTTCTTGCGTGCCCGGCCGCGTTCAGCGCTTTTCAACTTCTTGCCGCTCTCGGGCAAAGGCGGGAACAGCCCGAAATTGACATTCATGGGCTGGAAACTCCGCGGGGCGCCTTCTGAGGTGTCGGCCAAATGACCGCCGGTGATGTGCGCGAGAAGTGCGCCGAGCGCAGTTGTCGGCGGAGGCGGTAGAGCGTCGCCCCCAAGAAGCTCGGCGGCGGCGAAACGCCCTGTGAGCAAACCGATCGCGGCCGACTCCACATATCCTTCGACGCCTGTGACCTGCCCCGCGAAGCGCAGGCGCGGATCGGCTTTCAGCCGCAACCGCTCGTCCAGCAGCTTCGGGCTGTTCAGGAACGTGTTGCGATGCAGCCCGCCGAGCCGCGCGAAAGAAGCGCTTTCAAGGCCGGGGATCATGCGAAAGATGCGCGTCTGCTCGCCATGCTTCAGCTTGGTCTGAAAGCCGACCATGTTCCACAGCGTTCCGAGCGCATTGTCCTGCCGCAGTTGCACCACGGCATTTGGGGAGCGGCCGGTTCGCGGGTCGGTCAGTCCGACCGGCTTCATGGGGCCGAACCGCAACGTCTCGCGGCCCCTTTCGGCCATCACTTCGATGGGCAGGCAGCCTTCGAAGTAGGGCGTCGAGACCTCCCACTCTTTGAATGACGTTTTCTCGGCTGCGAGCAAGGCGTCGATGAATGCCTCGTATTGATCCCGATTCATCGGGCAATTGATGTAATCCGCGCCCGTGCCGCCCGGGCCCGGCTTGTCGTAGCGTGATTGCATCCAGGCGATGTCCATATCGATGGTCTCGCGCAAGACGATGGGCGCGATGGCGTCGAAAAAGGCGAGCGCATCCTCGCCTGTCCGCGCGTTTATTGCCGCGCTGAGCGCAGGCGTGGTCAATGGGCCGGTCGCGATTATGACCGAAGCCCAATCCGAAGGCGGAAGGCCTGCCATTTCGTCGTGCCGTATTTCGATGCGAGGATGAGCCGCGAGCTGCTCGGTGACCTCCGCCGAGAATTCGTCGCGGTCCACCGCGAGAGCGCCTCCCGCGGGCAGCTTGTGCCTGTCGGCAGCTTGCATGATGAGCGAGCCAGCGCGGCGCATCTCCTCGTGCAGAAGGCCCACTGCATTGTTTTCCCAGTCATCGGATCGGAAGGAATTCGAGCAGACGAGTTCTGCGCAGTTGCCGGTCTTGTGGGCCTCGGTCAGGCGCGCGGGCCGCATCTCGTGGAGAATGACGTTGGCTCCTCGCTCGGCTGCCTGCCAAGCCGCCTCCGACCCCGCAAGGCCTGCCCCCACCACGTGTAGTGTTCGTTCTTTTGTCATCGCCGAAAGGTAGGCCAAAACCTTCGCACACTCAATGTGAAGCCTTGAGCGTCTCGCGTCCATTTGGACGCGGATGAGCCGCTCTAGCTAGCACTTTGGGATCGATCAACTTTCCGCATTTAATCGCTTCAGATTAAGATTTAAACAAAATCGCGTCAAGGACGCGCGGCTCCGGGAAGGGCACGTGGTTAAGGTACAGCTCTCCGCGATTCGGTACTTGCTTGACCGGCGCGGGATGACTTGAGAAAGACAGCGCACGCCGCCGAGCGGGAGCGCGAGGATGTCCTTTGGCTGCCTGCCGGCAGCGCCGGTTGATCGATTGGCTTAGGCGATGCGTCGATAAACTGTCGGATAGCTTGGCGGATGACCCACGAGACGGAGGCGTCTCGCGCCAACGCGATCTCATTCAGGGTCCGATAGTCCTGCTCTTCGAGGCTTACCGTCAACCGCGTTGCCTTGCGAGGGCGCTCGTTCATGCAACTCTCCATGCCTTGCTGGTGCGACCTTATCCCTGTCACATCAGACCTCAACGAAGTGATGCACTTTTCACCAACGGCATCCGATCAGAATTTTGGACCTTACCAACAAACCCGGACCCACGGTTGCAGGCCGATGTCATCGCTGAGCCGGTGTGACAATTGCGGCCCGCTTGGGAGCAACCCCATGGCGCCAGTCCCCACGGCTTAACCGCGCGCACGGCGGCTCCGCCGCGCGGAGCGGGGTAGGTGGCAACGGCGCAAACTGCTAGCAGCCTCTCGGACTTAGCGCCCGGCGGCGACATTGGGGGTCAGAATCATGCATTGATTCGCCACCGTTTCGGACCCGCCGCCCATGAGCAACTTTCGCAACTTCGACCGCGACACGGGATTCCTCCTTGGCGCGCCGCGAGGAGCGGCTGAAGAAAATCGCCAAATCCCGGGCAAAAATCGAAGCGCGCGCCAAAGAGCGTTACGGGCGCGAGTTGGCGGAGCATAAAGCCAAGCTTGCCGCGCGTGAAGCCAAGGAAAAGGCCTCGGGCAAGAAGCCCGGCGGCAAGCCGCCCGCACCGCCGGCGGAAGGGCCGCTGCCAACCGATCAGATCAATCTGACGGACGAGGAGTCGCGCATCATGCCGGTTTCCGGCGGCGGCTTCGAGCAATGTTACAACGCTCAAGCCGTTGTGGCGGAAGGCAGTCTCCTGGTGGTCGCCAGCGATGTGACACAGGCCCCGAACGACAAGCAGCAGCTCGAACCGATGCTGGCCAAGACCAGCGCCCTGCCCGAAGAGCTGGGCAAGGCCGGAACGCTGCTGGGCGACAACGGCTACTTCAGCGAGGCCAACGTAAAGGCGTGCGAGGCGGCGGGGATCGAGCCGCTGCTCGCCATGGGCCGGGATTCGCATCATCCATCCTTGAGCGAGCGCTTCGCCGGGGCTCCGCCCGCGCCGGAAAATCCAACGCTGCTCGAGGCCATGGCCCACCGCCTGCAAACGCCCGAAGGCAAAAAACTCTACGCCCTGCGCAAACACACTCCCGAGCCGGTGTTCGGCATCATCAAGTCCGTGCTCGGATTCCGTCAGTTTCTGCTGCGCGGGCTGGACAAAGTCAAAGGCGAGTGGACGCTCGTGACCATGGCCTGGAACTTGAAGAGGATGTTCGTGCTGAAGGCTGCATGAAGGCGCGACGATGATCGCACGGCCCAGTTCGTGGCCTTGCCGAGCCGTGTGCGCCAAACGGTGCGCCCGTAAACTTCGCCGCCATAAAGATGGACAATCGTGCCGATTTCTGCGGCCCCTCCCACGCCACGGGAGCCGTCCCCCTGCCTGTGCGGTGCGGCGGACCATGAGCCGCGATGCAGCTGTGCACACATCGGCGCAGTCCAGGCAAACGCGAATGCACTGGCGCATGTCCATACGCTCGGCGACACACGCATCGGCGCAGGACGTGCAAAACAGGGAGCACAGCATCGCGTGCCGCGCCGCCTTGGCAAAGTTCCTCGTTCAAGGCGCCGCTCACATCCGGGTGCAGCGAAATCATTTTTTCAAGAGACATGGCGGCTTCTTTGATCCTCGCTATGGAAGGCGCCGGCTTTCCTTCGCGGCCCGCGGTCGACCTTCGCGCCCAGCCTGTGGGCGAGCGCTCTATTATGGTTCTTGCGGTCTACGCGACATCCACTGTCCACTTGCTGCGTGCTTCGCTTGCAGTGCACTTTAGCTGCACCTGTTGTTCGCTAATTGAACCGACCAAATCCAAATCGATGTAGTGATGCACGCCGCCATAGGAGGGATCGCTCTTTGTGAGCTTGATGCGATCTCTTACGATGCGATCCACTGTGCCAACAGGAGCGCCGTCCGACCCGACGACGGGCATATGTTCTTTGATCCCTTCTGCAACGATTACCATTCCGGCTCCTTTCTGCGTCGTTAGACCTTGATTGCATCTTCAATCTAGCGAGAGGCCAAAACGTTCCGCGGCGAACCAGAACAACGGTGAAGGGGCGTCCGGAAAGCCTTTGAAGGGTACAGGGCGCGCCGGATCGCGAAAAACGACATCAACTTCTATCTCAAACTCGCCCTCGCCGGCAGAGTGAACTGCGGGGCCAGGCTTTGCAGTTTTCACCGGCCACGAAGCAGGCTTGCAGCAATTGCATCCATGGTGGCGCATGGCGAGAAAGAGCCGATGAAGCTCGCGCTCTTGCCGATATATCCGCCGATGCTCAATCAAGGCGTTCCCTGCTGCAGATCGCCGAAACCTACGACGCCCTGGCTGATTTGGCACGCTAAATACTTGGTGAACCTAACCATTCTTGTAGGAACCTTTCATGTGTTGAAGACTTAGAATGCCGAAAGCCTATGGTTTTTTATATCAGCCCCGTAGGCTTCAACCCATGTTCACCTTCCGCACGTCTCAGTTTTTACTCCGAGCGGAGACGTGCGGAACGACGCACATCCCTGAAGAATGCCTGATCAGTCACCCGAATAACGACCTCGAAGAAGCAAAACCAAGCTAAGAGCTCCGATGGGAATGAGCATCTGGATTGGCCGCAACCGCGAGAAAAATGGAGGTGCTTCGAGTTTTTTTGCGGCTTGCCTGTCAAAGAGGGCGATCGTTGAGAAGCCTCCCAAAAGGAAAAGCAGAGGTATGCGGAGAGGTCCTCGAAAATCGCTCAGTACGGCGGCGCTCACAGCGCCAGCCCCGGCCACGAAGTACCAGAGCGAACTGGTGATCTGACCTGAAGTGGGGCCGCCCGGCTGACGAAAGCTCAATCCCCTGCGGACACCAGCCAGGAACAGAAGGATCGACGCGCTCCAAACGACACTCGCTACCCTGCCGAGCCTTGCCAGTCCCGCATTCTCGCTTAGCGCAAGTGCCGAAGTTGCCGCGATCGGCGCCATAGCTCCGAACCCAAGGCCAAGGCTTAGCGCCGGTATTGTTTTAGGCTTCGTGATATCTGCTGATGTTTGTTGCAGCGGATTAGATTTCAGCATCTTCTCTTACAACCTGTCCTCTTGGTCTTGATGCCACCCTGCATAGCGGCCACGCTTGGGGCTGCTTGCCGCCAGGCTTATCAGTCCTCGTGGAACGCGGCCTCCGGTTAGATTGAGGCGGATGATGGCCCTGTTGAGTATGCCCGCAAAAGTCACCCATACGAGATAGGGCAGAAGCAGCCAGCTTGCAGCCTTGGAATAACGGCGAAGAACGACCATCGGCACGAGGACCGAGCCCCACAAGAAAACCCATTCGATCAACGCCCAATCAGGCCGTTTTGCACGGAAGAAGAGGAAGCTCCAAAGCACGTTCAGGAAAGCGTTTCCTGCAAAAAGGCTTGCGACCGTGCGGCGGCTCCCGGCATCCGGCGCGTCACGCCACGACAGTGCAGCCGAAACCGCAGCAAGCATAAACATGGTACTCCAGGCTGGCGGAAATACAGCGTCCGGCGGCTCCCACGCCGGCTTTCGCAAATTTTGATACCAGCGACCGAGATCGGTTGAGGCCGCACCAATGCTGCCCGCGATCACAGAGAGGGCGAATGCGGCGGCGAAAGGCTTCCAGAAACTGCGGCGTCGGTGCATGGCGGATTCCCATTCGGCACGGATGAACAACCGCCTTCGCATTGAGCAGTTCCGTCTCTCTCCCTGGTGTGTCCGATCGCCAGTTTGATTTGCCGGTTCAGGCTCAGTCAATGCGCGAAACGAACAAACTCAGCCGGATTCTTAGTTTTTGAGCGGTTGTGGCAATTGCGTAGGTCTGCCGCGTGTTCACGCCAGTGAGGGGCGCCCGGAGTGGCGTCCGGTCTTTAGCCGTGCAACGCTTTCAAAATTGTCCGCCAGTGCTCACAAAGCGCTTCGCATCGCTGGCCCGGCAAGCAGGCGGCCGTGACCGGCCAGCAGAAACTCAGGATCGAGTGTTGCAAGCGTCCGAACAGCGGCAGCCGCGGCCGCCCAGTCGGGCGTGAAATAACTCAGCGGACCGTGGAGTTCAGCCTCCTGCTTTGCGACAAGCGTACACCGCTTCCTGGCGTGTGGTCACGACAGCGTCGCCTGCAAGCAATGAGCGATCAGCCTCACGCCAGAGCGAAACGTGTCCCGGCGCATGGCCTGGCGTATGCAGCCACTTCCAGCCCGGTAAATACGGGACGCCGCCATCCCGCGGCAACGCCTGGAGGCGCGTCCTCACATCCGTCGGCGATCTTGGGTAGGGGAGACATAAGTGCCTTTCAGCGCGGTGTCAGCGGCTGGATCCGCCGCCGGATAAGCGCGGGAGCCGTTGAGGTAGGGCACTTCAAGTTCATGCGCGTAGATGGGCACATTCTACTCTGTGAGGAGAGCGAGCGACGTGCCCCGAAGTGGGTCCATGCGTTAGGATGATGGCTTGCGGCTTCTGGTCCCCGAATTTCTCCTTTGCGGCGTGTTTGATCAGCGAAGACGTCGCAGGTAACCCCGCATCGATCAAAACCCAGCCATCGTCGCGCGATCCGATAAAAGCCACATTCACGATGGCAAGCCATTTATAGGTTAGATCAGGCGGGACGTTCCACGCAGTCTCGAGTGCTCTTCTTGGAGCCAAAGCTTTCCGATCTACCGCGATCTGCTCTGCATGCCTGCGCAGCCTGTATCGCTGCCTGAACTAGCAAGAAACGGCAGCCACTGTTGTTCCAATGCCGAAGAAGATCCCGCGCCCGCAAGTTCACGAAGATCAAAAAAAACGGCGCTGATTTTAGGTCACCGGCCGTCTTTGGGAGGGCCAGCAACTGACATGGAAATTGCCTCTTTCCCTGGGCCCTTTGGCATCGCGCCCACAACTGGGGAACATTGAAGTCGAAAAGGGATTGGAAACAGACGGCGGCACCGTCGCCGATTGAATCGGAAACGCGAATTGGGGATGTTCGAATGGTTCCTCCTATGTCAGTTATTAGACTACCTATCCTATCGGCGTTCATCTTTTTGCTTTGCGGCCCCGTAGCGGCCGCGACTGGAGAACTTCCTCAACTCGGTGCGGATTTGCGCGAGACCTCGGTTTCCGGGCTCTCGTCTGGTGGCTATATGGCGGGACAATTTCATGTCGCCCATTCGAAATCCGTCAGGGGCGCTGCCATTGTTGCTGCAGGTCCCTATGCTTGCGCAAATAGCGGTGTGGCGCAGTCGACGTCGATGTTCGCGGTCGGCATTGCCGCTAATATGACGCAAGCCCAAACGGGCTGCATGAAGACCAGTCTTTCGAAAATCGCCGACGTGCTCGACGGAAAAAGGCTCGCAGGCTTCGCGGCTGAGCTGGCTTCGCAGGGTAAAATCGATCCGCTCGAAGGTTTAAGCGGCGGCAAGGTCTATCTGTACTCCGGCAAAGACGACAATAAGGTCGCCCCGCCCGTTGTCGCCGCAGCGCGCGATTTTTACGCGGCAGCCGGTGTTCCGGCGCAGAATTCTAGACTTCATTTCGGGCAAGGACGGTGGCCACGCGTTTCTTAGTGACAAAGCGGGGAACGATTGCTCAAGCAGCGAGACGCCTTACGTCGACAACTGCCATTACGATCAGGCGGGAGCCATCCTCAATTTCATCTATGGTAATCTTTCACCGAAAGGCAAAGCTGTCGAAGGCAACTTCATCACATTCGACCAAGACCGCTATGGCAGCGAGGATGCAAATCTTGCCTCCGAGGGCGTGGCGTATGTTCCCACCGCTTGCCGGTCGAAGGGTGCATGCAAAGTGCATGTCGTCTTTCACGGCTGTAACCAATCCCGCAAAGACGTCGGCGATGCCTTAACTCACGGGACCGATTATGCGGACTGGGCTGAAACCAACAATATCATCGTGCTTTTTCCGCAAGCTGCACCATCAACGCTTAATCCGCTGACATGTTGGGATTGGTGGGGCTATACGGGGTTGAACTTCTACACGCGGGATGCGCCTCAGATAAAGGCGGTTAACGCGATGATCGAGGCGGTGGCGGCAAGGACGCAATAAACTAAGTCGTTGCGCCGGTCGCCCCTCGACAGCTGGCGCGGGCGGGTTGGACGCGGACGGTGAAGCCCGCCAAGGCGAACTCCTCTCCGCCGCGCGCCAACCTCGAAGTCGAGTTGAGCCCAGAGAGGGGCACACAGGTCACGCTCATTTTTCCCCATGCAACTGCAGTTTAATCGCAGCCCAAATCTTGCTCGACTCAATCTGATTTTCGAATTTTTGTGCCGGGTCTCGTCTTCGGCGCCGTGATCGCGACCTCGGTATTTTGGCGCTTTCAACACGCAAGAGCAGACGGCCGATGTCCTACGAATTTATGAAATTCCTTCATCTTATTGGCATTGTTCTCCTTGTAGGCAATGTCACAATAACGGCGTTCTGGAAGGTTTTTGCAGATCGCACGGGCGACGCACAAATTGTCGCTTATGCACAGCATCTTGTCACCCTCTGCGACTGGATCTTCACGCTCAGCGGCATCATTATGATTTTGATCGGAGGCTATGGCATGGCTTTTGTTCGAGGCTATAATGTTTTTGAGAGTACATGGCTCATTTTGGGGCAGCTTTTTTTCCTCGTTTCGGGTCTTATCTGGCTGTTTGTGCTGGTCCCGCTTCAAATAAGGCAGGCAAAGCAGGCTCGTGTCTCAAGCCTAAGCGGATCAGTTCCCGCGGCATATTGGAGGGATGGGCGGCTTTGGTTGATCTGGGGCATCATCGCGACGATCCCGCTTGTGGGCGCTATCTATGTCATGATCGCTAAACCGTGAGGACCACAAAAAAAACCAAGGTCTCGCCCAAGCTAGCGTCGTGGCCGGATGCGTGGACGCTGTTGCAGAGAAATTTGGGGTCAGGCCAGCCGCGCACGCCCATTTCGCCGCCGCTGTTCCCGATCAGGATTTTCCCTTTAACCACCAGGGGCGCCATGGTGATGGTCTCGCCTTTGTTGATGTCGGCGAGCTTGTGTGCCAAAGCTCCTGACCCGTGCTGGCGTCGATCGCGACGGAGCAGCCATCGAGCGTATTGAGGAAGACCTTGCCATTGTCGTAGCCAAGGCCGCGCGTTACGACATCGCAGCAAGCAACACCGGCCGCCGCCGGGTTAGGCTTCGGCGCGTAGGACCAAATCTCGTCTCCTGTCGTGGCGTCGAGCGCGAACACCCTGTTCGGCTAACACCGGCGTAGGGCGAAACCACATACATCGTGCCATCGACCACGATCGGGGCGGCTTCCTGCCCGCGATCGGCGCCAAGCGAAAAGGACCACGCCATCTTGAGTTGGCCCGCATTCTGCGTGTTGATCTGGTTGAGCCCGCTAAAGCGCGTGTTGGCGTAGTTCTTAGGCGCCATCGGCCACTGAGTGTCGTCGGCGCTCAGCGCTTCCAGGCTTCGCGGCTGCGCTTGGGTTTGCACTAAGGCCCCAGTGTTCATGGCGAGGATTAAACCGCGGAGGGCTATGCCGCTCGGCATCCCAAGCGAAGCTTTGCGCGTCGTCTTGACGACAATATTAAATTCTTCTCAAGACTGGTCATTCGGCTACCTTCGCGCTTGGGGGGCCACTTGCGGGCGAATGGATTGCTGCGCGGGTTGCTTCATCAAGGTGCGCGCATTGGCAGCATCCTGCGGCGATATCTCCCCGAAGGCATTGCCCCAGCTATTACGCACATACTCCGCTACGGCAGCGATCTTCTCATCGGAGAGCTTCCTGGCGAGGCTGGCATCTCACCGCGCCCGATCAGGATTTGGGAAAGCTTGTAGGTTTTATCGGCAAGGATCACATCGCCCACAAGCTTCGGCCCAAGGGTGCCGGCGCCGTATTGGCCGTGGCAAACATAACAGTGGGAGTAAGAGTAAACCTTCTCACCCTGCTCCAGCCGATGCTGCTCTTCAGTTACCGGCAATGCAGCGCTGAAGTTTACTGGAAGTGCAACAGCAAGAAGCGCCAGAAGCTCTGCGCAGTGTAAACTCGTTCTTAGCATGAAACTTAAACCTGAACTCAACTGCGCTGCATCCGGATGTGAGCGGCACCATACTGTTCGACCAAAAGCCCATTGGCGCCGTCAACTCTTGGCCCGGTCACTATCTACAGCAGCGGGAATAATGCGCGGGGAGCAGCGCGTCTAAGCAACTATCGGAGTAAGTTCAGCCCGTTCGGCGCCTTGACGAGCGACGAGCCGCATCGCCTTACCTTTAACCCAAAGCCGGTCGACCTCAATCGAAGTCCATCCTGCCGGTAACACGACGGATCGTTCCGCCCAACTCACAGGCGCCCCAGGGCCGGGTCGAAGTCCCGTGAAACCGAAGAGAAGTCCCGTGAGAAATCCACCGATGTTGGCGAAGAATGGACCCGCTTGCGGTTGCTCCGGGAAACGGTCGGCGCGGTATTCCAGAGTCTGAAGGAAGCGACCGACACAGAACTGCCCATAGCCGTCGTCGAGCAGTTTTAGCGCAAGCTGGCGATCGCCGGCCCGCGCGGCCCAGGCGCCGTATAAAGCGGAGAGCATCGGGCTGCCGATATAGTCCTGCGCCATGCCGAGATAGAGCGTCAAAGTCTCTTGCTCGTCTGCCGGTTCAAGTTGAAATCCAAACGGGAAGATCCCCATCAGCGGATCGGGAGTGGCGCCCTTCTCCTCGTCCTCGCGATAGCCATCATGCGAGACAATGGCCCTGCGGCGTTTGGGGATCGCCATGCGGTCCGCGATTTCGGTCCATAAGGGGTCGGCAGAAAAGCCCAGGCGTTTGGCGATGCTGACCGCCTCACGCAGCACCACCACCGCACCCATATTTGTGAAGGCGGCGTTGTCCACGGGCTCCTCGCGTTCGGCTATGCCCATGGAGTCTGTAATGGCGTAGCCGTCACGCGTTCGGGACACTCGTGTGGTGATCCATTCGGACACACCGGACAGGACCGGCCACGCTTTCGTGCGAAGAAATTCCGTGTCACCGGTGACGTCCGCATAGAGGGCAAAGGCGTGCGCCACGTCGAGGGTTACATGATCTTCGTGCCAAGCCGCGGTACCGGGTAGCGGCGCCGCCTCCTGGCCGCTCCGCGGCGCACTCTCCCAGGGAAATTGCAGGCCACGGCGGCCCCACAGGCGAGCATTGAGGTTGGCACCCTCCAGATTGGCCGAACGATAGCCGAGCAGAGCCGCAGCTGCATCCGGCTGCAGCATGCACAAAGCAGGGACTGCAAAGGCTTCGATGTCCCACATCACATGGCCATAATAGTAGTGATAGTTGCGCCATGTGGCCAAACCGAAGATTGAGGTCGAGGCCGGCGAGGCGGGATGAACTGAACTATTAAGGTAGAAGAATGCGGCATCGGCCAGTCCCTGCCAGCGCTCGCCAGCGCCTTCGAGCCGGATCCTGGCTTTCCACAGTTCGCCCCAGACCGCGCGGTTCTGTTTCCGAACTTTATCGAACCCATCTTTGCGGGCCTTGGCGGCCAGCCTTGCCGCATGTTGGTCGGGCATCTGATGCATCACGTCCGGGATGACGCTGGCGATCTGCCGCAGTCGCACCGCGCGTGCAGCTCGGGCACGAAATCCGTATTCGGTTACGAGGCGATGATTCTGCAGCGGCGGCCGCGCCGCCTCTTGTTCGCCCGCGCCTAAAAGCTCGGTGACGATCGCAACGCCGCATTTCGAGAAGGCGCCGGCCGACTCCCACAGCAGTGTTCCATCGGTAGCGGGCTTGTCCTCGCCGGGCGTGGTGCGCGTATGTTTGAGCGGCCGGCCATCAACCCCCGCAGCATCGACGATCGCCCGCAGGCCTAGCGCACACGCCTTATCGACGGTGACGGAGATTTCCTGGCAGACGAGGGTGGGATCATGACGGCTGCAAAAGATCACGACGTCAACATGCGCCGCGCGGCCCGCCGCTTTGAAGGTAAAGCGGGTTGTTAGCTCGCCGGCGGAAAAGTCGTAGGCCTGTTGAAGGTCGCTGACCAGGTGGGGGACGTCAGACAGCCAAACGCCATCCAGCGCAAGGTCGGCTGCGACCGGATAGGGCGCAACGGCTGCTGCTTCGATGTGGCGCTTGGAGTGTTCGCCCGTAAAGCCGCTGATAAGCGCCATGCCCGGTGAAAAGGGCATGTCACGAATACGCAATCCAATCAAACCGTTCGACACGTAAGCGGGAAGTTCGCGTACGCCGGAACCGAAGGCGGGTGACGGACTGATCGGGTCGGACATAAGCCCCCTATTTCGATTGCAGATCGCGTCGGGATGGGCCGAAATTGTGGAGCCGATATAATTCAGGAGTTCCCCGGTTGTTCCGGTAAGAAGAGCCCTGCCAACGGAGAAGTTCCGAACCCAAGCGGGCGCGGTGGGTTTGAGAACGAGCAACGACGTTCTGACAGCTGAGATATGGGATTGGACGATCAGCCGAATAATAAACTCGCACACGGCTCGGCAGGTTTCGTCTGGTGGAAACACGGGGTGGTGTATCAAATATACCCCCGGTCGTTTCAAGATACCGACGGCGATGGGGTCGGCGACCTCCAAGGTGTCATCCAACGGCTGGATTATGTCGCCGACCTCGGGGTCGACGCTATCTGGCTCTCGCCCATATATTGTTCGCCGATGGCGGACTTTGGCTATGACGTGTCCGACCATACGTCGATCGATCCGCTGTTTGGGAATATGGAGACCTTCCGCAAGCTGGTGCACGCGGTGCATGCAACCGGGCTGAAGCTTATCCTCGATTACATTCCCAATCACACTTCCGATCAGCATCAGTGGTTCAAGGAGAGCCGTTCGAGCCGAAGCAATCCCCGCCGCAACTGGTTTATCTGGCGAGATCCGGCCCCCGACGGTGCACCCCCGAACAACTGGCGGTCGGTCTTCGGCGGACCGGCCTGGGCATGGGACGAAGTGACTGGCCAATATTACTACCACGCCTTCCTAGCGTGTCAGCCGGACCTCAACTGGCGCAATCCCGACGTCGTCGGCGCAATGCTGGACGTGCTGCGCTATTGGCTCGATGAGGGGGTTGACGGCTTCAGGGTCGATGCCATCCACCATCTCATGGAGGATGAAGGTCTGACCGACAATCCCATAAATCCGTTCTGGCATGACGGCATGGATCCGCGGAGGAGCTTATCCCGGTCCATACGGTCGATCTTCCTGAGGTTCATGACCCAGTCGCCCGGATGCGGCATGTGCTTGATGGCTACGGCGGCGAGCGGGTCTTGATCGGTGAAGCCTATCTACCGATCGATCGCCTCGTCTTGTACTATGGCGAAGCCGGGGCTGGCTTTCACCTGCCATTCAATTTTCACCTCATGACAACGCCGTGGACACCGACAGCAGTCGCTGGCTTGATTGCAGCCTATGAAGCCAAGCTACCGCCAGCCGCGTGGCCCAATTGGGTCCTTAGTAATCACGATAGGTCCCGGTTGGCCAGCCGTCTCGGTGCCTATCAGGCGCGCGTGGCGGCCATGCTCCTCCTGACCCTCCGGGGGACTCCCACTCTCTACCAAGGCGACGAGCTTGGTATGGAGGATGTCGCAATACCACCCGACCGCGTTCGAGATCCCTGGGAAGTTAATGTTCCGGGTCTGGGTCTAGGCCGAGATCCAGTCCGAACGCCCATGCTGTGGTCAGATACAGCCCATGCGGGTTTTAGCACCGTGGAGCCCTGGCTGCCGCTCGGCGACAACTGGCGCGATATCCACGTCGAGCGGCAAGCAAAAAAGCCGAGGTCAATACTCAATTTTTACCGGGCGCTGATCGACCTGCGGCGGCGGGAGCCGGCGCTGTGGCAAGGCAGTTATGTTCCTTTTGCAGTCACGGAGACGCTGCTGGCCTACGAAAGGCGCACTGAGACGGAACGCCTGCTCGTGATTCTTGACTTTTCGGGACGTGGCGGAGCGCTCACTACACCGCCCGGGACGATTTTTTGGCGACTAACGGCATTGGTGTCGGGCGGCAAGTTGACGGAGCACTGACGATCGCGTCCAATGAAGGACTCGCCATCCGTCTCAGTGGCTAATTCGACATCGGAACTGTCGGCCAGGGCGTCGCCGCTGGTTTCCGGACGAAAACATTGGGGAACAAGGGAGTGGCAGCTTGTGACCCAGCGATAAGCGGTGTCCGTTGATCCTTCGTTGACGGAGGTCGGGCCAGTAAAGTCGGCGTCCCTATACCTGCAATGGCGACAAAAGAAGGCATGGAGGTAATGCCGTCGCTCATTCCTATTGCGCCGGAGGATCCCACCACTTGGAAATCCGTCGGCTCAGGGTAAGCGCCGGGATGCCTTCATAGTGAGAGATATCGTTGA
>CAVRSS010000063.1:0-28963 GCA_963723755.1 uncultured Alphaproteobacteria bacterium | reverse complement strand
TCTACCCAGGCCCACCATTTTGATTGTGTCACAATGGTATGGCAGATGGAGAGTTGCGGGGCCTTAGCTCAGCTGGGAGAGCGGTAGCTTTGCAAGCTTCAGGTCGTCGGTTCGATCCCGACAGGCTCCACCATCAAGGTCAAAGTGGGAGAAATAAGTTTCGGAGATACTGTCTCCGATCATGGAGGCTTGACCTCCGTTCAATCTAAAAATCGTGAAAAGGGGATTTGCCTGGTTCTGCGCAAGCAGAAGCCAATTGGCCGTCGGTGCAACCGCGCCGGCGCTGGGTTCTTCTCAGAATGATCTGGTCTTTTCGTCAATGCTCTTAGTCAGTCACCAGACTGACGTCCTCTGCCGAGGGGTGAGCATTGATAATGAGAGCGATCAAGCGACTTAAGGGCATTTGGTGGATGCCTTGGTGGCAAGAGGCGATGAAGGACGTGGTACGCTGCGATAAGCCATGGGGAGCTGCGAACAAGCTTCGATCCGTGGATTTCCGAATGGGACAACCCATCCTCGATAGCTAGAGTCACAAGTCCGCATAACGCAAGTTTGTACGGGTTTGAGCTTCTAGTTATCAAAGAGGATATCTTCCCCTGAATAAAATAGGGGTGAAGAGGCGAACTCGGGGAACTGAAATATCTAAGTACCCGAAGGAAAGGACATCAACCGAACTCCGCTAGTAGTGACGAGCGAACGCGGACCAGGCCAGTGCAATTGCGAGAAAAAGTGGAACACTCTGGAAAGTGTGGCCATAGAGGGTGATAGCCCCTTACACGTAAATTTTCGCATGCGCCTTGAGTAAGGCGGGGCACGTGAAACCCTGTCTGAACATGGGAGGACCTCCTTCCAAGCCTAAGTACTCCTTGCCAACCGATAGTGCACAAGTACTGTGAGGGAAAGGTGAAAAGCACCCCGACGAGGGGAGTGAAAGAGAACCTGAAACCGAATGCCTACAAACAGCCGGAGCGAAAGTGACGGCGTACCTTTTGTATAATGGGTCAGCGACTTAGTCTAACGAGCGAGCTTAAGCCGATAGGTGTAGGCGCAGCGAAAGCGAGTCTGAACAGGGCGTTCAGTTCGTTGGATTAGACCCGAAACCGAGTGATCTATGCATGAGCAGGCTGAAGGTGAGGTAACACTCACTGGAGGGCCGAACCCACGCCTGTTGAAAAAGTCGGGGATGACTTGTGCATAGGGGTGAAAGGCCAATCAAACTCGGAAATAGCTGGTTCTCCGCGAAATCTATTTAGGTAGAGCGTCGGACGAATGCTTCCAGGGGTAGAGCACTGGATGGGCTAGGGGTCCTTACCGGATTACCAAACCTAACCAAACTCCGAATACTGGAATGTCTTATCCGGCAGACACACGGCGGGTGCTAAGGTCCGTCGTGAAAAGGGAAACAGCCCTGACCGCCAATTAAGGTCCCCAAGTCGTGGCTAAGTTGGAAAGGATGTGAAAACCCCAAAACAACCAGGATGTTGGCTTAGAAGCAGCCATCATTTAAAGAAAGCGTAACAGCTCACTGGTCTAAATAAGGGTTCTTGCGCCGAAAATGTAACGGGGATTAAGCCACGCACCGAAGTTGCGGGTTTGCAGCAATGCAAGCGGTAGCGGAGCGTTCCATAAGCCAGTGAAGGTGTGCTGTGAGGCATGCTGGAGGTATTGGAAGTGCGAATGCTGACATGAGTAACGATAAAGAGTGTGAGAGACACTCTCGCCGAAAGTCCAAGGGTTCCTGCTTAAAGTTAATCTGAGCAGGGTTAGCCGGCTCCTAAGACGAGGGCGAAAGCCGTAGTCGATGGGAATGAAGTTAATATTCTTCAGCCAGGGGATGGTGACGGATTGCGTATATTGTCAAACCTTATTGGATTGGTTTGGCCGTGAAGCAGTTCCAGGAAATAGCCCCCCAAACGACCGTACCCTAAACCGACACAGGTGGACAGGTAGAGCATACCAAGGCGCTTGAGAGAACTGCGTTGAAGGAACTCGGCAAATTACCCTCGTAACTTCGGGATAAGAGGGCCTTCGCTTTGCGCAAGCATTGCGGAGGGGCACAGACCAGGGGGTGGCGACTGTTTACCAAAAACACAGGGCTCTGCGAAGCCGCGAGGCGACGTATAGGGTCTGACGCCTGCCCGGTGCTGGAAGGTTAAGAGGAGGGGTGCAAGCTCCGAATTGAAGCCCCAGTAAACGGCGGCCGTAACTATAACGGTCCTAAGGTAGCGAAATTCCTTGTCGGGTAAGTTCCGACCTGCACGAATGGCGTAACGACTTCCCCACTGTCTCCAACGCAGACTCAGTGAAATTGAATTCCCCGTGAAGATGCGGGGTTCCTGCGGTTAGACGGAAAGACCCCGTGCACCTTTACTATAGCTTCACACTGGTATTCGTGATTACATGTGTAGGATAGGTGGGAGACTACGAAGCGGAGCCGCCAGGTTTCGTGGAGTCACCCTTGAAATACCACCCTTGCGATCATGGATATCTAACCGCGAACCGTTATCCGGTTCCGAGACAGTGTGTGGTGGGTAGTTTGACTGGGGCGGTCGCCTCCCAAAGAGTAACGGAGGCGTGCGACGGTAGGCTCAAGCTGGTCGGAAATCAGCTGTCGAGTGCAAAGGCATAAGCCTGCCTGACTGCGAGACCCACAAGTCGAGCAGAGACGAAAGTCGGCCTTAGTGATCCGGTGGTCCTGAGTGGAAGGGCCATCGCTCAACGGATAAAAGGTACGCCGGGGATAACAGGCTGATGACCCCCAAGAGTCCATATCGACGGGGTTGTTTGGCACCTCGATGTCGGCTCATCGCATCCTGGGGCTGGAGCAGGTCCCAAGGGTTTGGCTGTTCGCCAATTAAAGCGGTACGTGAGCTGGGTTCAGAACGTCGTGAGACAGTTCGGTCCCTATCTGCCGTGGGTGTAGGAGAATTGAGAGGAGCTGTCCTTAGTACGAGAGGACCGGGATGGACACACCTCTGGTGGACCTGTTGTGGCGCCAGCCGCAGTGCAGGGTAGCTAAGTGTTGAAGAGATAACCGCTGAAAGCATCTAAGCGGGAAACTCGCCTCGAAACAAGTTCTCCCTTGAGAACCGTGGAAGACCACCACGTTGATAGGCTGGATGTGGAAGCGCGGTAACGCGTGGAGCTGACCAGTACTAATAGTTCGATCGGCTTCATCGCTCTCATTAGTCAATGCTCACTTCGGTGAGCTGGCGAAAAGACAAGACAGATCATTCTGAGCACAAGCGATACACGTCGCTCGTGATCCAACATCCTTCGTTTGCCTGGTGATTATAGCGGAACGCCCCCACTCGATCCCATCTCGAACTCGACCGTGAAATGTTCCTGCGCCGATGGTACTACACTGTGGGAGAGTAGGTCGTCGCCAGGCATACAAAGGATGTTGAAACCCCCTTGCACTTAAATTAAAAGCCCCGTCCCGCAAGACGGGGCTTTTTTGTTGTTGGCCGCTGAACTCGCCGCGCCTGAACCCGGTTCCACTCCAAACCCTCAAGAACGGCGACAGACGCATCACACCGTCCTCGGTCTTGGGCCAGCGAAATTTGGTAAGCGGTGCTCAGACCCCATCTTCCACGCCTTCTGGCGCGCGGGCATGATTGGGCCCGATGAGCAGGGATCGTTTTAACACTAAGAGCCTGTCCATAAATAACGGCTCCGGCTGGTGCTGGCTACACCGAGGAGCGCGGGCGGATAGTGTAGTTCCAGTCGCCGTGGAAATCGCGGCGGCGAAGGTCTACGTCCGCCAATTCAGCATCGGTCACCTCGATACCCTTGGGATAAAAGTTTTGGTCGAGTTCGGCGCGGACCTTCAAGCCGGTTTTTGTTGTCGTCGCCCCGATCAGTTCGACGATCGCTTGGATCGAGCGCAGCGGCTTACCGCGCCAGTTCTGGGTGATGAACGAGAATAAGCGGTGCTCGATCTTGTTCTATTTGCTCGTGCCGGGCGGCAAATGGCAAACCGTGATCGGAATTTTAAGTTCGTCTACGAGCTTCTGCAATTCGACTTTCCAAAGGCGCACGCGCACGCCGTTGCTGCCGCCGCAATCGGCGTTGATCATCAAACGGCCGGCCGACGGATACGTTTCGGCGCCCATCGTCTGCCACCAGCGGCGAATAGCATTGACCGCAAAAGCCGCCGTATCATGATTGATCCCGACGCTGACCCAGCCGGCATTCTTGCCCGGGTCGTAGACGCCATAAGGAATTCCCTTGCCCTTTTCCGGGTCGATGAAATCGTGAACCTTGACTTCCTCTGGCGATCCCTTGGGGAGCCACTCACGCCCGTCGTTTTTGTAGTCGCCGACGAGTTCCTTCTTCTTGGTGTCGAGGGAAATCACCGGATCGCCGCTCGCTTGGAACGCCTTGACCTCATTGTTGATGGTATTGAACTGGGCATCGCGATCAGGATGATTGCCGCCTTCACCGGTTTTGGCGTTTGCCTGCAGGCTGTAGCCCAGTGAGCGCAACAGGTCGCGGACAACGGTCTTGCAGACATCATGCCCCATTTTTTTCAAGGCTGCCGAAAGATGACGCAGGCTTTTCGATGTCCACAGCAAGGGCTGCATCGGATCGCCGCGCGTTGCCGGCTCCACCAGAGCTTTCAGAGCGTCGAGCGGCGCCGGGTCATTGGCGATTTTTGATTTTCGTCCGCCCTGCGAACACGCCCGTGGCCTGCATCGCGGTCCTCGTTGATTTCGTCAATGCCGCGATTGATCGTGCTACGGGCGATATTCGTGATCCGGGAAACAAGACTGACGCCTCCATATCCGGCTGCAATCGCTTCAGCCGCCACAAACCGCCGCAGCAATTGCTCGTCGAGCAACGGCGAAAGCGCCTCGAACCGCTGTCTGATCCCGGCTTCTGCATCTGCCATGAGACCGGCATCTATCTGCGTCGCGTCGGCTTGTGAATCCCCCACGTCACATTGACGGCAACTGTGGCAGACTTGATTCACTCGTTCGCGGACAGGTCCTAATGTTGACCGTAAGGTCAGTAAGGATATCCGCAACGATAACCGCTACGATTTTTGCATCCTTGGCGTGATCGTGTAGTTCCATTCAGGATGGAATGCGTCGCCCTGGATTTTGAGCCTTTCCATCTCGGCATCACTGACCTTGATGCCTTTCTCATAGGTTCTGGGATCAATCGCGCTCTCGATTTTAAGGCCGGTTTTTGTCGTCGTGGAGGCGATCAGTTCGACGACGGCCACACGATCCGTAAGTGGCCGGCTCCGCCAGTTCTGCGTAATGTGACAGAACATGCGGTGCTCGATCCTATTCCATTTCGACGTTCCAGGCGGATAGTGGTGAACCTTGATCGCGAGCCCCGTCTCGTCTGCAAATTTCTGCAACTCGACTTTCCAGAGCCGCACGCGCGCACCGTTCGAGCCGCCGCAGTCCGCCGTGATCGTCAACTCGCGGGCATCTGGATAGCGCTGGCGCCCCATTTTATCGAGCCAAGTGCGAATGGCCGATACGGCGAACTCGGCCGTGTCGTGCGTGACGCCAACGCTGACCCAGCCATTGTTTGCGGTGATATCGTACACGCCGTAGGGCGCAACCTTGCCCAAATCCTTATCCGCGAAGTCATGCACGTTTACACGTTGCGGATCGCCCTTGCGCCGGTAGTCCGTGCCGCCATTACGAAAGTTGCCAATCAGCTCTTTCTTCTTCGTATCGACAGAGATGACGGGCTGGCCTGCGGCTTGCGCTGCCAGAACCCCGGCGTTGATGTACTCGAATTGAGCGTTGCGATCAGGATGATGAGCGCCTTCCTCGGACTTCCGGTTGGCCTGCCGGGAAAAACCCAATTCATTGAGCAGCTTGCGCACGCTGTTGGGGCTGATCGCATGGCCCATCTCCGTCAGGGCCGCTGCAAGCTTGTCCAAACTCTTCGACACCCACAGCAGCGGCCGGACAGGATCGCCCAACGTCGCGGGCTCCACGATGCGCTTCAGATCTCCAAGCAGCGTTGCATCGCGCTCGATAAGCTGCCGGGGGCCGCCCCCCTGGCGCCGAACCTGGCCCGGCGCCAGAGGCGCGGCATCGAGGTCCTTCAATCCACGCTCAATCGTGCTGCGGGCAAGACCGGTGATGTTCGAGACCGCCGCAAGGCCGCCCCATCCGGCCGCACGGACCTCGCTCGCGGCAAACAGCCGGCGTCCGCGCTCATCGCGCTTCGAGCCGTCCGCATTCCACCGCTGCCGAATTGAATGCGTGTCGATCATCCATCGCTGGTAACAGCGCATGCACCCAAACGGAATCCCCCAGCCCTGAGTTACTCCGCCGCACGCCAGGACCTAATGCGATTCACTTATCGTTGCGCATGTCCTAAGCATACGGTGAGGGCCGCGGCATGAACGCTCGCGGTTGACTACGCAGCCTGTTGCAGGCTGGGCTGCTTCCAGTTCCAGGGGAGCAACTCGTGGAGCCGGGTTTGCGGCAGACCGGCGATGCGTGCGAGTACGTCGGCGAGCCAGGCCAGGGGATCGACGCCGTTGAGTTTCGCCGTCGCGATCAGCGTCACCATAAACGCGGCCCGATTGGCGCCGCGTTCGGAGCCGGCGAAGAGCCATGACTTTCTTCCGAGCGCAAAACCTCTCAGCGCTCGTTCGGCGGAGTTGTTGCTCAGAGGTGGTCACGGAAATGCGGACAGGACGATAAGTGGAGCGTCTGCCTGACAGCGGGCTATATAGGCCCGCGAATTAGGAGAGACGATGAGCAAGAGACCGCGCCGGAACCACACAGCATCCTTCAAGGCGAAGGTGGCTTTGGCCGCCGTGAAGGGTGAGGTGGTTCAGCAGTTCGACGTCCACCCCAATCAGATCACTCAATGGAAAGCCCGGCTTTTCGAAGGCGCCGCTGGGGTGTTTGGCCAGGACAAGAGCGAAGCGGCGGCTTCGAGCGTCGACTTGAAGAGCTTGCACGCTAAGAGTTTGTCCACGAAGTTCATGAAGGATTACAAAGTCTCCTGAGCATAATGCGGATGGAAGCAAGTTTGACGAAAGTCAGCGCGGTTCGCGTAAGGTTTTCAAAACCCTTGGCGAGTTCTGCGGCATCGGTTGAGCCAGGCGAAGGTCCTCTCGACGATCCAACGTTTGGGCAGGACTTCGAAACCCTTGGCCTGATCGGAGCGTTTGACGATTTCGACGTTAAGCTGAGGCAGCACCTTGGCGAGGGCCTCCTGGAATTGCGGTCCTTGATAGCCGCCGTCGGCAAAGAGCTTTTTCAGAAAAGGGAACAGGCCAAACAGCGTCGATAAGAGGAGGATGCCGCCGTCGCGGTCCTGTATATCGGCTGGATGAACGATGGCATGCAGCAGAAGACCGAGCGTATCTACAAGAATATGCCGCTTCTTACCCTTGATTTTCTTTCCTGCATCGTAGCCATTCGGGTCGATCGAGGCCCCCCTTTTTCTGCGCTCTTCACGCTCTGACTATCGAGAATAGAGGCTGTGGGGCTCGCTTCACGTTCCGCCTGCTCGCGGCATCTGACATAAAGCTCGTGGTGGATACGCTCCAGTGTGCCGTCGTAGCCCCATAAATCCAGGTAGGCGAACACCGTGCTTCTGGGCGGCAGGTCCTTCGGGATCGCCCGCCACTGGCAACCCGTGCTCAGTACATACATGACCCCATTCATGACTTCGCGGACGTTCACCTCGCGCTTGCGGCCCCCGCGCTTGGCCGGAGCGATCTGCGGCTCGATCAGGCTCCATTCGTCATCCGTTAAATCGCTCGGATAGCGCAACTGGCTCCGCTCGTAGCGCTTACGGTTTTCAGCAGTCCACATCGGCGGCCCCTCCGAATCACAGCCGCCTCCCTTGAATCACAAAGGATTTCAGACGATTCAAGAACTTTGTGGACGGACGCTAAGATCGGCGAGTTGACGCTTGAGAACGATTTTTTAGAGGGCGCGCTCATCAAGGCGGGATTGCTGAGCGCAAGGCGATGATCGACCGTGGTCATGCGTTAAGCGTCACGAAACAGGCCCAAGCCGCAGGCATCGCGCGCAGCACGGTGTATTACCTGCCGCGTCCGACGCCGGCTGCCCACCTCGAACTCATGCGCCAGCTCGACAGGCTGCATCTGGAGTTTCCCTTCGCAGGGGCGCGGATGTTGCGCCGTCTTTTGGCTGCCAATGGGAGCAAGACCGGCCGCCGGCGCGTCAAAACGCTGATGAAGCGGATGGGGATCGAGGCGCTCTACCGCCGTCCGCGCACGACAAAGCCAGAGCCGGGTCACAAGATCTACCCGTATCTGCTGCGCGGCATGGAGATCGTGCAGCCGAACCAGGTGTGGGCAATGGACATCATTATTACACAATCTTGAACCAGAAGACGGACTCATCTGGGTCTATGACATCGATGGGGAGACCCCAGCCCTCACTGAGTTCGGCATCGAGACCTTGCGAGAGCTCATAAGAGAGTTCGTCGACAAAAGAGCGGGTTGAGCACCGGCAAAAGCGGTCACCACGCGGGCTTCACCGTAGGGTTACGTTCCGTCCCAGAACAGCAATTTTACTCTGTCAGCTCGTTTCGAGCGAAACACGTAAATCCCCCCCGAAAACGGATCGGCCTTGAGCTCCGCTTCCACGATCGCCGCCGGCCCCATGATCCCTCTGCGGAAGTCGACCGGCTTCGTGGCGATAAGCACCCGCACATTGGTTGGTGGCACGATCATGCGACGGCCTTCACTGTGCGCGGCATGGCCGCCAGGGCCTTGGCGTCGACTGCGCCGCGCGTCCGCACCGTGGCGCCGTCCACCACAATTTCGATCAAGGGAGCGTCAGCAACTTCGGCCGGCGCTGCGGAGAGACGATCATTGGCGATCATTCCTGGCGCAAAGGCGGGCGTTCCGCCACACACGAGCCCGATCCGCTTGCGAAACTCATTCCGCCGATTGAACAATTGCTGAGGCCGCAAACCGTGGCGCCGAGCGACGTCCGAGATCACGACACCGTCCTGGCAACTCTCCGCGATGATCAAAAGCTTCTGCTCGTCCGTCCAATCCCGCCGCCGTTCCAGGCCCGTGATCATCTCGACCCGCGGTATCGGCGTGGCCTCAGTTTTGACCCTACGATCAACATCAGAGTTGAACGATACCTGCTCATTGGCGGGATCATGCCTTCGCCCCCCACGCCTGTGAAGATGTGGAGCACCGCTATCCTTGTTTCTGAAAAGTCAAGCCCTGCCGCCCAGACACATTATCCTTGACCTCGACCGACGATCCCATCCACGGGGATCAGGAAGGCCGGTTTTTCCACGGCTATTACAGGTGCTATTGCTATTATCTACCGCTTTATATTTTTTGTGGGCGGGAACTGCTGTTAGCCCAAACGGGAAGCCCCCCGGCTCTGCCGGGGTGGCAGTAGTAGTTTGACATTTCCTGAAGTCTATCGGCGACGCTCCCTTTCGTGAGCCAAGTACACGAATGGGAAGATGGATGGACGATCATGAGAGCTTAAGCCTCACGAAATGGGACTGCAAATACCACGTTGTGTTCATTCCGAAGTGCCGGAGAGAGACGCTCTACAGGGAACTGCGGAAGTATCTGGGAGAAGTGTTTCGCAGGCTTGCCGCGCAGAAGGAGAGCCGGATCGAGGAGGGGCATTTGATGCGGGACCAGGTGCATATGTTGATTTCGATCCCGGCGAAAATGTCCGGTGTGTCGCAAGTGATCGGCTACATCAAAGGAAAAAGCGCGGTTCATTGGCGCGGGTCTACGATGGGAGGAGGGGGAATTTTTTGGGTCAGCACTTCTGGGCGCGCGGATATTTCGTGTCCACAGCGGGCCGCGACGAAGAGGTAATCAGGCAATACATCAAGAACCAGGAGGCGGAAGACAAGCGCCTGGACCAACTGCACCTTTGGAACTGAATTCCGCCTTGAGGCGGCTCATCGATTTGGGGCTGCGTCAGCGTCCCCTGTAGCCGCTTTGAGCGGCTCATGCTTTAAAGCCCCCCCGGGGCGGCTTCAGCCGGGGGATATTTACCCGAAACTTCGGCCTTCGAATATCGACGCCTCGGCGGGCGCCAAGGACGAGGTCGCCTTGATTGTCGCGCAAATCCGGAAACAACCGCGCCGAACACCTGTTTGCGCTGGAACAGGCGTTCGCCCTCCACGATGTTTATAACGAGAAGGTTCTGGCCTGTGACATCCGGACCGAAGCCGTCTTGAAGGAACTCAGCATTGGGCGCGGTCACAGTGCGATGCATTGCCATCGTCACGTCGGCGAACCGATCAAGTCAAACGGGCTGGCCTTCGATGCCCGCCCGCTCGGCCCTTTTCGCCTTGCTCGGGAATGACATCGCCAAAATCGACGGCTTTGGTCCCTACCTCGCGCTGAAGCTGGTCGCGGAGTGCGATCTTTTGGCTTGGCCGAGTACAAAACACTTTACTTCCTGGCTGGGCCTTGCGCCAAACAATAAGATCTCCGGCGGCAGAGTGCTTTCGTCACGAACGTGGCGCACCGGTAGCCGAGCCGTCACGGAATGGAATATGTCGATCCGGGCGTGTCGCTCTACGACATCCGATACCGTCTGCGGGTGGTCGAAAATCTGCATCGGCGCGCCAAGACTTTCGGCTTTGTTCTTCAGCCCATTGAGACGGTGTCCGGCGGTGGTGCTGCCGTTTCTTAGGAATTGGGCGATCGCGGTCACTTCGCAAGTCGCGGTACTCACGACTAAGACAAGCGCACAATCCCAGCATCATTGGAAAGGGGCGGCCGCCGGGATTGCTGTGACACCCGGATCGTTTCCATTGAAATGGTAATCTGCAACGACGAATGTTGGGAAGACGGTCGATGCTTTTAGATGCTTGTCGACGTTTGAGAGGCCGGAAGCAACGAGGGTTCGGCATCCCCATTGCTCGAAGAGCTGTTGGTATCAGGGTTCACCTTTTGGATCGAGCGGCAATAATAGTGGCCACCCACCCTGACGACAACAGGATGGGCTGCGAAGCTCATGGGGGGTATGGCTTCCGTCGTCGAGACCGGCGGCCGCGGCGTATTCCCGAGCCGCGCTCCCGGCACTCAAAACTCAAGCACCGTCCTGCTTACGTCGCCCTTCCGGATGAGCCTATAACGGGGAAAAGCAGCCCCTAGCGTTGGAGTGCGCTAGGGGCTTGGTTTCACACACGCATTACAGCTTTGGGAAACCAGCAGAACAGGTACCCCTCTGCTCTGCTTAAGCCGAGAGTAGTGCGTGTATAAATGCAATACAACACCTTCCGCGTGTAAAGATTAAATCCAGAAAGCAAGGCTTAAAGGTCCGGCCAGGTGAGTGTCTTCAGCCGCCCCGTCCTTCTTTTCCGGCAGGCCTCTGAATACATCTCCGCGCCATCCAGGACTTCGCGCGGATTGACAAGACAGGCGTCGATGCGCTTCTCGTCCTGTCATCCCCAGTCTTGGCCTCGCTGATCAACGCGCCCGAATAGTTGTAATCCGGGGCGCTCGCTACAGGCCGCCCGACCACGGCCCACAGGGAGGGGCCGATCTTATTCAAACCGATTTGTGTCGGATGACAGGTCTCGCCAGTACGGTCGAAGATGTCCTACCCTTTGCGACCTCGTCTGCCTGCGCTCGTCCACACATTGAAAGCGCTGCAATCAAAGCCTATGGACCCAAAAGATCCGCTTTATCAATCCGGATACATTAGCACTTTAGAATCGGTCAACTTTTCTGCCTTTAATCGATACCGATCAAAGGCGGGTTGATCTCGCGATCAGCACTATTCGGGAGCCAATCCGATGGACCAAACGAGCGACGCCAACACGAGCAACACCGCCAGTTCCGTGGCCTCCGTCGAGTGTGTCGGCGACATCGGCATCATCACATTGAAAAATCAGGCCAAGCGCAATGCACTCAGCCATGACATGATGCACGCGCTGACCGCAGCCTTCGCCCGTTTCGCGGAAGCAAAGATTCGCGTCGTGGTATTGAGGGCAGCGCCAGGGGTGAAGGTGTGGTCCGCCGGCCATGACATCGGCGAACTGCCGCTCGGCGGCATGGATCCGCTGAGCTACGCCGATCCGATGGAAGAAACGCTTCGGGCGATCAGGATGTTTCCGGGGCCTGTGATCGCCATGGTGCAGGGGTCGGTATGGGGCGGGGCATTTGATCTGGTGCTCAGTTGCGACCTTGTGTTCGCGGACGAAACCGCGACATTTGCCATCACCCCCGTGAATATCGGCCTGCCCTATAATACAACCGGCCTTCTCCATTTCATGGGCCGGCTCAGGCTCAACGTCGTGAAAGAGCTGTTTTTTACCGCCGCACCTGTCAAGGCGGGGGTCGCGCTTGAATGGGGCATCATCAACCATCTTGTGCCCTCCTCTGAGTTGGAGACCTACACGATGGACCGCGCACGGCAGATGGCCGCAAAGGCTCCTCTCGCGATGGCCGTGATCAAGGAGCAGTTGCGGGTGCTGTGCGACTTTCAGCCTATCCCTGCGCAGGTGTTCGAACGCATTCAGGACATGCGGCGCAAGGTGTATGAAAGCGCCGATTACCGGGAGGGCATTGCGGCTTTCAAGGAGAAGCGCCAGCCCGTTTTCAAGGGCGAATGATCGGGCCGAGCGTCGCGGCTCAACCCTCAATCGCAAGGCTTGAAAGCGAGGTCTTTGCGGCCCCCTTCAATGCTGAGTCTCCCAGGTTTGCTCTCGCGCAAACGCCATAGCCTTCGGAAGCGTGGCGTCGCCGAGCTTATGCCCGGCGGCTATTTGTTCGCCCCCTGCTTCGGGATCTCGGCCTTGAAGATATCGCGATGTTCCATTTCGTCGCGCGCGAAGTCGGCAAAATGCTTCGCGGCGCCGGCGTCACCGGCTGCCTCGGCTCGCTTCGCCATCTCCTGATACATCTGGGTGGACTCGACAAATTCCGCGGACATGGCGTTCAACAAATTCTCGTAATCGCTTTTCAAGAGACCATAGAGCTTTGCGTGCGTCTTGAAGTGCTTTTCGAACTCGTCTTCGGCGGTGTGCTCAAGGATGCCCGCAAGCACGTCGTTGCCGTTTTTCCGGGCCTGCTCGGCAAACAACGTATACTTCAAATGGGCAAAGCCCTCGTTCTTCATGGCGGTCAGCAGATCCTGCCGCGTGGAGTTCGACAGGGTTTCGCCGCCGATGGCAACCGTGCAAATCGCAGCCGCTGCAGCGATCACCGAAATAATCAAAGTCTTGTGCATTGTTTCCCTCCCTCTTTTTGTTCAAAACCCCGGACGGCTGAGCCGAATCGGGATCGCCTTTCTTACCAATATCATACTAGCTTAGTTGATACTTTTTGTTACAAAGTCGGCTGAGCCTGCGTCAGGCCGTTGCAATTTTGAGCATCAGTCGATTTGGATAAATCAAGGTGCCCGCTCAATCAACCGCCTTAATCGAATCGATTTTGGATGGAAAAGTTGGGCAATTCAGAAGATGAACGCAGGCTGCTTTAGCAGGCTGCTGAAAAACGATGCGGCCCATGGTTCGACAAGCTCACCATGAGGTGTTCGACAGCTTCACATGAGGTGTTTGACAAGCTCACCATGAGGATCAACTCATTGAAAACACTCCACCTCATCCTGAGCCTGTCGAAGGCCTCATCCTGAGCTTGTCAAAGCCTCATCCTGAGCCTGTCGAAGGATGAAGCCACGTTTTCAGGCTTTTTCAGCATCCTGCCAGTACGCCCCCGCGGACAAGGCGTACTAGCAAGTCGTTGATTTTAGTGGCTTTCGGAAACAGTCGGCTTGCGGCGAATTGGGGGCGAACTTGCCTTGCCTGCGGCTGTGCTAGTGACTATCGCGGGGCAGGCCCAGTTTGCTCACGCGCTGATATGGGGTCGCTTGTTCGAAAACCGCGCCTTTATCAATCTGCCCTACATGCCTGCGGTACAGATCCTGCCACGGTGTCTGGCTGATGATCTCGGGCAGTTTGAGGCCGCGCCGCCGCTCGGTCAGTTCTTCATCCGGGATCAGAATATCGGCGCTTCTCTTGTTCAGGTCGATGCGGATGCGGTCGCCTGTTTTGAGAAGGGCGAGGCCGCCGCCCACCGCAGCTTCGGGTGAAGCGTTAAGGATGGACGGGCTGCCCGAGGTGCCGCTCTGCCTGCCGTCGCCGATGCAGGGAAGCTGCGAGATGCCCTCTTTTACGAGCGCATCAGGAGGCAGCATGTTGACCACTTCGGGGGCGCCTGGATAGCCGATCGGGCCGCAATATCGCATCACCAGGATGCAATCGCTGTCGATGGCGAGCGAGGGATCGTTGATGCGGGCGTGATAGTCCTCGGGGCCGTCGAAAACGATGGCGCGGCCCTCGAAGGCGCCCTCGTCGCCGGGCCGTTCCAGGTAGCGCTTGCGAAACGCATCGGAGATGACGGACATCTTCATGATGGCGCTATCGAACAAATTTCCCTTGAGGTTCGCGAAACCGGCTTTCTCCTTGAGCGGGCGTGAATAGGGGCGGATGACGTCGTCATTCAGGATTTTTGCGCCTGCGATGTTCTCGTCGATGGTGCGGCCCGTCACGGTCAGCGCGTTCCCGTGCAGTTTGCCGGCCGCGATCAGTTCCGCCATCACCGCGGGAAGGCCGCCCGCCCGGAAATAAGCTTCGCCGAGATAAGCGCCTGCGGGCATCATGTTGACGAGCAGCGGGATGCGGTAGCCGATGCGGTCCCAGTCGTCGTTCGTCAACTCGACGCCGATGTGGCGGGCGATGGCGTTCAAATGTGGCGGGCAGTTGGTCGAGGCCCCGATGGCGGAAGCGCAGACGATCGCGTTTTCGAACGCCTCGCGCGTCATGATCCTGGAAGGGCGCAGATCCTCGTGAACCAGCTCAACCGCGCGGCTGCCCGTGGCATAAGCCATTTGCCCGCGCTCGCGGTAAGGGGCGGGGATCGCCGCGCAGCCGGGAAGCGACATGCCGAGCGCTTCGGCCAGCGCATTCATGGAGCTAGCCGTACCCATCGTGTTGCAGTGGCCGATGCTGGGCGCGGATGCCAGAACGAGATCCATGAACCCGTCATAGTTGATCTCGCCCGCGGCATAGCGCCTGCGCGCTTCCCATTTGACGGTGCCGGAGCCCGCAAGCTTGCCCTCGAAATGGCCATCCAGCATCGGCCCGCCGGACAGCACGATGGCGGGAAAATCAACCGTCGCTGCCGCCATCAGCAGCGCGGGCGTGGTCTTGTCGCACCCTGTGAGGAGCACGACGCCGTCCAGCGGATAGCAATAGAGGATCTCGACAACGCCGAGAAAGGCGAGGTTGCGATGCAGCGCGGCGGTGGGCCGTATCCCCGTTTCCTGCAGAGGATGCACCGGAAATTCGAACGGGATGCCGCCCGCGTCGCGGATGCCGTCGCGCACCCGGTTCGCGAGTTCGAGGTGATGGCGGTTGCAGGGGACGAGATCGCTGCCGGTCTGGGCGATGCCGATGATGGGCCGCCCGCCTTGCAGCTCTTCGCGGGTCAGCCCGTAATTCAGGAAGCGCTCAAGATATTGCGCCGTCATGCCCGGATTATCGGGATTGTCCCACCACGCGCGGCTGCGGAGCCGCTTTGCGTCTTTCGCTGTCATCGTCGTTCACTGCCTCCGAAACCAGCACGACCGGCGCAGCAAGCCCCCAATCCGCAGAGACGGTTTAAGCAAAGTCTCCGGCTTCGCCAACATTTGAACATCGAGGTTGTCAGCGTCGTCCCAGCAATGGCTTCTGCTGAATTTAGACCATGAAGGCCGGGTGCGGCCATGGGCCAATTCCAGAGTGTGCTTGCTATTGAGGGATGCCACTTCGCGGGCCGCTGCAGGCAAATTTTTGTGTACAGAACATTCTTTTAGTAGCATCCTAGATATGTAATCATTCTTGCCCTGTGCCAGGGCCCATTTTCGGAGAACAAAGCCAAGAAAAAAAGCTAAGGTTAGGCTTTTGCCGCCTTCTGATTACTGGGCTTGGCGATGTCCTTCAATCGAGATTTTGTTACTATCATTTGCTGCCTAGAGTAAGCTTAGGAGTCTCATGATCACAAGGGATTGCAAACTGTTAAGCTCTAGGCAGCCTTCAGCGAGCAAGGCAGTTGCCTTGTTATTTGTTTTTTGTTTGGCTTTTGCTCCTTGGAAATCCCAGGCTGAAACGCGTCGCGCTCTACTGATCGCCAATACAAGCTACGCTGAAGCTTCTTCTTCATTTGCAAATGCAACCAAAGATGCAAAAAGCCTTGCCGACGAATTGAAGCAAGATGGCTTTGATTCAGAAATCCATAATAATGTAGAGAAGCAAGATTTGAAGTCCGTGCTGGACGGCTTCAAATCTAAAATCATCGAGGGTGACACTGCATTATTTTATTTCAGCGGGATAGGTCTGCAATACAACAGACAAAACTACATTATGCCTGTGAACGCAGAAGTCTGGAAAGAATCGGACATAAAGCGAGATGGTGTCAATCTCGATACCATACTTTCGGAGCTGGCAGCCAGCGGGGCCAACGTTAAAATCGTCATAGTGGATGCAGCGCGCCGCAATCCATTCGAGCGGAATTTCCAGAGACGTTCCAAAGGGGTTGGCGGCCATTGATACCCCATCCGAAAGCTTGATCCTGCTTTCGGCATCCCCCGGCAAGCTTATACCGGATAACGCGGCTGAATCATTCATGGCTGAATTGCTCCTGCAAATTCAACAGCCCGGCAACGCAGAAGGAGCTTTTAATCGGACGCGCGTTAATGTTGCCAATAAGTCCAGAAGAGAACAGGTCCCCTGGGTTTCATCATCCCTCACAGGTGAGTTCTCATTTTTCCAAGGTGGCCGAAGCGCTTCGCAAACTCCCCAGCCTGGCCCGCAGCGCTGGGCGAGCAAGGACAGCGATAGCAGGAAATCAAGCACAGCTCAGGCGGGGTTGCGCACTGCGCGGGCGAATCCGCCCGGTCGTATTGAGACCTATTCCGCAGGGTATAAGTTTCGAGATTGCGACAAATGTCCGGAGCTTATCGTGGTCCCAGGTGGAAGTTTCACGATGGGCTCCACGGAGGGGCTTTTCGAAAAACCATGTCACACCGTAGAGATTGGCCGTTCGTTTGCAATCGGCCTCTACGAGGTCCTCCTCTCCGAGTGGGAAAGTTGTGTTGATGACGGCGATTGCAAACGTCAGCCCCAGGACCAGGGGCTGGACCGAAACGCTGCTCCCCTTGGCAATGTCAGCTGGGAGGACGCAGACAGCTTCGTGAAATGGCTTTCCAAAAAGACAGGCCATACTTACCGCCTGCCAACGGAGGCAGAATGGGAGTACGCCGCGAGGGGTGGAACTCCGACCCCCTTCTGGTGGGGACGGGATAAGGGAACAGGGAACGCGAATTGCAGCGATTGCGGCGCCGAGCCACGCGGAAAGCCGTCTGTGGTTGGGTCTTTCAAGCCGAATGCGTTCGGTCTTCACGACACGGCTGGAAATGTCGCGGAATGGGTCCAGGATTGCTGGAACGAGAGCTATAAGGGGGCGCCCGCCGACGGCTCCGCTTGGCTCTCCGGAAATTGCAACATGAGGGTTCTGCGTGGCGGATACTTCGGAAGCAGGGCCCAGTCTGTGAAATCAGCATCGCGGTTCAGGTACGACAGCGACGTTCGTTACCCTGGCAATGGCTTACGTGTCGTGAGGGAACTGCGTTAGGCGAATAGTAATCCAGTCAACCGCGGTAGTTCCGCCTTGCAATGTGAAGGGTCTTAGCGCGGTTCTTTCTCCTGTAGGTTGTGCATCCCACTGTTACTTGGATCGGCTGTGAGTACAGTGGCGGGTTATGAGGGATGTGCCGCTCGTCCGCGAAAAGGAGCTGCAACTTGTGACGGCCCGGAGAAAGCGTGACTTCTGCCTCCGTTTGACCCCCGCCGAAATGTAAGTGGTTCACGTCGTTTGGGATCGGTTGATCCAAGGGGGGAAGCTCGGAATCGATAATAAGATGATGATGACCCGTGTTCGCCTTTGAAAAGCCGGCGGGTGCAACTCCCATCCCCACCAAGCCGAAACGTATCACCGAATGCGAAGCGATGCAGGATCCTTGGGCAGGGAAAGAAAAATAAACCCTGGCATTCGATGGAGATGCTGTTGGGCCCGACGCATGTAATTCATTTTTTGTGTCGCTATCAACCGCGTTGACCCGAATTTTCTCGGACACGACCGGCGGGTTGTGAGGGATGTGATCTTTGTCGCCCATCACCAGCTGCAAGGTATGCTGACCCGGTGTCAGAGAAATCTCCGCTTCCGTCTGTCCCCCACCGTAATGCAAGTGATTGGGATCATTTGGTATCGGCTTATCGAGAGGCGGCAAATCAGTGTCGATCAGGAGATGATGATGGCCGGAGTTTTGCTTGCTGGTGCCCGCAACGCTCACGCCCATGTTTCTGAGTCCGAAGTGTATGATTGTTTTCGGCCGCAGAGTGTCGCCAGACTTCACGTCGATAAAATAGACGGCAGCACCCGGAGGCGACGGGCTCGGCCCTGCAGTTGACGGTGAGTGGTCACTATTCGATTGCGCCTGCGCTGGATGTCCAGAATAAAAACACCCGCAAACCGAGCCTATTGACATAGAGACTGCAATACACTTGGCGAATTTATTGAGTGTTGGCATCTAGAGCGTGACCTCAGCATTAAGGAGAATGCCCAGACATAATTTATGTGCTTAGTTTAACATGACATGATTAGATGGATAGCGCTACACGCCCGCAGTCGAAAAAAAGATTCAAGGCTTCACAATTTGTTGCTTAGCTCGCCGCGCCGACCGCAACCTTCAGCGCAAAGGCATCGGCGAGCGCATCCTCCTTCAGCCGGTCGAAGCGGCCGGACGCGCCGCCGTGGCCCGCGTCCATGTTGATCTTGAGGAGCAGCACGTTCTTATCAGTCTTATGCGCGCGGAGCTTCGCCACCCATTTCGAAGGCTCCCAATAGGTGACGCGCGGATCGGTAAGCCCGCCTGTCGCGAGGATGTTCGGGTAGGCTTGCGCCCGCACATTGTCGTAAGGCGAATAGGCCGCGATGGTGCGGTAATCGTCGGCGCTTTCGATGGGGTTGCCCCATTCGGGCCATTCCGGCGGCGTGAGCGGCAGGGTGTCGTCGAGCATCGTCGTCAGCACGTCCACGAACGGCACGTCCGCGATGAGCCCCGCGAACAACTCCGGCGCCATGTTCGCGACCGCGCCCATGAGCATGCCGCCCGCCGAGCCGCCTTGCGCCACGATGCTACCAGCGCTCGTAAATTTTTGCTCCGCGAGGTAGTGGCCTGCTGAGATGAAGTCCTTGAAAGTATTCGTCTTCTTGGCGAGCTTGCCGTCCTTGTACCAGCGGTAGCCCTTGTCCTTGCCGCCGCGAGTATGGACGATGGCATAGACGAAACCGCGATCGACAAGGCTGAAGGCGTTGGTCGAGAAGCCCGCCGGTATGGCGATGCCGTAGGAGCCGTAGCCGTAGAGCAGACAAGGCGCGGAGCCGTCAAGCGGCGTATCCTTGCGGTAAAGCAGGGAAACCGGCACAGTTTCGCCGTCCCATGCGGGCGCGAAAACACGGCGCGTGACGTAATCGGCAGGGTTGTGACCGCTTGGCACTTCCTGCGTCTTGCGTAAACTCCGCTTGCGTGTGCGCATGTTGTAGTCGAACACTTGCCGCGGCGTCGTCATCGACGAATAGGTGAAGCGCAGCGTCTCGGTATCATATTCGTAGCCGTCCGACATGCCGAGCGAGTAGGCCTCCTCCGCAAAGTCGATGGCGTGCTCCTCTCCGTCGGCGAAGCGGCGGATCACGATGCGAGGCAGGCCGTCCTCGCGCTCCAAGCGGACCAGGTAATCCTTGTAGCAGGTATAATCGAGAATGAGGCGCCCCTGCTTATGCGGAACGAGGTCGTGCCAGTTTTCGCGGCCCGGCTTATCGATGGGCGCTTCCACGATCTTATAATCCTCGGCGCCATCGCTGTTGGTGAGGATGATGAGCCGCCCCTCGTGATGCTCCGCCTGATAATCGTGGTTCGTTTCGCGCGCCGCGATAAGCCGCGAGCCCTCTTGCGGCATAGACAGATCGAGGAAGCGGACCTCGCTCGTTTCGTGGTCGCCCGCGCTGATGAACAGATAGCGCCTGTCCTGGCTCTGTCCCACCCGCGTGAAAAACCCGGCGTCGGGCTCCTGGTAGATCAGCTCATCCTGATCCGCCGTCCTGCCAAGGAGGTGGAGCAACACTTGCTGCGGCCGGCGATGCTCGTCGACGCGCGTGTAATAGAAGCCGCTCCCGTCGGCATTCCAGACGGGCTGGCCTTCCATATCGGGCACCTCATCCGGCAGTTCCTTGCCCGTCTCAAGGTCGCAAATCCTGATCCTGTAGAACTCGGAGCCTTTGTCGTCGAAGGCGTAAGCCAAGAGGCTGTGATCGTGGCTCCACGTGGCTGCGCCAAGCGAGAAATATGGCTTGTCCGCGGCCAGTGCGTCGCCATCGAGCAGCACCTGAGGCTCGCCGCCCGCACACGGCTCGCGGCAAAGGCGAGGATGCTGACCGCCCGTGACGTAGCTCATGAAATAGGCATAAGCGCCATCGGGCGCCGGGACTGTGGAATCGTCTTCCTTGATGCGCCCCTTCATCTCCTTGAACAGCGTCTCCTGGAGTGCCTCGGTGTCGGCCATGACCTCTTTCGTGTAGGCGTTTTCCGCCTCGAGATAGCCGCGCACATCCGCGCTGAGCGCTTGCGGATCGCGCATCACCTCCTGCCAGTTCGGGACGCGCAGCCAGGCATAATCGTCAACGCGTTCGATGCCGTGATGAACATCGCGGACAGGGCGCTTTTCGGCTGCGGGCGGCTCGGAAGGGATGATTTGCAATTTCTGGTTCATGGGGTGCCGTTCATCGCGAGATTTAAGCCTGTTGTAGGCATTCCCTCATTGCATCTCAACCGCTGATCGAAAAAGGGCAGGGGATGTCAGGAAATAGTTATCCCGTTGGCCTCGGGCGGACGCTCAAAAAACGACTTGAGGGCCGTTGAAGCCGTTGCGCGCCTGCCGCGCGTTTGCTATCTGTTCGCACAGACTCGCAAAAAGGGGGCCGGCGGTCGAGCCCAGGCCGCCTTTGTGCGCGCGTTGCATTCCTTGGAGAGGTGCTAGAGTGGTTGAATAGGCCGGTCTCGAAAACCGGAGTACGGGTAACCGTACCGAGGGTTCGAATCCCTCCCTCTCCGCCAGTTGGGGTGAAGCTATCGCTTGAAAACTTTACACTCTCCGATAGAGGGGAGTGGAATTTAGATGAATGCGCAACCAGGCTTCGTGCGCAAGGCACCAACTTGATGAGAATCGTTGAGGCGAGACGGCACAGGCATTGTCGGCAAGTGGTCTGTGATCCAGTTCTTTGTTGCCTGAGAAACCTCCGCTGACGATCAGCCCATGTTTAGTGGCGCGATCCTAACCCTCAAGACGAACCGCACGGCTTCATCGGCCAAGTTTTCCACACAAAAAAAGCGCGGGGTGCCGTTTCCCTGGACAACGCATCGACTCGCGCGTTATTTTTCAAAACACTTATTTCGGTTTGAATCAGAAGGTATTGCCATGCTGTGAGGTTATCGGCGCGGCGATGTTGCTGACATGCTCTTTGCTCGATATTTTGATTGTAATGGTCGGAGGTGCTTAACTCCTGATATTATGGCAACACATAGCGAGCGCAGCAAATCGCCCGCAAAACCTTCGTCACGTGCTTGCCTCGAAGTGACCTATGCAGGCAATCTCGCCACTCTCACTCCATCATAAGTGAGGCGTCCCGTTGAAAATACTTCATTCGGCGTGGTGTTGATACTAAGTTTTCTGTGAAGAAACGCTATAGCAGAACTCCCATCCTAAGCGTTTTGCGATACCGACTCGTATATTTTGGTTTAGCGCTTTCTTTGTTCTCGCGTACTAGCTCTATTTCAGGTTCAAGGTCGAATTATGAGTGTTCTTGTTTTGGGCGGATGCGGCTTTATTGGGTCGCATGTTGTCGATGCGCTCTTAGTCAAAAATTATCAGGTCCGGGTCTTCGACCAACGCCCAGAGCGGTTTCGTTCACCGTGCTCGGGCGTGGAGTATTTTCTCGGTGATTTTTCTGATCAGGCTGCGCTCATCGAAGCGCTCACCGGGGTCGAAACAGTATTTCATCTGATCAGCACGACCTTTCCGGGTACTTCGAACGTCAATCCTCAGGCGGACGTAGCCGACAATCTCATCAGCACGCTCAACCTCCTTAGGACGATGGTCGACCTCGGGATCCGTCGCATCCTGTTCCTTTCCTCCGGTGGAACCGTTTACGGCGTGCCAGATATAACGCCAATTCCGGAGGATCATCCGCTTCGGCCGATCAACTCCTACGGGATCGTCAAGGTAGCGATCGAACACTATCTCGAAATGTTCCGCCGCGAGAGCAAGCTATCGCCCATCGTTATTCGTCCAGCCAATCCCTATGGGCCGCGACAAGCCCATGTTGGCGTTCAGGGCGTCGTCACGACGTTCATGAAGCAAGCGCTTGAAGGTAAGCCGATCGAGATTTGGGGAGAAGGAGCCATCGCTAGGGATTTCTTCCACGTCGAGGATCTGGCTCGCTTGTGTGTGACTGCTGCCGCTAGTGAGACGGTGGGCCCCTTTTAATGCAGGAAGCGGCGAGGGAACCACGCTCAATGAACTAATCGAGGCAATCGAATTCGCAGCGGGAACAAAGGTTGAGCGGAGTTGGAAGGCTGGACGGTCAGTTGATGTTCCCCGGTCTGTCTTAGACGTTTCGCGCACCAGAGATGCGTTTGGCTGGAAGACAAGAATCGCTTTGCAAGATGGTCTTAAAGACTATTGGGCCTGGATGCGCGCGCAATATTTTTAGGGAATAGGGAAAGCGGCAACTGCTATGGCAGAAATGGAGACACAGACTATTCATCCCGAACTTACGGCTCTCGACCTGCTCCAGTCGGTGACCGCTGGGCGAAATGCAGCAGAGTCACGGGTAAGGGAACTCGAACGGGAACTCGCTCAGGCGCGGAACCGGCCATGGAGGCAGGTTCGCGACAAGCTCAAATTTCGTTTGTACACCTCTCTCTCAAGCTTCTGCGCTCCACTTTCAGCTAAATCTGCCGTCAGGTACCAGCATCGCGCCCGCAAACGTGATCCGAATCGTTCTTTGTCAGAAGCGCCGCTTGCCGCAAACACCCCAAGCGCGCGAGTCGTTGGCGCGTCGGCGTTCGAGTTTCCCGGCAAGATCACCCGTGACCCAACGAAGCAAGACGTTTTAATTGTAAGCCACGAAGCCAGCAGAACAGGTGCGCCAATCTTGACGCTCAATATCGCGGAGAGCCTTTCGGCCCGATACAATGTGACCTCCCTTTGTCTGACGGGCGGCGACATCATCGACGATTTCTGTGCTGTTTCCGAAAAAGTCATCGACGCAAATCTGCACAGCACGAAGTCTAGCACCTACAGGGGACTTATTGGACGAATATGCGCAGAGCGCGCTTACGTTTTTGCCGTCGTAAACTCAATCGAGTTCGCATGCTGTACTGCAGGTTCTTGATAAGCAAGGTGTCCCCTCAGTTGTTTTGCTGCACGAGTTTGCCTCGTACACCAGAAAACAAACAGCGTTCCCGGACGCAATGAGATGGGCGAGTGAGACGGTGTTTTCTGCGCGCCTAACACTTGAGAATGCTCTTGATAACAACGTAATGGATTTCACTCCGAGGCTACACATCTTGCCTCAGGGTAAGTGCCGAGTTCCTATAAACGCCACCTCTGAGGCGTCCCGCGGCGTGGAAAGGCGTCGTCTCCGCGATGCGCTACGCCCCCTCGGGCTCGCTCGATGAATTTGTCGTTCTCGGCGCCGGAACCGTTCAGATTCGCAAGGGCGTAATCTTTTCCTTGAGACTGCAACGAGGGTGTTGGGCGCGCCGGGGGGGCAAAAGGTTCGTTTCGCATGGATCGGCGCCGGCTATGCTCCTGAACGCGATTTCGCCTATTCCGTTTATCTGCGCGATCAGTTGCGTCGGGCAGCCATAGAAGATCGTGTGACCTTGCTGCCGGAGACTTCGGAAATCGAATTTGCATATGAGTTGTCTGATGCGCTGTTGCTTCCAAGCCGGCTTGATCCTTTGCCGAACGTCGCGATCGACGCGCTGTGTCAGGGCCTCCCAGTGTTGTGCTTCGACATGGCGAGCGGAATCGCGGACCTGCTGCGCACCGCAGGCCTTGGGAGCGCATGCGTTGCCGAATATATTGACACACGTGAGCTTGCGGAGAAGGTACTGCGGCTTGCCAATTCCACAGAGTTTTACGACGAGGTGTCGCTCAAGACGCGCGAGTTCGCCACTACCACATTTGACTTCGATCGCTATGTCCAACGGATTGAAACGCTCGGTCAAAGCGCGAAAGCGAGGGTCGGCAACGTGGACGCCGACATCGGCCTCATTGTGGCGTCAGGCTGCTTCCGGCCCGATTTTTTTGAGGCCAATGCCGTAAACACTAGCCCCCAAAACGTCCGTGACTATATGGATAAATTAAGCTGGATCTGCGCTGCACGAAAGCCGGAACCGGGCTTCAGTCCCTTCGTCTATGCCGAACATAAGGAGAGCGGCTACGACGGCACAAAAGAGGCCTATGCCGACTTCCTGAGCAAGGGGCGTCCAGCTGGTCCATGGCTTTTGCCAGTGCTTGAGGGCGGGATCGAAGAGAGAGACGCAGGACCTGCGGTGACACTGAAAACCGCCCTGCACGTCCATGCCTATTTTACAGACCAGTTGCAGGAAATCATGGTCCGGCTGCAGCGAAACCGGACGCAACCAGACCTGTTTATCAGCGTGGGAAGTCGGAGCGCCGTCGATCAGGTGAGAGCGATCTTCGCCGACTACCGGGGTCGCGTCATGACGGTGCAGGAAGTGCCGAATGCTGGGCGTGACATCGGGCCGCTGCTCAGCGAATTCGGTAGCACCTTGGTCAAAGATTACGACGTTGTGGGGCACGCTCACGTCAAGAAGAGTAGTCAGCTTGACAACCCTAACTCCGTTGCGGCTTGGAGCCACTTTCTATTCGAAAATGTTCTGGGTGGTCCCCGCGGTGGCAGAATGATGGACTTGGCTTTGCATCGAATGCAAACCAACGAAAAAATCGGCCTTGTCTATCCCGATGACCCAAACCTTATGGGATGGACGCGGAATATGCGTATGGCTGAGGGGTTGGCGCAGAGAATGGGTCATTCCGATTTGCCGCGCGCGATCAACTTCCCGATTGGCACAATGTTCTGGATGCGTGCAGCGGCCTTGAAGCCGTTCGTCGATCTTGGCCTCGAGTGGTCTGACTACCCGAGCGAACCTGTTCCCGAGGATGGAACGATCCTACATGCTCTCGAGCGTCTGTTTGGGGTTGTTCCAGTACTTCAGGGCTGGGAAGCCGTCGTGACCAACGTTCGCGGTGTCACGCGTTAGGCTGCGAGCCGAGGAGGCCGCTTGTGACGTAGTTATAGTCATGAATCTCAAGCACTTGCGCTCAAGGGGCAGTTTAGGTTTTTTTGTGCAGGTGTTGGTGGGGGTATATTAGCCTTTTAGATAAGCTCAATGAGGGTCCTGATGAAAGCGCATCTTATCGGCGGGGGCATCGGTTCGCTGGCCGCTGCTGCTTTTATGGTCCGGGACGGCGGCGTTCCCGGCGGCGACATTACGATCTATGAAAAGCTGAGCGTTCTCGGCGGCAGCCTTGATGGCGCGCGCCAACCGGACGGCGCTTACGTGGTGCGAGGCGGCCGCATGCTGACCTTCGGCCATTATGAATGCACCTGGGATCTCTTCGATATGGTCCCGTCCCTTGAGCATCCTGGCAAGACGGTGCGGCAAGACACGGAAGCATTCAACGAAGAATTCAAGTCGCATTCCCAGGCGCGTCTCGTCGACCGGAACAGACATAAGGTCGACGTTTCGAAGATGGGTTTCACCATGTCCGATCGCGTAGAACTTCTTGCGCTGACGGAGGCTTCCGAAGAAGAGCTTGGGGCGGATCGCATCACTGATTGGCTTTCGCCAACATTTTTCGAGAATAATTTCTGGCATTTGTGGCAGACGACGTTCGCCTTTCAGCCCTGGCACAGCGCTGTCGAGCTCAAGCGCTATCTGCACCGCTTCATGAATGAATTCCCGCGCATCGACACGCTCGCCGGCGTGAGGCGCACGGTTTACAATCAGTATGACGCGATGGTTCGCCCCCTGGCCGTGTGGCTTGAGAAACAGGGCGTGCAGTTTATTTCCGGCGCGGAAGTCGTTGACATTGGCGTCGTTGAAGACGGTGGCCTCGTTCGCGTGAACGAACTCAAAGTGCGCAAAGGAGCCGACCTTACAACTGTTGCTATCGCGGAAGACGATCTGGTCTTTCTCCAGAATGCGTCGATGACCGATGCGTCAAGCCTGGGCTCGATGACAACTCCGCCTCAGCACTTGACGAAGGCCGATAGCCAGGGCTGGGCGCTTTGGGAGAAGCTCGCGGAGGGGCGGCCGGAATTTGGCAACCCCGCTGCCTTCAATTCAAGCATCCCCGAGTCCTGGTGGGAATCCTTCACCGTGACCTGCCCGACGACAACCTTCTTCGATCAGATGGAGGCCTTCAGCGGCAATGTCGCGGGAATCGGCGGCCTTGTGACATTCAAGGACTTCGAATTGGCTGATGTCCGTGGTGCTCTGCCACCAGCCGCATTTTCCGGGCCAACCGGACAATCTGCAGGTTTTTTGGGGATATGCCTTGCACCCGGACCGTATCGGCAATTTCGTCGCCAAGCCGATGACCGACTGCACCGGCGCGGAAATCCTTGCTGAGGTCTGCGGCCACCTCAATTTCGACCGCAGCGTCTTTAACGGCGCAATCTGCATTCCCTGCCGCATGCCCTATATCACCTCCATGTTCATGCCGCGCAGTAAGTCGGACCGGCCTTTGCCAGTGCCGAAAAACTCCAAGAACCTCGCCTTTGTCAGTCAGTTCGTCGAGATCCCGGAAGACGTCGTGTTCACGGTTGAATATTCTGTCAGGGCGGCGCAGATGGCGGTCTACCAGCTTTTAGGGGTCAGGCGCGAGGTGCCTCCGGTCACAAGATATGATCACTCTTTTCGAACCCTTCTCAACTCTGTCGCCAAGGCTTTTTCTTGAGCGCGACGCGTAGCTTTTGACAACAAAAAAAGCCGCAGACCTTAAGTCTACGGCTCGATGCGGGAAAACGATGTTGCCCATGGTTCGACAAGCTCACCATGAGGGTCAACTCGTTGAAACACTCGGCCTCATCCTGAGCTTGTCGAAGGATGAAGCCACGTTTTCAGGCTTTTTCACATTGCGCGGCTACTTCCGCGAGCCAACTTTTCGGGTTTGCTTGCGTTGCGCCTTCGCCGGTTTTTCCGGCTCCGCCTTGGCGGCCACTTCGGGTTGCGTGCCCGCTACCGCGGTACCGCGCCGGCCCAGACCCATGTTCTTGGCCAGATCGGAACGCGCAGCGGCATAGGCCGGTGCGACCATCGGATAATCATGCGGCAGTCCCCACTTTTCCCGGTATTCTTCGGGGGACATGTCGTACTGGCTCCGCAAATGCCGCTTGAGCGATTTGAATTTTTTGCCGTCTTCGAGGCAAATAATGAACTCTGGCGTCACCGATCTCTTGATGGATATGGCCGGTTTCAATTCGACTTTCTGGGGCTCTGTAGCTTGGACGGAGGCTCTGCTCAATGCGCCATAGACCGAGCTGATGAAGTCGGCAAGCTTGTCACTGCTGAGCGCATTACTGGCCACGTATGCCGACACGATATCGGCCGTTTGCGAAGTGAGAGTCGTTTCATTGCTATCCATATTCTTGCTCCAGACCTTGGTGAGGGCACAGAACCAAGAAACGGATAAATGCGCCCAATCTTGTCGATAACGTTTACCTTGTGCTTCGAACCCGTATTTCGAGAAGGCAACAGCGTTCTATCATTATTATTTTCGCTTACGAAAGAGTAAAAGGCCTTTGCGCTTCTGATTCTACCAAATTACGTTCATTCGTGGATAATAACCTGTATAGGTCCGGTTCTTTCAGGCGGATTGATGCCGGTAAACCATAATCATGTTCAAGGACGGACTATCTGCGAAAGCGAATCAGGACATTGTCCTGCTTATCCGGCGTCCTCACTGGAGGTCGCACCCGAAAAACGACTTTCAGGCCGCCACTTTCTGCCCTCTCGAACCGCGCCTCCACTTTAGAGCCCGCTTTTAATGGACTAAAGGTCGGCGGGCTGCTTGTTGTGCGCCTTATCGAAATACTGCTACGCACTTTTTCGGACGCGCTCCAGGCTGACGCGGTCGGCTGGCGAGAAATCGAAATGGCCTTTGCGAGGCTCAGGCTGGCTTCTCTTCGCGTTCAGCCTGCATGCGAATTCACCAGAGATGCATGCCTCAGCCTAGAAGGGGGCTCGCGCGGCGGCGCTCAGTTCAGGCGCTTGTTCTCAAAGGCATCAGGTGTCTCTCCTTCAGCCAATAGAAAATATTTATAAGAGAATAGTGAGAGTATATCAATTCAACTGTAAGAACGATCTATTGAATGTCATGCTGATTGCTGCTTAACTTAATGAAATGGTAAATAAGAAGCCGTCTCCGAAAATGCCATAATAAGACTGAACAAAAGGGCAACTGTTGTCAAAACTAATACAACATTGGCCTCATATGCTTTATTGTCTTCATATTCTTTCATGTCTCGTCTCCGCGTTTCAAGGCAAGGCGTGGATCATTATTAAGTTGACTCATCAGTTCGCATAACGCTTGAGCCGGACCAAAGTTCCGCCAATTGTAATTTTCAGCGCAAGGAGGAATATCGCGAGGCACGAAGCCTGTGCAGGATGCTGAAAAAACTTGAAATCCTGGCTTCATCCTTCGACAAGCTCAGGATGAGGCTTCGGCAAGCTCTGAGGCTTCGACAAGCTCACCCTTCGACAGGCTCAGGATGAGGTCGGGTGCGGACCCTCATGGTGAG
>CAVRSS010000062.1:0-59662 GCA_963723755.1 uncultured Alphaproteobacteria bacterium | reverse complement strand
TGCGTGAACAATTTCACCTACGGCATGACCGGTGGACAAGTGACGCCGACGACGCCAACCGACGCCAACGCCTCGACGACGCCGACCGGCAATTACGAAACGCCGTTCAGCCTGCCGTTCCTGGTGGACGCCGCCGGCGCAACGTTCGTGGCTCGCTGGACCGCGCTTCACGCCCACAACATCACGCAGACCTTCGGGAAAGCGCTGAATCACAAGGGCTTCTCTTTCATCGAAGTCATCGCGCCCTGCACCACGCTCTACCAGCGCCGCAACAAGCTCGGGGACGGTCTCGACGCGATGGAATATTACAAAGCGGACGCGGATATCCAGCACGGCGTGGATACGCGCGCATTAGACATCAGCTTCCAGGGCAGTATCGCCATGGGCAAGTTCGTCGAGCGGCAAAAGCCGACCTATCTCGACGCGGTCAACGATCATTACGCGAAGGTCATCGGCGACAGCTACCAGCTTTACGGCAAGACGCCGCTTGAGAAAGAAGCCGAGGAAAGGGCGCGACTGTCCGCTACCAAAGAAGCGAAGATTCGCGAATGCGGGGCGAGCGACTAGCCATGTGGGAGATCAAGTTTTCCGGTTTCGGCGGCCAGGGTATCGTCCGATGCGCATTGATTACCGGCGCGGCGGTGTCGCTCTACGATGACAAGTTCGCCACCATGACGCAAAGCTTCGGACCGGAGGCGCGCGGCGGCGCCTGTCAGTCGCAGCTCATTATTGCTGAAACGCGCGTGCTTTACCCGTATTGCACGTCGGCGGGCGTGCTGATCGCGCTGTCGCAGGAAGCCTACGACAAATACGAGCCCGACCTCGTCGACGGCGGCATCCTCATTATCGAAGAGGATCTGGTCAAGCCGTCAGGCGATCCGAAACGCGTGAAGGTCTTCCCCGTCCCGGCGACCCGCATCGCCGAAGAACTGGGCAATCGCCTGTTCGCCAACCTTGTCGTGCTCGGCTTTTTCACGGCCGTCACCGGCGCTGCATCGCCCGAAGCCATGAAGAAGGCGCTGCCGGGCCTTGTCCCCGATCGTTTCCTCTCCGCCAATTTGAAGGCTTTCGACAAGGGCTATGAATATGGCCTCGAGTCCGCCTCCAAGACGAAAAAGGGAGCGGTCCATTGACACGGCGCGCCGGAGTATTCGTTTGCCATTGCGGGACCAACATCGCGGCGACCGTAGATGTCAAACGGGTAGCTGCGGAGTTGTCCCATGATGAGGGCGTGGTCTTCTCGAACGACTACGTCTACATGTGTTCCGAACCCGGACAAAAGTCGGTCATCGACGCCATCAAGGAGCACAAGCTCGATAGCGTCGTCATCTCTTGCTGCTCGCCGAACCTCCACGAGAAGACCTTCCGCGACGCCTCGGCGCTGGGCGGCCTGAACCCGTTCCAATTGGAAATCGCGAACATTCGCGAACAATGCGCCTGGGTGCACAAGGATAAGGAAAAGGGCACCGAGAAAGCGATCAAGATCACGCGCTCGACGGTCGAGCGCGCGCGCAGAAACGAGCCCCGACGCCTTTCGGCCTTCCCGTCACACGCAAGGTGATGGTCATCGGCGGCGGTATCGCGGGCATTCAGAGCGCGCTCGATCTCGCCAATGCCGGCCTTGAAGTCGTGCTTGTCGAGAAGCTGCCGAGCATCGGCGGCCACATGATCCAGCTGTCGGAAACCTTCCCGACGCTCGACTGCTCGCAGTGCATCCTGTCGCCGAAAATGGTGGAGGTCTCGAAGAACCCGAAGATCACGCTGATGACGTCGAGCGAGGTTACCTCGGTCTCGGGCTTCATGGGCAACTTCAAGGTGAAGGTCCACACCAAGGCGCAGTACGTTGATCCCGAGAAGTGCAAGATCTGCGATGACTGCACGCCCGTCTGCCCCGTCGTCGTCCCGAACGAGTATGACGTGGGCCTGAACGATCGCCGCGCCATTTTCATTCCGTTCGCGCAGGCGATCCCGGCCAGCTACTATCTCGACCCGGACGCCTGTCTCGGCCTCAATCCCGTTGTCTGCGGCAAATGCGCGACCGTCTGCGAGGCGGAGGCGATCGACTACGACGCGAAGCCGAAAGACACCATGATCGATGTGGGCGCTATCGTTGTAGCGACTGGCTTCGACCTCTACGGCATGGACAACATGGCCGAATACGGCCGCGGCAAGTATCCCGATGTGCTGGATGGCATCCAGTTCGAGCGGATGTGCTCGGCCTCGGGGCCAACCGGCGGGCAGGTGCTGAGGCCCTCCGATCACAAGGAGCCGAAAAGCATCGTCTTCGTCCAGTGCTCCGGCTCGCGCGATCCCGAGCAGCACTGCGTCTACTGCTCGAAGATCTGCTGCATGTACACGGCAAAGCACGCCACGCTTTACAAGCATAAGGTCCCCGACGGCACGGCCCACATTTTCTACATCGACATCCGCTCTGGCGGAAAAGGCTACGAGGAATTCGTCCAGCGCGCGATGGAACGCGACGGCGTGGTCTATCTGCGCGGCCGGGTATCGAAGATCTACCAGTCGAAGGGCAAGCTCAAAGTGCTGGGTGTCGATACGCTCGCAGGCAAGAATGTCGAGATCGACGCCGACATGGTGGTGCTCGCGCAGGCGATGGTGCCGTCCAAGGGCACGGCGGACGTCGCCAAGACGCTGAAGATCGGGCGCGACAAGGACGGCTTCCTCGCAGAAGCGCACCCGAAGCTCCGTCCCGTGGAAAGCGTGACGGGCGGCATCTTCCTCACCGGCGCGGCGCAGTCGCCGAAGGACATTCCGGAAACGGTCTGCCAGGCGAGCGCGGCGGCATCGAAGGTCATCGCGCTGCTGTCCAAGCCCGAATTGGAACATAGCCCGGTCGTGGCGAAGGTGCGGGAGTTCGCATTGCACCGGCTGCGAAATGTGCGTCGATGTCTGCCCGTTCGAGGCCATCAGGCTCGTGGACGGCAAGGCGCTCGTGAACGAGGTGCTGTGCGAAGGCTGCGGCACCTGTGTGGGAACCTGCGTGCGCGCGGCCATCGATGTGAAGAACGTAACGCAGTTGCAGGTTTTCGAGATGCTCGAAGCCTGCATGGGAGGATGATCAAGGTGGCGCACCGGCTGTTGCAAGACACGAAGAGCAGGAGTTCGAGCCGAAGGTCGTCGCCTTCCTGTGCAAGTGGTGCTCGTCGGCGGGCAGCGATCTTGCGGGCGTGTCGCGGCTGAAATATCCGGCCAACGCGGTGCCGATCCAGGTCATGTGCTCAGGGTCGGTGTCGCCGATCTACATCATGTCCGCATTCAACAAGGGCGCGGACGGCGTGCTCGTTTCCGGCTGCCACCCCGGCGACTGCCACTATCTGAAGGGCAATTACTACGCCCGGCGGCGGATTTACCTCGCGCAGAAGCTCCTGCAATTCATCGGGGTCGAGCCCGAACGCTTCCGCATGTCATGGGTCTCGGCGGCGCAGGGCGTCAAGTACGCCGAAGTCATCACCGAATTTGTCAAGGACCTGAAGGCGCTCGGCCCGCAAAACAAGCTGAAGGCGAAACGCTGATGATCGCAGTCGAAGACATCAAGGCGCGCGCCAAGGAGTTGCTGGAGAGCGGGAAAGTGCGCGCCGTCCTTGGCTATCGCCGCAGCATCGGCGGGGCTTCTGGCCGAGCCGGCCTTCATGACCACGCCCGAAGAGACCGCCGCGCTCGTCCTCGATACCACCTGTGTCGAGAACCTCGCGCTCTATCTCGTCAACGAGAAGAAGCGGATGAAGCACGCGCGGCAGTCCGACAAGCGCCCGCTCGCTATTATCGCCAAGGGCTGCGACAGCCGCGCCATCACCGTGCTGTTCAGGAAAATCATATCAAGCGCGACGAGATCATCGTGCTCGGCGTCTCCTGCGAGACGGGCGGCATGGTCGACACGCGCAAGCTCAACAAGGCGCTGCGCGGCAAGGCGGCCACGTCGCGCGGCCTTCGACGGCGGAGCAGCGTCAAGGTCTCTTACATCGGCGGCGGCGCAACGCTGCCCGCGAAGGATGTTCTTGCCGACCGCTGCCTCGAATGCGCCAAGGCCTATCCCATCGACACCGATTTCCTCTTCGGCGAGAAGGTCGATGAGCGCCCCTTACGGCCCGCGCTTTACGGCGGTCTCGGCCTTCGCCGAGAAGAGCGCGGAGGAGCGCTCCGCCTTCTGGGCCGGACATTTCGAGCGCTGCATCCGCTGCTACGCCTGCCGCGCCGTTTGCCCGATGTGCTACTGCGACGAGTGCGTGGTCGACAGCACGAACTTCATCGTCAACCCGGCCACGACCGCCGACGAAAAAGCCAACCGCGTCCGCTGGATCAGCCGGTCCGCAAGCCCGTCGGAAAACTCGATGTACCACATGGTGCGCGCCATGCATCTCGCCGGGCGCTGCACCGACTGCGGCGAGTGCGAGCGCGTCTGCCCGGTCAACATCCCGCTGCGCCTGCTCAACACCATGCTCGAACACGAGGCTCTGGAAATGTTCCAATACACGCCGGGGCTCGATGCGGAGCAGCCCTCGTTAATCTCGTCCTTCCGCGACGGCGATCCCAACGATTTTGTGAGGTAGGCCGATGGAAGCGATACTGAAAAAGGATAAGCTCGGCCAATGGGTAGCTGCACTCCAAGAACGCGGGGACGTATTTGCCCCCGACTTCGTCGAAGATGCCTGGGAATTCACAAAGGTAAAATCCGGCGCGGACGTACCGCTGGATCACACCAACACTGTGCGCCCGGCAAAAGGGTTTGTGTTCCCGCAACGCGAAGTGCTCTACCGCTTCCGGCTTGAGAACGGGAAGGCGCCGGAACTCACCGACAGCGAGCCAAAGGTCGAACCGGCAGTGGTGTTCGGCGTGCGCCCCTGCGATGGCCGCGCGATGGTGCGCAACGACAGGGTCTTCGGCTGCGGTTTCTCCGATCCGTATTATCAGACGCGGCGCGATAAGGTTGTCTTCGTCGGCCTCGCCTGCAACGCGCCTCCTTCGCCGAATTGCTTCTGCGTCTCGGTCGGCGGCTCGCCGCATTCCGAGGACGGCCTCGACGTTCTCATGACCGAGCTCGATGGCCGCTATCACGTCAAGGCGATGACGGATAAGGGCAAGGACATCGTCAAAAGCGCCAGCGGTCTGTTCCAAGACCCGAAAGCCGCCGACAATAAAGATGTCCGAAGCGCCCACGCCATGGCGCTGGAGCATCCGCAGCGGGCCATCTCAACCATGGACACGGTGGTTGAGGCGCTCAGGCGCAACTTCACCTCGCCGCTCTGGGACAAGCTCGCGCAAGCCTGCATCGGCTGCGGCGCCTGCACCTATCTCTGCCCGAGCTGCCACTGCTTCGACATCAACGACGAGGTCACCGGCAAGTCGCCGCTGACGGGCGAGCGCGTGCGAACCTGGGACAACTGCCAGTTCCCGGATTTCACCATGCACTCGTCGGGCCACAATCCGCGCGAGGACACCGGCGCACGGCTGAGACAGCGGATTTGCCATAAGCTTCTGTATTTCGTCGAGAACCACAAGATGCAGCAATGCACCGGCTGCGGCCGCTGCATCACGCATTGCCCGGTTGGGATCGACATCGTAAAAATCGCAAATGTCATGGAAGAGGGCGTCTGGCAATGAGCGAGAATGCCTATCTGCCGCAACTCGCGCGCATCGTGGACATCAAAGAAGAGGTGCCCGGCGCGCGCGCGATCAAGACGTTCCGCGTTCAGTTCATGAACGGCGGCGGCTTCGAGCACGAGCCCGGCCAGTGCGCCATGATTTCCGTGTTCGGCAAGGGCGAGTCGATGATCTCGATCGCGTCCGCGCCGGTGATCACGGACTACAAGCAGTTCTCGATCATGCGCTCGGGCCGCGTCACAACCGCCATCCATGACATGAAGGTCGGCGACGTGATCGGCGTGCGCGGGCCGTACGGCAACAAGTTCCCGGTCAACGACTGGAAGGGGCGCAATCTCGTCTTCATCGGCGGCGGTTGCGGCTTGGCTCCGATCTGGCCTGTGATCCAGACCGCGGTGACGAACCGCAAGGACTTCGGTGCGATCACCGTGTTCTACGGCGGCCGCACCTCGCGCGACATCATGTACGCCGCCGAGCTGGAAAAGCTGCGCGGCGCTGCCGACGTTCACCTCTCCATCGACTCGCCGGAGGAAGGCTGGGAAGGCTATTGCGGCTTCGTCCCCGCCAATGTGATGAACAAGCCGCAGAAGCCGGACAACACCATCGCCATAACCTGCGGCCCTCCGATCATGATCAAGTTCGTGATCAATAATCTGCGCGAGATGGGGTTCGCGGACGAGCAGATCTACACAACCATCGAAAACAAGATGAAGTGCGGCATCGGCAAATGCGGGCGCTGCAATGTCGGGAAAGATTATGTCTGCGTGAAGGGGCCGGTCTACTCCTGGGCGCAGCTGAAAACCTTGCCCCAGGAATATTGATAAAAAGCACGTTTTAGAGGAAAGACGCTATGAACCTTGCAGGGATGCTTTACGGGGCTGAACTCCTCAAGTCCGTCGATTTTCCTACCTCTCAAGTGCTTGGGCCGGAGGCGAGCGACGCTGAAATCAAGGCGCTGATCGCCAAATGCGGTGAGATTTTCGTCAAACCCAATTTCCGAGGCGGCGTCGGCAAAAAGGGCAAAGCCGGCTTGATCGGCCGCGCCAAGGATTTGAAGACGGCCCTGAAGGAAAAAGAGCGCCTCTATTTCGTGGAGCATTGTCACGGCAACGCGGTGGCGAAAGCCAATGGCGTCACCTTCGAAGGCGCTGTGCCGGCCGAGCACGAGGTTTATCTCTGCATCGCGGATTCAACCCGCTATCGCGCGCCAATGATCACGATTACACACCGTGGCGGCGTGGAGATCGAGGACCTGCCGAAGGACCAGATCGCGGAGATTCCGTTCGACCCTTTGACCGGTCTCAAGTCCTTCGTGATCACCAATGCTTTGACCGACATCAAGGCGCCGAAGGAGATCATCTCGCCCCTGGCGCAAAATCTGCCGAAGCTATGGGACCTGTTCCATTATAACGGGATGACGACGCTCGAACTCAATCCAATCCGCATGATGCCGACTGGCAAGGGTGGCTTGACGCCCGTGGCTTGCGACTTCAAATGCGGGTTCGACCGGGATGACCCGCGTGTGAAGCGGCTCAATCTGCCGAAGCAGCTGTTTGTGGAGGACTACACCGACTTCGAGTACGAGATCAACCAGCTGCGCACCTATCAGGGCCAGTCGGACGTTTCTGTCATTAACGCGAACGGCACCATCCTCGCCCCCGTCTTTGGCGGCGGCGCCAACTCGCTGGTGACGGAATTCCTTGGCGACGACGCCATCATTTCATCGGACTTCGGCGGCAACCCGCCCTACGATAAAATGCGCGAAGTTATGCGCATCTGCCTCAAGCACTGGCTGAAACAGTCCAACGTGCTCTTCATCATCGGCGGCAAGGCCAACAATACGGATATCTTCGTCACATTTCGCGCCATGGCGGACGCACTGCGCGAGTATTTCAGCGAGCATGGGCCGACGCCCGTCTATGTCGTCATTGGGCGCGGCGGTCCCAATCTGGCGCGCGGCATGCTGGCCTTCAAGGATGTCTGCGATTTGATCGGTTTGCCCTATCGCATCTTCGGCTTCGATTCAGCGATGACCGACGTCGTGCGCTATGCACAAGCCGCAGACCGCTGGATGAAGAACGGCGGACGCGAAGCGCTCGCCCACAAACTCGGTGTTGCCCCATGAACAGCGCCGCCTTTGATCGTTTGACACGTTTGCGAGACGGAATTTTTGGGGGCTGCCATGAATCAGGGCATTGAGCGGTTTAAGTATTTCGTGGGCATAAGATCGCTGGCCGATATCGCCACGCGCGAGGATCGGGTCTGCGTCTTGAATATCCTTGGCAACGAGTCGCGCGCCGTCGCTCCGACCAGTCACGCCTATTCCCGCGGCAACATCGTGTTCGGCACATCGCCGGGGCGCCGCGGGGAAGTCCTCGAAACCCCGATCGGCCCCATTCCCGTCTACAACAACGTCCGCGACGGACTCGACGACGGCCACAACTTCAATGTGGGCGTGATCCATTTGCCGCCCTCTGCCGTGCGTGATGGCGCTCACGAACTGATGCGCGTCAACAAGCACGTCCAGAAGATCATCATCCTGACGGAGAAGGTGCCCATCCACGACTCCCGGGAGATCCGGGCCATGGCTCAACAGCGCCATGTCGATCTCTTCGGCGCGAACTGCCTCGGCGTGGCGGACGCCTGGAACCATGTGCGGCTCGGTGGCCCTCTCGGCGGAGAAAGGCCCGAGGAATTGCTGCGCAAAGGCTCCGTCGCCATCTTTTCGAACTCCGGCAATTTCACCACGACCATAGCCTCTTACCTCGCGTCCAGCGGCTGGGGAACGACGACCAGCATTTCCAGCGGCAAGGACGTCTATATCGGCTTCGCTCCGGCCGAATTCGCCTGCGCCTTCGACTACGATTCGCGCAGCAAGGCTGCCGTCATGTACATCGAGCCGGGCGGCTACTACGAGGAAAACCTTGAATTTTCAAAGCCGGTCATCGCCTGCGTCGTCGGACGCTGGAAAGCGAAACTGACGCGCGCAGTCGGCCACGCCGGCGCGATGGGCGGTGATGGCGACAGCGCCGAAGCCAAGGAAAAATGGTTCCAGAGGATTCTCAAAGTCGACGGGATATTCAGCCCCGAACGGCCAATTATCTCAAGGGCCGGTGCGGTCGTAACGAACATTTCGCACATCCCGGCCGCATTGACCGCGGTGATGAAGCTCCATGGTATGCGCCCGGACTTCGCGCCCGAGGGCGACCTGACGCTGAAGCCCTGGTTTGGCAACAATCAAGGGCTCGCACTGCCGCCCGAACTCGATATCCCGCTTATCGAGCCGATCCAGCCTTACAAGGATCAGATCGCGGAGCTCTCCAAACAGGTTGGCACCATATTCCCGCGCGAATCCATGAAAGACCGCTCCGGCAGTTCGATCATGGATGCCAAGACCCAGGTTACGCGCGTCAGCGGTGTGTCCATTCTCGACACCGCGAAGTATCCTCTCGCATCCAACTATTGCCTCGCGCTCACCCGCGAGCATAACGACGCCAACGACAACGCCTTGTTCAATACCGCTATCGCCGCCGAGGTCAACCTCACCGAGACCATGGTGAATGTGGCCGACGCAGCGCGCGAATTCAGGCAGCGCCCCCAACACTGTCCTGGCTTCGGCCTGCGCGCTTGTGGGGCCTAAGAGTGTAGCCGGCGCGCGCAAGGCCGCCGATATCCTGATCGAACTTTTCGGCCAATCCGGCCTGAAGACTGGCGACCAGGAAGGCTTCGATTTTTCGGGCATTCCTGCGAATGCTGAGCAATTGGCGGCGCTTGCCGGCAAGAAATCCGATCCCAAGGCCACGGCCATGCTGAGCGGACTGGAGGCACGCGGCGCGAAATCCGTCTTCGTGGACTATCTGCGCTCCTTGAATGGCTATCCTACAGCGGACGCTGTGCTGGCCGCCATCACGACAACGATCTCCTGGGGCGCGCTGATGAAGAAGAAAGTCACGCGCAACACGGTCAGAAACTTCCCCTGGTACGCTCGCCTCTTCGCCACGATCATTGGCGCATCGGTCGAAGGCAGCAAACACAAGGCCGACTCCTTCTGTGGTGTTCCTGTAAGCGAACTGATTAACGGGTGGTCTTCGACCGAGATCGCCTACCTTGCCCTGCTTGGCGAAACGCCTACGCCCGAGATGGTCTTCCCGTTCCAGGTGCTCTTGGGACTCATCATCTCCAACGGCCCCGGCACGATCTCCGCCCAAGGATGCAAAGGCGCGGTGTCAGCAGACGGTCCCGAGACGCCGGACCGCGTGCAGATCAACAAGGCGATGATCGGCTTCCTCACGCACACGGGCTTTTCCCACGGCGGCAATGGCTTCGAAGGCATGCGCTTCCTGATCAGCCAGTTCGGGAGCACCAATCTGCAGGATCCGAGCGATCCCAATCATGGGCTTGATCTTGCCGCCATGGCCGGGCGCTTCGCCGACGACTTTGCCGCCCAGAAGAAGGCGAAGAAAGGGGTCGGCGGCGATGTACAGGCCATTCCTGGCGTTCACCACCCGATTTTCAGAAACCAGGTCATCAACAAGGACCCGCGCGAACTCTACCTCTCGCAGCTGTTCAAGGAGCGCGGCGAGACAAACATCTTCCACGACTTCTATAGCGCGATCGTCCAGGCGCTTTACGATCACGGCGTCACGCCGAACGTCTTCTGCGTGAACATCGATGCTGTGATTGCTGCGCTGCTCTTGAAGACCCTGTGGCCCCGCTACCGTTCGGGTGCATTCTCGGAGGAAGCCCTCGAGAGCGCCGCCTTCACGGCCTTCCTTTTCGGACGCATGGTCGGCTGCGCGGGCGAAATCGACGATCACATCAACCGCGGGCGCAATATGGACACCCGGACGCCAGCATCGCAATGCTCATATGTCTTGTAGGCTGACACAATTTTTCGAGGTGAACGGATGACCAAGCACGAACCAAAGATCGTCTGGACCATGGTCGATGAAGCCCCGGCGCTTGCGACATACTCTCTTTTGCCGATTGTCCAGGCGTTTACGCGGGTTGCTGGAATAGACGTCGAGACAAGGGACATCTCACTCGCGGGGCGCATCCTCGCGAGCTTCCCCGAGAATTTGACCCCGGCGCAGCGGCAATCCGACGATCTCGCATTCCTCGGAGACCTCGCAAAGACGCCCGAAGCCAACATCATCAAGTTGCCGAACATCAGCGCCTCCCAGCCCCAGTTGAAGGCAGCCATCAAGGAATTGCAGGCCAAAGGCTACAACATCCCTGATTATCCCGAAGAGGCAAAGACCGACGCCGATAAAGAGATCAAGGCGCGCTATGCGAAGGCTCTCGGCAGCGCCGTAAATCCGGTCTTGCGCGAAGGTAACTCCGATCGGCGCGCCGCCCCTTCAGTCAAGCAGTACGCGCGCGCGCATCCTCACAAGATGGGCGCATGGAGCGCGGAGTCGAAAACGCACGTCGCCCATATGAGCGGCGGCGATTTCTACGGCAGCGAAAAATCCATAACCGTCTCCGAGGCGGGCAGCTTCCGGATCGAATTCCTGGGGGATGACGGGCACGCCACCGTGCTCAAGGAGAAAACGGCATACAAGGCCGGTGAGGTGATCGACGCCGCTGTCATGAGCAAGCGCGCGTTGCGCGAGTTCTTCGATGCCGAGATTCAGGACGCGAAGAAGAAAGGCGTGCTGCTGTCGCTGCATCTCAAGGGCACGATGATGAAGATCTCCGATCCCATCATGTTCGGCCATGCGGTTTCGACCTTTTTCAAAGATGTGTTCGCGAAGCACGCCGCCGCGCTTCAGAAGATCGGCTTCAATCCCAATAATGGCCTCGGCGACCTTTACGCCAAGTTGCCGAAGCTGCCGGAAGCGGAGCGCGCCGCCATCGAAGCCGGCATCAAGGCCGTGTACGAGACGCACCCCGAACTCGCGATGGTGAATTCCGACAAGGGCATCACCAATCTGCATGTGCCGAGCGACGTGATCGTCGACGCCTCCATGCCCGCCATGATCCGCGATTCAGGCAAGATGTGGGGCAAGGACGGAAAGCTCCACGATACGAAGGCGATGATCCCCGACCGCTGCTACGCGACGGTCTATCAGGTGGTCATCGAGGACTGCAAGAAGCACGGCGCTTTCGACCCGAAAACCATGGGCACCGTGCCGAATGTCGGCCTGATGGCGCAGAAGGCGGAGGAATACGGCTCGCACGACAAGACCTTCGAGATCCCGGGCAGAAGGCAAAGTCCGCGCCGTCGATGCATCAGGCAAGGTTCTGCTCGAACAGGATGTCGAGCCGGGCGACATCTTCCGCATGTGTCAGGTGAGGGACGCCCCCATTCAGGACTGGGTAAAGCTTGCCGTGAAACGCGCGCGTCTCAGCCATATGCCCGTTGTGTTCTGGCTGGACAAGAACCGCGCCCATGACGCCGAGATCATCAAAAAGGTCGAACGCTACCTGCAAGACCACGACACGAGCGGCCTCGATCTCCGCATCATGGCGCCGCAAGATGCAGTGAAGTTTTCGATCGAGCGCATCCGCGCGGGCAAGGACACAATCTCAGCGACGGGCAATGTGCTCCGCGATTACCTGACCGATCTCTTCCCGATCCTCGAACTCGGAACCAGCGCGAAAATGCTCTCCATCGTCCCGTTGATGGACGGCGGCGGACTGTTCGAAACCGGTGCAGGGGGCTCCGCTCCGAAGCACGTGCAGCAGTTCCAGGAGGAAGGCTACCTGCGCTGGGATTCGCTCGGCGAGTTTCTAGCCCTCGGCGTGGCGCTGGAGCATCTGAGCCAGATCTTCAAGAACAAGAAAGCGGAAGTGCTGGCGGAAACGTTGGATCAAGCCAACGCCAAGATCCTCGAACACAACCGCTCGCCCGCCCGCAAAGTCGGCGAACTTGATAACCGCGGCAGCCACTTTTACCTGGCCCTTTACTGGGCGCAGGCGCTTGCCGAGCAGACCAAGGACAAGGATATTCAGGCGCGCTTCAAGCCGATTGCCCAGACGCTTGCGGAGAACGAGTCGAAAATCCTGGCCGAGTTGATCGCCTCTCAAGGCAAGCCGCAGGATACCGGCGGCTACTATCGGCCAGATTTCGAGAAGACATCGACAGCGATGCGGCCCAGCCCAACGCTGAACGCCGCGCTCGCTTCACTGGCCCAAGCATAAAAAGGATAGGGGAACGCCATGCTCGAAGCCTATCGCGCCCATGTCGCCGAACGCGCCGCACTCGGGATTGTGCCTCTGCCGTTGTCGAAGCAGCAGACGGCGGAACTGGTCGGCCTTTTGAGAAACCCGCCCAAGGGCGAGGAGGCATTTCTCCTCGACCTCATCACGAACCGCGTCCCGGCCGGCGTGGATGATGCCGCAAAGGTGAAGGCGGACTATCTGGCGAGGGTCGCGAAGGGCGAAGAGGCGTCTCCCCTCATCTCCAAGATCCGGGCGACGGAGCTTCTCGGCACCATGCTCGGCGGCTTCAACATCAAGCCGCTGATCGACCTTCTCGCCTGTCCGCAATGCGGCGCGGCGGCTGCGCAAGGGCTGAAAAATACGCTGTTGATGTTCGACTTTTTCAACGACGTGAAAGCGCTCGCCGCCTCCGATGGTCCGGGCAGCGCCAACGCCAAGGCCGTCATCCAATCCTGGGCAGACGCGGAATGGTTCACATCGCGTCCCGGCGTGCCGGAAAGCCTGACGATCACGATCTTCAAGGTCACCGGCGAAACCAACACCGACGACCTCTCGCCCGCGCCCGACGCCTGGACGCGCCCAGACATTCCGCTGCATGCGCTCGCCATGTTGAAGAACGCGCGCGCCGGTATCGAGCCGGACCAGCCCGGCAAGATCGGCCCGATGAAACTTCTGCAGGCTTTGAAGGAAAAAGGCCACTTGGTCGCCTATGCGGGCGATGTGGTCGGCACCGGCTCCTCGCGCAAATCGGCGGTCAACTCCGTTTTGTGGTGGACCGGCGAAGATATTCCCTATGTGCCGAACAAGCGCTTTGGCGGTGTCTGCCTTGGCAACAAGATCGCGCCGATTTTCTTCAACACCATGGAAGATGCGGGCGCGCTGCCGATCGAACTCGACGTCTCGAAAATGGAGACGGGCGATGTGATCGAGCTTCGCCCCCTCGAAGGCAAGGCGCTGAAGAATGGCGAGGTTGTTGCCGAGTTCAAAATCAAGTCCGACGTGATCCTCGACGAGGTTCAAGCCGGAGGGCGCATCCCGCTTATCGTCGGACGCGCTCTGACCTCCAAAGCCCGCGCGGCGCTTGGCCTGCCGCCGTCGACGCTGTTCCGCCTCCCCGCGCAGCCCGCCGACACCGGCAAGGGCTACACGCTGGCGCAGAAGATCGTCGGGCGCGCCTGCGGCCTGCCCGAAGGCAAGGGCGTGCGGCCCGGCGCTTATTGCGAACCGAAGATGACGACGGTCGGCTCGCAGGACACGACCGGCCCAATGACGCGCGACGAGATGAAGGATCTCGCCTGCATGGGTTTCTCGGCCGGGCTCGTGTTGCAGTCCTTCTGCCATACGGCGGCGTATCCGAAACCGGTCGATGTGAAAACGCACGCCACGCTGCCGGACTTTATTTCCGGCCGCGCCGGCGTCTCCCTTCGCCCCGGCGACGGCGTGATTCACACCTGGCTGAACCGCACGCTTCTGCCCGATACCGTCGGCACGGGCGGCGATTCCCACACCCGCTTCCCGCTCGGCATTTCCTTCCCGGCGGGCTCCGGGCTTGTCGCCTTTGCGGCAGCCACCGGCATGATGCCGCTCGACATGCCAGAGTCTGTGTTGGTGCGTTTCAAGGGCACGATGCAGCCGGGCATCACCTTGCGCGACCTCGTGAACGCGGTGCCCTACGCCGCCATCCAAAAGGGCCTCCTGACCGTCGAGAAGAAGGGTAAGAAGAACGTCTTCTCCGGCGCGATCGTCGAGATCGAGGGCCTGGAAAACCTGAAAGTGGAACAGGCGTTCGAACTCGCCAATGCATCCGCCGAGCGCTCCGCGGCGGCCAGCACGGTGCGCCTCGCGAAAGAGCCCGTGATCGAATATGTCCGCTCCAACGCGGCGCTCCTCAAATGGATGGTCGCTAATGGCTATGAGGATCGGGTCACCCTCGAACGCCGTATCGGAGAAATGGAGGCTTGGCTCGCCAATCCGAAACTGCTCGAACCCGATGCCGATGCGGAATACGCGGCCGTCGTCGAGATCGACATGAACGAGATCAAGGAGCCCATCCTCGCCTGCCCGAACGATCCGGACGACGTGAAGCTTCTCTCGCAGGTTGCCGGCGACAAGATCGACGAAGTCTTTATCGGCAGTTGCATGACCAACATTGGCCACTTCCGCGCCGCCGGCAAAGTGCTCGCCGGAAAGACGGACATCGCTGCGCGTTTGTGGATTGCCCCGCCGACGAAGATGGACGCGGCTCTCCTGACGCAGGAAGGCTACTACAGCCACTTCGGGGCCTCGGGCGCTCGTACCGAGATGCCCGGCTGCTCGCTCTGCATGGGAAATCAGGCGCAGATCCGGAAGGGTTCGACCGCGATGTCGACTTCGACGCGCAACTTCCCGAACCGCCTCGGCATCGACACGCGCGTCTATCTCGGCTCAGCCGAACTTGCCGCCGTATGCGCGCTGCTCGGACGCATCCCGACGGTCGCCGAGTACATGCAGCATATCGAGGCGGTCAACAAGAACGCTGGCGACGTCTACCGCTACATGAACTTCGACCAGATCGACGAATATCGAAGCGCCGCAACAAAAACAGCGGCCTGACACAAGAGCTGGCGCTTCGCGCGAAGCCCTGATGAGGAACGGAAATGCAAAAGGAAGTTGAGAAAACCGAACACCTCGGCAAGCGCGAACAGCTCGGCGCTCACATGGTGAACGTGTACATCAACGGCAAGCGCCATATTGTGCCCGAGCACGCCACCATCATGCGGGCCATCGAATATGCGGGCCATCAGATCATTCGCGGTGCGGGCTGCCGCGAAGGTTTCTGCGGCGCTTGCGGCACCATTTATCGCCTTCCCGGGGATTACAGGCTCCATACAGGGCTCGCCTGCACGACGCTCGTGAAGGAGGGCATGGCGCTCACGCAGATCCCTTCCGTGCCGATGGAGAAGGCGATCTACGATCTCGAAAAGCTGACGCCTGACGTCAACGCGATCCTGCAGGTCTATCCTGTTACCTTCCGCTGCGTCGCCTGCGGAACCTGCAACAAGGCCTGTCCGCAAGGTCTGCCGGTGATGGACTACATCCAGGCGGCCATGCGCGGCGACATCGCGGCGGTGGCTGACATGTCGTTCGACTGCGTCGCCTGCGGTTTGTGCGCGCTGCGCTGTCCCGCCGAGATCATCCAGCACGAGGTCGGCATCCTCTCCAAGCGCCTCACCGGCCGCTATCTTCGCAAGGAGAGCAAGGAGCTGGACGACCGGCTCGAGGAGATCCACTCGGGTAAGTACAACCCCGAATATGTGCAGTTGATGGGCTTGGATAAGGTGGCTTTGAGCGAACTCTATTACGCCCGCGACGTCGAGCCTTGATCCAGCCCGTGAAACGACTGAGACACCAATTCAAGCGGTAATTACGCGGGCGGCGCGCACCGGCCCCCTCTGGGAGTGAGACATGTATCCTGAATATTTATCCGGACAGGTGAAGCTGGTCGAGAAAACCCGCCCGAAGCGGGTTGATCTGGCGCTCAGCGGGAAGCCCGTCTATCCGCCGATGAACGCGGAAGAGCGGGAGGATGTCCTCTCTAAATACCACCCCGACTATGCGCCCGGAGCCAAGCGCGCCGTTCGCGTCGGCCCAAACAGGGGCCAGGAGCTGACCACCGAGGTGGCCACCATCCTGGAAGCGCATTCCATGATCCGCCCGAAGCTGACGAGCACGCTTCTGACCGAGCCCGACTACGAGACTGACCTCCTCATCATCGGCGGAGGCGGCGCCGGATGTTGGGCCGCCATCACAGCCGCGCGCAAAGGCATGAAGTCGCTTATCGCCACCAAGCTGCGCATGGGCGACGCCAACACCATGATGTCGGAAGGCGGAATGCAGGCCGCGGTTTCGCGCACGGATTTGCCGACGCGCCATTATCTCGACGCCATGGGCGGCGGCCATTTCGACAACGACCCGGCGCTCGTGCGCGTTCTGACCGAGGACGCCCCCGAAGTGGTTCGCGAACTCGAAAACCTCGGCGTCATTTGGGACAAGGATGCCCAACGGCAGCATGCAGGTTTTGCATGGTGGCGGCACCTCACGCAAGCGCATGGTTTCCTGCCGCGACTATATCGGCGCGATCATCATGCGGACCCTCATGGACGAGGTGCGCAACCATCCGGACATGATTTCCGTCCGCGAATTCGAGCCCGCGGTGGAGCTGCTTCTCGATGAGCATGGCAAATGCGCGGGCGCGATCCTGTACAGCCTCGACACCGAGCAGTTCCTGACGGTCAAGGCGAAGTCCACCATCATCGCGACAGGCGGCTTCGGCCGCCTGCACATTCGCGGCTTCGCCACGACAAACCATTACGGCGCCACTGGTGACGGCCTCGTCATCGCCTATCGCGCTGGCGCCAAATTGAAGTACATGGACTCGGTGCAATATCATCCCACGGGCGCGGTGTTCCCCGAGCAGATCGCGGGATTCCTCATCACGGAAAAGATACGCGGCGCGGGCGGACAGCCCCTTAACAAATATGGCGAACTGTTCGTCTTTCCGCGCGAGCCGCGTGACATCGAAAGCGCCGCCATCATCCGCGAATGCAGCCCCGACCGCAATAACGGGATCGACACCTGGGTCGGCCGGACGGGTGTTTGGCTGGACTTCCCATCATCGAGGAAATCCATGGCGAGGGCTACATCCGCAAGCAGTTCCCCGGCATGTGCCGCCAGTTCGACCGCTTCGGCATCGACATCGTGAAGGAGCCGATGCTGATCTATCCATCGCTGCATTATCAGAATGGCGGCGTCGCCATCAACGAGCGCTGCGAAACAAGCATTCCGGGCCTTTATGTGGCGGGCGAGGCATCTGGCGGCGTACACGGGCGCAACCGCCTCATGGGCAACTCGGTGCTCGACTACAACGTGTTTGGCCGGCGCGCGGGGCAATACGCCACCGAATATGCGCAGACGGTGACGCTGGGGCGGCTCAGCTTAGAGCACGTCGCGGCCCACGAGCGTGAAATGGAGTACGCTGGCATCGAGACCGACCTCATATCGCCGCTGATCCTGCCGTCCTACACGCCGGAGGATGTGAAGAACCATCAGCTTGCCCGTCTCGGTAACATTCCCGCCGTGCATTCCATGCTGCGCAGCAGGTTCGCGCCCGGCGAGCGAAGGACGCGGCCATGATGACGTCAGGAGCAACGCCATGAGCAGCGTGAAGATCAACGGCAACGCCGCCGCCGCCAACGCTTTCATCGAGAAGGTCGAAAGCCTGAGCAATCAGGACCTTTTGGCCTGCTATCAGTGCGGCAAGTGCTCGGCTGGATGCCCCATGGCGAAATACATGGACATCCTGCCCCACCAGATCATCCGCTTCGCGCAGCTCGGTCTAAAGGAAGAGCTTCTTGCGTCCGAGGCGATCTGGATGTGTGTGTCCTGCCTCACCTGCAACACGCGCTGCCCCAAAGGCGTCCGTATCGCCGAAGTGATCGAGGCCGTTAGGCAGGTCCGCCTGCGAACCAAGCGTAACGATCATCTGGTTGTGCGGGAGCTGCCCGCGAGTGCGCTGGCGACGTTGCCACCCATCGCCATCATCGGCAGCATGCGGAAGGGTACTTCGTAAGCAAGCTTGACAGCATTCTTCCCAAAAGGCTCGCCTTTGCGAGCACTCTACGCGACCATGAATACAAAAATAAGCGGCCCGCATCTGCAGGCCGCTTTGTCAGGGGGGGACGTCGCCGCTACTTAAGCGCAGTATACCCGCTTGTCAGGTGATAATTCAGTCCAAGCTTAACAGTGTTAACTGTAAGGTCGTTGTTGACCCATCTCCCATTATTTTCAAAATTTCCGATTGAGGTGTTGACGTTCCAGCTATTATTCTTAGCACCGAAGTCATAATAGAGATATTCCGCCTTGACGGACCATCTCGGGTTCAACAACCATTCAAGACCCGCCCCCACAGTCCAACCCGTCAAGTCGCTGTTGTTGTTCGCTGAAAGAGTGGCCACGCCGTTGCGATCCCAGATGGTCGCCGTTCCTTGCAGATTAGGGTTGAACCAGGCAAAACCGCCCTTCGCATACAGCATCCAGTTGCACCAGGCGTAGCCCACCCGGCCCGTGAAATCGCCAGCGAACCCGCCATTTTCCGTGACCCTGACACCGAGAACGTTGCGTATGCCTTGTGCGTCATAGGTCACGGCAGTGGCGCCACGCTCATTGTTTCCGCCAATGCCGTCGAGGTCCGCCTCAACACCAAACACAAAATTGGACCCGAAAGGCTGCCAATTATATCCAAACTGGCCGCCGCCGAAGCCCGTGGCGCTGATCACGTCATTGACAGCGACCGTCGGGGCTCCATAGCTGCGCTGAACGCCGAGATCGGTCCATGCCGCGCCGAGATGTATACCGCCATAAAAGCCCGTCCAGACTGGCGCCGGAGTAATGACGGGCACATCCTTCATACTTGCGGGAGCATACAGGTCTGAGGCTTGAGCGGTGACACCCGCCACGCTCAGGAGAGCGGCCGCCGTTGCCGCAGCTATTGTCTTAATCATTTACATCTTCCCCTAATTACAAAGACAACACAAACGCAACGCTTACTCGTCATTCAAAGCCACCCGGGCTGCGAGTGCTCGTTTGGGGAAGTTACTGTGTTATCTTTAATTTTATACTAAGTATAAACAACATCTGTTGTATAAATACAACTTATACCCACCGTTGTCGATTGCGAAGCATGTGCCGGCCACTAGGGTCGCAGCAGTGAAAGCATAGACGCCGGCAGCCGCAAAAGCCGTCCACCCGTTGAGAGAAGGACGCACTGCACTTCAAGCCGGAAGACGGGCTTGCCGTCCCGCTCAATTGTTTGGCGCAAAACGATGCTTGCCTTCGTCAAATCGGCGGGAAAGGTATGCACTTCGAGACCATCATCGATGCGAGCAGCCTTCAGAAATTCGGCATTGAGGCGGCGCAGTGCGAAGAAGCAAGGCTCGCCCGCAAATGCCCCATCCTGCAACGCGTTATGACTGATCCCCAAGAGACGCAAATAATCGGAGCGCCCACGTTCACACCAGCGCATATAGGAGGTGTGATAGACGAAGCCGGAGAAGTCTGTATCTTCGAAGTAGACCCTGATAGGCAGGACGTGCCCTGCTTCAGAAAGCCGACCGGAAAGGTCCGCCCAGTTCGCGCTGGATCGTGTCGCCATCAATCGAAAACCCTGCCCTCATCTTTCCGGCATTCTCGAGATGAGCGTGTTTCGAGTCAACCTCTCCCGCTCCTATTCCGAAAGGTTGCGCGGCGGTCTGGGTTTCGAACGCACACAAAAAAAGGCGGACGCCCCGAGAGGCTCCGCCTGATGTGAAATGACCCGTCTAATCTATGCGGCGTGCCGGTTGACCCTCTCCAACGCGATTTTGTTCAAGAGTTCGTCAGTCTGTTTCTCCTCCTGCAGCGTCTGCTGGAGAAGTTGAGCGGCCTCCTTCATGCCTAGTTCTTCGGCCCACGCAACGAGCGTCCCGTAACGGGCGATCTCGTAATGCTCGACGGCCTGCGCGGCTGCGATCAGGCCAGCGTCCATGACTTCCCCGGACGCGGCCTCGCTCATCACTTCCTTGCCTTCCTCAACAAGGCCTTCAATGGCTTCGCAGGTGCGGCCGCGGGCGCTCTTGTCCATCGATTCGAACACGCGCTGAAGGCGCTCAACCTGCCCTTCGGTCTGCTGGAGGTGATGCTGGAAAGCCTGCTTAAGTTCCGGAGTTGTGGCGTGTTTCGCCATTTTCGGAAGCGCTTTCAGGATCTGCTTTTCGCCATGATAGATGTCCTGAAGCGTGGATAGAAAAAGTTCCTGAAGCGTGCGCGCTGATGGCATCGTTACTGTCCTCTGTAAAGGCATTTCCCTCTGCTAAGTTATTCTTCGCCAGAATTGTTCCTGGAAGGCGTAGAAAGGAGGACGGCCGGGCCGCCCTCTTCAATACGTTTAGTGGTTGCTGGAATTGCTGTTATGCTCGAACTTAGGAGCGTTCCGAAGGTCCTGTTCGCTCATGCCGAGCGTGATGCGGTTCGGGGTGATACCACCGTTTTTCTGGAGATAATCGTAGTCCACGGCCACGTTCTTTTCGCCAAGGCCGAGGAAGCCGCCGACGCCAACGACCAGTGCGGACACCTTACCGTCCTTATCGATCAACACGTCCTTCAGCTCGCCGATGGACTTTCCGGCGGCGTTGTACACGCTCTTGTCCCACAGGTTGCCAACGAGCCACTGGCCTTGGCCTTCATTGGTTGTGAACCGGTTGGCGCTGGGGGCGCTTGTGGTGTTCTGCATCGCGTTATGGGACGCATCTGTCCCGGGGGACTGTTGCGCGTATGCGGATGATGACAGCAAAACGGCTACCGCCGCGGCCGTGAGAAATTTCATGCTAAACTCCTCTGTGTTCAGATAAACGAGTTTTAAGCAAACCCGTCGGCTCCCTGAATGTTCCGGCGGAACTTTGCTGAAATGCTTTCGTTCACACTCTTAGTAACATTGCGTTTTGGAGACTTCCATGAGAGGCATCTTGCTTTGGGCAATAGGGATTCCACTTCCGCTCATTATCGTGGCTTATCTCTTTCACTGGATATGACGTTGCAATTATTCCGTCGTTCTTCAGCTTGGCTTCTCCGGCTCGTTTCGGGATTGGCATCACAGTTCGGATTTCATTCCCGTTCTTTCATGCTAAGAAGTACGCATGAATGTGCTTCTTATCGGCGGCGGTGGCCGCGAACACGCTCTGGCCTGGAAACTGAGGCAGAGTCCCAAGCTTGAAACGCTCTACTGTTCGCCCGGAAATGGCGGCATCCATGCCGTCGCAGAGCCCGGGCCAGCAGACATAAGCGATCATGCGAAGGTGATCGCGTTCTGCCGTGATGAAGGGATCGGTCTCATCATTATAGGCCCCGAAGCGCCGCTGGTGGACGGCCTCTCGGACGATCTGCGAAAGGCTGGGTTTGCGGTCTTCGGCCCCTCGGCAGCGGCGGCTCAACTGGAAGCTTCAAAGTCTTTCACGAAGGTGATCTGTGCCGAGCACGGCATTCCGACGGCGAAGTACGGTCATTTCGCCGCCCCTTCAGAAGCGCTCGACTATGCGCGCGAAAGCGGGGCGCCTCTCGTCGTCAAAGCGGACGGATTGGCGGCCGGAAAGGGCGTCGTAATCTGCGAAACTTTATCCGCCGCGGAGGAGGCAATCGCCGCCTGTTTCTCTGGCGCGTTTGGCTTGGCGGGGTCTTCGGTGGTGATCGAGGAGAAGCTGATCGGAGAGGAAGCAAGTTTCTTCGCGATTTGCGATGGCAAGCGCGCGGTTCCGCTCGCAAGCGCCAAGGACTACAAGCGCGCCTATGATGGCGACCTCGGCCCGAACACCGGCGGAATGGGCTGTATCTCACCGGCGCCCATGATGACGGATGAGCTATCGGAGCGCGTGATGAGGGAGATCGTCACGCCAACGCTCGACGCGATGCGCGGCCGGGGAACACCGTTTCAAGGCGTGCTCTACGCTGGGCTGATGATCAGTGCGGAAGGCCCGAAGCTGATCGAATACAATGTGCGCTTCGGAGACCCGGAGTGTCAGGTTCTCATGCTTCGGCTCAAATCTGATCTTCTGCCTTTGCTTCTCGCCGCAGCTCAGGGCGATTTGTCCGAGCCTCAACTGGCCTGGAGCGAAGAGAAGGCTGTCACCGTCGTGATGGCGGCCAAGGGTTATCCCGCCGATTATGAGAAGGGGAGCGTCATCCGCGGTCTGAATGAAGCCGGCGCGATTGAGGGCGTGACCGTGCTTCACGCCGGCACAAAAGCAGGTGCGCATGGTGAAGCGCAGGCCACCGGAGGGCGCGTTCTCAACGTCTGCGCAGTCGGGCGCGACGTGGCGGAAGCGAGATCTCGCGCCTATGCGGCGGTCGGCAAGATCGATTGGCCTGGCGGATTTTGCCGCAGCGACATTGGCCAATCGCCGAGTGACCCGTGAGCGCAAAGATCGGGCTCGCGCTTGGCGGCGGGGGTGCGCGGGGGCTGGCTCACATCGCGATTCTTGAAGCCTTCGATGAAGCGGGCGTGAAGCCTGCGATGATAGCCGGTACGAGTATCGGGGCGCTGATCGGCGCGGCCTATGCCTCCGGGATGCCGGCCGTCGAGATTCGGCGCTATTGCGAAGCAACCTTCGGAAGGCGAAGCGCGATCATTCGCCATATCTACTCGCGCTGGCGTGGCCGCTTGTGGGATATATGGCGGCCCTGGGCGCCGGCGCTGTTCAGGTCTGAGCGCATCATCGAGCTTGTGCTGCCGCCTGGGTTGCCGAAGACTTTCGAAGGGCTCAAGATCCCGTTCATGTCGGTCGCCACAGACTTCTCGACAAAGAGCGAATATGTAAGCAGCGCGGGTGCGCTTTTGCCCGCCCTTGTGGCAAGTGCCGCAATACCGGCTCTGCTCACGCCGGTCCAACTCGATGGCCGGGTTCTCATCGACGGTGGATTTGTAAATCCCCTGCCCTTCGACCTGATAAAAGGCGCCGATTTCGTAATGGCCGTCGATGTGAGCAGCGGAACCGTCGAGCTTAAGGGAGAGTTGCCTCGCCCGATCGAAACGCTGCTCGGCTCTCAGCAGATTGCACTCCGGTCTATCATCAATGCCAAGCTCAAACTTAGCGTTCCGGACTGTCTATTGCGGCCCGGGGTTGGACATTTTGCGACGCTTGACTTCATGCGCGTGGATGAGATTCTCGCCTCGACCGCCGAGGCAAAGAGGGACGCCGCGCTTGCACTTAGCCGCCTGACCGGCGGTTCAATCACTTGATCGGCACAAGCGCTTTAGCCGGGGGCTCGCTCGGTGCAGGCTGCTGCGAACTCGGCGTCGGCTGCCCCTCCCGCAGATGCGCGATGCGCCGGCGCACGAATTCCACGTGATCGCGCAATGTGTAGAGGTCCGGCGCGAACTGATCGGGAACGGAGATTCGCCACACCTTCTGCTCGATGAGATCGAGTTCCTTCTCCTTGCGCTCTACGAATTCCGGGGTTGTGGTATTCTTGGCCAAGTCCCTCTCCAGATGCTTCAGAGCCCGATACCAGCGGAGAATGCGCTGGCGCATGCGCCAGTTGTAAAACCACGGCACGATCTTGAAGAGGGGGAAGATGATGCCGACAACAGGCAGGATCAGAATGAAGGCACGGTCAAAAAGGGTTGCGACCCAGAATGGTAAAACCCGCTGGAAGAATGTCGGGCCGGATTTGTAGATCCGGCGCACGTCGTCTGAGGCCGGAAACTCAGGATCGTCGGATAACGCCTCTCTCCCAAGGGTGAAGAGCTTCGCCTCTCCCGTTGACTTCAGCGACGGCTGGCCTTGCACGGCAAGAACCGCGTCTGCGAGAAGGGTCCTGAGCGCGGGATGAAGATCGTCGCGGATGAGAAGCATCGCCTTCGTTGCCACGAGTGAAGTATCGGCGGGAGGAATATTCCTTGCAAAATCCACGACGCCCTGCCTCAGGATCACGGCGCTCAGAGAGGGATAGCGCTGGATGAGGGCCTCGGCCTGCGCCATGTTCATCAGCTTTACGTCCGGCTGCCGAAGCAGCTTTTGGACGGTCTTTGCCTCCGCTCCCAAGACCAGGAACCCGGCGTCCGCGGTGGAACTTGAGAAAGCATCCGGGTAGGCCGGAAGCTCCATCGCGATCAGCTTCGAGTTTTCCGCCGTGATGCCATTGGCTTCGAGAAGTTTCCTGGCGAGAGAGCTGGTGCCGCTTCCCTCCGGCCCGATCAGGATACGCTTGCCCTTAAGCTGCGTGATGTGATCGATGTTCTGCGCGCCGCGGTAAAAGATCCACACAGGCTCCGTCAGAAGGCGGCCCATGGAGAGGAGCTGCGGTGAATTGATGTGGTTCGAGAGGCCGCCCTGGACAATGCCGGCTTGCACGCCCGCGTTGTCATCCTTCAAGGCTTTGAGGTTGTCGAAAGACCCTTGCGACTCGCGGACCTCGAGCTTAACGCCCTTCTTCTCAACTTGCTCCTTGAAGCGCCCCGCCAGATCGTAATAGGGGCTTCCCTGACTCGCGGCAGAGATCACAAAAGATGACGGGGGCGCTGGCTGCACATAGCGAAGCGCGAACCAGACTGCCGCCACGCATATGAGGACCGCCGGGATGAACAGCGCGAGGTACTCAAGTGAAAAAAAGCGTTTCATGGGCACACCGCTCAAGGCCTTCTAGAAAGAGGTCCTTCCTAAGGGTGGTTAACGGCGCACGCAATCGTTAATGAAGCGCAATGGTCAGCAGAGCTGTGTCTCTTGTGTACAGGCAATGCTATTATTCTGGCCCCTTGCCTATTCGTGAGAGCGACCATGCCTTCGTACGCCCCGCGCACTCTCCTTGAAACTCATGAGGTTATCAACGCGCCGCCGCCCTTGTCTGGCCGAAACCTCTACGCCGAAGACCGCCCCCTTCGCGAGGCGGCGCGTCTCCATGGCGGCGACTGGGTTGAGCAGCCGCTTTCGGCCTTGGGCGGCGCGGCTGGTTCAGAAGAGGTGCTTCAATGGGGCGAGGACGCGAATTGCTACGCGCCGGAGCTTCAGGCTTTCGACCGCTTCGGCAGGCGGCTCGACGAGGTCAAGTTCCATCCGGCCTACCATCGCCTGATGGCGCTCGCGATGGAGCATCGCATCCACAGCATCGGCTGGAGGGAGCAGCGGGAAGGCAAACACGTCGTGCACGCGGCCATGCTCGCGCTGTTCAGCCAGGCCGAGGCGGGGACGATGTGCCCGATCAGTATGACCTATGCGAGCGTGCCCGCCCTTCGGCATCAGCCGGATATCGCGACGGCGTGGTTAGCCAAGATCGTCGATGGGGTTTACGACGCTCCGCTTCGCCCTATCGCTGAAAAGCGCGGCGTAACTGTCGGCATGGCGATGACCGAAAAGCAGGGCGGTTCCGATGTGCGGGCAAATACCACGCGCGCCTTCGCGCTGAGCAAGGGCGGACCGGGGGCGGAGTACCGTCTCGTGGGCCACAAATGGTTCTGCTCCGCACCCATGAGCGACGCCTTTCTGACGACAGCTTACACCGACCGCGGCCTCAGCTGCTTTCTGGTCCCGCGCATCAAGCCGGACGGCGAGCGCAACACCATCCAAATCATGCGGCTGAAGGACAAGCTCGGTAACAAGTCGAACGCCTCCTCCGAGATCGAGTACCATGATGCTTACGCGCAAATGATCGGCGAGGAGGGCCGCGGCGTCGCCACGATCATTGACATGGTGCATCACACGCGGCTCGACACGATGGCGGGGTCGCTCGGCATCATGCGGCGCGCGCTGGCCGAGGCGGTTCATCACGTGAGCCATCGGCGCGCATTTCAGAAGACCTTGATCGATCAGCCCATCATGCGCGCAGTCGTGGCCGACATTGCGCTCGATTACGAGGCCGCCGCCATGCTGACGATGCGCGTCGCCCGCGCCTTTGACGGCGAGAGCGAGCATGACCGCTGCTTCGCGCGCCTTGCTGTCGCTTTGGGCAAGTTTTGGATCACCAAGCGTGCGCCCCAATTCGTCTATGAGTGTCTCGAATGCCTTGGCGGCGGCGGCTATGTCGAGGACGGCGCAATGGCGCGCTATTTCCGGGAGTCGCCGCTGAACGCGATCTGGGAAGGCTCCGGCAATGTGATCGCGCTCGACATATTGCGCACCTTCCAGAAGGAGCCGGCCGCGCTTGACGCCTATTTTGCGGAACTATCGCCCGCGCGCGGGTCACATCCCTGTTTCGACCGCAGCTTCGAGGAGCTTTCACGCGCCGTCCGCAAGGGCGCCCAGGAAGCCGGCGCCCGTTACCTTGCCGAGACAATGGCGCTCGCCCTGGCGGCGGCCCTGCTCTTCCGGAACAGCTCCGAAGCCGTCGCTTCTGGATTTTGCGATGTGCGGCTCAGCACCGAAATGCGCGGCCTCAACTACGGTGCAAGCCGCGCCCGCATCAACGTGAATGCGATCATCGAGCGGCAGACCGGCACCGCGACATAAGCCGGCGAGCGCAAAGCAGACCCTTCTGATTTGCGATACCAACCATCAGAGTATTCAAATCATTTCATCACTTGGAGCTTTTCCCGCCGCGTCAGTCTGTGCGCCTGATGCCAGCCCCGCTCGCGCTTTTTTTTAGAAAGATCGGAACCATTTTCTAGATGCGATGTTCATACCGCTTGAATTGCACGTGCAGCGGCAACCGTAAAGGCAACATCAGATTGCAACAAAGAGGGGGGAGTTTGCTGCTGCGGAACATCAGAACGAAAGGGGGTCAATTGATGTCTATGCTCAGAGATTTAACACAGGAATTACAATCGGCGAAGCCTGCGATCGGAAACATACCCGCAGAATTGGTAGAATTTGCGACGCGAGGAGCGCCTCGGGGCTCCAAGTTGAAAATGTCGATAGAGAAGAAGATAGAAAATATCTGGCTTGAGTCCAAGCAGCTTGGCTGGAGCTATAACGACTTCGTCTCGCATCTTGTCGAGGTGTTGGTTGTTCTCAATCACAGAACCTTTCTGCCAAAGGCGAATTCAAACGAAAACGGCCTGGAGAAGCGGACGGCCCCCTAACAGGCCAGCCTGCGTAGAAAAGAAAAACAAAAAAGCGAGGAAAAACCTCGTTGGTGTTGCGTGTCTATCTGGCCTCGACACGCAACCGCTGGAGCAAATCCTTGATCGGATGATGCGCCCATGCCTTCGTCACAAAATCTCGATGCTCGGTTTCGGGGTCCGTGGAGATGAAACGTCACGCTTCCGCCGCGAAGGGTGCCCTTCAATTTGGTGCTGACGTTAACGTCATGCCCTTCAACATACTCGCAAGCTCGGTATTTCTCGCCCTCGTCGAGTTCGCGTAGGCGCTTAGGAAGAATGCCTTGTCGCGCGACGAGATCCAATCCGCAAAAGTATCGATGTCGCCATAGAGCGCATCGAGGAGAACGATGCCGCGGACGCGTGAGCCCGCACCACCATGGCGGATGCAGGAAGCCGCTGTCATGTAACCGCCGCTGTAGGCCACGATCACGATGGGCATTTTGTCGAAATAGGCCCTTGAGCGGGGATCTCCATGTGCGTATGCAAGCTCAACACTCGCTTCATCCAGGAAACGCTGAAACCCGCCCGGCTGCCACAGCTTGCCCGCGCTTGAATTGGCGGCGCTCGACGCCAGTTGCGGCGCGACTAGAACGGCATTCACGCCCGCCTCCGACACCTGCTCCGGCACGCGTTGACGGTCGATAACGTCGCGCTGCAGCATGGCACCGTGGCCATGCAGGAATATCACCATCAGCGCTGGCCGCCTCAAGTCGAAACCGCGCGGGATATGAAGAAGCACGCGGCTGTCGCTGTAAGTCCGGTCCTCCCAGTAGACTTCGCCGCTGGATGCCCGATGTCCGCGCCTGCCTCCCTCGCTTACATCGAGGAAAGGCCGCCCCGTATTGGGATTGACGCCGTGATAAGGGAATGGCGCGCTTTCAAATTCCACGAGCTTCGTCCGTGTGTGCCTCAACGGAAGAAGCGGCGGCTCGGATTTGATGGTCGATCCTTTCTTCACCGCTTTTACCGGAACGAGAAGCGACTCGAGTTCCATCGGAGCATGGCCGGCACTCGCTTTCAAGAACGCCTGTTTGGTCATGCGGTTCGGACGGTCTGCGCCGGGCCTTTTGTCAACCGGGTCCTCATCGGCAAATGTAACCGTGCTTACGCCCTGAGCCACCGATCCCGGGCGCTTCACGAAGTCAACGGACCCGGTTTCGTCCCGGCAGCCGCTCGCAATGACCGCAAAGATCGCTACGACCAGGAAGCGTCCATTATTTAATAGCCCCTTAATCATGTGCCGAGCATTTTACGAGGAACCTGAACGTCATATTTACCAAATCTGTTTTGTGGCCGTGACCTTTTCTGGATAAATCCAAATCGTGTCCAGATTGAGCAAGCGCGGATGATCTTGAGGCGACAGGACTTTCTAAAGGGTTTCCCCTCCACAATGCAATTTACGGTCCGCTAAGGCTAAGTTGCCATATAGCAACTACCATAAGATTAACCCCTTCCGGAATTGTTGAACCGCGGGTTAGTTGATAAGACCAACCCATGAGCGATTCATCGATAACCATGGAAGATACGACGCCAAGCGGCGCCAGCGGCCTTGGGGCGCGCCCCGATTTACGCAAAGTGTCGGCGTTGACCGCGACAGCACTTGCGGTCGCCGATATGATCGGGACCGGCGTTTTCACAAGCCTCGGCTTCCAGGTCCGCGATATTCCATCGCCGTTTTCCCTGGCTATGCTATGGATCGTGGGCGGGCTCGTTGCCTTGAGCGGCGCGCTGTCCTACTCCGAGCTCGCAGCCGCCTTCCCGCGCTCTGGAGGCGAATACAACTACCTCTCCCGGGCTTTCCGGCCCGCCCTCGGCTTCATGGCCGGCTGGATATCGGCAACGGTCGGGTTTGCAGCGCCAGTCGCTTTGGCGGCCATGGCTTTCGGGCAATATTTCGCAGGCGTCATCCCAGGGGCGCCGGTTCTTGCACTTGGGATCGGGATCACCTGGCTTGTCTCGATCGTGCATCTTCTCGGCATCCACAGCGGGAGCGCCCTGCAAAACATCTCCACATTGATCAAGCTCGGGCTGATCGTGGTCTTGATCGCAGCGGGCCTTTTTGTTGCCGATCCTCAACCGATCTCCTTTGCGCCTTCAGCTGCGGACATCGGCTATATTACCGGTACACCCTTTGCTGTCAGCCTCGTTTTCGTTCTCTATTCCTACTCGGGATGGAACGCGGCAACTTATATCGCAGGTGAAATCAAGGACCCGGAACGGAACCTGCCGCGCTCAATTCTCGCGGCGGTGCTGATCGTTACGATCCTCTATGTCGTCCTGAACGCGATCTTTCTTTACACGACGCCGGAAAGCGAACTCGCAGGCCAGATCGACGTTGGGCTGATCGCGGGCCGCCACATCTTCGGAGAGGCCGGTGGGCGCACGGTCGCCGCCTTCATTTGCATCGGGCTCATTTCCTCCATAAGCGCGATGATGTGGGTCGGCCCCCGCGTGACCATGGTCATGGGTGAAGACAACCCCATGCTGAAGGTATTCGCCAGAACCACGCGGAATGGCGTTCCGGTCTATGCCATGCTGTTTCAGCTCATCGTTGTAACGGTTCTGTTGCTCACTCAGAGCTTCGAGGCCGTGCTCGATTTCATCCAGTTCAGCCTGACGTTCTGTTCTTTCCTCACGGTTCTGGGCGTTATCGTCCTCCGTTTCACGCGCCCAAACCTGCCGAGGCCTTACCGCGCGTGGGGATATCCGATCACCCCAATTCTCTTTCTCGCTGTTACGGGCTTTGTCCTTTCGCATCTGCTCGTGGCGCGTCCCCTACAATCCGTTGCGAGTCTCTTCACAATGATGGCCGGGCTTCTAATTTATGCTTTGTCCGGACGCCTTTCGAAAAGGAACGAGCGTATATGACCAAAATGACCGTGGCTCTTCGATCCATATTTCTATGCGCATTCCTTGCGTTGGCGCCGGGCTTGGTGCGTGCGGCGGATGGGCAAGCGTCGGATGACATCGCTCATTTCCTGGCCGGATTGCCACCTTCGGCAAGCTCGCCGATTGAGCCGCTCACAGCCGACGCAGGATGGAAGAAACATGCGGAGGTTTTCAACGCCGATTGGAAGACTTTAGAGAACAAACAGCTGGCAGAAGTTCGCAACTGGTCGTCCGCCAACCTCAAGCAGTCGCAGGCTGTTCTCTATTACATGTTCAGTGGGCCGGACTATCTCTATGCGAATGCGTTTTTCCCTCACGCAAAAACAATCATCATGGCCGGGCTTGAGCCATCGGGCGCCATACCGGAGCTTGGCGACATTACTGCGCGCAGCGTGAGTAGCGAGGTTACGGCAATTCGCTCGGCACTTGGAAATCTGCTCAAGCACAGCTATTTCATCACGAGCCAGATGGGCTCGCAGCTTTCGCGTCCGAAACTCTCCGGCACACTTCCGATCATCTATGTCTTTCTAGCTCGCTCCGAAAAAACGATCCACGACGTGAGCCTCGTCGGACTCGACCAGGAAGGGAAACTGCATCCGCTGGATGAGCCGGGTTTTGTGCCCGCTAGCAAGGGCGCAAAAGTCGTATTCGCCGGAAGCGATGGCGAGGAGCGCACGCTCTATTATTTCAAGACGGACCTTTCGAACAAAGGCGTTCCGAACAGCGGTTTCCTGAAATTCTGCGAAAGCTTCGGCCAGGGTGACGCTTTTGTAAAGAGCGCGTCCTATCTCCTCCATACGCCCGGATTTTCGGAGGTGCGGGAATTCCTGATCAAGAACACGGTTTCGCTCGTTCAGGATGACACCGGTATCCCTCTCAAATTCCTGAGCGACAATGAATGGCAGCTTCATGCCTTCGGCACTTATCTCGCGCCGATCCGGCAATTCGCTCATGCGCAGCAGCCGAAGCTTGTGGAACTCTTCAAGAAGAATAGCCATGGTCCGCTGAATTTCACGGTCGGTTATCGTTGGGGCAAGCCCTCGAATTTGCTGCTTGCCGTGAAGGCAACGCCGAAGACGCAATAAACCTTTTGGCATCGCCGCCGCTTCGCCGTTGGCTTGTGCGGCGGCCCGTCCTACATATGGCTTCGTTGCGGAAACAGCAGCGAAGCCATTATGATTTGTAAGCCATTCCAAAAAATCCTTATCGCCAACCGGGGCGAGATTGCTTGCCGCATTGCACGCACGGCGAAAGCGATGGGCTACCGAACCGTTGCGGTGTTTTCCGATGCTGATGCCGGCGCTTTGCACATCCGCCTCGCGGACGAAGCCGTTCAGATCGGCCCTCCTCCCCCGCAGGAAAGCTATCTCAATAGTCCCGCCATTCTCGAAGCCGCCCGAAAGACAAACGCGGATGCGATCCACCCCGGCTATGGCTTCCTCGCCGAGAACGCCGATTTTGCCGAGGCTTGTGACCGCGCCGGGATCGTTTTCATCGGCCCATCCGGTGATGTGATCCGCAAGATGGGCGACAAGGCCGCCGCGAAGGCCATCATGCAAGCTGCGGGCGTGCCTTGCGTGCCCGGCTATAATGGCGAAGACCAGACCGACAAGCGGCTTGCAGTCGAGGCCGGAAAGCTTGGCTTTCCGCTTCTTATCAAGGCCGTTGGCGGCGGCGGAGGGCGGGGAATCCGGCCGGTTCGCGGTGCAGCCGAATTGAGCGACCAGCTTGCGGCGGCGCGGCGTGAGGCGAAAAACGCTTTCGGCGATGACCGCATCATGCTGGAGAGGCTCATCGACCATCCGCGCCATCTCGAAGTGCAGGTCTTCGGCGATGCCCATGGCAACATCGTCCACCTTTTCGAGCGCGATTGCACCACCCAGCGGCGGCGGCAGAAAATCATCGAGGAAGCGCCGAGCCCCGTTTTATCCCCTGCCCTCCGCGAGCGGCTAACCAGCTACGCGGTCGAGGCCGCGCGGGCGGTTGGATATCAAAACGCGGGCACCGTGGAGTTCATCGCGGATGCAAATCTGAACATCTATTTCCTGGAAATGAACACCCGGCTCCAGGTCGAACATCCCGTTACCGAGATGGTTACGGGCCTCGATCTTGTGGAATGGCAGTTGCGCATCGCGGCAGGCGAGCCCCTGCCCTTGCGGCAGGATCAGATTTTGCTTCGTGGTCATGCTATCGAGGCGCGGCTCTGTGCGGAAGACCCTTACGATGGTTTCCGCCCTCAAACGGGCACGGTGCTTCGCGCGCCCCGCCCGCAGGACGGCATCCGTGTTGACACCGGCGTCGAGGAGGGCAGCGAGGTATCACCTTATTACAACTCGATGGTCGCCAAGGTCGTCGCCGATGGCCGGGATCGCGCAGAGGCCGCACGGAGGCTCGCTTGCGCGCTGGAGGACGAGCCGCTTCTCGGCTTCCCGACAAACCAGCAGTTTCTGGCGCAACTGCTTCGCAGCAGGGAATTCCATGATGCGTCGCTTGCGACAAACACGCTGGATGCCTGGTTTGAGGCGCAGGCCCCCGTCTTTAAGCGTCCCGCGCCCGCGACAGAGGTTTGGGCGCTCGCCGCCGCTCTTTACGCAGATCGCGGAAGCGTCGGCGAATGGTTCTGGTCCGGCAACGCTTTCGATTTCTCGCTCGAAATCGAGTGCAGCGGCGAACGGAAGATCGTGCGATACAAGCGCTCCCGCGACGGAAAAATCGCGGTTTCCTTTGAGGGCGGCGAGACTGAAATCACCCTGATCGATGCCATCCTTCCCAACATCGTCTTCGAAGCGTCGGGCGTACGGAGGCGCGCCGTCGCGCTTTGGAGCGGCGTCAACCTGCATCTGAGCACCGGCGTCTCCTCTTTTGTCTTCAGCGAAGCCGACAGCGCCCATGCAGCGAACGATCTTGGCGACAGTGCAAGGATCATGGCACCTGTGGCCGGCCTTGTTCTTAACGTCTTCGCCGAGCCGGGGCAGAGCGTGGAAGCTGGGCAAACGCTCGCGCTGATCGAGGCCATGAAAATGGAAACTCGGGTGACAGCCATCCATGCAGGGCGGATCATAACCGTACATGCTCAGGCGGGCGCGCAGGTGGCGATGCAAACGCTTCTCTTCGAGATCGAAAAGCTGGACGAGCCCGCCAATGTCTAAGGCCATTCTCACCTGCGCCTTGAACGGCGTCCTGACCGATCCCCGCCAGCACCCTATGGTGCCGGTGTCGCCGCAACACATGGCGCAGTCGGCGCGCGAAGCGTTCGACGCAGGCGCTTCCATCATCCACATCCATTTCCGCTGCCAGGCCCCCGGAATGGGCCACCTCCCAAGCTGGGAGCCGGACGTCGCCGCCGAGGCTGTGGACGCGATCCGCTCCGCCTGTCCAGGCGTCATCATCAACCAGACCACCGGCGTGATCGGCACGGACATCTCCGGCCCTGTGGCCTGCCTCAAGCGCACGAAGCCGGAAATTGCAGCCTGCAACGCAGGCAGCCTCAACTATCTGAAGCTCCGGGCGGACAAGCAATGGGCGTGGCCTCCCCTCCTCTTCGACAACCCCGTTTCCAAGGTGAAGGCGTTCCTCGACGCGATGGCGGAAAGCGGCTCGCGGCCGGAATTCGAGTGCTTCGACGTGGGCATCGTCCGGTCCGTGGGTCTCTATATCGAGAACGGCATGGCGGAAGCGGCGCAATACAATTTTGTGATGGGCGTCGCCTCCGGGATGCCGGTCGATGGCGATCTTCTCGCTTTGCTTTTGAAGTATCGCCACAAAGACGCTCCCTGGCAGACGACGCTGATTGGCCGAACAGAGATCTGGCCGGTCCACCAGCGCGCCGCCGATCTGGGTGGGATGTTGCGGACCGGGCTGGAAGATACATTTTATCTTCCAAACGGCGAGAAGGCCGTCAGCAACGGCGCGCTGATCGAGGCCCTGGCACGGTGCGCGCTCAACGCTGGACGCGAGATTGCCTCGCCGGAAGAAGCCCGAATGATGCTTCACCTCGGAGGAGCAGCGCATGCAGAAGAGCGTGCCACAGCCGCAAGCTAATGAAAGCCAATCCTTTGTCTCGGCCCCCCAGCGCTTTTTGCAAACGGCGGCGCGCAGGGGAAACGCACCGGCCTACTACGTTCGCGACGATACCGGCTGGGTGCCGACGTCCTGGAACGCATACCGCGACGAGGTCCGCCAAGCCGCCCGCGCGCTCGTTGCGCTTGGCGTGATGCCGGGCGATGTGGTCGGCGTCCTCGGCTACAACAAGCCGGAATGGGTGATCATGGACTTGGCCGCGATGATGATCGGGGCCTCGGCGGCGGGTATCTATTTCACCTCGTCCGCCCAGGATGCGGCTTACATCATCGGTCACGCTCCATGCAAGATCGTGCTGGCAGAGAAAGAAGAGCACTTCCAGCGGATCGCAAAAGAGCGCGCGCAATCGAATGTCCTTCGCCATGTCGTCATGATGAAGGGCGCTCCGGCGGACGATCCCCTGCAAATGACGTGGGAGGCATTTCTTGCCCATGGTGAAAGCCGGTTCGACATTGAAGTCGAGCGGCGCCTGCAGGCCATCATGCCCAGCGATATTGGCTGCCTTATCTACACGTCTGGCACGACAGGGCCGCCGAAAGCGGTGCAATTCAGCCATGGCGCGCTCACCGAGACGGCTGGCCTCATTCAGAAGCTTTGGGATGTGTCCGAAGACGACTGCGCCATTTCCTACCTGCCGCTCGCGCATATCGCCGAGCGAATGATTACGGTGCATTTCCCGCTGACGGTCGGAAACGCTGTCTACTTCGCGCCTGATATTCAGCAACTCGCCCAGTATCTCAAGGAAGTGAGACCGCACATCTTTTTTGGCGTGCCGCGCGTTTACGAGAAGATCGCGGCAGCGGCGCAGTTGCAAATCGCAAACGCGGAGGGAATGAAGGGAAAGGTCGCGCGGTGGGCTGTGAGATCGGGGCAGGAGTGGCATCGTAAAGAACGGATGGGGGTGCCTCGCGGAGTCAGAACCGGTTTCGCCAAGGCGCTGGCCTCAAGGCTTGTGCACAGAAAAGCAAAGCGGGCAATCGGGTTCGATCGTGTTCGCTATTTCGCTTGCGGGGCGGCGCCAATCCCGGTTGAGACATTGCACTTCTTGCACGGGCTCGACATCCCCGTTCGCGAGTTATGGGGAATGTCCGAGACCTGCGGGGCCGGAACCACGAATCTTCCCGGCGCGACCAAGATTGGCTCGGTGGGACGTGCGCATCCAGGGCTCGAACTCAAAATCAGCCCGGAAGGCGAAATTCTTGTCAAAGGCCCATACATATTTTCAGGCTACGCCAAAGACCCGGAGGCGACAGAAGAAGCGCTTGCCGATGGATGGCTCCGCACCGGCGATCTCGGCCGCATGGATGAGGATGGGTTCGTCACTATCACGGGGCGCAAGAAGGACATCATCATCACCTCGGGCGGCAAGAACATCGCGCCCGCCAACCTGGAAATGGACCTTGTGGCCCTGCCCCTGGTCGAACATGCCATCGTGTGCGGGGAGCGCCGCCCGTACCTGACAGCGGTCCTCACGCTGAATGCGGGCGCCGTGGCGCAGTTCGCGGCGCAATGGGGACTGCAGGAAAACGATCCCCAGCTCAAGGAAGCGATCCGCGATGAGCTGCAATCCGGCATCGACGCGATCAATGCCCGTCATGCTCGCGTCGAGAACATCCGGCGGTTCACGATCCTGCCGGAGCCCTTGTCGATCGAAAGCGGCGACCTGACCCCGACAATGAAGGTGAAGCGCGCGACCCTTCTAAACAGACTTCAGCCTATTATCGACGACCTCTATGAGCAAAGCGCTGCGGAGCAAAGGATCGCTTCCTAGAGCGCATTCGCCGGGTCCGATATCCCCGCACGGCGCAAAGTCCCGCTATCCGGGTAAATGGATCCTTGAGAGGCGAGGTTGCGCCATGATGTTCATCGCTTTGTGGTTAACGGGAGCGCGCCGGAATTATTTCCGGTCATCATCATGCTTAACAAGCAATTTATTCCGTCCGCAATTCCTTCCCTCCGAGGCTTCTTCGCGGCGGGAAGTAAATACACCATACCATTGAGAATAAACAAGTTTCCCGCGCCTGTGACCTCCCATTAAATAAAACTAAATGCCGGAATTTTCTCATTAACTGGGACGAGCAAAAGTCCGTTAAATATGTTTTTGGACCAGTGGGTTAACGCCTTCGCGCAGCCACAACAGCCGCGGAGCAGGCTGCGGCGATAGCGTCCCGTCCGGTATTTTCCTTGCATTATCAAGGGTTTGAGCGGGCTGGAACTGTCGTTAACCTGCCGTAAAAGCGAATTCGGTGAAGATCTCTCAGGATAAGGAACGCATACGAAAGCGCCAGGGACAAGTGACAAGCAGATGCCGCACATTCACGGAGTGCATGCAAAAACATCTGGGCGGCCGCGCGTCCAATTGAACGCGCGATGCTTTAAGAGGCGCCGGGCGGACAACCGGTTAATTCGCGGTTGCTTTCTCCATCGCGGCTATGGGGGCGATCCCGATCCGCTTTGCCTCGTAACCGCGCTCAAGAATGGGACGCCACCACCCACCGTTCTTGAGATACCAGGCAATTGTTTTCTCGATGCCGGTCTCAAAACACTCCCGGGCGCGCCAGCCAAGCTCGGTTTCAATCTTCGTGGCGTCGATGGCATATCGACGGTCGTGGCCGGGCCTATCGCGGACGAACGTTATCAGCGCGCGCCTCGGCTGTCCTTCGCGCGGCGAAAGGCGGTCAAGATGATCGCAGATCGTCTCCACGATATGCAGGTTGGCGCGCTCGTTCTTCCCGCCGATCGTGTATGTCTCGCCCAGCACGCCCTGCTCGGCGACAAGAACCAAGGCACGGGCGTGGTCCTCGACATAAAGCCAGTCGCGGACATTGAGGCCATCCCCATACACGGGCATCGGTTCGCCGAAGACGCCCTTGATGATCATGTGGGGGATGAGTTTCTCCGGAAACTGGTACGGACCATAATTGTTGGAGCAGTTGGTGATCAGAACCGGAAGCCCGTAGGTATGATACCACGCGCGGACGAGATGATCCGATGACGCCTTGCTCGCCGAGTAGGGCGAATTCGGGCGATAGGGGCTTTCCTCCGTGAAGAGGCCGGTTGCGCCAAGCGAGCCGAACACTTCGTCCGTCGAGACATGGAGGAAGCGGAAATCCCCAGCCTTCTCCTTGGGCAGATTGCGCCAATACCGCAGGGCCTCCTGTAAGAGCGTGAATGTCCCGACAATGTTCGTCGTGATGAATTCTTGCGGGCCATCGATCGACCGGTCGACATGGCTCTCCGCCGCGAGGTGCATCACCACGTCAGGTTTGAAATCCTCGAAAACCTGCTGCATCGCCGCCGCATCCGCAATGTCGGCCTCCAGGAAATGGTATCGAGGATTTTCGCTGGCGCCCGGAACCGAAGCCGGATTGGCCGCATAGGTCAGTTTATCGATGTTGAGGATGTGGTGATCGGTTTCCTCCAGCAGGAGACGAAGCAGAGCCGAGCCAATGAAACCATAGCCGCCTGTGACGGCAATTCTTTTCTTTGCCGGCATGATCAAGCAACCTGCGTCAGCGGAGCGATGTTGCCTGGAAAAAGGTCAGGAGCCGTTTGCGGCAAGGCCAGCAAATACTGCCCGTAACTGCTCTTCTCGCAGCGCCTTACAGAGGAAAAGAACTTTTCTGGCGTGATGTACCGCATGCGCAGCGCGATCTCTTCGGGGCAGCAGATTTTCAAGCCCTGCCGGTTCTCGAGAACCTGGACGAATTGGCTCGCCTCGATAAGGGACTCGTGCGTGCCAGTATCGAGCCACGCAAACCCGCGTCCCATAATCTCGACGCGCAAGCTACCCCGCTTGAGATAGACCGCATTCAAATCGGTGATTTCGAGTTCCCCTCTTGCAGAAGGCCGAAGCGCTTTTGCAATGTCCACAACCTCGTTGTCATAGAAATAAAGGCCCGTCACAGCGAAGTTGGATTTGGGGCGCTTGGGCTTCTCCTCGATCGAAATCGCGTGACCTGCGCCATCGACTTCCACGACGCCGTAGCGCTCGGCATCGTTCACGCGATACCCGAAGATCGTGGCCCCTTCCTTGAGTTGGGGCGCCCTTGAAAGAAGCTCGGGCAGACCGTGACCGTGGAAGATATTATCCCCAAGGATGAGACAAGCCGGGTCGTTGCCGATAAACCGCTCCGCAATAAGGAATGCCTGAGCAATCCCTTTGGGCTCGGGCTGCTCCGCATAGGAGATGCTGATGCCAAATTGCGAACCGTCCTGCAGGAGTTGCCTGAAGGCGGGGAATCCCTCGGTGTCGAGATCAGGAGGATATCCCGGACACCCGCCAGCATGAGTGTCGAAAGCGGATAATAAATCATTGGTTTATCAAAGACCGGCAGCAGCTGCTTCGAGACCGCCATTGTACTGGGGTAAAGCCGGGTTCCGCTGCCCCCAGCGAGAACAATTCCCTTCATGACAATACACTTTCGCTTTGCTGATTACATACTTTTGGGCTAGCGGAAAAAACTGAGGGTTGCAATCTTGAACTTAGACGGATATGCGGGATCAATCCAACGGCTTTTTTGATGTTGCTTGGGAGCCACAATGCGCACTTCAGAGAACTCAACTAGAAGACGTAAAGATCTTCGAGCCGGCAATATTTCGAGATCCCCGTGGATACTTTCTCGAAACCTTCAGTCTCCCAAAGTACCGTGAGCTTGGTTTCCACCGAGACTTTGTCCAAGACAATCTTTCGCTGTCACGAAAGGACATATTGAGAGGGCTTCACCTTCAAAATCCAAACCAGCAAGGCAAGCTGGTCATGGTTTTAAGCGGAGCCGTTCTCGATATCGCCGTCGATGTCAGGGTGGGCAGTCCGACATTCGGGCGTCACGTTAGCGTTGTTCTCGATGCACAGACGCATCGGCAACTGTGGATACCGCGCGGTTTCGCACATGGGTTCCTGGTCTTGTCCGAGGAAGCGAGATTTCTCTACAAGTGCGATGCGCTCTACGACCGCGGAAGCGAGATGAGCATTCGCTGGAACGACCCGGACCTCAACATCAATTGGGGCTTGGAGCATCCCCTCCTTTCCGAGAAGGATGCTGCGGCGCCCCTCCTCCGCGATGTGATGGGCAGACTTCCTCGCTACGAGGATTGACCCTATGCAAATCCTCATAAGCGGTGCGTCTGGACAAGTCGGGCTTGCTCTCGCCAGGGAACTGAGCCCCCTGGCCACTCTCCGGCTCACAAACAGGCACAACCTCGACCTGTCGACGCCGCACTCCATCCCTGAGCGCCTGGATGAAATCAAGCCGAGCCTCATTATCAACGCTGCGGCCTACACGGCGGTGGACAAGGCCGAGTCCGAGCCCGGCATCGCCTACGCCGTCAATGGGACTGCCGTTGGTGTCCTCGGTGAATGGGCCGCGCGAAGGGGCGTGCCTCTTATCCATTTTTCGACCGACTATGTTTTCGATGGCCACGCTTCGGAGCCATACGAGGAACGCCAACCTTTCAACCCGCTGTCCATCTACGGAAAAAGCAAAGCGGAGGGGGAGAGGCTTCTTCTCGCCTCCGGAGCGCCCTGCCTTATCGTAAGAACAGCGTGGGTTTATTCGGCGTCCGGAAAAAACTTTCTGAAAACAATTGTCAGGCTTGCCGCCGAAAGAGATGAGCTTGCCGTCGTTAGTGACCAGGTCGGAACGCCGACGTCCGCGGATCAGATTGCGAAATTCATTCGTTATGTGATCGGCGGGGGCAGGAGGCGCTTCAGGTACGCTTCGAAAAGTCATCCCACCTTGTCCACTTTACCGCGTCGGGTTGGACATCCTGGCACGGTTTTGCCTGCGCGATCGTTGCCGGAATGAGACGTCACGGTCTTCCAGTCAAAGCAGCGAAGGTCAGAGCGATACCAAGCAGCGACTATCCAACGCCAGCGGTCCGGCCCAAATTTTCGCAGCTGTCGCTAGACCGTTTGGCAAGCGTTTTTGATTATCAGCCCGAGCCGTGGGAACAAGCTCTGGATGACGCTCTTAAGCAGTTGCCGCACGAGGATGCACAGTAAAGCCTGGGCTTCAGCTTGAGGTCAGGACCGGACCGGCCAGGCCAAAGCAAAAACAGTAACTCGGAACACCTTGAAATAAAGCTTCCACAGCAAACGAGCCTGCGGGCGTTTCTTGTTGCGCTTGATTTTGCTTTTCAAGGTAAGCGGCCCAAACTCGAGCTCATAACTCCCCGTCAAACGGAACTTATAGTGCCTCGGACTTGCGGTTCCCAACTGCCGCATCAGGTGAGCGTCAATCAATTCCCTTGGATAAAGGTCGCCTATCTTAGAGAGGGCTCTATCGAGCCCGACAGCGCGAAGCGGGTTATCACGCAGCAAGCGTACCTTCAGCCAACTTGACCGATATTTCAGAAGGTAATTTTCAATGAAGTCCGTTTTCAGAAACGACGCAATGGCCGTCGGGGGCAGCAACGAACCATAGCTGTAACCTTTCTCGCAGAGCAACTTCGACAAGCGACGCTCATATTTTGTGATAACGGCGTTGGCATTTGGCTGCGGCTCTACCTGCTCCAAAAAGAACAAGAAATCTTTGTCTTCCAAAATAGGGCGTCGAGAAAACCAGAAAGTAACTGCTGAGATGATCGAATTTGCCCTTGATCTGGTTGTTGCTCGGGCTCCAGAAATCGCAACTCACATCTTTCATTATTTCGAAGGCGTCTTCAAAAGGATAAACCGGCGCATAGCAGGAATCGTTCGCAAGTATGAGTTCATCCCAGCCGGCCAGATCGTAATTCAGGTGTGCAAGACCGCGCTTCCAGCTTCCAAAGTCGTATTCGCCGTGCCGTCCAGCAAAAACGAGTTCCGCAAGCCCCTCGAGCTTGGCTGCTTCCGCGGCGCTCAGTTCGCAATCGGACACAAACAGAATTCTGTCAGCGACAGGGGCCAACCCACGAAGATAATAGTATGACGTAATCGTCGACGATCCCATCGCGGTCGTAGTGTGCGAAAAGCGCGATCCGCTTCATGACAGCGTGCCTCAGTGCCTATGCAGGAAACTCAGCGATACAAAACCGAAACTATGGCAAGGTCAGGAAAAACTCATATGCGAGCGCGATGGCTTCTAACCGTGCACAAAAAACAACGTGGCTGAGAGCATTTGATCGGGCGAATCGGGTGACTTTCCTGAGGTGTGTTCGCACGTTCAGTCTGCATTGCTCTGTCGTGCTCGCCGGTGGTCATCACAAACCAGTAACCTGCCGCTAAGCCAAAATACCGTTCCCGGCGCTCAGAATTAAACCTGAGTGCGGCCAATCCTCCCCGAATGACAGACTTCAACCACTGCACAGGCGGACGAAAGGCTACACCGTGTTTGCGGGTGACATAAGCTTTCGACACGGCCCAGTGCAAAGAACGGAAATACGTCCCTCCCTTCTTGCTTCGGGTCGATTTGCCATGTTCGTGCCGTCCGAGAGCGCCGTGCACATAAACAAGAGACCAGCCGGCTTTCCTCAACCGGCGGCAGAGGTCGTCGTCCTCGAAATAAAGAAAAATGCGCTCATCGATCCGCCGAGACCAAGGAACACGTCCCTTCGGCAGAACATGGCGGCACCGGACATCAACTCGACACAGCAGTCGCCCGCCGGACGATGTTTTGGCTTGCTCTTATTGTGAGGGGGCGGACAAAGAATCGAGAAGTCTTGAAAGACGATATTTCCATCAGGCTTCAGAAGCCGTGGCGCGAATGCGGCGGCGCCGGGGTAGAGTTCCGCTGCCTCGACCAATCTGGCGATCGAGCCGGACTCGAGGCGGACGTCAGGGTTCATGAAAAGGATGAAGTCACCCGAAGCCGCCTCGGCGCCGCGGTTACAGGCGCATCCGTAGCCCGTATTTTGCGGAAGGGTCAGGAGGCGGACAGGATACTTCCCAGCCACAAGGACCGAGTCGTCACTGCTCGCATTGTCGACAACGATGACCTCAGCACTATCGGGCAGCCCGCCGAGACATTCGCCCAGGATGTGGCCGCTGTTGTAACTCACGATGACAATGCTGATAGCCGGATCTTTTGGCGTCACATTCACTCCATCCGGAGAGCCGAAACCGAAGCCTTCATTCATAGGCTCCGACTGCTACCGCGCCAAGGCTTTCTCAAATTTCCTCCACACCCATCCTTCCGCCTCGCTCCTGGCTCCCAAAACGTAGGCCGCGACATTGGCATTTTGCAGCATCAGCGACTGGTCGATTTCCGCCGCAACCTGCCCTGCGAACAGGAACCGATCCCCAAATTCTATCTCGAAATCATCGTTCGGCAGTTCGATCGTCCTCGTTCCGCGCACGGCGAGGAGAGCCAGGCAAGGAATGCGATCGTCTCTGCGTTTCGCACTTCGGCACAAATCGCCGATGCTAACCGGCCGGCGAATGCGATGCATAAGGTCGACCAAGCCGGGCGCCTCATTATCATCGATGGAGAAGCTCCAAAATCCCGGGGTCTCCTCGCCCAACAAGGAGCGCAGGCTTTCCGCGAGAGAATAGGCCCAGAAATCATCCTTGTGCCGGACCAGATCAAGGAACTCTGCCAGAAGCGGGGTGCGAAGAACGGCGATGCATTCATTCGCGATGATCTGGCTTGAGACCATGGTCATATCCGCCCCGAACCTCGCGAACAGCATCTGATTGGCCCGAAGATTCTGCCGGACAATCACGAAAATACCCGGGTTCAGACGGCGGGCCGCAATCGAGATCGCAAGATTGGTCGTATCATCATCGGTGCCTGCGAATATCCCGGATGCCGTTTCCACGCCAGCTTCGCGAAGCACAGCCGTGCCCGTGCCGAGCCCCTTAATGGATCGAAGCCCATCCGCCCGTATCCCGGCAGGATCGATGATGGTCGCCTTGAAACCGCCTCTCTGCACCGCGGCGACGACCTCGTTGCCGAACCTGCCATAGCCGCAGACGATCCAATGACCGGGCGCAGCAGGAATCCTCGGCGGCAAGCTTGGCGGCAAATAGGAGCCGGGCGTGCTCGTCAGCCAGGAAAGAAGGCGATGGCTGTCGGGCGCCCTCATCGCGAGTTCCATATGCTCCCCGAACTCGCGGAACGGATTGATCACACGATAGGTGCCGAGCGCGGACATCGAGGATGCAACGGCGGGCGAGTCCGCGCGGCCTACGACCGGCAAACCGGGCCGGAGCAGACAGGCCGACACCGCGACGGCAAGATTGACCGCGTCATCGCTTGACAGAGCCAGCACGCCCTTGCACTCGGGCTTCAAGCAGGCCCGCGGCCGCGAGCGTCTCAGGAGAGCGGGCGTCGGCCACGAGCAAAGGGGCGCCCATCGACAGGTCTTCGATCTCCAGGTCCTGAATTTTGCGCTCGTCCCTGTCGATAGCGGTGAAGCGGTGGCCGAGCTTATCCAGCGCGCGCACGACCGTCATGCCTGTCTCGCCGAGGCCGCAAACGAGATAGAAAGGCTCCCGCAAGCGCGCGACCGAGCGGCGAAATCTCGCGCTCACGATCGCCTGCTGGAAAGCTTTGTCCTGTGAAAGGCCGAGGAGGGAGCCCAGAAGATAGGCCCAGCCGATGACGGACAGATAAATGATCAACGTCACAAAGAGGCGCTGCTGATCGGTGAATGCGTTCGGGATCTCTCCGAAGCCGATAGTCGTGGCCGTGTAGGTCACGAAGTAGAACGCCTGAAAGAGATCATCCGCCAGGGCTGGCCCTGAGCGTCGACGCCCGGGATGAGCGAGAGTCCCATTGTCGACAATGCGAAGATCAAAATAATCAGGATGAGCGGAGCCCGAAGGCGCCGTATCGTTATGAAAAAGACGCTTTGCACGTCAACGCCTCTGGATGGCCGTATCGATAATCATGATGATGACGGATACGACATTCGCGAACAGCGCGCCGGCGGAAAGAGACACGACGCTGGCGAGCGAGCCCGCGCTTAACTGGGGGGCTTTTTGTGTCGCAAAGAACCACACCAGCGCCGCCGCGAAAAGCTGAAGGAGCGCGACGAGGCTTGAAGCCAAGTGCACGGCTCCGATATGCGTGCGGTCGCCAAACTTCAGAATAACGGCGATCAAACTGGCGACGATTGCCGCGAACAGCTCCCATGCATTGTGCTGGTCCAGGTTGCCGATGTCGCCATAGACGAACCCGAAATTCAGGGTAGCCGCCAAAAGGATAAAAAATCCGAAGACAACCTTTTCGAGATTCATCGATCCACCGCCCGCCGCAGCCGCCGATCAGGTAGCTCAAGCACTGTTGCATCGCCCGAGCCTTGCGAAAGATCAAGGGAGAGCAAGCTCGTGAGAGATCGGCAATCTGGCAGAGCCCATGGCGTGCCCGGAAAGGAGACGCGGACCGCTCGCCATTCCGTTGCAGTAATTATTCCTTCTGCGGCCCCTCTTTAAAAGGTTTCTCGGATCCGGGACGCTTTTTCGGTCAAAGGGCGAAGAATCCGTCAACCCATGCCCCCTTACATGGCATTTTTTCGGAACACCTATCAAGTTTGCTCTTAGTCCTCGCCGTGTTAGCCAATCGTCTTGTCTGCTTGACATCATCCTCGCCCCGTGGCCCTTTTTGCGGGGACAACAAGCCAAGCACAAGGAGCGGTTCACATGGCATTGAAAATTGGTATCAACGGGTTTGGTCGTATCGGCCGGTTGGTCTTTCGCGCAGCGGCGAACAATCCGAACATCGAGATTGTCGGCATAAACGACCTCGTGCCTTCCGATAATCTCGGCTATCTGCTGAAGTATGACACCACCCACGGCAGGTTTGCCGGCACGGTCGAGGCGAAAGAAGATGGCTTGGTCGTGAACGGCAAGCACGTGCCGTGTTACTCACTCAGGAACCCGGCCGAGCTTCCTTGGGGAAAGAACGGCGCGGATTATGTGATTGAATCGACCGGCCTCTTCACGGATTACGCCGGCGCGGAAGCGCATCTCAAAGCCGGCGCGAAGCGCGTGGTTCTGTCGGCGCCGACCAAAGACCCGGAGAAGGTTAAGACGCTCTTGATGGGCGTGAACCACACCAAGTTTGACCCGGCCACGGACAAGGTCGTTTCCAACGCGAGTTGCACGACGAATTGCCTCGCGCCGGTCGCAAAAGTCATCAACGATAATTTCGGCCTGACCGAAGGGCTGATGGCGACGATACATGCGGTGACTGCGACGCAGCCGACGCAAGACGGCCCAAGCCGGAAGGACTGGCGTGGCGGTCGAAACGGGTATCAGAACATCATCCCGTCCAGCACCGGCGCCGCCAAGGCCGTTGGTCTGGTTCTCCCCGAGCTGAAAGGCAAGCTCACCGGCATGGCGTTCCGCGTACCGACAACGGACGTCTCGGTCGTCGATCTTACCTTCAAAACCGCAAAGGCCACGAGCTACAAAGAAATTTGCGCCAAGATGAAGGAAGCGAGCGAAGGCGCGATGAAGGGCATTCTCGGCTACACGGACGAGGAAGTCGTCAGCAGTGATTTCATCCACGATGCACACAGCAGCATCTTCGACGCCGGAGCCGGCATCGAGCTGAATGCGAACTTCTTCAAAGTCGTGAGCTGGTACGACAACGAATGGGGCTACAGCACGCGCGTCGTCGATCTGATCACGCATATGGCGAAGGCGGATGGGTTGTTGAAGTAAGCTCCTTCCATCTGACACCGGCCGCGCCGCAGTACTGACAGCCAGAATCCGCCCGGAATGACATTCGTGTCATTGGGATGGAGATGGAATGGATGACTGCGGCGGGGACGTCGTAGGTTTGGCAGCGGAAAGGTTCTTTCGCTTCGTTTCCCAGCAATCTTAAGACTTGACCTTGCGCGGCGCGAAGTCTGTTAGCCGAGTTGCCCTGACAGGGTGGATTCACTGATCCTGGCTCTTCCATTGGCAGAGCCAGGATCTCTTTTTGTATTGTCGGCCGTGAGACTTTTCTTTGCAGCCGCGTCGCAAGCTCACCGCATTGTTCTATCGTGGTCTTAAGCTAGCGCCCTTCGTCAGGCGCGAGCGTGAAGTAAAACGTTGATCCCGCGCCCGGCGCGGACCGGACCCAAATCCGCCCGCCGTGCCGCTCGATGATCTTGCGCGTGAACGCCAAGCCAATCCCCGCCCCTCCGCCATAGTCCTCGCGTTCATGCAGTCGGCGGAAAATCTGAAAAATCATGGGCTGGTCGTCTTCCGGGATACCGATGCCATTGTCCTTGATGTAATAGTGCGCGGCGTGGCCCGGCTCGGCGCCGATCTCGATCCAGCGCGAGGCCTTGTCGTTGTATTTGACTGCGTTTCCGATGAGGTTGAGGAGGACATCGCGGATCCGCTCGCGATTGCACAAGGCTTTGCCAAGCCGGGAGGGCCGGCGCACGTCAACGCCGCCCTCGGCCAGGGCATGACCCAAGGTCAGCAGGGCCGAATCCACAACCTCGTCCAGATCGACGCTTTCGAGCGCCATGGCGGTTTTGTCCACCCGCGAATGATCGAGAAGCGCTTCGATCAGACTATCCATCCTTTGGGTGAGCTTGAGGATGGTGGCAATCTGCTGCCGCCCCTCGTCATCCAGAACATCACCTTGCGTGCGCTTCAGCGTGGACGCGAGATGGTGAATGCCGTGCAAATGATCCTTCAGATCATGGGAAGCCGCATGGGTGAAGCTGTCGAGATCGGCGTGGGAGGCCTCAAGCTCGCGGCTTATACGATCGATCTTCCCCGCGCCTCCGAGGACGAGATCCGCAATGCCAACGCGCAATTTGCCGACGGCAGCTTTTTCATTCTCGTGCCACGGCGTGGAGCGATTTTGCACGCTCTCCTTCCAGAGCGCAAAAGAATCCCCTTGGTCGCAAGCGCACCGAACCATCGGATTCGGTGACATCGACCGGCTTGTGCGGATCTCCGGCCCAGTTCACCTCCTCGACCTGCTCGGGACGAAACCACAGCAAAAAGTCGGGGCGATCGGGCGAAATGCGTACCGCCAGGACCCCGCTTGCAGTCCTCGCGAACGCTTCGGCCGGCTGATAGAGCGAAGGCAGTCGATCCGTTGCGAAAAGCGGCCCCCCCTCGGTACCGATCCATTGCGCCAGATTGCGCACCGCCTCCTCCGGGGGCGTCTTGCCAGTGAGCGAAACCTTGGACTGAGAAACAACTGCCGCCCCCGCCGCCTCCACCTGGTTCAGCACGTCGGCGAGGGCCTCCGGCGCCCCGAGCACCTTGCCGAAATCAGGCTCAACGGTTAGCGCCTGCATGATCCGATCCGTTGTCTCGCCCATGGCGAGGACGCGTTCGAACACTTCGGCATCCTCTTTGGCCGACATCAAGAGCGAGAGCGTATGCGCCAGGAACTCGGCTGCCATGCGCGTCTCATGGGGGACGTGCCGCGGGCCTGCGTGATGCATGGCCGAAATGAGCCCCCACAGCTTGCCCTCCTTCATGAGCGGCATGACCATGGTGGCCTTCACGCCCATGTTCTTGAGGTAGTCGGAGTACATCACCGAGACGCTTCTGATGCTCGCGAAGCTCATGTCGACAGGACCCGAGGTATAGGTCTTAGCCGAAACGAGCGGCACCGGCACATAATCGACATCGGGGAGGTGGCGAACCCAGGCGAGCGAAAACAACCGCCGCGCGGGCGACGGAATGTCGGTCGCGGGGTAATGCAGCCCGAGATACGCCTCAAGATCATCGCGCTTTTGATTCGGCGACGACGTGCCCGCTGCCATCCTCGTCAAACCTGTAAGCCATCACCCGGTCGAAGCCGGTAAACTTTCGGATTTTTTCGACCGCAAGATCGAAGAACGCAGCCAGGCTCTTCGTCTCCTGAAGCCTCGCGATATCGGCGCGCAGCTCGGAATAGAGATTTGGCAAAGGCTGGGCGGTCGGCGGCGCGCTTTCGAGTTCCAGGATGATGAGTCCGGCGGAGCGATGCGCAAAGAGATGAAACCCCCGGTCCGACCTGACGAAAAACTCGCGGGCGACGTGGACCGGGCCGCCTTCGAGAGCCATCCGGCGCAACTTGCCGATCAGGTCGCGTCCGGTGGGACCAAGGACATTATCGGCGCTCTTGCCGATGATAGCGTCCGGCCCACCGCCCAAAAGCTGCGCGCAATTCGCACTGGCATGCACAATAAGATTGCTGTGGTCGTCCACCGTGAGCATGACACCATGCGGCTGGATAGCCTCCGGATACTGAACCAGCTCACGGTCGCAAGTCGAGAGATCGACATTCTTGGCCGTGATGATGTCGTTGCTTTTTGCGGTGTCGCTTGTATTCATGATGATGGTTCCCTGACCTCGCACGCGAGGCATCACCGGTCTGGTGACGGACTGATGGATCAGGCGGCTTGGGCATAGACGCGCGGCCAGCTAGGCAACGACCTCGATCCGCTCATGAATTTACACCTGAGACAGTCTTTGGCAACCGAAGCCGCTTGAGCGTTTGCTGCCGCCTGCCGCGCGCGACGAATAAGCCCGCCGACGCACCCCACGGATCGCCATCCCAACCGACGCCAAGATGATGTAACGCGGCGGCGCCTAGACCATCGGCGTTTCGGGCGCGGCCCTTTGCGCTTGCGCGGTCCGGGGCCTTTGTCGCAATGTCACACGATGCCCTTACACGTAGCATATCCTTGCGCCATCGCGGTAGGCAGTTTTATAGTTGAGATGCATTGCCAACTAAATCAGGGTGGATTTATGTTTCTGAAAACACAAAGAAAAAAAGCAAGAGCTTTTGCCGATAAACTGATGCTCAATCCCAATACCAGAAAGCTCCTGCAGCAGTTTCCGGTTCTTCGTCAGTGGCTGGGGACAAACCACTACCACACGCACCCGATCGACAAGTTTTACAATATTGATACAAGTGGATTTGTTCTGGTAAGCACAATTCACCCCGATCCAAAGGTTCAGGCGTCAATCAGCCCCTACTATGGCAGTCAGCCAAGTGTAACGCGCGCGGCTCTGGCATCCTTGCCTGCTCCCGAGACCTATTCTCTTGTCGACCTGGGCTGCGGTAAAGGCCGCGTCGTCATCATCGGATCTGAGTTTCCGTTCAAGGAGATCATAGGCATTGAGCTGTCTCCGGACTTGGTGAAAATCGCGCAGGCTAACCTCAATAAGGTCGTAAAAACCTTTCCCCAACGACCGTCCATGAGGATTGTTGAGGGCGATATCCTCACTTATTTGCCGGTTGAGGGGAGAGTGGCATTCTTTTTTTATCACGCGCTTGGTCGTGAACTCACCTCAAAACTCGTCGACAAAATCGAAACAGCGTTAGCTGCAAATCTGGAGCATGCTTTCTTCATTTACTGTAACCCGGTCTGGGGGAGTGTCCTTGATGCTTCGCCCGCATTGAAACGTTGGTCCGCGGACACGATCATTCACAAGTCCTCCGAAGCCAGTACGGAGTTCGACAGGCACGACGACGTTGTGATCTGGCAAAGCGTGCGTAACGCCTATCCCGACGCCCGCCCTGGAGCAAACCGCGAAATCATCTTTGCCCACGATATGCGCGCAGAACTCGCTCCGCTTGCCGAGCCCCAATAAAAGACCTAAAGCTGCCGTTTCAGCTGCCTTTGCCTGCTAAGCGACCTTCTCTCTGCCCCTTTCAAGGGCTGGCTTCTGAGGGTGTCTTTCGGGTCAGGGCATAGGAACCGCGCCTCATCTGCAAGCGCTGGCTTGGCGACGGGGGCGCGATCCTGTATGTCTTGCAAGAAAGAAGACGGGAGCAGCTTTAGTGCCGGAATGTCAAGCCGCTGCGTCCATAGCGGGTCGTTTCCTCATTCATGCGATAGGACGACTTTTCGGGCTCAATCGAGCCCTCACCGCATCTAAACGCCGCTGCCCCAAAGCGTGTGTCTCGGCGCGGTCCCTATCAATGACTGCTGTCGCTGCCTTTTTGACACTCTTTCTCTTTCCAGGAGTTGGGTGTGGCCAGCCGCAAAGCGCGGCGCTTTCTCCCGAAAAAGAGCTGGTTGTCGCCGTTATGATCGCGCCGCCCTTCGTGATGAAGCACGGTGACGGGAGCTATTACGGCATTGGCATCGATCTTTGGCGCCGCGTGGCCGACCGGCTGCAGCTTCACTACGGCTTTTTGGAGCAGCCGGACGCCGCCGACCTCATCAAAGGGATAGCCGAAGGCTCCTACGACGCTTCTTTCGGAGCGCTGTCCGTAACAGCTGACAGCGCGCGGTTCATAGATTTCACGCAACCGTTCTTCGCAACGGGCCTCGGCATCGCCGTCCCTTCCGGCGAAAGCAAGCTGTTCTCCGTTTCTCGCATCCTTCTCTCGCCAGACTTTCTTCAGGCAGTGCTGATCCTGATCGGTATCGCGCTCGCCGTCGGCTTCGTGGTCTGGCTGTTCGAGCGCCGTAAGACCAATCATTTCCAGGGCGGGGTGAAAGGCCTCGGCTCCGGATTCTGGTGGTCCGCTGTCGCGATGACGCAAGCGGGGGCAGCTCAAGATGCGCCAGCAACGCTGCCCGGCCGTTTCGTAGCCATTTGCTGGATGATCGTATCCATTATCGTGATCACAGTCTTCACCGCCAGTATAACCTCGAAGCTGACGAAGCTGGAACTTAAAGGCGCCATCCATGGCTTGGACGATCTTCGCTTCGTTCGCGTGGGCGCTTCGCGGGGGACGGCAACAGTGGGTTATCTCGACCGCGAGCGGGTCTCGCATCGTAATTTCCCCGATCCGGAAGATGGGTTGAGGGCTTTGCAACAGCGCAAAATCGACGCCTTCGTTTACGACAGGCCCCTTCTCAGCTGGATGGTCATGCAGGGTTTTCCGGACTCTCTGCGTGTCCTTGACTTCACGGTTGACAGTCTCAATTACGCGATCGCGGTGCCCAAAGGCAGCCGCCTCCTGGACAGGCTGAACATCGCGGTCCTGCAGGAAACCGAGAGCGACTGGTGGCAACAAACGCTGTTCCAATATTTGCGGAAAAAGCAGTAGTGAAGTGTTCGAGCATCGCGCCCTTAATCGGACGCGGGCGTCCGGCATCTTTTGTCTACATCCCGCAGTTGTCGGCATCTCGTGTCAATTTCTCCCTGCCACCTGGGTCCGCAGTATCTTCTACTCAAAGATCATCAGCGAAAGCGTCTTTGCGACAGGTTAACGAGAGCGAAAACTCGCTCAAACCCTTGAAAGTTTGGGCGGCCCTGGATTTAGGTTGATAATAGGGAGATATTTGCGAGGAAAATACCGAACGGGACGCCATCGCGGCCGCCTGCGCCGCAACTGTTCCGGCTGCGCGCGGCGTTAACTCGCTAGTCCAAAAACATAATTAACGGACTTTAGGCGTCCCAGTTAATGAAGAAATTCCAGCATTTAGTTCTATTTAATGGGAGGCCACAGGCGAAGGATAAGCCTTAATTTTCGATGTCTTATCGGCATTACTTCCGGCCAGGAATCAGGCTCGGAGGGAAGGAATGGCGGCAGGAATAAAATGCTTGTTAAGCACAAGGTGACCGGAAAGAATTCCGGCGCGCTCCTGTTAACCACTCTCATATTAACGCCTGACGCGGCGAATGAACTGTTTACCATTAGGCGTGCGGGAGCTCCGTCCAACATGGCCGCGCCAGATTGGCGAAGCATGTCTATAGCTTCACGTGCTTCAAAAGCACGTCCTTTGCTTCATTGACACGAGAGGCCAGGTAGCTTGTCCCCCCTTGATCGGGGTGAAGACGCTTTATGAGATTGCGATAGGCAGCATAGACATCGTTGCGTCTGACACCCGGTGAGAGGCCCAGAATGAGGTAGGCCTCCTCAAGCGGCATGCCCGAGGGAATACTCGGCGTCTTGGCTTTCTTAAGGCCCTTTCGGGATAGCCCCACATAGGCGATCACTCCCGTAAGGATCGCCATGCCGATCATCTTTGTTGAGATTTGACTGGCTCCAGACAAGAAGAGCGCACACTCCAATTTCTAAGCCGACGAGCTACGGCTTCGCTCAAACCACCAGAAAATGATGGCCAATACAACGAAAGCAATCCCAGCGAGAACGAGGATGAGCGCCGACTCCTCTATCCAGGCGATGGCCGGAACAGCAAGCGCCATCACCACGCCAAGCACGCCAGTCTGCCATGACAATGTGTGAACGCCAGCAACAAACGTTCCAAGCGCAAGCAGTAGAAGGGTCGCGAGCCCGGTCGCATCGGCGTTCAGCATCCGCTGCACATCGCTGTAAAGCAGGAGATTCATGGTGGCTAGGAAGGCTGCCCAATGAAGGACCTGCGTCCAGACGAGAGTGACCCGGCCGCCTTTACCAACGTGGCGCCAGCCGCTCACCACGCACAAGACCCCCGTCAGGACCGCGACGATCTCCCAATAGTAGATAAGCGGCGCCTTGTTGATGCTGGTATAAGCGACGCCGCCAAGGGTCAGGATCAGGATAATGAGGTAGGGCAGAGCCCTGAGAAGGCGAGAAGGCCTTCGTTCCTGTTCGACGTCTTCAAAATCGGCCGGCGTTGACAGCTTCGACATCGGAGTGCTCTTTCCTTTCTATCCTAATGACGTCAGTCTCAATCAAACCGAAGAGCCCGAAACGCCGTGAGCATCTTCGAGCCAACCGTTGTACGGCCTTCGAGTAACGGGCCGATAAACGCATCCTGAGGAGACGCTGCGGGAACGTGCCGTGATGGGGAACCGCTGCGATGGCCACAGCTGGCGTGAAGGCCCTTCTGCGGCATGGCAGTCGCGGAAGGCATGGGAGCGCGCAATGTTGCCCCCCTCGCAATCGCGAAGCGCTTTTGGCCAGGGATCGGCGGGTCGGACCTTCATTAATCCCATACCTTCTTTGCGAAGCCCTCGCCTATATACTTATACTAAGCTGTAAATGAAGTACACAGTGTCCCAAATCGGGCGGCGGGTGTGGAATGGATTTACGATTATCCGACCGTCTTGTGGTGGGTCGTTGTCATCGGCGCTGTCTTGAACATCGTTTTGATCTGGATGCTCGACATGGAGGTGCACGTCCATGTTCTGCTCAGCGGGGTTTTGTCCATTTTCCTCGGCATCGTGATCTTCCTGATCGCGGCGATGGACAATCCGTTCCGGGGAGACGTCAGCGTTGGCCCTGATTCGTTTCAGCTCGTCTACGAATTCACCCGTGCAGCCTCAGAAATTGCCTCAGCCGTGACCGCGGCCCGTTAAGGTTGGGGCCGGAACCAGCGCTTAGCCGGTCTAAAGCGGCGGTTGTTTGGGCTTTTGGAGGCCTCTACCGGGCATTAGTCTGTTTTTCCTATTGTTTTTTCGGTAAAAATTCATAACAATCCGTAAAAGTCGCGTTATAGCTCGCCTCATGGAGGTAGCCTTTTCGGGAATTCGGGGATTCGTGATATGATGAAATATGTCAGCGATATTTCGGGGCCGTGCATATTCGGTGTTTTCCCCGGGGGTTTAATGAACACGTCGGACGACATCAGCCTCCGCCATAAGCTCGCGCAGCTCAGGCAGGAGCACAGAGATCTCGACGACGCGATCATCGCGCTGGAAACCTCCGCGGAACGGGATCAACTGCGGCTTACGCGCCTGAAAAAGCGCAAGCTCAGCCTCAAAGATAAAATCACCCGCCTTGAAGACCAGCTTCTCCCGGATATTATCGCGTAAACACCGTCGGCAATTGTCGAGGAAAGCGTGGGCAAATCAACCCTGATCCGTCTCGCTGCTTCCTGTGGGCGTGATTTCATGATTGTAATCGATCATGACGAACCTATCCCCGCTCGTTGCAATTATTATGGGCAGTCAATCCGACTGGCCTGTCATGCGAGCTGCCGCAGCTGTGCTGGACGAGCTCGGCGTGGCCTATGATGCCCGCGTTGTCTCGGCACACCGCACGCCCGACCGCCTTTACGCCTTCGCGAAATCAGCACGCGAGGCCGGCTTCAAGGTCATCGTTGCAGGCGCAGGGGGCGCAGCCCATCTCCCTGGCATGACAGCGGCCATGACCACCCTCCCCGTGCTTGGTGTTCCGATTGCGACAACGGCGCTCCACGGCCAGGATTCACTCTATTCGATCGTGCAGATGCCTGCGGGCGTGCCCGTCGGAACGCTCGCAATTGGCGAGCCAGGCGCTATCAACGCCGGCTTGCTTGCCGCCGAGATTCTCGCTCTCGGCGATCCCGCTCTTGCCGCTCGCGTCGAGGCTTGGCGGGCCAACAGGACGGCCAAGGTTGCGGAGCGGCCCGCCGATGCGACCTGAGCCGCTTCCGCCGGGCTCCACCATCGGCATTTTCGGCGCGGGCCAGCTCGGCCGTTTTCTCGCCATGGCCGCGTCGAAGCTCGGCCTTAAAACGGCGATCTATGCGCCCGAAGACGACAGCCCGGCATTCCAGGTGGCCTCGCAAAGATGGCAGTCATCCTATAGCGACGAAAACGCGCTTGAGGCGTTCGCGAAGGCCTGCGACGTCATTACCTTTGAGTTCGAGAACGTCCCCGCCGCAGCGCTCGAAATTGCGGCCCGCCACACTTGCGTTCGTCCCACCGTCCGCGCCGCCGAAATCGCGCAGGACCGCATTTCGGAAAAACGATTCCTGTCGGGGATCGGCGTGCCCACCGCGCCCTATGCGGCTGTCGAGACCGAGGACGATCTGCCGGCCGCCATGCCCCTCCTCGACAAAGCGGGAGCCGGCATTCTCAAGATCGCGCGCCAAGGCTACGACGGTAAGGGCCAAGCGCGCGTGTCTTCCGAAGCGGAACTCCGTTCCGCATTCCTGAATTTCGCCGCACCGTGCGTCCTGGAAGGTCTGGTTCGCTTCTCGACGGAAATCTCCGTCATTGCCGTCCGGTCGGCCGCTGGCGACGTCTTCTTCTACGATTGCCCCGAAAACACCCACTCAGGAGGCATCCTCCGCACGAGCGCGGTCCCGGCCTCATGCTCGGAGCGCCAGCAATTGCTGGCGCAGGAGATGACGGCGCGCATCGCCGCCGCCCTCGACTATTGCGGCATCATGGGCGTTGAATTTTTTGCTATGCCGGAGGGGAGCGCCGAGCCGCTGCTCGTGAACGAGATCGCGCCGCGCGTGCACAATTCGGGGCACTGGACGATGGAGGCCTGCGCCATCAGCCAGTTCGAGAATCACATTCGCGCTATCGCAGGCTGGCCGCTCGGATCGGTCGCGCGTCACTCCGACGCGATCATGACGAATCTCATTGGCGAAGAGGCGCTCGATTGGCGTTCCATTCTCGAGAAAGACCAAGGCGCGTCTCTCTATCTCTACGGAAAAAGTGACATCAGGGCCGGCCGCAAGCTTGGCCATGTGACCCAAATATCAACCTCGCAAAAAGAACGCGGATAATCCACACCCTCGATGAGGGGAAAATAGACATCTTTGCTTGGGGCTGCTATATTGATCGTGCAAGGGCCTGCATCTGTTTTGCGGGCTTTTATTCATTCCAGAAACAGAAAGAAGGAGCCAGCGTGCAAGTCCACGTTCGTGACAACAATGTCGATCAAGCGCTCAAGGCGCTCAAAAAGAAAATGCAGCGCGAAGGTATTTTCCGCGAGATGAAGCTGCGCAACTACTACGAGAAGCCCTCCGAAAAAAGAGCACGCGAAAAGGCTGAGGCTGTCCGCCGCGCCCGCAAGCTCGCGCGCAAGAAGGCGCAAAGAGAAGGCGTAGCAGTTCCAGGCCGCACTGCTGCTCGATAAGAGCCACAGCTGTCTCCATAAGCATGGGATGGTATTGGTGGTTCACCTGATTGTGGCCGCATTCCCGGCCCAATGTCAAAAGCGTAAGAGGGAATTTTACGCCGGGTGAAACCTGAATTGACAACGGGGCAAACTATGAGACGAGCGTTGACAGCGGGTGGGCTGTTCCTCGCCCTCGTGGCGCTTGCCGCTTGCGAGACGTCGGGTTCGGGCGAGCAGCGTGCTGCCGATCACCTGAATAATCCGACCGCGGATCAGAATAACAACATTGCCTCGATTTCGGCCGTGCTCTCCAAGAACCCACGCGATGGGAATGCCCTTAACCTAAGAGGTACGGCGTTCGGCCAGGCTCGCGAGTATGAAAAGGCGCTCTCGGATTTCTCGGCCGCAATCCAAATCAATCCGCAATTCTATCAAGCCTACAACAACCGCGCTCTCATCTATCTGCGAGTAGGCCGGTACGATGCGGCCATGAACGATTACAATCAGGCCCTGGCCATCAAGCCGGATTACGCTGCCGCCTATGTGGGCCGCGGCAATGTGTACAAGGAACAGAGAAATTACCCGTTGGCGATTGCAGATTTTGGGAAAGCGATCGAGCTGAAGCCGGATGACCCCTCGCCTTACTTCAGCCGCGGCTTGATCTATCAGGCTATGAACGAACATCGCAACGCGCTCGACGACCTTACCGTGGCTGTCAATTACCGGCCGGACGCCGCCGATCCTCACTACGCCCGCGGCATGAGTTACATGGTCACACAGGATTATAAAAAGGCCTTCGACGATTTCCAGGTTGCTGGCACAAACAAAGTGAACAACTACGAAGCCTGGGCCTATGCAGGTCAAGCAGCCGAGCGCCTTGGGGATCGCGCGGAAGCCGCACAGGCTTACCGCAAAGCGCTTCAGATCAACTCATCGAGCCAACTCGCTTCCGAGGGCCTTCGGCGTGTTGGCGGAGACGCCTGAGCAGGCCTTTGTTTGGGTCTGAAAAGGCGGTGGCTGGCGCACCCGCAGTTTTATTCAGCGACCTGCAGTAGGATCGCGATGACCGGTATCTATATCCAGCCGATTGGATTTCTCTATGGCGAGGTTGCCCGCGATGCCGTTTCGCTCGGCGCGGCTCTGCCTTTAGCAGGGAGTTCCATCGCGTTTTGCGCGATTCGCCTTTGGGAAGGTGAGCCGGGCAATGTTCAAACACGCGATTGTCCGCACGAGCACGATCCAGGCCATCGACGAGCCGCAAGTCAAGGAGCTTCTCGACCGCATTATCGCCCCGCGCGTTGCCATTGCCGGCGTTTCAATGGATAGCCCTCGCATCATGGGCATCGTAAACGTCACACCCGACAGCTTCTCGGATGGCGGCGATCATTTGGACCCGAGCGCGGCAATCGAATATGCCAGAGACACTTTCGAATAGTGGCGCAGACTTTATCGATATTGGCGGCGAATTGACGAGACCGGGGTCTGAGCCGGTTTCAGTCGAGGAGGAGCTGGGGCGCATCCAGCCGGTTCTTTCCGGACTGACCGGATTGGTCACGCCAGTCTCGATTGATACACGCAAACCGGATGTGATGCGCGAGGCCGCGAAAATCGCGCGCCGACATCATCAACGATGTCTCCGCATTGACTTTTCACCGGATAGCCTGGCAACGGTGGCGGAACTGGGGAAACCTGCTGTCTTGATGCACGCCAACGGCGATCCCAAGACAATGCAGGATAACCCGACTTATCTGGATGTGGTCATCGAGGTTTATGATTATCTGGAAAAGCGAATAGAAGCAGCGACAGCGGCCGGCCTCCCGCGAGAGAGCCTGATCGCGGACCCGGGCATCGGCTTTGGAAAGACCGCCGCACACAACGCATCCCTTCTACAAAGCATCAGCCTCTTTCATGGCCTGGGCGTGCCGCTCCTGACCGGAACATCCCGCAAACGCTCGCTCCAGAAGATTGCCGGAGCAAGAGCCCCCAAGGATCAGGCCTCTGCGAATATCGCGGCGGCGCTGGATGCCGTCTCTCAGGGCGTGCAGATTGTACGCGTGCATGATGTAGAAGCGACGCGCCAAGCATTCGCCGTCTGGCACTGGCTGCGCGGCCCGGGAAAGTAGAGCAGTAGCTCGGACACATTCCGCTTTGAAAACTTTTTCCCGGCGAGAGTTAGGAACTGGAATGGGTCGATGTGAACTCACACCCACCGGGCGTTCGACTCATATCAGAGCTTATCCACGGCGCGTCATGACTGTGCGATATACCGACGGTTAAATACATTGGACTCCCCACCGTTTAGCAAGGGGTCTTTTGGGCTTCGAGCGAGAGGTTGAACAGGGCGCCATTTTTCAGCATGGCCCAAGCGCTTGAGAGCGTGCGGCGAAGTGAGTGCGAACTTGCCTCCGGCTGAACTAAGGATATCCGCAACGATAACCGCTACGATTTTTGCATCCTTGGCGTGATCGTGTAGTTCCATTCAGGATGGAATGCGTCGCCCTGGATTTTGAGCCTTTCCATCTCGGCATCACTGACCTTGATCCCTTTCTCATAGGTTCTGGGATCAATCGCGCTCTCGATTTTAAGGCCGGTTTTTGTCGTCGTGGAGGCGATCAGTTCGACGACGGCCACACGATCCGTAAGTGGCCGGCTCCGCCAGTTCTGCGTAATGTGACAGAACATGCGGTGCTCGATCCTATTCCATTTCGACGTTCCAGGCGGATAGTGGTGAACCTTGATCGCGAGCCCCGTCTCGTCTGCAAATTTCTGCAACTCGACTTTCCAGAGCCGCACGCGCGCACCGTTCGAGCCGCCGCAGTCCGCCGTGATCGTCAACTCGCGGGCATCTGGATAGCGCTGGCGCCCCATTTTATCGAGCCAAGTGCGAATGGCCGATACGGCGAACTCGGCCGTGTCGTGCGTGACGCCAACGCTGACCCAGCCATTGTTTGCGGTGATCTCGTACACGCCGTAGGGCGCAACCTTGCCCAAATCCTTATCCGCGAAGTCATGCACGTTTACACGTTGCGGATCGCCCTTGCGCCGGTAGTCCGTGCCGCCATTACGAAAGTTGCCAATCAGCTCTTTCTTCTTCGTATCGACAGAGATGACGGGCTGGCCTGCGGCTTGCGCTGCCAGAACCCCGGCGTTGATGTACTCGAATTGAGCGTTGCGATCAGGATGATGAGCGCCTTCCTCGGACTTCCGGTTGGCCTGCCGGGAAAACCCAATTCATTGAGCAGCTTGCGCACGCTGTTGGGGCTGATCGCATGGCCCATCTCCGTCAGGGCCGCTGCAAGCTTGTCCAAACTCTTCGACACCCACAGCAGCGGCCGGACAGGATCGCCCAACGTCGCGGGCTCCACGATGCGCTTCAGATCTCCAAGCAGCGTTGCATCGCGCTCGATAAGCTGCCGGGGGCCGCCCCCCTGGCGCCGAACCTGGCCCGGCGCCAGAGGCGCGGCATCGAGGTCCTTCAATCCACGCTCAATCGTGCTGCGGGCAAGACCGGTGATGTTCGAGACCGCCGCAAGGCCGCCCCATCCGGCCGCACGGACCTCGCTCGCGGCAAACAGCCGGCGTCCGCGCTCATCGCGCTTCGAGCCGTCCGCATTCCACCGCTGCCGAATTGAATGCGTGTCGATCATCCATCGCTGGTAACAGCGCATGCACCCAAACGGAATCCCCCAGCCCAAAGTTACTCCGCCGCACGCCAGGACCTAATGCGATTCACTTATCGTTGCGCATG
>CAVRSS010000061.1:0-154721 GCA_963723755.1 uncultured Alphaproteobacteria bacterium | reverse complement strand
CGGCGCGCTCGCCAAGCTTTTCGGCATCGAGGGCGCTGAAGCGGTTCTGTGAGGACCCCGCCCAGCCCGACCAGGGACGGCTGGTGTTGCGGGCGGTTGCGGTCAGTTCGGCGCTCGTTCCTTGATCGTAAACGAAGAGCCCCGCGCTATTGGCAAGCGCATTGAAGCTATGGCTGGCTTCGACAAAGCCGGTGAGAGCGGCTTCGCGGCCCTTCGCGGCTCCGATCGCCGACTTGGCCGCGCCTGCAAGTGCGTCTGCCGGGACGTTCGCGGTCGATGCGTCGAAGCGTGCTCCCCCCGCCGCATAGGTTTGGGGCGGAAGCGGTGGCATGAACTCGGGGTTCTCGGGAGAAAGCCGGGCAATCTCCTCGGAGTGCGCCTGCGCTTTTTCGAGAGCCGCGTCGTCGAGCGAATTAACGGTCACGCTCCCCGATCTCAAGCCGAAGCTCGAACTCGATCGAAATCGTGATGTCGCTCAGCGCGCCATTGGTGGTGGCTTCATTTTTGGCGAAGCGGAAATGACGGCTGCTGCCTCCCGACACCGAGACGGTGCAGGTGTCGGCGTGCGAACGGCCAATAATCTTGGACGCAATGGCTCTTACGTCTTCAGCGGAAAGAAGCATGATCAAAGTTCCGTCCTGTCGGTGTTGAGAACGGTAATGCCCCGGAAGCGCGCCGGGACCGCCCCATGAGACACCGGCGCGAGCTGCATCGGCTGCGCCTTGCCGCAAGTGAAGGCTCCGCCAAGTTCGTAGGTCGACGGGCCGCCGATCCCGTCGAGGCTGTTCCAGAACGATACCGTGCGCCCCTGATAGGCGACATCGCGCAGCATCGGCCCGACTTTGCCGTTGGCGATCTCCCAGAACAGCTGGCCGCCAAACTGGAAGTTGTCGCGCTGCTGGTCGATGCTCCAGCTTCCGGCGCCCGAGACCAGGATGCCGCGCTCGACGCCTGTGATAAGATCGGCGAGCGACGTTTCTTTCGGGCCAGGCTGCAAAGATATGTTGGGCATGCGCTGGATCGGAAACGCCGTTGGCGCATCGGCATAAGCGCAGCCGTTGGAGCGCTCTTTCCCGATCAGTTGAGCCTGCCCCATCGCCATCTGATAATTGCGGAAGACGCCGTTCTCGATGATCGGAAACTCGGCGCCCGCTGTCCGAACGCCGTCGTCATCGTAAGCCACGGTAGCGAGGCCGCCGTCCTGGGAGCGATCGCCGATCACGGTCATCAACGGGCTGCCGAATTGAAGCCTGTCAAGGTGGTCAGGGGAAACGAAGGATGTGCCGGCGAAGTCGGCCTCCCAGCCAAGCGCGCGATCAAGCTCGGTCGAGTGGCCGACCGTTTCATGAATGGTCAGCCACAGATTGGCGGGATCGATCACGAGATCATAGGCGCCCGGCTGAACGGATTTCGCATGAAGCTTTTCGCGCGCCTGCGCTGCCGCAAGCGCGGCCTCAGCCTCGCCATCCCACGCGCTCACATACTCCCACCCGGCCGCGCGAGGCGGTAGCAAACTGTCTCTTTTCGCGAACCTCCCCGACTGCTTATCGATAGCGGTAACGGAAAATTGCGGAAAGACCCGCATGCGTGTCTGGTGAATGCGGCTGCCACGGCTGCTGACGAACAACTTCTCCTCGCGCACGGCCCAAAGCATGGCGTTGCAATAGTCCGCGCCAGCCTTCAAGGCGGCGGCGTTGACGGTAAGAAGCTTCGCGGCCTTCTCTTCGACCGGCACCGCGAAGGGGTCCACTTTCACGGGCATGGTCCAATCGTCGTGATAGGCCGGGATCTCTTCCAGAATGATGGGCTTGGTCTGCAAAAGCCGTGCGGCTCGTGCATTTTCAACGGCTTGCTCCACAGTTCTTTTCGCCTCGGCTTCGCTGGCTATCTTGCTTCCGGCGAAGCCCCAACTGCCGTCCAGGAGCACGCGCACGCCAAGCCCCGTTGAGTAAGAGGCGCTGAACTTCTGCAGCTTCTCTTCCCGGGCGAACAGGAATTCTGTTTGATCGCGGCCAATTCGAACGTCGCAATAGGACGCGCCCGCCAGACGTGCGAGGCGTAAGACGCTATCGGCAAGATCGCCTTGCGTGCCGACTTCGAGGTTTTCGAAGGCTTTTGGGGATGTCCCGAACGTCTCCGATGAAGAGAAGACGCCGGACGCCGCCGCGCCGCAGGCATAACCCGTTGTCTTCAAAAAACTTCGCCGCGCTGCATCGGGGATCATTGAACCTCGCAATGATGAGACAAGCCTGCTTCGATCTGGCTGCATTTAGTCTCGCATTGGCGATTTTCGAGTGGAAGGGCGTCACGGCAGATCAAAACCGGATGTCGCTTCTGAACCTATACTCCTTACACGCCGCATCTAGGCATTCGCGTTCCCGATATCCAAATCTACGGGGCCAAACGCCTTGCCTTCCCTGCTTTCAAGCTAGTTTATTGATAATCCTTATGCCGATGGCAACACCATGAGGGGAGCTTTCGAAAAATGCGCTCAAACGGGCTCGCGCAGATCGTTGAAACCAGCGAAAATGAAATCCTGAACGAGTGGCTTGGAAAATTGAAAGAGGCGGGGGCAATGGGCGCGGGGCGCATGTCTCCGCAGGATCTTACGACCCAATGTCAGCAATTTTTGAAGGCGTTCAAAACGGCGCTCGCCTCAGGCGCCGACATCAACGCCGATGCCTATCTCGAAACTCGGGCGATGCTCGACCAAATCTCTCGCTCGCGGGCGCTCCAGGGCTACTCTCCGAGCGAAACTGCGACATTCATCTTCTCTCTGAAAGAGCCGCTCTTCAATAGACTGAATGCGGCTTATGGGCGAGATGCAGCGCAGCCCATTTGGGAAGCGACCCAGATCGTGGACAAGCTCGGTCTGTTCACCTTCGAAATTTTCGTCAAGGCGCGCGAAGAGGTTATCAACCGGCAGAGCCGCGAGATCGCGGAGCTGTCGACGCCCGTGGTGAAACTCTGGGACGGCATTCTCGCCGTCCCGTTGATCGGAACCCTCGACAGCGCCCGCACCCAGGTCGTCATGGAGACGCTCTTGGAAACCACCGTGCAGCAGAGCGCTCAGATCGCGATCATCGACATAACGGGCGTGCCCACCGTCGACACCCTGGTCGCGCAGCATCTCTTGAAGACGGTGGCGGCGATGCGGCTCATGGGCGCCGACTGCATCATCTCCGGCATCCGGCCGCAGATCGCCCAAACCATGGTTCACCTCGGCGTCGAGCTGAATGTCCACTCGAAGGCGACGCTTGCCGACGCTTTCAAACTCGCGCTCGTCAAGACAGGCCGCAGCGTTTCTTTCCAGAGAAGCCGTGCGGCCGACGCTTCAACCTCCGCCGTTTAGCAGAATGCTGCCCATGGTTCGACAAGCTCACCATGAGATGAACTCGCTGAAAACCCTCGACCTCATGAGGATGAAGCCACTCGACCTCATCCTGAGCCTGTCGAAGGATGAAGCCACGATTGCACGCTTTTTCAGCAGCTAAGGGGGAAACGTCGCATGGAGCGCATACCTATTCTGAAAATTGGCGCGACGCTTCTCGTCACCATTCAGGTCGACATGCACGACAAGATAGCGGCCGCGCTGGAAGAAGATCTGACGGCGAGGATTGCCGAAACGGGCGCAAAAGGCGTGCTCATCGACATTTCTTCGCTCGAAATTGTCGACAGCTTCATCGGGCGGATGCTCGACAACATTGCCGGCGTGTCTCGCATGCTGGACGCAGAAACGGTAGTCTGCGGGATGAGGCCTGCCGTTGCCATCACTCTGGTCGAACTCGGGCTTTCGCTTTCAGGCGTGAAGACCGCACTGAATGTGGAGCGCGGCATGGAACTGATCCGCAAGCGCCTCGAAAGCGACGGAGAAGCGTATGCAGGTCTTGAAGAGTGAGACGTTGCCGCTCCTCGCCGATGAACAGGTGGTTGCGGTTCGTCAAAGCGTCCGCAACCTGGCGGTTTCCGCGGGGTTGTCGCTCGTTGAACAGACCAAGATCATCACCGCTGCGAGCGAGCTTGCTCGCAACACCATCATTCATGGAAAGGGCGGTCATGTCGTGATGGAACTACTGCAGAACGGGACCCGAAAGGGCGTCCGCCTCACGTTCGAAGACTCAGGCCCTGGCATTCGCGACATCGAGCAGGCCATGACGGATGGCTTCACAACAAATAAGGGCATGGGACTGGGCTTGGGCGGAGCGAAGCGGCTCTGCAATGAGTTTACCATCGAGTCCGCCGTTGGTCAGGGGACGCGCATTTCGATAGCCCGCTGGAAATAGGATGCAACTGAAGCTACCCGTTGAGGACGCGAGCCATGTCGCGGAAGCAAGGCGTTACTGCGTTCGTCTTGCGGAGCAGGCCGGTTTCAAAGAACCCGACGCCGGACGGGTCGCTATCGTCGTGACCGAACTTGCGACAAACCTTCTGAAGCACGCGTCGACGGGGGTGCTGATCGCCGGATTGATCGAAGCCGGAGCCAGCTACGGCGTCCAAATTCTCTCGCTCGATAAGGGCGCCGGGATTTCGGACCTGGCGGCGGCGAGCCGGGACGGCTTCTCCACCGCGGGCAGTCCTGGCACGGGGCTCGGGGCGCTTTCACGGTTGAGCAACATCTTCGAAGTCTCGACGGCACCCGGAGGTGGCACCGCCATGCTCGCCGTGCTCTACGCGAATTGCAAAGCCGATCACGGGGGGCGCCCGAAGTCGGGTGCCGTTTCGATCCCTAAGCATGGCGAAGACGTCTGCGGGGACGCCTGGGCCGAAATGTCCGATGGGGGCCGAACCACGGTGCTTGTCGCCGATGGACTGGGACACGGACACGCCGCGCACGAAGCGGCCCAGGAAGCCGTCCGGATCTTCCGCCAGCAACCGGCAGCCCCGGTTTCGGCAATTCTCGCGGCCGTCGATGCCGGTCTCAAGAAAACACGCGGCGCGGCGGTTTCCGTAGCGCGGATCGACCGCGAACGGGCGCTCGTGACCTATGCCGGCATCGGCAACGTCGCCGGTGCGATTTTCGCAGAAGAACTCAGTGCGCAGGATGGTCTCGCTTAACGGGACGGCCGGATTGGCTGTCCGGCGCATTCAGGCTTTCGATTATCCGCTTCCGAAAGGCTCTCGCGTCGCTTTGGCCTCCGATGGGATCACTTCCGGCTGGTCGATCCTCAAATATCCCGGTCTTTTGCGCGCGAGCCCAGCACTCGCTGCTGGCGTGATTTTTCGCGACTTCGAGCGCGGACGCGACGACGCAACGATCTTCGTGGCCGCGGGGGAGGACGCATGATCCGCCTCATCATCACGCTCATGGTGGAGATCGAAGCGGACGTTGTCAGCGCACGACAAAGAACGAGGCGCGTGGCCGAATTGCTGGGCTTCGATACTCAGGATCAAACGCGCGTCGCGACTGCGGTATCCGAGATCGCTCGCAACGCTTTCGCTTATGGTCACGGCGGAAAGGTCGAGATCGGCGTCGACGAAAACGGCGCGGGGGCTTTTCTCCTCATCCGGATAACCGACAAAGGCCCAGGTATTACCGATCTGAACGCCATCCTTGAAGGACACTATTTGCATCTGCCCGGATGCGGGCGCGGGCTTGTCGGCGCGAAACGCCTCGTGGATCGATTTGAGGTCACCTCGGTCTCAAAACAGGGCACGACGGTGGAATTGCGCAAGCGGCTGCCTCCGGCGTCTTACCCCGTCGCGGCCCGCACTCTCAGAGATATCGCAGCGATTCTCGGACGGGAGAAGACAAGCGACCCGCTTACGGCGTTGCGCGATCAAAATCGGGAACTGCTCCTCAGCCTTGAACAGTTCAGCCGTGAGCTTGACGAGACCAATCGCGGCGTGGTGGCTCTTCACGCGGAACTCGACCAGCGCGCCGAACAGTTGAAACAGGCGAGCGATCTGAAGAGCCGCTTCCTCTCCAATATCAGCCACGAACTTCGGACGCCGCTCAATTCGGTTCTGGCCTTGGCAAGGCTTCTTGCCGATCAAGTTGACGGGACGCTCACGTCCGAGCAGATGAAACAGGTCGGCTTGATCCGCAAATCGGCGGAAAACCTGCTTGAGATCGTCAACGACCTTCTCGACCTTGCGAAAGTCGAGGCCGGCCGAATGGAAGTGACGCCATCGAATTTTTCGATCGAAGAAGTCTTCGCTGGCCTGCGCGGCACGCTCAAGCCTTTGCAAATGCAAAGTGCGGTCACGCTGTCCTTTGCTGTGCAGGACAAGGTCTCGGAGCTACACACAGATGAGGCCAAGCTTACGCAGATTCTGCGCAATCTTGTCTCCAACGCTCTGAAATACACGGAGAAGGGGAGTATCAGCGTCAGCGCGTCGCGGGATGAGGAAAGGCGCGTCTTGACAATCGAAGTGCGAGATACGGGCATCGGGATCGCGCCCGAACATCAGGAGATCATTTTCGAGGAGTTCGCGCAGGTTCAAAACCGCCTGCAGATGAGGCAAAAAGGCACCGGGCTTGGCCTGCCGCTCTCCCGGCAACTCGCCCGCATGCTCGGCGGCGACATCACCGTGCAAAGCGAGCTTAGCCGGGGAGCCACGTTCACTCTGACGTTGCCGTTGACCTATGGACCTGTTCCGGCGGATGCGCCTATCGAACGAGCCGCCAAGAAACGGGTTCTGGTCGTCGACGATGACGATACGTTTCGCTACGTCCTGCGCCAATGGATCGGCGGCGCCGGACTTTACGCGATTATCGAGGCGTCGAACGGCGAGGAAGCATTGCAGCGCGTTGCGGCGGAGCATCCCGATGTCATGGTGCTGGATCTCACAATGCCCGTTGTCGACGGCTTCGCCGTGCTCGAAAGCCTCGCCTCGCAAGACGGCGCTCCGCTGCCAACCGTCGTCGTGACTTCCGCCACCCTCGAAAATTCGAGTATATTCTCTTATCGAGGCCTCCAGCATATCATCTCGAAGAGCAACCTGACGCGCGATGTCATACTGGATGCTCTCGAAAGTGCCTGTGTCCAGTGTGCGGCAAGCCATGCATAAAGCCGGCATTCTGCTTAACGTCGATGATACCGAAGCTCTCCGCTACGCGAAGACCCGCATCCTCCAGCAAGCGGGCTTCGAAGTTCGGGAAGCGGCGACCGGAGGCGAGGCCTTGGACCTCGTCAGTGAGATCAATCCGCCCCTTGTGTTGCTTGACGTGAAGCTGCCCGATATCTCCGGAATAGAGGTGTGCAGGCGGATCAAGGTCTCGCATCCTTCGGTTTCGGTCCTGCAGATGTCGGCGACATTTGTGACCGGCGAGTTCAAGGCGGCAGCCTTCGACCAGGGCGCGGACTCCTACCTCGTCGAGCCGGTCGAGCCGATTGTCCTTGTCGCTGCGGTACGCGCACTGCTTCGCCTGCGGCAAAGCGAGGCGCAGCTCAGGCAGAGCGAAGAGTTCGCAAGAAGCGTCCTCGAAGCAAGTGCCGATTGTGTCATGGTTGTCGATCCTGCCGGCAAGCTCGAATACGTCAATCCAAACGGTCTCAGGCTGCTTAGCGCTTCAAGCCTGGATGAGTTGTGCGGGCGCCCCTGGTCATATCTATGGTCTGCAAACGCTTGGCCGGATGTCGAACAGGCGTTTTGCGCGGCTCTCCAAGGCAAGACGCGTCAGATTCAAGTTCGAAACGCGATCCCGACGGGCAAAAAAAATTGCTGGGATGTCACCATCAGTCCCGTCAGAACCAAAAAGGGCGCGATCAGCCAACTCGTTGCAACGGTCAGGGACATAACCGAGCAGCAGCGGGCGAGCGCGGCCGCCAACCGTCTCGCCGCGATTGTTGAGCAATCTCAAGACGCCATTGTCAGCTTCAGCCCCGACGAAAACATCCGCTCCTGGAATCCGGGGGCGACCCGGCTCTTTGGGTACTCCGAACAGGAAGCGATGGCACAATCGGCCGCCTTTCTCCTGGGCGATAACGACGGCAGCCAAAACCTCGAGGCGATCCGGTCCGCACTCAACGGGGATGTCCTAAGCTTCGACGCGCAGTCGCGGACCAAGACCGGACGGATTGTCGAAGTTTCCGTGAACCTTGCGCCTCTCAGAGCCTCCGACGGCTCGATCCTGGGGGCGTCCGCCATCATACGCGATATCAGCGAGCGAAAGCTGGCTGAAGAGCGTACTCATTTGTTGATGCGTGAGGTCAACCACCGCGCCAAGAATTTGCTGACGGTTGTGCAGGCGATCGCTCATCAGTCGGCAAAAAGCCCGAACCCCAAGACGTTCGCGGAAAATCTGACGCGTCGTCTGCAAAGCCTGTCGGCTTCGCAGGATCTCATCGTATCTGGCAATTGGGTGCACGTCCCGATCGCGGACCTGGTTAAGTCGCAACTCGCACCGTTCGGAGTGACCGCGGACCGGCTCAGCATCTGCGGCGATCCGGTCGTTCTCAAACCCGAAGCCGCACAGGGTATTGGAATGGCGGTGCATGAACTTGCAACGAACGCCATCAAATACGGAGCTCTTTCGAATGATCGCGGAAAGATTGCCGTTGGCTGGGCTACGGTTCAGGACGGCGCCCGGAATTACTTCGAAATGACCTGGACCGAGATGGACGGCCCACCGGTTGAAACCTCGACGCATCGCGGGTTTGGACGAAAAGTCATCGAGCGGATGGCTGCTGAAGCGGTGCAGGGCGAGGTGGACTATCGGTTCGATCCCGATGGCGTGCGCTGGACTTTGCGCGCTCCGGAGGGTTACGTTCAGTTCGAGCACGAGGCTCAGCGCGGCGCTTGATCCGGCCCGCACGACAAGCCGCCATATTAGGCTAACGCTGAGGGTTGCCACCGCATTCCAAGATTGGATGGCGGCAAGCGTGCTCTCGGGCATTACCCGCTTCCTTAGCAGACCTTTACGTACATAAGTACATAACTCCGGCTGCGGCGCAAGCGCCCCCGGAATGACACAACGACAGCCAACGAACGCAACGCCTGACAAAAACTCGCACGCAATTCACGCAAGACCTTCACGCAACTGACGCAGGATCCACATCCAACTCACGCGAGACCTTCACGAAACGAATGCAAAACCGGCAAGCAACCGCAAAACACAACTGCTAATAGGCGTATCGCTCAAACCGCTCGTGATCGCGGTGAAGATCGGCGCGGCGATGATCAATCTCGCGCTCCTCGTGGTGGCGGCGCATGCCGAACCACCAGGCGCCTATATAATGGCCGTCGCGAAGCGCCTGCTGTTCGCGCTCGCTGAAATAGTGGTGCTCAGCATAATCGCGATCGAGCTTCGCGCGGTCGTGGCCGATGTCGCGCTCAAGGCGGCTAGCCCCGCGATAGCCATCGTAATAATCGTAGGCGGAAGCAGACTGCGGCAGAAGAGCCAAAGCGCCGATGGTCAGTGCGAAAAGACGGCGTTTCATTGGATACCCCTCAATCCATCTCGAAATGATATTGAGAGCTTAGCCGTAGCAGGCTGAACGCAGGCGAAAGGCCTCGTTTAGATTTCGTTCAGGATTGTCACTCTTTCGTGATCACTTGAATGAAGCTGAATGCGTGCGTCTCTCGAGTCACAGTTCAAAATAGATCGTCATTTCCGCGCACGCGTTCAGCGTTTCTGCGCACGCGTCATCCCGTCGGGGGTTGCAGCATAAGACTCTACCCGTAAGACTAGCAATTATCGGCGTTAAATCTACGGGCAAAACCATGCTTCACGACATGAGAGGCACCTACATCCGGCGCGAGAGCCGCGGTTTCGACGATGTACCGCCTAGCCTCAAAGTCATCGCTTTTGTTGCTGCGGGCGTTGTTATCTATGCCGCGCTGCTTTACCTGCGTTTCCAATGGGGAGCGGACATCGGTATGGATGAAGCCGCCACTCTCTACGCGCCGTAAATCCCGTCGCCCCTTCCGCCGGAAAGGACTTCCCCCCAACGGCTGCGCTTTATGCACGCTCAGAATATCCCGACGGACTTCATGCTGAGATGGCCGTCGCGGCCTAGGATGATGTGATCGTGCACGATAACGCCGAGCTTTGTCGCAACGTCGACAATCTGCTTCGTCATGTCGATATCGGCCCGCGACGGTGTGGGATCCCCGGACGGGTGGTTGTGGGCGAGGATGATCGCAGACGCCGAAAGCTCCAGCGCCCGTTTCATCACCTCGCGCGTATAAACCGGAGTGTGGTCGATCGTGCCGCGCGACTGTACCTCGTCGGCGATGAGCTTGTTGCGGCGGTCGAGAAACAGGATGCGGAACTGCTCGCGGTCCTCGAACGCCATCGCGGAGCGTAAGTATGACAGAACGGTTGACATCGCCGCCAGCACCGGCCGCTTTTTGACCTCGCTGAGCGAGGTTCTCAGCGAGGCCGCCTGCACCACCTTGATTTCGGTCACGACAGCGTCTGTCACGCCTTCGATCTCCATCAGCCGCTCAGGAGGCGCGGTCACGGCTTCGGCGAACGAACCGAAGCGTGTCAGGATCTCCTTCGCCAACGGCTTCACATCGCGGCGTGGAATAGCGCGAAAAAGGATAAGCTCCATAAGCTCGTAATCAGGAAGCGCCCCTGCCCCGCCCTCGCGGAAGCGCTTTCGCAGGCGGTCACGATGGCCCCAATAATGCGGAATTGGTCGAGGGGGTTGAGGGAGCGGTACGTTGGCGCCTGTTTCAAGCGCAATCAACTCGAATAGGGGACTCTCTTCGAAACCGTTCGACATGGAAATCGCCAACGCAACACAAACAAATCCAGTTGCCCTTATACACGGCATTGTCCCCGAAGAGAATAATCAGTTTAGCTAAAATTGATGCGAATTTCACGGCTGTCCCGGGTAGGGCGGTTTGTGCAACCCCAGAGGGCTGTAAGTAAAAACCTCTATGCCCGTTTCAGTGACGCCGATTGTATGCTCGAACTGGGCCGACAGCGACCGGTCGCGCGTCACCGCCGTCCAGCCATCCGAAAGCATTTTCACATGCGGCTTGCCGAGGTTGATCATGGGCTCGACGGTGAAGAGCATGCCGGGTTCGAGCATGGCGCCTTCGCCTTGTGTTCCGTAATGCAGAATGTTCGGCTTGTCGTGGAAGACAAGCCCGAGCCCGTGGCCGCAAAAATCGCGCACGACGCTGCACCGCTCGCTTTCAGCGTATTTCTGGATCGCGTGCCCGATATCGCCGACCCTGGCACCCGGCTTGATGACGGCGATGCCGCGCATCATAGCCTCGTAAGTCACCTCGATCAGGCGCTCAGCCTTACGAGAGACCCGGCCCACGGTATACATGCGGCTTGTATCACCGTGCCAGCCATCAAGAATAAGGGTGACATCGACATTGAGGATGTCACCTTCGACGAGCACGCGCGGTCCCGGTATGCCGTGGCAGACGACATGGTTGAGAGACGTGCAGCACGACTTCGGATATCCACGGTAGTTTAGGGTTGCCGGCACGGCGTCGTGTTTCATGGCGAAATCGAACACGAGTTCGTCGATCGCTTCCGTCGTCACCCCCGGCCGGACGACATCGACAAGAATGTCGAGGGCCTGGGCCACAAGCTGCCCAGACCGGCGCATTCCCTCAAATGCTTCTGGCCCGTAGAGCTTTATTTTCCCGTCGTTCGCGAGCCTTACAGTCGCGTCGTATTCCGATCCGTTCATGATGATGAGGTCTGCGCGCCGCGCGCTCGTTTGGTTGCTACAGTAGTGCGAGGACTGCCCTTGGAGCAGAACTCCGCCGGCATAGACAGAGCCAGTCCCCCACTTGAAATATGGCAGGTATAGGTCAAAGTCTCAACTCCCGAAGCGGTGCGCCCGGAAAAAGCTTTGCAATGGCGCCTCCCAACCACCCCCGATGGGCACCTCCTAGGATTCATTGCCGAAGCACGCCCGACAAATGCGATGCGACTACTTGCACCACGTTCCGCTCAATTGCGTCGGGCTATCAATCTTATACAAATAGGAAATTATCATATGCCGATTACGAATATATCTGGAAAGTCATCCAATTCATTGCGACCTTTAAACCATGTCATCCTATCAAGGTTGATAGGTGCTAGGCGAAGTTCGGATGGTTCTACTGGCTCACAAACTTGTGAGCATCGTTATGATACGTGCCCGCTTGAAGACCACGGAAGATAAAGAAATGAACGTGACCGTTTTGTCTCGTGTGCAAAGGCGCGCAATGCCCCAAGAAGAGGTTACCGCTGGACTCCTCGTTATCGGAGACGAGATTCTTTCGGGGAGAACGAAGGACAAGAACATCGGCTTCATCGCCGACCACTGCAACCAGATCGGGATTCGCCTGCAAGAAATCCGCGTCGTGGCCGACGATGAGGCTGCGATTATCGGTGCCGTCAACGAATTGAGGCGAGCCTACACTTACGTCTTCACAACGGGCGGCATAGGCCCTACCCACGACGACATTACTGCCGACTCGATTTCGCGCGCGCTCGGGGTTTCGATCGATGTCGATCCAAGAGCGGTCGAGTTGCTCCGCGAGCGATACGCCGAAGCCGATTTGACCCCGGTGCGGCTGCGAATGGCTCGCATTCCCGAAGGGGCTGAATTGATTGAAAACTCCGTCTCGAAAGCCCCCGGCTTCAAAATCGGCAATGTTATCGTTATGGCAGGCGTACCCGCCATCATGGAGGCGATGCTGCTTGCCGTCACGCCAAGGCTGAAGACTGGGCCAAGGCTGTTGTCGGATTCAGTTCGCGTTAACGCACCGGAAGGTCAGATCGCCGCTCCGCTTGCCGATTGTCAGCGCACCTTTCCTGATGTGGCCATGGGGAGCTATCCATTTTTCGAGAATGGCCGACACGGCACAAATCTCGTTCTGCGCTCAACAGAAGGGGAGCGCCTCAGGCTTGCGAAGGCCGACCTCATCAGGCGATTGGGACCGGATTTCACCCTTTCTGAATGACGATGCAAAACACATCGCCGTCAAGCTTATAGACGGAGAGAAACGAGCATCCCGACGCCTCACAATAAGCTCGCAAATCCTGGTCCGCGAGCGGGTCGGTAGCGAGAACCTGAACCTCCGTTCCGTTCTCGACGGAGCGCATGCCCTTGCGCACCTTCAACACTGGAAGCGGACAAGATAAACCGCGCGTGTCGATCGTGACTCTCTGCATGGTCTCATCGGCCAATACTATTCCGCAAGCTTCATCGCAGCGGACCGCTTTTGCTCCTGCCGCTTATCCTTCGCGCTCTTTCCCTGCATCCTGACGGTGGCGAAGGTGAGCGTCATCATCACCGCCACGAGAAATACGACCAGGGCTATCCAGTTGCCCGTCGTCATGTGGCTGAGATCGCCGACGGCTTTTGAAAAGGCGTAGCCCCAGAATAGCATGAAGGGCACCCACACCATCGCCGAGGTGACGTTTGCAATCTGAAATGTAAGGTGATGCATCCGCATGATCCCGGCCACGAGAGGGATCGTCGGACGGACCGGCCCAAGAAAACGGCCAATAAATATCGAAAGGAATCCGTATTTCCGGAAAAACAGCCGGGCGCGAGCGACTGTGGCCTTATCGCGGTTCAGCGGCCAATGATGCACCACCCTGGGCCCGATCCAGCGACCGATCCAGTATGTCACGATATCGCCGAGAACGGCTCCGGCGATCGACCACCCTATGACCGACGCCGCATCGAGCCTGCCTTGCTGAATGGCGAGCCCGGCGAAAACCATGATGAGCGTGGCTGGGAAAAAAAGACCTATAAGGACGAGGGACTCGCCGAACGCAATCACGCCGAGGATGGGTCCAGCCCAGGCTTTGTGATGGAGCATAAACAACTTTATGGTTGCTGGGTCGAGCGAGACTATGGCGTCGAATAAATTCACAGAATCCCCTTCTTTCCTACCCGGACGGCAAGCCGCAGCTATTATCTTTCACGCAACTGCTCGCACAGCGCGTTTGGCTTGATATCCCCTCACAACGAATTCGGCGCTCCCCTCTCATGAGAGCTCATCTCGCGATCCCAAAACGGCGCTAGCACCAATAGTGTACGACGGCAACACCTAAGTTTTTGCTCCCAAGAGCCAGGCTCGAGCTTTTTGCCCGTCAAATTTTGCCTCATTCGCCGCGCTTGTGCAAAAGTCTTGTGAACTCCTCCCTCGCCTTGGGAATCGTCTTCCCAGTCTCCGCGAAAACATGCACGCCGAGGAAATGCCCCGTCATTGCGAATGCCGATTGCAAATCCGCAGGACATGGCTGATCCGCTCCCTGCGCGCGGCTCAGAAAGGCCGGCAAAGCGAGCAACCTGTCCCGGTAAGGCTCTCCCGCTTGTCGGCTCACAGCTTGACCGGATTTTGGCGAGACAAAGGCAAGATCATCCATTTGCCCAGTTGCCGCGCAGGTGGCGAGGTTCAGGCCGAACCCAAGTTCATCGAGAAAGCGAAGCTCGAACCGGATCAGGGACACAGCAAAGCGTGTCTCGCCGGCGGCATCGAGGCAAACTCGGGCGGCATCAAACAGCCTCGGATGCGGATCGCGCTCCGGAAGAATTTGCAGAAGCCCGGCGAGCGCCGTCACACCTGCAAGCGAGAGCTTATCGTCGAGCACGCGCGACGCGGTCGCTTCCGTCAACTCAGCGGTATAGACGCCAAGCTGATCGTCAAGCCGCGCGCGCCATTCCACCTTGAGACCATTTCCAGTTTGAAGAATGGGCCGGATTCGCCGGGAGCGTCCGCCCTTCACAAGGCCGCGCGTACGCCCGTTCTCGCGAGTGAAGATGTCAGCGATCACACTCGATTCGCCATGCGGCCGACCGAGCAGGAAAATGCCATCGTCAGCCCATCTCATCAATCATTGTCCGCGACGAGCGTAGTCATGACTTCGGAAACTCGAGCCCCATCTCCCGGTAACGTTCGGGATCGTCAGCCCAATTCTCCCTAACCTTCACAAAAAGGAACAGATGAACCTGCGTCTCTATGCCCTCGGCAATCTCGCGGCGCGCTTCCATCGAGATTTGCTTAATGGCCTGCCCTTTTGAGCCAAGCACGATTTTGCGCTGGCTTTCGCGTTCGACGAAGATCGTTTGATCGATTCGAACCGAGCCGTTTTTCAGCTGCTTCCAATCTGTCGTTTCGATCGTCGACGAATAGGGGATCTCCTCATGGAGCCGCAAGAACATCTTCTCGCGGGTGACTTCCGCCGCCCACTGGCGAAGCGGAGCGTCGGCGATCTGATCCTCGGGGAAAAGCCAGGGGCCGGGCGGCATGCGGCCGGCGAGATATTCTCTCAGGTCCTCAACGCCGTCGCCCGATAGCGCGGAGATCATAAACAGCCCATCGAGTTTAAGCCGTTTCGAGGCCTCTTCGGCTAGCGATAGCAGTTTCTCTTTCTGAATTTTGTCGACTTTGTTGAGGGCGAGTACAAGCGGTATCTTGAGCTCGCTAGCATGCTCCAGGATGGGGTCGACAAGATCGTCAAATCCGCGCGCCGCATCGGCGACGAGGACGGCAACCTCCGCCTCGCGCGCTTCGGTCCACGCCGTTTCCACCATGGCGCGATCGAGCCGTCGCTTCGGTTTGAATATGCCGGGCGTGTCCACGAGCACAATCTGGGTTTTGCCCGCGATGGCGATCCCACGCATCCGCGCGCGCGTCGTCTGTGCTTTGTGGGTTACGATCGAAACCTTGGCGCGAACGAGCGCGTTCACGAGTGTCGATTTGCCCGCGTTCGGGGCTCCGATGATGGCAGCGAACCCGCACTGCGTGCCATTCGCGGCTGACCCTTTATCAGGCATGTTCGTGCTCCGCCTGCCAAAGTGATTCACGTTTCAAAAGAGCTTCGGCGGCAGCCTGCTGAGCCTTCTTGAGCGATGACCCGGCACCCTGCTCGGGCTTCAAACCTTTGACCGACACCTCGACCGTGAAGATTGGCGCGTGGTCGCAGCCGCTCCGGCCAATCTCCTTGTATTCGGGCAAACCCCACCTCTGGCTTTGGGCATATTCCTGCAACGCGGTCTTGGCGTCCGGAGCCGGAGCCTCTGCCGTTCCGATCAGCGGCGCCCACAAGCGGTTCACAGCAGTCTCAGCTGCCGGAGTGCCGCCATCCATCAAAATCGCTCCCAGAAGCGCCTCGCAGGCATCCGCCAGAATCACTTCTTTTTTCCGGCCGCCAGAGCGGGCCTCGCTTGCAGCCATTATCAGGTGAGAACCGAGTTCGAGCCGCCGGGCGATTTCCGCGCACGAGCCCTTGCAAACGAGCGCATTGAAGTGCCGCGCCAGTTCCACCTCGCGAGCCTGGGGAAGGCGCGTGAACAAAAGCGCCGCAATGAAAAGACCCAGAACGCGATCACCCAGAAACTCAAGACGCTCGTTATCCCGGCCGCCACTCTCGGTTCGCGCACTAGAATGGATAAGAGCTTCCGTTAGAAGGCTCCTGTCCTTGAATGTGTAGCCGAGCAGAGCCTCAAGCTCTTTGATTTGGGGTTTTTTTATAGCCACTCAGTGGATCACGGTTGCAATGCGCGACCAGCGAATCTCCATCGGCCAGCGCCAAGGTGCAAACCAGCTCGCACTCTCGTCAATGGAGAAGAAGAGAACGCGTGCGCGCCCGACGAGATTTTCCTCCGGGACATAACCAACGCCATTGCCGTCAGTGAAACGGCTATCTGCAAAATCATCGCGGTTATCGCCCATCATGAAATAATGGTGCGGCGGGACGACGAAAACCTCAGTATCGTCCGCGGCGCCGAACCGGCCAAAACGGCACGTTTCCGACAGCTTTTGGGTGAGATAGGAAGCGCCGTTCGGCATTGTCTCCCGATATTGGTGGACCACTTGACCCGGCCCGCACTTGGTATCTTCCACGACATCCGCAACGCGCTCGCGCTTGACCGCCTCGCCGTTGACATTCAACACGCCGCCAATCATCTGAATCCTGTCACCGGGAAGCCCGACGAGCCGCTTGATGTAGTCGGTCGAGTTGTCCCGTGGTGTCTTGAAAACGATGACGTCGCCCCGATGCGGGTCAGAGAAAAGAATGCGCCCTTGGAAGAGGTCCAAACCAAAAGGGAAAGAGTATCGGCTATATCCGTAGCTGTACTTCGAGACAAAGAGGTAATCGCCGACGAGAAGCGTTGGGATCATTGAGCCGGACGGAATATTGAACGGCTGGAAGAGGAAAATGCGAATGACGATTGCGATCGCGACGGCTTGCAAGAGCACGACGGCCAGATCGAAAGCGCTGCTCTCTTTCTTTTCCTGGGTAACTTCGGATTTCACGCTCATCATTCCGTTCCGCTTCGTTTTAAAGAGCGTCACCCAGCCGGAGCCGCGCGACACATAAAGATGAGCGCGTTCAGACGACAGATCGCTGCTGGTACGGCGAGCCCGCTCTGCGCTTGATATAGCTCATGCCGCACCGAAAGCAAGCGCGCTACTCAGGCGCGGCCGGGAACAACGCCGACTTGCTCACAGGGTCAGCGCTTCGCGAAATCGACCAAACCTGGGTGGCAACGGTTCTGTATTGCAAGAACCATAGAAAGCATCACTATTACTTGTTGAACGTGCTTTCCTGGCGCTGACTTTCTGTAACGCCGGATTGGTCTGAAAGTCGCAAGCAAAGAGGAATCTCCGTTCCTCTCATTACGGGTGACTGCGCGAGACAAGCATTGCTGCTACGGTCCGGCCCTAATTGCGACTTTCATCTCACTGTTCATTCGGCGCTGCATATTTTGATTGGCAATCCTGCCCGCACTGTTGCCTGAAATCAACATCCCGCATGACATCGAGAAAGCTAAGATATTGAAAACGACGGATCTTGCTTTGCGCGCGCCTGAAACCCCTTAAAAAAGTGTAGCCTCGACCGCACTCCACCTTGAGTTTAAATTTCCTTCATGCAATCAGAGTGACCAGTTGCGTGCAAATTCTCAATATTACAACTTGCGGAAGAGGAGAGAGAGCATCATGACTCTCGCGAAATTCATCCGCGCGAGCGCTGTCACGATTGGCGCGCTTGCGGTGGCTACACAGGTCAATGCGGCGGACCTTTACTCTGGTGGCGGCCTGAAGGATGCGCCTGTCTATGCCCCGGCTCCGCTTTGGACGGGATTCTACTTTGGTGCTCACGCTGGTACGGACTGGTCTAGCGTCAACGTCAACCATCTCACTATGAATGACGGTTACGGCGGAAGCGCGGTCTTCGGTGGAAGTAACCTGAAATCAACAGGCGCCATCGGCGGCGGACAGCTTGGCTACAACTTGCAGACAAGTAATTTCGTCCTCGGCCTTGAGGTCGATCTCGGCAGCGTCGGGAACACTAATGAGCGCACTTTCGGCTTGGCGACATTAGATCCAAATGTAGGCACTCTTAACACGTTCTCAAAATTCACCCTCCAAGAACAGGGCGGCTTTTATGGCGATGTTACGGGCCGCCTCGGCTATGCCTGGGGACCCGCCCTGCTCTACGCAAAGGGAGGTTTTGCTTGGCTTGATATGAGCTTCCACAATTCGGGGACGACGGTCGATACTGTGGCTGGCACCAGTTTTACGACAAGCCACAACGTTGATAGCACGCTGACTGGCTGGACGGTCGGTGGGGGTATGGAATACATGCTCAGTCCGAACTGGACAATGAAAGTTGAGTATCTCCACTTTGATTTCACGAACTGCGACGATACTATGCCGGATAAAACCAAGGTGCTGGACGGAAATCTGAGCCTCGACAGCGTCAAGCTCGGCGTCAACTATCTTCTTAATCGCGGCTATGCGCCTCTGAAGTAACAAACAGGGGAATGCCGCCTTATTGCTGCCTTCCAAAAGGAACGGTGCCTGAGGGCACCGTTTTTTTACGTCAGCGCCGCTCGAATAGGCGGCTCCTTTTGAAGCCCCGCAAATTGGCGTTATGGAGTAGGGCGACGCGCGGCAGATAGCGCTTTTCCCGTCTCCACGGTATTTGTAATTGCGTACCTCCCCGAACCCAAGGATGATGATCGGCCGGGAACTTCAAAAGCGAGGGCTCGTTGAGTGACAAACCTGGGCAGCACCGGGAGCAGCGACGATCAGTCCGCTGTGATCGCCTTTCTTTCCAATCCGCGTAACTATCCGCAAGCCGACGCTGTCAAGCAGATGGGAACTCACGCCGCAATCGTCTTTCTTGCGGGAGACAAGGCTTACAAATTAAAGCGTGCGGTCAAGCTTCCGTATCTCGATTTCTCGACCCTTGAAAAGCGCCGCGCTGTCATTGAACGAGAGCTCGAAATAAATTCCAGGGCGACACCCGAGCTCTATTTGTCCGTTATGCCTGTAACGCTCGGTCCCGGCGGACAAGGCCTTGAGCTCGGGGGAGCTGGTGAGCCCGTCGATTGGCTGCTTGTGATGCGCCGGTTCGACCAGGCCGCGCTGCTGCACAAAATGGCTTGCGAAGGACACTTGACCCCTGAGCTGGTGGAAGAGTTGGCCATGACCGTCGAGCATTTCCATCGTCACGCTCCGGTAAGCGACAAAGCCGGTTTTGCGCAGTCTCTTGAGCATGTGGCAACGGATCTCGAAAATACGTTGTGCGGCCCCTTCGCCCAAGCAAGAGGGTTGAGTCTCTGCTCCTATATCGGGCATCTCCGCCAGGAACTCAGCTCCAAATATGCCCTGATCGAAGAGCGCGAGCGCGAGGGTTTCGTGCGCCGCTGTCATGGCGACCTGCATCTCAAAAACATCGTGCATTGGGAGGGAAGGCCCCGGCTTTTCGACGCGATCGAATTCGACGATCGGCTCGCAACCATCGACGTGTTTTACGATCTTGCCTTCCTTTTGATGGACCTCTGGCATCGCGGCCTGAAACAGGAAGCGAATGCCATCCTGAACCATTACCTGCAATGTGCGTCGATCCGGGAAATCGAAGGCCTGGCCTTGCTGCCGCTCTTCCTGTCGCTTCGATCGGCCATCCGGGCGATGACCGGTATCCATGCGCTCTCCGTGTGCGGACGAGCGGAGTGCGAGGTGGTCATACCGGAGATTGGAAGCTATGCCGCTTTCGCAGCAAAAGTCCTTTCGCCAGCGCAGCCGCAGCTTGTCGCGATCGGAGGCCTTTCCGGCGTTGGAAAAAGCTCGGTAGCCCGGGAATTTGCCGCTGTGGTCGGCTCTCCCCCTGGTGCGTTTCACCTTCGAACCGACGTCGAGCGCAAGATCATGCATGGCGTCGCCCTCACCCACCGCCTGCCACCCGAAGCCTATACGCCGGAAAGCCGTGATGAAGTCTACAGGCGGGTCTTCAGAAAGGCCGAAGTGGCGCTCGACAGTGGATGTTCGGTTATCGTAGACGCCGTGTTTCCAGAGGGCACGCAAAGAACTCAGCTCCGGGACCTCGCATCTAGAACCAACGCCGGTTTCCTGGGACTTTGGCTTCATGCGGACGAAAAGCTTCTCAAGGAGCGCATTGGCGAAAGGGGCGCCGATGCTTCCGACGCCGATGCAGCCATCATCGACAAGCAGGTGAAAACAATCGTGCCTCCAGAGAACTGGATGAAGATCGACGCGTCCGGCGGGAAAGACGCCACGGCCGCTGCTATCGCGGAGACACTTAAAGGACTGGGGCGCTGTTTCTGATACGAACCGCCATAAGTCACGATACCTTTGCCCCGCTCCTGGTCGCATAAAAAATCAATCATGGACTTGCTTGCAGACAACGAACTCCATTTGTTCAACCGTCTGTAATCGACCACTCTGACGGTTGGCATGAGGCCTTAGTCGGGTTGGCGCATCGTGCGTTCGGATACGGTCGTCTCCTTGATTGTATGCATCGCGCAATTATGGCGTCCGCATGGTCAATTCCTTCCTGCCAGTGGCGTCTGCATTCCCTCTTCTGAAGATCCTCAGCGATTTCGCCTTACGCTCAGGTTAACGAGAGCGCCTGCCCGCTCGAACCCTTATAAATATAAGGAAAAATACCGAACGGGACGCCATCGCCGCGCCTGCGCCATAGCGTTTCCAGCTGCGCGCAAACGTTAATTCGCGAAGCCGCAACATAATTAACGGACTTTAGCGAGCCCATTTAATGAGAAAATTCCAGCATTTAGTTCTGTTTAATGGGAGGTCATGCGCGAATGAAAGCTGTTCTCTTGCAACGATTGAGCAGAATTACTTCCGACCGGGACGAGGCTTCGAAGGGAAGTTATTGTGGCAGGAATAAAATGATTGTTAATCATACTGGTGACGGGAAATAATTCCGGCGTGCTTCTGTTAACCATGTTCTTATTAACGACCGCCGAGGCGACGAATGGTTTACCATGAGGCTTGCGATGGGCACCGTCCAAGATGGCGATGGCCAGATCGGCGAAGCATAATCGATAGCGTCCCGCGTTAATCGGACGCGGGCGCTGCCGTGATCGCCGCCCGGAATGCACCCGCGGCACAGTCCCAGGCCGTCAAGGAAAATTGCGTCGCACCGGCTCCGATTTTGCCACGCTGCGCGAAGCAAAAATTGCTTGACGAGCCAAACGAAGAATTCTCCTCGTTAGGCTCGTTCAGGCCGGGAGCTGCCATTCGAGATTTCTAAACTTATTGCGCGATGGAGTTGAAGCGGACGCCGACTGGCTCGGGGTCCCGCTGGAACGGACGTTCGGGGTGGGCGAATAGGGCACACTTGGCCGAGCGTGGGACATTGTTGGCCATTCGCTGCCGTTCCTGTTTTTCCGCAGCGAAAACTCTTAACTCGCCTGCCATCAAGCGCCAGAAACCAGGTAAGCCCAGCGCATGCTCATCAATGGACGCCTGTGTCGATTCGATGCCCGACATCAATATCGCCTAGCGGCGAGAGTGCAATCCTAGATAAGACATATATCAGAAGCAAGCAAAAAGAGAAAGGGTTGCATTTCAGCAGCACTCAGTCGTTTTTATCCATTTAAGTACAGTTTAGCGTAAGCAGAACTGCAAATCGCGCTAGCGGTTGAGCATATTAGGAACTTGTTATCTAGGTGTAAGTGTTGCGTCTGCGTATTCGGGAGCAAGGAGGGAATACTTCCATGAAGAACATACTCGCGGCCGCAACAATTGCAGCACTCGCTGGCGCATCTGGAGCCGCAAACGCCGCCGACATTTACTCTCCCGCTGCTGGCTTGAAGGACACGCCTTACGTTGTCGCCCCGAGTTGGACCGGCTTCTATGCCGGCGCCAACGTTGGAGGCGGCTTTTCCGATTTACGGTCCACGTTTGACGCGGCGTCGCGTAATCGTCGGCAGCTTAACCAACGACGCAAGCGGGGTAGTTGGAGGCGGTCAGCTTGGCTATAACTACCAGACTGGCGGTTTCGTATTCGGCGCGGAGTTCGAGTTTGGCGGGCTTGACCTGCAGAACACCGCTCTCGTAACGGGCGCAGATTTTCTGGCACGACCATCAATAAAGGTTTCTACCTCGATGTAACCGGCCGCCTCGGTTACGCTGCAGGTCCTGCTCTATTTTATGCCAAGGGTGGTTATGCATGGTTTGACGGCACTGTCGGGATCTCGTCGCCCGTTCCGGCTGAAAATGTCACTCACAGCGGGCTCAATGGCTGGACCGTCGGCGGCGGTATCGAGTACAAGATCAATCCCACATGGAGCGTGAAGGGTGAGTATCAGTATTTCGATTTCGGAACGACTGACTTCACGCCAGTTACTGACGTGACAGTTCACAGTTACCTGACCGTCAACACAGTCAAGGTAGGCGTGAACTACTTTGTCGGCAACGTCTACACGCCTCTGAAGTAGGTCGACAACCCCTATTGCCCAACGAAGCGGCTAGCGAAAGCGGGCCGTTTTCTTTTGGGTGAAGCCGAAGTCGACCAAAATCGCCCCACCAAGATCGTACATCCGCATTGCAAAGAGATTGCTGTTGAATGTATAGCTGCTGCGTCTATTTCGGGCTGCCATGTCCCGAATCGACCCAGTACAGAATAGGTCTAAGCGTTTGCGACCATGCGCTTTTGCTTAGCGCGGCCCCTCGAACTCCTGCGAGCAAAACGGCCCGCCCTGGAACTGGTCGCCTATACTGTCCGCAGGGAGGAGCGCCTGGGCTGCAAGCGCCGGTTCTGCGAAAGCTTCGGACTGGCCCTCAGGCTTGTAACCAAGTCCGGCTGCGCGCGAATTGTCCCACCAGGCCCTGGCATTGTCCGACATCCCATACACCACGTCGTAAACGAGGCCGTCCCTCTCAAGACCGATCCGAATGAGCGATAGAAGGTCCTCGGGCTTGAGCCATATGGCGAGTTGCCGCTCGTTGGCGGGGCAGTCCGAAACGTTGCCGATGCGGATGCAAAAAACGCTTAAGCCATATTTGTGCGCGTAAAGGGCGCCGAGCGCCTCGCCAAATGCCTTGCTGACGCCGTAGCGCGAGTCGGGCAGAGGGAGCGCTTGCGGCCCGATCGTCTGAGAGCGTGGATAAAAGCCCACGACGTGGTTCGTCGAAGCGAACACGACACGCCGTACCTTCTGTTTTCGGGCAGCCTCGAAAAGATTGTACGTGCCGATGATATTCGCGTTGAGGATCGTTTCCCACGGCGCCTCGACCGCCTGGCCTCCGAAATGCAAAATCCCATCGACGCCGGCGGCGGCGTGCTCGATGGCTCGCGGCGTCGGCAAGGTCGGCGGCGATGAATGTCTCGTCCGGGCTGAGATCGGACGGCGGCTCCGATCCGTCAGCACGAGATCGTAGAGCGGAGGCAGCAAGCGCCGCAGCCTCGATCCGATACCGCCCGCCGCTCCTGTCAAAAGAATGCGCATTGCGTTCGCTTACCGTTGTTCGCCGGGGATTACAGTCTCTTCATGGAGGAAATCCCGGACATAAAGCTTTTTTATAAGAACGAAAAGCACGACCGTCATCGGAGCCGCAAAGATGACGGCGACCGGACCGAAGATGAAACCAATGGCGGCGATGCCGAGGATCATAACGGCAGGCGGAATGTAAACCATCTGCCGCTGGATGAGGGGCGCAATGAAATTACCCTCGAGTGTGTGGATTGCGAGATAGGCGGCGAGCGTCCACAGGATCTGGTCTGTTCCTTGTGTTGCGGCTACGAGAACGGCCGGAACGGCGGCGATGATCGGCCCCACATAGGGTATGAATTCCGTAATTGCCGCGATCAGGCCGAGCGCCATGGGCGATGGCAGCCCGATCGTCCAAGCGGCGGCGGCGGAGAGAAGGCCGACGAGGATCATGGACATGAATTGCCCCTCGAGCCAAAGGCAGAGCGCATTTCCAACATCCTTCGACGTCTCTTCAGCCTCCGGCCGGCGGTCGGGAGGAAACAGCATCAAGAAGCCGTTCAGATACATGGATGGGTGCGCGGCGAAGTAGATGCCTGTGATAACCGATACGATGACGCCAGCGATCACGTTCGTGCTGATGCTGAAGATGCTGGCGACAATCTGAGTGACGGGAATACCGTTGGAGCCCAGATGTGAAAGGACCAGCCCCCCAAGCGGAAAGTTTCCCAACTCCGTTCGAATGTGCTTTTGTGCCGATTCCATGCGGGCAACGACATCCTGGATATCGAACGCCAATCTTGTTCCAAATAAAAATCCCGCTGCGCCGATGACGCAAATCAGCAAAAGCCCTGCAAGCGTGAGCGCAGCCCAGTGTTGCAAGTTGAGCCGCTTTTCAAAAGGGCGCGCGAGAAGCGTGAGCAGCGCCGCGACCAGCACGGCGCTGAAGGCCAGCATGAAAACTCCGAAGAACAGGTAGAGGAAGGCGAAAAGCGCAAGGATGATAAAAAATACCGGGCCGCTTCCGAAAAAGCTTTGGTTGGCGGCTTTCGTGGAGCGTTCTTGAGTGATCGTGTCCATCCCTCGACAACCGTTGCTGGGCTGAAGGAAACAACGCCGCGCCGCGACCTCAGGCACCGGAACAGGCGTCAACTTCTCGAACTAATGCGCCTGCCGCCAGATTTGCTCCACCACGTCTTGCTGAAAATATGCGCTGTTAAGGAGCCCAATCCGTGGGGGCCAATTCGAAGCCCTCAAATTGGAACGCAGGCGCAACAATGCAGCTCACGAGCGTCCAAGCCCCCAAACTCGATGCCGCTTGCCAGGCATGGGCTGGCACGGTGCCCTGAAAAATTTCGCCGTCGCCTGCTGCGGAGCCGAGCCTGATGGAATTTCGGTTTCCATCCACCTCGTGGACTTCAAGGAGGAGGGGCGCGCCGGCCAGCCAAATCCAGATTTCCGCGGCGTCGACGCGGTGCCAGTGCGAGCGTTCGCCTGCCGCGAGGAGAAACAGAATCGAGCTTGCAGCCCCTCTGCCGCCGTCTGAGGGCGCATCCCGCCACAACTCGCGATAATGCCCGCCTTCAGGATGAGGCTGAAGGTTGAGTGCGGAGCGCACTTGCGTTGCCGTGAGCGAAGGGTCCCGGAAATCGGGAAGCGTCATATCACTCCCAGGGTTGTTGGATCGTGTCTGCCCCATCGCCTGCGTTCGCGCGAGCAAAGAGCGGGAATGTACAGACCCGCGAACAAACATTCAAACGGCAAAATGTGCACATTTGTGCGGAAATGATACAAGTCTAATTCCAGACTTTAGATTTCTTTAATCCCTATGGCAAGAATATACCCGCAAAGCTGAGAGCGCTGTTGCATAAACAACCATGAGTTGCAAACTAACAAAAAAGTTACCGAGGCCATTAGATGATAGCGGCCCCGTGAGTACCGCCTGACGCCTAAGCAAACATTTTTGGACATCCGGGAAGGCACTTATGGAAGAAATGACACCGGAAGATCATAGATTAAGGAGTGTCTTCGCTCTCCATAAAGACATGCTGCCAAGCGAAGAGCAAATCGATCAAATCCAAGCCCGTTGCCCTTTGGACGTGTCGAGCTATTACAGAGCGCGTGACGGCATAGGTGGCGATATCTGGGGTGTCGAAGCGGTCGGGCCTCACCGTGTTATGATCTATGTGGCCGATTTCACGGGCCACGGCATTGGCGCAGCCCTGAACGCGGCTCGCTTCCATTCCTTTGTACACGCCGATCGCCATATGATGGACAAGCCCTCATCGCTTTTGCGGCGGCTGAATGAAAGGCTGCACGATGTTCTGCCTGTCGACGAGTTCGCAACCATGTTCGGCGCGACAATCGATTTTAAGACGCAAACGATGGAGTACGCTTCGGCCGGCGCGCCTCCCCCGCTCTACCGTGAATCCCAGGACGGTCCATTCAAAATCCTAAGCCAGCCAAGCTTGCCGCTCGGCATTACTCGAAATGTGGCCTATGCGAGCGAAACGGTTCCATTCAAGGCAGGTGGCGTTCTTGTCCTCTATAGCGACGGCTTGATTGAAACGCCGAGGCCGCCGCGGAGCAGATTAACGACGGAATCGTTGAGCGGATTTCTCGACAGAACAAAGCAGGTGAGTTCGTCCGAACTCTGCCGGAGCGTCACCGAAGAACTCTTTCCTGATTCCGCTATGGATTCAGATGACGATGTTACCCTCGCCATCGTCCAGCACACCGGCAAGGATTGGGCGATGTCTGAGGGGACTGCTTTTCAGTCAACGGAGGCGCAGTGAAAGTTGAGACCTGTAAGTATAACGGCAGATTCGAAGCTGCGTTCTCCGGTCGATTAACGTCCGTGGATCTCGGTGATTTTCGCGAACTGCTGGCTCGAATAAAAGAGAGCAAATGCAACCTTGTCCTGATCGATCTCAAAGACCTCAATTGGATTGACTCTGCAGGTCTTGGCATGCTGCTTCTTGCAAGAGATACCGCGGCCAAAAGCAATCAGGAGATTGTTCTTCGCGCGCCGAAAGGCGACGTGAAATCGTTGCTGCAACTCGGCCGTTTCGAAACCCTTTTCAACATTCAGTTCTGATAAAGACCTCGCGCAGGCCCGTTAGGCGCGATGTGAAAATCAGCGAACATGGTTCCGCAGGTGTCATCTCCTGCGAAAGGCGCAGTTTGTTGAGACAGATCGCGATATTCTGGGACGCTGGTGTTCAGCTGCTTGCAGGCTGCTGAAACACGATGTTGCCCATGGTTCGACAAGCTCATGGTTCGACAAGCTCACCATGAGGGACAACGTGTTGCAGATACTCAACCTCGTCCTGAGCTTGTCGAAGGATGACGCCCGGATTTCCGCCTTTTTCAGCATCCTGCTTAGGGAATGAGACGCCGGCGAAGAGCCTCGGCCACGGCGTGGGTGCGATTTCGTACGCCCAGTTTCAGTTGCACTTTTTTCAAGTGCGTTCTCACGGTTTCCTCCCCGATCCCAAGATACTGCGCTGCCTGCTTGAACGGCATGCCGATCGATAACAAGCGAAGAACTGCGAGTTCTCGCGGGGTGGTGACATGATCAGAGGACGGAGGGATCAGAGGCGAAAGCTGATCCAGCCTCAAGACTGCGAAACTTGCAGCCGCGAAAATCATAATTCTTGCCCCGTCCGTGAAATCCTTCCCGAGGGGGCTGGCTGACCAAAAGACGATGAGCCAGCGGCCGCCCACCGGGCAGCTGAACATGTCGCGAACGCCATATTTGAGAGCGAGTTCGAAGCCCCACCGGTCTGCGCCGATAGGTTCGAGCATCTGGAGGTTTTCAGTTGCGGTTTGCGGGCCAAGGCTCGACCGCGCCATCATATAGCCGATTGGCAGCTTGTGAGGGATCTGCCTGACCCATTCGTCCCACAAGCCCTTCGGCACCGAATGTTATGAAGAAAGACCGTCTTTCCAACCACAAGCGACGCCCAATCGGTGACCCTCTCCGGGAAACGAATGGCCACGTACACGTTCAGATGGAGGCGCTTCGAGGTTATGGCATGCAAGCCATCGAGCACGTCTTTCGGGGTCTTCTCGTTCGGGACATCGCACGAATAATTAAGGAGATCCTGGGCGAGGCCATTAGGGAACCGTGCAGGATCGTCGGTGCCTTTGCTGGAATTCCGGTCCATGGCTCTTCTGCGTTTCCACAATTTGGTTGACGAGACCGAACACAAGTAAAGTTCTTAACTGATCGAGGCAATCTATTCCTGCAGGCCCATCCCCCATCCGCTTTTGACGGCATCGAAAGCGGGCTCTAGCAGGATGCTGAAAACGATGCGGCACATGGTTCGACAAGCTCACCATGAGGTTTAAACCATTGAAAACACGCGACCTCATCTTGAGCCTGTCAAGGCCTTATCCTGAGCCTGTCGAAGACCTCATCCTGAGCTTGTCGAAGACCTCATCCTGAGCTTGTCGAAGACCTCATCCTGAGCTTGTCGAAGGCCTCATCCTGAGCTTGTCGAAGGCCTCATCCTGAGCCAGTCGAAGACCTCATCCTGAGCTTGTCGAAGGATGAAGCCACGTTTTCAGGCTTTTTCAGCATTCTTCCAGGTTCCTGTTTTGTCGTGCGTCTTATCGGGAAACCGCTTCACACTTTTCCGGATACACAGAAAGCGGGAACGCTGTCCCCCGGAACGGGGATTGTGGTCATGGTAAAATTATGTAGCTTTCCAGGCGCAAAGTGCGTGAAAGACGCTCAGCCGCGACCCCACAAGCCTTGAGCCGAAGTGGCTGGTGCATCCTTCGCGTGCTTTGCAACTGGCTTCTTTCACTCATGGCGCCAATTTGCCATTCGCGTCCCGCCCGCCGCGCGATCACGCTTAGATGTCGACTTCAAAGGCTACTACAGAACGGGTTGCAAGTGGTCTGATTCCGGACGCTGCAAGGGGATGCCCAATGTCGGAATCAAACCACTGGAGTACCGCGTCCAGTTAGACGCAGGCCCCTGGCACTTTAGAATCGAGCACTTTTTCCGCCTTTAGTCGGATCGATGAAGGCAGGTTGATTTGGGCGGTTGGCAAAAGGGTCTCATCGTTTATTTTCGTGATTTGCAGCTTTAATTTCCAGGCGAGGCCCCGGCTGATGTCCGACCAAGATCAAGAAAGTTCGTTTCAACGACTCCACGACAATGATCCAAGTATGAAGGCAAGCGAGGAACTCAGGAGCCGCCTGATTGCCAGCTACGAGCGCGCGGTCCATGATGGGCTGGCGCCGCGCAGCGCCCTTGTTGTGATGCTGGAGTGGGTTTCAGAGGAATGTGGTCGCATTCGCCCGGGCCATGGATGACACACCGCCGGGGAATACGATTGAGGCGCCCGTTGAAGGCTGCCTATAGCCTGTTGACCTGCTTTGCGCCGGGCTGAATCGACATAGTCCTGCTCCATCAGCGTATTGATGTGAAGTATGAGATCATCGAAGATAAGATCGCTTTCGCCATCGACGTCCGCCTCGGAGGCAACGAGGCGAAATGGTTTTGGCGCATTCACTCTTCGCAAACTCGTCAAAAGCCGGACGTGAGAGCCACAGAGGATCGCGCCCTCTCTGAAGCGGGTTTCGCTAATCGGATCGACCTTGTTTCCTTCCGCGGCGGCCGCCGCAAACCGGGAAATCTTTGTCAAAGGCGCGACGAGCCAAGCTGTCCATGCCGCAGCCGCGAGCATCGTCAGGCATGCGATGACAAAACATCCGGCCCACAGTTTCAGCATTACGGACGCGAGCTGCTGGTCAATCTCCGCCTTTGGCCTCGCAACGGTCAAAGACCAGCCGGTTTCGGGAAAGGCCCCACCGGAAATCATCCGGGCAGTTGCCGTAAACCATTCGTCATGATCGGTCGGCCGGCTAAAAGAGGCGCTTGCTTTTTCTGACGGCTGTCGTCGCACCGAATGATCAGCGTTCCGCCAGACCATGAGCTGACGGCCATCATCGGCGCTAAGAATGCTCTTGCATGGCCAGCCGGCGAACCCCATGCCCGATGTCACAAAATCGCCCGTGGCCGCAAGCGCGAAGAGAACGGCAATGGTGATTCCGTCACCATTTCCTCCCCCCTCAGATGGTGCGACGCACAGAGACGCACTTTCGTTACAGGGGGAAGCAACCCGCCCAAATCGCAGCGGCACTATTGTGGAGAACCCTTTTTTACTGGGGATGGACCTCAGCGTAGGCTTCGACTATGTCTTCGAACTCGGGTCAGTGCATCCCCGAAGCCGCGCCGCGATAGCTTTCAATTCGTTACGCAGATCGTGCATCTTATGGAGGAAGCAGCGTGATCCGCGGGCAAGTGCTTCAGCGCTTTGGCGACAGTGCGCAGGCGCCGCGCAAGCTCCACCACATCGGCTTCAGGTTCGGTGACCGAGGACATAACATCGATCCTCTTCTGTTTAAAATAGGCACAGCATATATTCGATTCCCGCTATAGCAAAACTAAATAATTGTATTGCCCCCAGTGAGCATCCTCCGAAGTGCGGCGGCTTGCGTGGGCTCCAGCCATCGTGGCTGGGTTGGGCTGCTCAACCATGAAAAATCGGCGTAGCCCGTGAATTTCCCATATCGCAAGCGCGAGCAAATTCAACGGCTAAAGGCGAGATAATCCAAAGTCGCGACGGCTCTGACATTCAAGCCGTGTGCGCAATCCTCAACGCACGACGAGGCGATACTCCCGCCTGAGCGCTTTCATTGCCGTGTCGTCTCGATTGAGATGTTCTTTTACAAGGTCCGAGGGCGTGAGTCCCATCCGCTGGATCAACGAGACGTATTCGTAGACCGGACTTTTGAAGACATTGATGACGCGGACTGGGGTGGACCCGATGTTCTCGATGTAGTGGCCAGGCGTGCACATCGACGACCGTCACGCGAACGCGCCCCTCGGTCACATAGCCCCCATTCCGCCCCTTTGTGGGCTTTGGTGTGAGGCAAATATGTTATGGGCTTGAACGCAAAGAGGCCGGATGCTGCTTTCGCATCCGGCCTCCGTATGGGCAAAAACAAGGTGCGGGGGACGAGCCTACGAACCCGGCCCGACTTCCTTTTAGATATTAAGCGCGACGGCGGTACTCCCAAAACATCACACCAAGTGACCAACCGCCATGATAGCGGCCAAGCTACCATTGATGCTCACTTCAGGGATCGATATGCCGCCGCACGCCTACGAGAAACATTTCATCGCGTTACCTGACACCCCCTCAATAGCGTTGGATATCAATGTCAGTCAGAGACGGCGAGGCGCTCCCATTCAACCGCTGGGGTCTCGCAGTTAGGTGGGACGAACATGACAAGAACAAGCGCATCCAACGCCTCTTTAGGTTTGAAATAAAAGGCCGCAAGAAGCCGCGCCCAAATCAGCCGAGGTACCAAATCCCACATCGCGCCCCCGATAGCTTTGCCGCCATAGATGATGACAGCACGGCCTTTCGCTGAACCCATTACTGTCCTCGCCTCAGCTGACTGCGGGTAAGACGCTGGCAGGTAAAGGAGACCAATGGGCACTTGGCATCCTGGGGCGGAGAAGGTCAGAAGCGCTTCATTATGACTTGAGAGCGCCTTATTATCCAAATACGAAAGTCCCGCCTCTTTCATAAGCTCGATTGCTCGGACCGGCGGCGGTGCTGAAGTTGAAATCGAAGCGGACGGTCGCCCTTGATCGATGAAAATCGCTAGCAGCAGAAGCGCGAAAGCAAACCGACTGAACCAGGAACGGGTCATGTCGCGGCCTGCGTCTGCTTAGACCAGCGTGTAGCCAAATAGCCGCCAGCAAAAGCGACTACCGGATAAATCGCGGAGATGATGGCCTTCCCATCGCCTTCATGCCAGTATAGAAAATTATCATAGCCTAAAGCGGTAAGCGCGAGCCGTATTTGATTAACGCAAATAGTTGCTGCGACCACACCCAAGAGAAACGCTAAGTCCGATTTAAGCATATAGCCGCGCAACCCGATCACCGTTATCATGAAACCTGGCAGCACTTGCATAAGAGGAGAGGTCGACGCGCATCCTTTTTGAATATCAACGCCAAAAGACCCAGATGGATCATAGATGACGCTCCCCGTGCCGGTGACGTGATAGCCTGCGAGATTGAGCGCGGTCCTCACAACGTTTGCATCTATATCAGCGAACGCGATGTGCAACACCTCCGTGCCGTTGATGAAGACCGGATTATACTGCGCAAAAAAAATGAAGAGTGCGATTACAAACCAGCGGACTTGGGGTGTCCATACGAACCGGACGAACAAAAAGACGGACAAAAGAGAGGACAATACGAACGGCTTATCCACCAGGAAAATTCCACCAGCAAGCCCCGCTAAAATTGCCGCTGCCTCTATAGGACCCAGCCGATGTTGTCGATCATTCCAATTCAGCAGCCGGATAATGAAGAAAATTTCCAGGCACGCTAGTGCGGATATTTTCTGCGTAAGATGCAAGATATCAAAGGGAATCCCGCCGGCGCCGGATTCTGCGCGTAGAAACTCATAGAACGCAAATATGGCGAGCCACCCAGCGACCGTAGCGACGGGCACGCTCTGAAGGGCGCCGATGGACCATGCCTTACGGAAAGATGCAGGTTCGCTTATCGTCATGTCACGCGCCAAAGCCTTTGAGTTCCAACTGAAATAAGATTCACGCAGGCGCGGAGATGATCAAATGTGCTGCCTGGCAGAAGAGCAGCCCTTTTCATAAATATCACCGTCGATACCTCAATGGCCAATATCTGAAACGTGTTGAATAGTGTTAAAATCACAATCGTCACCGCATTTGCATCCTCGCGTGCAAAAATCATCGGTGTAAATGACCTCACCAAAAAACCGACTAGCAATGGCACGGCGAGGAGGAGTGCGGTCATAAGATACAAAGCAAGCGAATGCCTCCAGGCCACTAAAATCCCCGTCCGGAGGGGCCGCGCCAAACCGAGAGAGACTGCAGGTCTGATCAGTGAAAAGAGTGTGGTGATCAGGAAAGTAAGAACCATCACTGCATAATAGCTGATCACGCGGTCTCGCTCGGGGAGTGCAATTAGTAGAGCGTTCCCTCCGAAGCGAAGAGCGGTCGATAATAGCCAGATCATGAACCCAAATGCGGCTGCACGACCTAAAAACGGCCTCACGCTTTGTTCGCGGCGGCTGGAGCGCGCACTTCCGGACCCTCCCCAGTAGAGGGGCTGGCTGAGCACCACATGAATGACAAAAAGATGAATGCGAACCGCCAAAACCGCGGTAAGGGTCGCTGTCGCTGCCTGCCAGAAGAGAGCGACCAGGAGCAAGGTCACTTGGTTGAAACCGCGGAAATAGGTGAAAAATAATTGCAGCCCCACCCCGCATGAGAGCAGAAGGACGAAAAAAGCGAGGGTCTTCGGGCGCGTCCGCACGCAGCCCAGCGCGACCCTCCATGCCGGTTCCGGTATGCGAAGCGGGCGCACCTGTGACATCGCTCCGCGATAACCCAGGTACCCCAAGGCAAGAAGCGCTATTGCGGCAATCGACCAAAAGATCCACTCACTCATAACGTCGACCCTGTAATCCCACCCTTCGACGGAAGAAGAAAACCTGCGCTGAGGTCGCGCCGACTATTTTGCACCGCAACATGTTCTGGACCGCTCTGAACCTTTTCGAGTGGGCTCAGGCTCTAGGTCTTCATCATGTGAAAACTAGACAACTTCATGACAGCCGCCGCTCGCGTCCAACGTGCCTTGCGGGCCCCCTGGACAAGCCGGTCTCGCATCACTACACAATCTTTGCTTGCCGCTTTCACTCAAAATCGGGGTGCTCTCCAGCTTTTCCGCCAGCCAGGTTCGTTTTGTTGTGGATGGTTCGCCGCCTTAGAAGCCTCGCGGGCACCCCCTGATAGACGCTCCATGGCTCCATATCACCGGTCGCTACACTTCCCATCGAAAGAATCGCCCCCTCCCCGACGACAACTCCGGGCGCAACAGACGCGCGCGCAGCGATCCATGAGCATTCGCGCAGGACGACGGGCTTCGTGATGAGGTCAAAGGCCTGCGACTTCCAGTTGTGACTACCGGTGCACACATATGCACCTTGCGACAGGCAGCAACTATCGCCGATCGTGACATAATCAAGGTTATCGATCCAAGCGTCCTCGCCGATCCAGCTGTCGCAGCCGATGGAAAGCTTCCAGGGGAACTTCACGCGCAGGCCGGGCTTGATCGCAACGCGCTCGCCAATTTTGGCGCCGAACAGTCGCAAGAGAAAACGCCGGTGCGCACTACCTGGTAATTTACATTGAACGAAAAGTATACTGATGAAGACCCATAACGCTTCCACATACTTTGATTGCCCCCTGTCAAACCACGCGTTGTTATAATCACGAAGGCAAAATAGCGTCTGGCAAAAATCCTGTTTTGCTACATGCACATCGGATCCAGACGCGGTGCCGGTATTATAAGCTGCCTTCGACATTCGCGGTCCTCTTATCAAAAAGGCATCCTGCAGGCGCAGGTATTGTATCCAGTGGCGAGAAAGCTGTTTTTCGCTTAGTCAAGGCCCGTGAACTAATCTTATTTGATGTCGGTCGTCAGGCCTGCGCACAAAAATGAGTTATCGAAGACGATAAACTGCCTCAACGTATGCAAAGTTCATCGGCTAGGCGGAGATAAGCCACCCAAAGGACATTCGTCACGCCAAATCTCTGGGTGTCCGACAAGAGTGCCGGAAGATAAAGCCAGGAAATAATAGCAACCTTAAATACGAGGAGATTTATTAGCGGGCTCGAACCCGTACCGCAGCTCCTGCGACTTCCACATGCCGGCCGGGGGCGCGGACATGGTATTTGAGACGCCCGCCTACCATGCTAGGCGCATAGCCTCTCCGGCAGGGAGTTGTTTCTGAAAGGCTTTTAATTCCCCCTTGGCGCCCAGGAGAAGAGCATGCCCCCGTGCGTTTTCGATTGCGGCACCCACGGTACCCTCAAAGTCGGCTGTTTCGTCCCGGTATGCAAAGCTTTCGCGCGAAAGAAAGACGACTTGTTTGCTGGTGGCAGTATCGAGCCTGATCACGCGACCGCCCATCTTGGATTGTATGTCGGCGGGGGGATCACTTTTTAAACGAGGATAGATTACGATACTGATGGTCGGATTGGACGGCGACAAGCTCCCCTGAAGCAATAACTGCGTGGTCGCGTATGGCCGATTAAACGCGCTGCTATTGCTCGTCCGGGACACAGTCTCGACTTTCAGATCCGCAGGAGCGCCCGAGGCGAATACAATGTCGGTGTCAACGTCATCCTTTCCTATTACACATGCGCGATCGCCTTTGATTTCAATACGATCAGCATTGAGATAAAGACGCCAAGTTCCCGAACCCGCTTCCAATTCATCGCGCAGAACGAAGAAGTTTGGTCCTGATGGCCGGGGGTCCTTTAAGAACGCAATTTGCCTCGTCCAGCGGCCGGCACGTCCCTCTAAGTAATCGAATTCGTTCGACGTTGAGAAGGCTTCGATTTGCATTTGACCCGAGGCTTGCTTGCTTTCAACCATCGAGTGGTCGCTGGCGGGAGCGAGGCCGTAATAGCCAAAATCATCGCTAATAAGACGTCCTTTTCCCCAAATCGTAATGCTACCAAAATCGTAATCGTAATGATCGTGATTGGATCCTGCTATGATGTGCAGTTGAGTTTCACGGTCATCGCCGAAGTGCGAGCGAAGGATAGCGCCCGTTTTCGGGAAGAGTTCGCTACCATAATTCGGCTTTTCCATCGGCAGGACATACTGCTTGAAGAGTTTTTGGTAAGGCGCAAGTGCCGGGTAAGCGCCGCCTACACCAGGCGCAACTATGTCGCCAGATTGAGAGTGAAGCCACTGCATCGCGGCTGAAAAAGTCGGATCATGATCGCGCCAGAGGTATGCAATAGTGCCGAATTCGCCTGAAGGCTCCAAAGCATAGGTATTGCCGATTGGGGGTAAATGACGACGGTTGGCTATACGAGGGTCTTTTGGAGTGGTGATCTGACCGAACCAAGTCATCACGCTCTTCATCCGCGGGTGAAAAAGAAACTCACCACGCCCTTGGTTTTTAGCGCAGGCAAACACGCCTAGCATATAGTCATAACTCACCATCGCATAATGCGGCGCCTCGAGCCAGCCTCCCTTGTCATCTGACCAATTCAGGAGCTGATAACTTAGAGTAAGAGAGACTCATCAAACCATGATGAAGCCTTCGGGTGATCATACAGGAGACAGGCAAGCATGCCCTGATAACTTGCGACCATGGTTGTCATGTTCGGATTCGCCGCAAATCCCAGTTGCGGCGCCCAATAGTCGTGACGATGGACTAAGTCACTCAGGAATGCGGCTTGGGCCAGCAGTCGTTGCTTGACGGGCAGATCAAGAAATCTATCGGCCAAGGCGAAATCTGCTAGGTGAACCGCATATAGGATGCCCCTCTGATGGTGCGGGGCATAACCAGGAATAGGATTGTCTGCCTCGTTTACAAAGAAATCGATCATCGCCTGCATTGCGACGGGGGCGGCCTGGGAAAGACGCCAACCCAGCTCAATGTCACCGGATTTCAAATAGGCTTCGATATAATCGCCAACGGTAGCTTCGTTAACTTCGCGGCGTTTGAGATTTTTTATTTGCTCCTGGCTTGGTTGAGGACCGCTACCGAGCTTGACTAAATCGTCTTTAGAAAGAATTAGTCGTGTGCGTTTAGGTGACATCGGCCAGGAGAACGCGATGTCCTTGATCCTGTCGAGTGGAAAATCACTGTGGCGAATAATGAACTGCTGTGGTGTACTGGTCACCGACTTGCCAATCAGGGATAGATCAATCGCATCAGATTTTGGCACGACCGCGATCAACCATCGCCTGGAAGCGCCTCCTGCAGGGAGGTCGATGCTTACCTTCGCGTCATTGTTCGACAACGTCATCGGCTCAAGCTGATGCTTGAGTTCGTGGTCTGCTGGGCTGATCCATCTATCCGCACTAAGAGCTGCAAGCACGACGGAATCGGGGAGAGCTTCGCTATACAAAGCAAGCCAGTTCCCGCGACGCTCGCTCAGCCACCAGTGCAACCAAGGGACGAGGTCAAAGATCTTGCCGTTGTGATTTTCAGCAACACTCGAGACCGAAATCTGGCCGAATTTTCGGCCCGATTCAAGGCCATTTCGATAGAGGATCTTGGAGAGTGGATAATTATCCAGCGAGATATGAAAGTCCGGGTGCTGCCATGCGGACCATTCTTCCTCCAACAGCACCGCAGGATCGTGCGCCTGCATGCTAACACGAAGTTTCCATGTTAGACCTGAATTGTAAGTCACCTCACACACGATCGACGCCGAGACGGGACCGCTCCGCTCAATTCTAGCTGAATAGGCTTTAATCTCTTCATTTGAAGTCGACAGCCACGACAATCCTACCCACGCTCCGCTCGACAACCTTATAGAACCGATCGGGCCCTGATTGCCGGAAAGCTGTGAGCGAATAGCCACTCCGCCTGCGAGGTTTGTGATCCTTATCTCCCCACCTTGACGTTCGACAGCAAGATCTGTCAGCGCTCTTGAAGTTGCAGGTGCGAGGCGATAAGTGACACTCCCGAACTTTGGTACGTCAGCCAAGAATTCAATCGAAGACTGGCCGTTGCTTGAGATAATTTCGTATGGGATTGGATGCTTGAATTCGTTCACAAGAGCAAGTTCTTGTGAGGCCCGTTTGGCAAGCTCGCCGGTGATCGGGAACTGCACTCGCTCGTTACGCCAATTCCGGCCAAGCCAGTCTGTCAGTTCAAAAACGCCGTCGTTGTCCGCAGCATTTGCACTACCAATTATAGTAAAGACCAAAGAGCATAATATCGTGATGACTACTTGTAACACGGCGAAACTCCATCAAACCGCTGCCAATCGAAGAACTTTCAACTGGAGTGGACGATAAATGGCTAGCATGGACAGCTGGCCCATAAGGTGGGCCCATCAAGTAGTGCGTCTGAAACGGTAAGTTTCTTGTCGGAGTCCAAAGCGTAAGGCTGGATTGATTAGCTTGCCGGATCCGATAATTTGGGCTCGACTATGCTGTTCCAGAGCCCCCTCCACTCGGGAAGGGTCTCAGGTGGTGCGCCCTCAAAGAGTTGATCTGGAACTGGATTCGGGCGGATGGGAGCGTGGATGTGATCAGGATGTCTAATAATTGCCGCCTCAGAAAGAAACCCGCCCCATTCACTGAATGTGCTGCCTGCAGATGTTACAATAACCGCTGACTTCGACAGCAATAATAGATCCAAGAGGTCATTTGGAGCGGGAGATCGCTGAACATTCGGCAAGTCAAGCAAAAACCTCAGCTCCTCGTCACGCCCATCGGAAAAAACGGTAATGGGAACACTGTAGCCTGCTGCAGCACGAAGGCTGCTAACAATGGAAAGAAAATATTCACTTGGAGTTCGTACCAAACCTACCTGGGCGAATTTTTCCTGGGACTTTAGAGGGCGGAAATCGCCAAGGCGAACGTGAAATTCGCAAACAACTGGGGTCTCAAGCACCTCAAGCTGGCGCAAATAGCGTGAGCGAATTGAAGCCTCAAAACACTGCTTGACGAGATGTCGGTGTGCGCGAATGTCGGCGAAGTAGTCCTTCCAATGCGGGATTTTCCGAAACACATAAAGAGTGTTTCGGTCAAAGCCCATCAACCTTTCGCAGGACGGCTCTATGCACCAACGTCGACGAGATATTTTTTCGGCAAGGATCGGCAGTAACTTCAAACTAGAGGAATGAAAATAACGACCGTACATGCGCAAGCTTCTCTCACGTCGCAGCCACGGCCCGATCTTTGGATAACCCCAGCCGATTGCGTAAGCATCACAACCGTTGAGGGACGCAAATACTTTCGATCTTGCCCAAACGAAGAGCTTGTTCGCGAGCCCAGCATTTGGAAGGATGGCAAGAACATGCGCGGTCATGATCGTTATTGGGTTCTGAAGTGGATGTTTCGTCGACCGAAAAACTTAAAGGTCAGTTTGATCGCTGTACGCAGTGGTAGGCTGAGATCATTCTTTCCGCGATAGGGCCCCAGGCATAGTTATTCTCCACGACCGTGCGCCCTCTTCGCCCCATTTCCGCGAGCGCGTTCGAATCGCAAGATGTGGCCCGTCGCAGCCCCTCAGCTATGGCATCTGGAGTTGCAGCGACCCACCAGCCGCATTTTTGCTCTTCCAAAATCGCCCACGGGGCACCAGTCGTTGTCAAAACGGGTAATTCATGTGCCAAAGCTTCAGCGACGACCAAGCCGAAATTTTCTGAGTGTGTCGGCAAAATGAAAAGATCGGCCGCTTTGTAGGTCGCTTCACGATCCTTGCTTTCGACGGGCCCGAGAAAGCGGACATAATCATCAAATCTGCTGCAGTGACTGCTCTTTTGACTTCAGGGAGATGTCCCCCTTCGTCGGGGCCGGCGATATGCAGCATCCAACCCGCGGGCTGAATCCGCTTCCAGGCTTCGACCAACATCGGCAACCCCTTCTTGGGGTGAATGCGGCTTAAGAACAATGCAATGCGGCTGCCTCCCTCGGAACCTCGATGGTGTGTTGCAGTTGGCATCGACGATGTCGAGGGAAGGTCAACGCCGTTGGCAATGATGGCGACGGCCATTTTAAGACGAAGGTCTTTGATATGCTGCGCCTCCTGTTCCGCGGTGGCGTGAATGAGCGCTGCTCTCATCAAATCACCTCGCTGGTACAGCATCCACGCGATGCGCTTTTTCAGCCACTTGTGCTGCAACGCCCAGGGTTCAAGCATGCCTCTTGGACTCACGATCCTTGGGATACGGCGCAGAGCAGCTAACCGCGCAAGAGCCCGATTGTGGGGCATCCAGATCCCATTGTCGTGAAGCAAAGTCGGCCGCCCAAAACTTGTAAGTCCCTCCTCCAGAGAGCCTGCTAAACAAGTGATCCGAGGATGGTCCTTTGGTATCATCTTTGTGCGGACAGCAGAGCCATCGGGGGCCCAAAGTCCGATGGTCAAGCCAGCATTTGCCAAGGCCAACCCAAGCCGAGGCACTGAAAATGCGGGCCCGCCATAACTCTCCAAAAAGCTCGTCGCCGTTAAAAAAACCTTCAAAACGATGCTCCGATCTGCGACCTACCTAGCCTATCATTGTCAGCCAGGCCTAGGAAAAGCCGTCGATCTGGTGGGAACAAACCCTCTTTGCCTCTGCATTAGCGATCGAACGGCTGGCTCGTACTCGGACCCATCGCCAGCCATCCTGAAGAAGCTTCTTGACAACTATGGCTGCCTGTTGAGTGGAAACTTTGTCCCGTGGGAGGCGCCAGGCATCCAATAAGTTCGCCTGTGAGCTGCCGGTTTCCAAAAAACACGCCACATCATCTCTCCAACCAGGAACGCAGCTACTGTACTCCCAAGGATGAAGAACAGCTCGGCTAAAGGCTGCATCATCGCAATCCCTGTAATAGTCCATTTAGCGAAACGACCCGTTGCTCCGATCGCAAGAGCTCTTCCCGAAGCGACATCAAGCAGGCGAACCATCGCACCCCATACAAAAAAGCCGAAAAATACCCCGCTATAACCATAGTTAACGTAAAACTCGAATATAGGGCCAGCTCCGAAGGTGGCGGTCTCCGAGAACACACGATCTGTATGCAAAGAAATGAAGTCATTTTTTCCGCGTTCCGGCTTGTCCGGCCAAACAATTCGCGGCACCCATCCCAAAAGCGCCATGAGCAAAGTTTTGCCCTCCTCAGAGGTTTCAGGAGAAATCCGAAGTTTCTCAACCGCCAAGCCTACAAAAATATTTTGGTTTAGCCTCATATCGATCAGTTCAAGCGACGAAGTATCGGAAGTGGTGCTTAAATCAGCGCTGGAGGCCGCGCTTGCCACCGCGCTTGCAGAGGCGACCAAATCGCCCCCCCCCCCAAACAACTTCCCTAATCGCTGAGCGTGTCTGCAGGTATATCACAGCAAAAGCGAAACCGATAAGCGCGATCCCCACGCACAGAGCCAGACTGCGCGCCAGGGCCAGTCGCATATGTCGGAGCGCGAGAAGGTAAAATGCAAAAACGAAGAGGGACGTGCTCAGGCTATTGGCTATGATCCCCGTTGTTATAATAAAAAATACTGGAACACTTCCCACGCAGCCTAGCATGACCAGAAACGCAGTTCGCTGTTTTCCCTTCAAAAGAAAACTTGAAATTATGCAACAGGCCCCCGCAGCGACAAAATTCAAAAGATTAGAGATAAATGCTGCCAAGGCAGCTGTGGACAGCCCAGCCTTTTTCATTACCGTGTTAATTAAGACCACCCCACCCCCAATCATCACCATATGTTTCCCTTCCCCGAACATATGGATTGAAGATACTTCCTTCTCGTTGGCGCGCCTTCCTACTGATCGCAGCTCGACTAGAAGAAACCCGCAAACAGCACCGACCATGGCAAGGACCGAGACGCCCAGGCCGTCAGCCACTGTGTCTTCGGAGAACCCCCAGCCAGCTAAGTACAGATTTTGCGTGTGGTCATAACCGTTGACCAGATGAACGAGAGCCCCACCGTGCACTACAGTGAAGCAGAGCAAAAATGCGAAAGGCATGCCCACAGTCTGGTGACGCGAGCGAATGAGCATGCCAAGACAAACAACAAGCGATGCTCCCCAGATTAACGAAAAAGCGGCAATTCTCGAATATGCGTCTGCTTCGAACATCAGAAGAGGACCTTAATGAAACGACGGCTCATACCCAAACGCTTTATTGTTTCTAAAATCACAGTTTTTGCGGGGTCCCTGTAGTGATCACGAAACGTCAAACAGCGGCCTCTCGCCGCCTTCCTACCTTTTTTGCTTTTTATACTTATAATCCGCTTTCCACAGACGTCTCGGCCTCGTCAACGCTATTAAACATTCCCCGTCATGAAACGGATAACAGGCTCAAACTGAGCCTCATAATTCCATCCGTTCATGATACGCAATCTGCCTCTTTCGCCCATTTCTCTTACGGTGCTCAGATTTTCTTCGCACCAGGTGATTGCTTCAATCAGGCTTTCAACTTCCTCGGGGCGACACACCCGAGCGAACCCTGGCTTTTCAAACTGCTCCCGCCAATCTGGTAGATCCGAAATCAATAGCATCTGCCCGGCGGCTAGATAGTCAAACGCTTTATTTGATGCACCAACCATGTATCTTGCATTTATATCTATACTTGTTTTTGGCATGAGCATAAGACCAACATCTGCGTTACTTGCGACGGAAAAAAGCTCGCTTCGCGGTCGCGACCCAAGAAATTCAACTCTACTAGACACGCGCATTTCATCGGCCCTCCTAATCAGGGCCCTGACATATCCCTTGCTGCCGATTGTCTCATAGCCGACGATTACTAATTTGGTGCTCGCCTTCGTTTGGGCCAGCGCTTCTATGACGGTCAGCGGTAGACGTATGTCGTTGATGCTACCATGATAATACAAAGTTAATTTTCGCTCAGTTTTGCTGTCCCCGCATCGCGGCGCGCAGATCTCTTCACGGCGAGGACAGTTCCACACGCACATTGTTACTTTTTTTCGCCTAGTCTCTGCAACAAAGCTGCGGATTCTTTCTTGTTGCGGCAAAATACATAACTCTGATTTACAGGCAAGCCACCTTCGTGCGGTGCGAAAAAACTGGCCAGGTTTTGAAAGGCCGCCTCCGCAGGTTGGCGAATCGTGCTCATGGTACACGAGGCGTGCTCCAGTTAGGAATCGGATAACCAATGCGGTGGGACTGGCTAAGGGATCGGAGACGTAAAGCCATTTTGGGCGGTGGATGACGCAAACTAACAAGGACCAAAGAAAAAAAATTAAATATTGCAGCTGTATAAGACGACCGTTTCCAAGCTGCGGCAAACACCGCACCTTTATTGAGGGATGGGGAGGAAATTTGAAGCCTTCCGAACCCTTAGGCGAAGCGCCCAAGAACAATATTCCCCACCCCCGATCTGCCAGAATTCGGGACGAGTGTTCTAGCGGAGGATACAAAGTTGGATCAGTATATTGGAGATAGATAATTTTCAAGGGATACTCTCTAGGTGGAGTTTCTCGTGTCGGCAGAACTTCGCGTCCACGCCGTTTGCAGGCGCGAGCGCTGTCACTCCACTCAGTTGGAGTAGCGCGGAAGGTCTCCGTTGTCTCTCGAGAAGGTGAGTTATGTTCCCTCGTCGGAACGGTCATACCAGCTTCCGAGTGGCGATAATATCATCGTCCTTATCGAGGTCGACGTTCACCTGCCTGAGTGAGGCGAGCGAATAGCCCCTGCCGCGTACGAAGTTCACAACGGCGTCATTCGACATTCTTCGCTCCTGTAACCGATAGACACAGTGCTCGAACACAATGGCTAAGTCGCGGTCGAGGATCGACCCGAGGCCATTCAAAACCTCAAGCTCGAAGCCCTCTACATCTATTTTGATCGCATCCGGAAGCGGCACAATATCGGTAAGCTCATCGCCGCGGTGCGCTCGTACTAATGGCCCAAATCGTTCCCTATTGGCTGAACCGTACAGCCCCCCCACCCCGGAGTTGAAACTCTCGCTACTTACATAAAACTGCTTCCACTCTGTTCGATCTGACAATGCAATGGGCATTACCCATGCGCGGGACACGAGATCTGGGTTGCATGCCAGATTACGAAGTAATCTCCCGCAGACCGAAGGGCTGGGCTCGAACATTACGACTTTGAGATTCGGACACTCTCGCAACAAGGGCAAGGAGACTGCCCCGACATTGGCACCAATGTCCCACAAACACATTGAGGTTGAACCGATATGCCTAGACAGCCCCTTCACCAACAGCGGAGATTCGTAGTCGGATGACATGATGAGGTAGTCAATTAAGTCCTCTCCGACTACCTCATAATTAACTCCCTTGCGATGTATGATGATGGATTCACCGAGTGCGGTCAGTCTAATGAGCTTCCGCATCAAACGGTTTTTTCCGCGAATATTCGGGAGCTTGTATGCAAGAGTAGAGAACGTTCGCTTGAGCATGACCGAAACTTTCGGGAGCTGTTGTTGCCAATATGCGAGCCGCAGTTGCATGCGTTGAGTGATGTTGATACTGAGGGCAAGGCCCTGGGGTGCCACCTTGCCTATCAGGCCGGTTTTTTGGCAAACGAAGGCGGTACGTTCGACAACTGGCCAAGCCAGCTGCTCACGGAAGAGAGAATCCTTGCCCAAGAAAACACCACTCACGGACCAGTTGCGGCCCGTGAGTGCCGCCGAAAGGCGAACAAATCCCGGAGCGGGGAGAGTTTAAAAGCGTGGCGCTCCCGGTGTATAGAGCTGGCTTCAGTCTAAGTCACCGCCAATTACCTCATTCCGGTAAGATATCGAAGTGAGCCGGTCAGAAGAAGCTTCCTTCGCAACCCGAGCGCGCCAGCAAGCAGTCGGTGTTGGAAGCTGCCAAAGTGCCCCCTCGCACCCAACTGCCTCGCTTTTTTGAGCGCCAGCTCTCCTATGCTGTCCTCTTTAAGTGCGAAACATTCATAGGCAAGTCGGTAACACGCGAGGCCTAAAACTGGCAGAAGGTCGCGCTTCTCCTGATGAATTGCGATCTCGACTAGGTCGCTCAACATTTCGGCTTCACCCACCAGAATATTATGGTCGACCTGCTTCGATACGCGTTTCGGTGAATCATGCTGAAAGTAAACGCCAAGCCCCCGTTCCGCGACGTCCACATGCGCACCCAAAATAAGAGCTCGCATAAGCAACTCGCCGTCTTGATTGCGCCGGAGCCCCTCGCGCCACCCGCCAATCTCCCGCACAAACTGCCTTCGCCAGATCACGGCACAGGGCGGAATGAAATCGCCTGCGATCCAGTTCCGAAGCAGGCGCGCGGTTACGATGGGCTTCGATATGGAAGAACCTGATTTGCGTTTGCCGTCGATTCCATACTCGTATTCAAACGGCGCCAATACGAGATCTGCCGCCGTTCTCGATGCGACTGAACTCCAGCAGGCAAGCGCCCCCTCCTCAAGGTAATCGTCAGCATCAAGGAACAGCACATATTCGGACTGGCTTCTGAACACCCCCAGATTGCGCGCGACCGGAGCGCCCTGATTAGCCCCGGTCAGCCATGCGATCCGATCGCCAAAGGATCGGATGATTTCGAGGCTCCGATCGCTAGAGCCGTCATCGACAACGATCACATCCAAATTCACACCCGTCTGAGCGAGAGCACTATCTATAGCGCGGCTGACCCACCGCTCTGCGTTCCAACAGGGGATGACAACGGTGACAGATGGCACCGCGGCTACCATATCATATCTCTCCGCAGCAAAGGTCCACCTTCCTACTTTATCTCGGCTGGCGATTTTCAGTTCACAGTAGTTCTGCAGCTACCCGCGCTGGTGGGACCTCGGGTTCATTCCACATTCCCCTATGCGATGGCTTGGCGGATGAGCCCGAGCGCCAGCTGAGTCCGGTCCCGGTAGCGGAACGGTTGCTCGACACTGCGCAAGCGAGCCCGACGGCGTATCTCGCTCGCCTCTTCGGCACCAAGGCTGAGTAGGCGGCGAGCCTGCGTCACGAGTTCTTCGTCGGAAGAGAAGTAGAACGCCTCGAGCCCCGGCCGGAAGAACTCGCGATGCTCGATTGTGTCCTCGGCTAGCATGATCGCTCCGGATGCAGGCGCCTCGAAGGTCCTCATATTATGCGAATGCAGATTGTGCGGCCGCAAAAAGTTCAACTGCACGCGGTAGCGCCTAAGGGTGCGGTACATCTCGGTTCCGTAGATGGCCCCGTGAATTCGAGCGCCTGCAAGTTCCCCGCGAAACCTGTCCCAACTGTGCCCGTACACGTCGACGTTGATCCCGGCGGACAGCAATACACCGATGTTCCTGATGCGATGCGTATCCGGATTTCCGAGAAAGCAAACCCGGACAATCTCATGCTCTCCCGAAAGGCTCGCGTAGAGAGCATCGTCGATTGCATGACCGAACGGCACCACGCCGGTGCAAACACCCGGGTAAGCATCGGCCATTTCCATTGCAATGTGCCTGCTATATGTCAGATGCAGGTCGTACTCCGGTATCGACTTGCGCACATTGGAGTTCCCACTTCCCGGGCTGAAAAAGCGAAACGGATGATCCGCGTTGTAGGATATCAACCGATTGCCGCGCTGTTTGAGCTTGCGGATGGTCGAAGGGTAAATATCGGAGCCCTTGAATATCCAGACCACATCCGGATTGTAGTTCTCAGCCATATCCAGGAGATCGCAGTTGGCCTGCCGCCAGATAGGGTAAGTAAACGTACGCTGGAGGATTCTTCTCACGGACTGAGGCACACTGCCACGCCTCTCGTTCCCGCCGTAGTATCTGAACAGCGTGCATCCCAGGTCCTGCAGCTGCCTGCCATATTCCGATGGTAGAGTAGTCGAACCGCGGGTCGCCGAAACGAGCAGCCGCATAGTTTTGCTCGGAGCTTCAGCGTGGGCAACTTCCATCATAGTTCTTCCGTTAGCTACCAGATTTCGCAAAACGATACAGCGCGGGCCTCAGCGTTTTGAACATTCCCGACGGGATGAATAAAACCGAGCCAGCCTCAAGAATAATAATGGGCTCATCTGCGTCTCCGACGGCCTATGAAACCATCGGCCTCGCACGTACATGCCGAAACCAACTAACAAAAAGTAAGGCCCAACAAGAATAAGTTCTCGTTTCAGGCACCCCGACCAGCAGGCTGCTGAAAAAGCCTGAAAACGTGGCTTCATCCTTCGACAGGCGCAGGATGAGGGCGAGTTTTTTCAACGGCTTAGACCTCATAGTGAGCTTGTCGAACCATGGGCAACATCGCTTTTTAGCAGCCTGCTAGGTTGCAAGCTTTGTCGATTTAATATCTGCCACAGCAGCTTTAAGGCCGTTCCTGCAGTGTTCAAAGCCCCACTCCGCAATCCGCTCTCGGCTTCGTATAGACATTGCGGCTCTCAACAAGCTATCCTTGAGTATTGGTCGCAGCGAAGCAGAAAGCCCCGTAACGTCGCCAGCCCTATAGATTGCTCCGTTTTCGCCATCAGAGAACTAAGTCCGCGGCGCAGCCGACAACGCCTGTGGTCACGATCGGAAGCCCAGCGCACATCGCCTCATTGACGACCAGGCCCCAAGGTTCCACCTCCGACGGTAATACGAATACATCGGCTGCTGCGTATATGCGAGGGAGTTCAGATTGGTTGACAAATCCAGGAAAGATCACGCTCGCTAGACCATTTGCCTTCGCCAAACTCCTTAGCTCTTGCTCCATTTCTCCGGAACCGACCATGACCAGATGAAATGAAATGTTCTCGCTCGCAAGAATGGCACATGCCTTGACAAGGTCATGTCGGCGTTTGTGGGGCTGAAATTTGGACGCGTATAGCACCACCGGATGATCATCCAACACCCCCAATCTCTTGCGGACCTCCGCCCGCTCCAGGGTAGAGAGCGTCAACTCTTTTATAAACCGAGCGTTATCGACTGCATAAGGGACATGGAAAATCTTGGTTTCCGGAACACCGAATGACCTGTAAAAATCGTGATTTTCCGAACCAATTGCAAGCAATCGGGCACAATGACCGTAGAGCCCACCAAGAAACAAACGTCGACCCATCTTCTTGAGCACGCCTCGATGCAACTTAAGGTGCGTCTCTGCTCGCATCAGAACAGGCAACCCTATCGAGCGAGCTGCAGCAAACGCGATGATATTTGCCACATAGCCATGCCCATGCAGCCAGAGGGCATCATAATTGCCCGCCCGAATGACATTCCAGACTTCTGGTGCGATTAGGGAAAAAAAACTTTGGGACGGACGACGACTAGCGCTATTTCCGAGGAAGCGGTGAGGATACCCCGCCAGAAGATCAAGATCCCAGGAAACTTTCTGGCCAAAACCCTTGTCATGACCACCTCGAAGACTAAAATCGGATAAATAGAGCGCGGTAACTTCCAACGTCGGATCTTGGTTTAGGAAGGCATACAGAGGCGCGAAGTACTGAATGGGGTGGCTATTTATAACAGCGATCTTCGTAATCATATCCTGCGATTTCCAAGGCGAGCTAAACACAGGCCTGCGGCGTACTCTTACTTGCAAATTATCGTTTGCCATTAGACTAGTTTACTCTCCTGATGACATTCCCGACGCGCTCCTTGAACTTCTCGAATGAGAAGTAGATTAATTCGCTGGGAACACTTTTCCTCATACACAATGCGCGCCATGTTGCAGTCGCTATGTCATCAACGCTATCGGGATTCACCAACTGGCCCAGCTTGCCGCCCAGCAGGGCTTCTTTTTGTACCATCTTCCGTGCTGCCAACCACGGGAATACCACAGGCCATAGCCTCCAGAAGGACAATTCCAAATCCCTCGCCCTTGCTTGGCATTACAAAAGCATCAGCTAGCCGAAATATGTCCGCTTTCCGATCGGGCTCGACATACCCTGTAAACACACAATGAGAACGCACGCCAAGTTCTTCGGCTTTTGCTTCAAGACGCGCCCTATCCGGGCCTTGACCTGCGATCAGATAGCAAATGCTTGAGTCTCTGGCAATCAATCCTGGCATGGCCTCCAGAACGCGATCGAAGCCTTTCGCCCGGCTCTCACCGACCAGTCGGCCGAACGTCAGAACGACTTTCCTACCCCCCAATTTGTAGCGCTCCAATAGGTCACCTGGCTTATCACCGGGGCAGAACTCCTCCGCACGAAAGGTATTCGGCAGACAAATCACCCTCTCGGTTGGATAATGGCTCCAGTTAACAAACCTATCGCGCGTATATTCGCTGACCGAAAGCACATAGCGCGCGCGATTACTGAGATGACGAACCACTGCTCGGGGTGGGGGCGTCCACGCATCGATACCGTGAATGCATGTCAGCACAGGAACGTTTCTCAAAGAACCAAGTACACAGGCAACCGGCATCAGATTTATATGCCCGCAGATGATTAGATCAATGCGAAGGTGGAGCGCAAGTCTCGAGACTGCAGCTGCATAACTTCGGAAACCACCGACGCCCCTGAGATCGTAGCGAATTTTTGGGTGAACATTGCCAGGGGCACCAGGTGATAGGCGCGGAAGAACGCGGATTGCTTCGACGCTGTCTTGCTGAGAAAGGGCGTAGAGTAGATCCCGATTATATTGGGCGATACCACCAACGCTGCCTTGCCCCTCGCTGACTAGCGTTAAAATGTGCAATCCGTTTGACGATTGCTTTTTCATCGATTTCAGGGAGCCTTGGTGTTTCAAGTGCGCTGCATGCCTACCTGGCAGGATGCTGAAAAATCCAGAAAACGTGGCTTCATCCTTCGACAGGCTCAGGATGAGGCGGAGTGTTTTCAATGATTTAAACCTCATGGTGAGCTTGCCATAAGCAAAATCGTCTTTCGGCAGCCTGCTAGTTAACAATGCATTAATGAGTTGGCGTTGAAGATACTGAGAGCTTGGTTGACTGAGGGCACATAGGTACTGTTTCGTCCGTCAAGCTGGTGTGATTGCAGAGTGGGGCCAACGTCAGGCGGCCAAGCTAAGCGTCAACTGGCTCACATAGTTCGATTGCAGTTGACGTTCCCATGAGGCGCCGAATAGCAGCGAGAGAGGGTACGACTTCGGATATCATTGCCGTTCCGTCCCGCGCTCAGAGGGACGCGTTGAGTCCTTTTGCGGCGAACGCAGCTTCAAGTTGCGAAACAGATACGGCATGCCCTCCATAGTCCGCTACGAAGCTCGCTGACGCCAGTGGAACCCTCGTAAAGGTGCAGAGCGTAGTCACAGGAGATAGCCCGTAAAGCCAATTGCATCGAAGCAGTCGCCGAGCGACCGCTATTTCGATATGAGATGTCGGTGCCAAAGGATACGACGGGCGGCTTCGTTGACAACGACCGGAATTTCATCTTGTTCGTAAGGACAAGGCTCTTACCCTAATTGCGGTCTGTGAACTGTTTCGCTGTTGGGCGTCCCGCTCGCCAAGCGGGCGTACGCCCTGCAAAGCTGGTCGATCTGCCCTTCCAGTGAAAAGTTGGCCTCCGCAAAAGCCCGGCTTTGGCGTTTCATCTGCTTACGCAGGGGCGCATTGTCCATGAGCAAGAGCACTCCTTCAGCTATCGCCTGAGGGTTGCGTTGCGGGACGAGCAGACCTGTTTGAAGATGCCGAAGACTTTCGGGGATGCCGCCAACATCGCTGGCAATCACCGGTAGCCCGCAAGCTTGTGCCTCAACGAGCACAACGCCTTGAGCTTCCTCTTCCCCGGTCTCAGTGACGACGCCGGGCAAAAGAAAGACGTCGTTTGTCCGCAAGTCCTCTATGATTTTTGCCTGCGACTGCGCACCTTTGAAGTGAACACAGTCGCTAATCGCAAGCGATTTCGCGAGTTCAGTTAGCTCATCACGGAGGGGCCCATCACCAACGATGGTGTAAAAGACTGGTACCTTTTGTTTTTGGAAGATGGCAACGGCTTCGAGAGCGTAACGTATCCCTTTAACCGCAACCAGCCTGGCGACCGTCAATAGCCGGAATGGCTGGTCTGCAACAGCTGACGCTTGTTCTGACTCCGAACGGGGCATAAATGCCGCAGAGTTTACCCCACAAGGCACGATGATAGTGCGCTCTTCCGGCGCCCCCAGGGCGACAACGCGTCGACGCATGAACTCAGAGCCGACCGAAAACAACTCGCCCTCACGAAACAAATCTTTATACATATCCGGCTGCGTCCGAGGTAGCCTATTTAAATCATACCCGTGAAAACTAGTCATGATTGGGCCGTCAATAACGCCAAGCTCGCGCAACCATAAGGCCCTGTTTCCATTCGGCCCGAAATGGCAATGAATAACATCGAAACTGCGTTTAGCTTTAGTCGCCGGGAATTGGCGGTGGAGCCGGGAAAGACCCCAAGCTTCTTCGATGGTGTCGAAAAACATTGAGAGAATCCAAAACTGCGCGCGGGTGCGACGGGAACCATCGGAGAGCTCGTACCGATGCCCCGGCGAGGCGAGGGAGCGTCCGCTTTGGAAGCACGAACGTTCTCAGTTTATCCGCAAGTGCCCACTGCTCAAATAGCGGTTGATAGTGCGCAATGTCATGAGGATTGAAGGAGGTTGAGTTCAACCTCCACATCATGGCCCTTTGTCAGCAGGCTAATAACTTGGTTGAAAATGAACGTTTCCGAAGTTACAGGGAAGCCACTAACCCACATACCAATGCGCATCGGATGTCTCGCGTCAACTCTTTAGTGCTTCCAAGAAAAGAAATAGATAGGACGCAAACAATTTCTAAATTATCCGCGAATAGCTAAGAATATTTTGTCTCCACGTAAAAGAGAATGCTTACTAACGAAAGGCTCAACAGCGGTAAACTCGGTCAGATTGAAGCCCGCATTTCCAAATTGGCTAGTCCGAGGAGAATATCTCATATCAGGATAGCCACGCCATTTTCAGGGCATCGCCGCTTTGGCCATCCGCCGGTATTCTCGCAATAGCACGCTGTCCAGCTTGGTTGGTGCCCCCATGGCTCAACACAACTTTCAGGCCTAGCTCCTCGGCGATCTCAAGCGTTTTGGCTGTCCAGTCCCAGGGGCGGCCAAAAGGGACAGCAAACAACGGACGGTAGGCTTTGAATCCCGATAGAAACGATATGTTCTTCGCTAAGTTGGTTACTTGCCATTCCTCAGACATCATCGAGTGACGTTGATGCTCGTGGCCATGTACTCCAATCTCAAATTGCGCGTCATCCAGGCGTTCGAGCCATGAGGGAGAAACCAGCCGCGAGGAGAGGCTTGGGATTAAACAGGCCAGTTGTTCGACGCGTACGCGGGTAGCCTGGTAAAACGTAGCATCTGTCGTACGGCGTAGCTTTGAAGCCGCATCGGCAAGCTCTGCCGTCCAGCTCTGATGGGATTGCCCTACTCTATTGAAATAAGAGGCGATCGGCGCCCAGTATGTCGAAGGTTGCTCATAATACGCAGAATTGATAAAGAATGTTGCGGGTAGCTCTCTTCTTTTCAAAGCCGGGACGATGTGGCTTTCAAGGGAGATATCTCCATCATCAAAGGTAAGCGCCGCGAACTTGCCCTGCAGTTTCCCGACCTCCAACGAAGCCACCATTTCGCTGAGAGGTATCACCTTGAAGTGTGATGTGACTAGATCAAGCGCTTTCTCAAACAGATCAAGCGATGTCCAGGTGAATTGTTGATGGCAAACCGGTGAGTAGTCGGGTGTTGACTGATGCCAAGTGAAAACCGCGCCGCAGTCCGACTTTCGCCAAGACCAGAGGGCCATACGCGACCGCAGGCGCATGTGGCGAGCGACGTTTGCCCCTCCCCTGACAACTTTGTGAGCGGTCGACACAGGTTTCCACACGTGTAACTCTAAGACCCCGCTCAATCTCGCGTGAGCTTTCCGTCGATGCAGTGGTGGTGCGTCCATCAATCGCTTAGGGAAGCGAAGAACTACGCTAAGCCTCCTTGAGGCCAGATAATAACTTCTTCCCCATGACAATCATCGATCTCGTTTTGCGAACCAGTTTGAGCTGAAGCAGCGTGATAAGCTGGTTGAATGAAGGCTCATTCGAACTGAGTTTTCCGTCGACTAAATCCATTGCGACACGCCGTGCCATGCGAAACCCATCTGGCTCGCGAGCAAGACTGACCGCGGTTTCAGCGAACATTTTTTGCCGCTCGGCTGTCGTTTTCGCGAGATTATGAGTGTGCGCGAATGCGATGGTTTTTCTTAATGTATCGAACTTATATTGCCTCGATATGGAGAGGCAGAGTACATAATCCATGCAGTAGTGGAGTTCTTCCTCGAGTGGACCGCATCTAGACCAAGCGGACTTTCGGAAGAAACACGCTGGCTGCATGAAGTCGCCTCCGTAAATCCAATTAATCATGCCCATTCGGTCTATCTTTTCCGGCAGCGGCGCATATAACGAACGATATTGACTATCGATCTTATGAGCGATTCCGGCGATTGCTCCAGTATCTTCCGAAGCCTCTCCAAAGGCTACTGCGACCTCTCTGAGAGCGTCCACAGCCAGGAAATCGTCGCTGTTTATCCAATTCATGATGCCGCCGGTGGCGCGCTCGAAGCCCTTGTTAATGGCATGCGACTGACCGCGGTCTTCCTCGCTGACCCAATAGGCTAGCCATGGTTGATATTTCTTGATAACGCCGACGCTATCATCGGTGCTGCCGCCGTCGATGATGATGTATTCGAGGTGCGGGTAACCCTGAAGCAGGGCTGAGCGGATCGTCTCCTCAATGAACTGGCCCTGGTTGTAGCTCGGCGTTACGATCGAGATGCGCGGCCACGGCTTGCCGTCCGGCATTGTATCCGGCAGTTGCGGGCTTTCCACGGTCCACGGCCAGCCGGTCTTGCCGGCAGGCGGGGGCGGGAGTTCAGCTAAGGTTGGGCAGCGCATCGGAGGAGCGATCCTTATTGGTTTGACGTAGCGCAAGTTTAAGAAACGCATGATCATCGAATGTCAACGATTTCGGCCGAGTGCGCTTCCTAGTCGAGAAGGTTGACGTCAAACGTCGTGCGATACCCTTTGCAAACCTCGAAGCTCGTCTCTCTCTTAATAGCGGCTCCCAAGGCAAGGATGAAAACGCAAACACGTCGTCTCGAATGTGCCAAAGCTGCATTCCAAGCTCAGCACCCAACCAATGCAGTGTCCGTTCGGAGAAGAAAGAAATATGCTGTCCGGTCTCGAAGGCCCAATACCACCAGTCTTCATCTGGTACATTGTCTTCGTCAAAACAGGTGGCGGAGAAGAAACATGTATCGAAGCCGAACTTGGCCTTAGCTGCTTTCAGCACGCCTAAGGGATCCTCTAGATGTTCAAGAACTTCAAAAGCCACGATAGTGCTGTACGAGCCCGGTCGAGCCTCGAAGCCTCTTGCAACCAGGTTCTCGGCGTATTTATCTGTCCAGTAGAAGTCGAAGCCAGCGTCTCTCATTCCACGAACGAAGAGACCGTAGCCGCCGCCGATGTCTACGCCTCTTGTGAAGCGATGCGGCTCCCGCGAAATGACCTCCGATATGATATTGATGTTCCCGAGGTTTCGCGCAAGGATTCCGGTATCTGTAACAGCAACTGCATCTGAATAAGCCTCATTCAACCAGTGAGGCGCTCCTGCAAAAATATATCCGACAGTCGGATCATAATAGTAACCCGCCTTGTGTCTCCCCAACACAAAGTGTTCGAATAAGAGGGAGGCTTCTGCTCCCGTCAGAGGAGATCTACACGTATTCATATTCGACACCAGATGATGCTAGATTGCCGCTTGAGCTACAGAGCTCATAAGGGAAAGGCTGTCCACTGGTCGCGCCAAGATGTTCTGCCGGAGCGTCATTCAATAGAGTTGGAGCTATGAACAGGTTCGCCCCATTTGATAGCATCTGCTGGTGCAAAACGACATGCTCGCATATTCGTCTGCCAAGCCGATCACGGCTCCCGTACCAGCAGTGGCGGAGAGCCTCCCTGCGATAAATGGCAAGTCCTCCAAACGCAGAATAAACAGAAATCGGCGGTGTGAATGGTGAGATTTGAAATTGCCGATCGTAAACAAACGTTCGGGTAGCCGCCGTTAACTTCTTGTTGCGGAACGGAAACGTCGTGGCGCGCGCCACTTCCTGCCAACAGTCCGAAGGACACCACAGGGGATGTCTGAGCGCATAGATATCATAATAGGCCTGCCGTTGGTTCGCAAAGAGAGCGTCCCACGCCACCTTAGTCTGCATAGCCAGGCAGAAATCTTTGGGATCTAGGTCGGCGTTTAGGCCATCGAGATCGAGCATGCAAACAAAAGGGAAATCATCAAATTGTCCGTCGTTACAGCTGATCCTCTGGAGGCAGAAGTTCCTTGCTGCAGCGATGCGATCCACACGATCAGGACAAGCGGCTTCCAGTCCATCGAACTGGAGTAGCTCAATCATCTCGGATGAAGCGCTCCATTCACGGAGAATCCGGAGGGTATCATCGGCATTATCGTTTGTGCCAATGATACAGTAGCACCGCTCTGACCTTGACCTGATGCGGTTGATCGCATCAAGCGACTTAGCAAGAGTAGGAGCGGCATTTCTAACAACACCGCATATGATAATCGGGGGAAGCTTAGTGCGCATGTTCCGCGTAAGTGCTATGTAGTGGAACGCTATTAGCGCGGCGTGTGACAAACCGGGCGACGGTCACGGCAGCGCCCGCGTCCGACTGAACGACAGGCATGCTTCCTACTCGCCGTACGCCTCACAGTGTCATGGCGGAAGCGTTGCAGTTCTCAAGTCTCCATTGCAGGACAGGAGCGAGTGTGCCAGGCCGGGGCAAAAGAAAATGACTAGGTCTATTTGTTCCTAACTCGATCTGGAACTTGATCGCAGGTGCTCTATTTGGAGGGATTAGATGTTCCAAATTATGAAGAAAAACGGCCAATCTAGCTTCGTAGACACCCTCGTTGAGAGTGTGGGTTGGCAGCGGCATTGCAAATCGAACGGCTGATCCAACAAGGCCTGACAAATCCAAACTATTATCTAGATGATTAGTCCAAAATAATGGTGTACCATCAAGCAAGAAAACACCCACGGCTATTAGTAAACGAGGATCATTTCGAATTAGGAGCCCCTCTATATAGATATTACTGTGGTCTGCATAAAGGTTCGTGGGTGTGAAAAACGGATTAACGTATTCACTCCACCTTATATTTTCATTTTGGGCACCCCGGGCTGCGAGATAGTCATCGACGGCGTCGTCTGTAGACTGCTTTGTACTCGCGTGTCCATCGCGCATAAGTATAGCCTTGGAACACAATTGCCTAACAGCCGCCATATTATGGCTCACAAACAGAACTGTCCGACCATAACCAGCCACATCCTGCATCTTGCCAAGGCATTTCTTCTGAAACTCGGCGTCACCGACAGCGAGCACCTCGTCCACCACCAATATCTCTGGCTCCAGATGCGCCGCCACCGCGAACGCGAGGCGAACATACATCCCGCTCGAATAGCGCTTCACCGGCGTGTCGAGAAATTTCTCCACTTCGGCGAAGGCGACGATCTCGTCGAACTTGCGCTTGATCTCGGTGCGGCTCATGCCGAGGATGGCGCCGTTGAGGTAGATATTCTCGCGGCCGGTCAGTTCCGGGTGAAAGCCGGTGCCAACTTCGAGAAGGCTCGCAACCCTGCCCTTGATCTCGACCCGGCCCACGCTCGGCTCGGTAATGCGCGAGAGGACCTTCAGAAGCGTCGACTTACCCGCCCCGTTGCGCCCGATGATGCCCACCACTTCGCCGCGCCTGATCTCGAAACTGACGTCCTTCAGCGCCCAGAACTCTTCGATCTCGTCGCCCGCGATGAGCTGACGGCCGCGGATCATGTCGCGCGCCGAGCGGGCGAAACCCTTTATTGTGCGGGCGGCAACGTCGCGCAGCGCGGTGTAGCGTTCCTGCTGGCTCTCATGGCCGATCAGATATTTCTTGCCGAGGCCCTCGGCGCGGATGACCACGTCGCTCATCGTTACACCATGTCCGCGAAGGTCTTTTCGGTCTGCCTGAAATAGCGAACGCCGAGCCACAGGAAAAAGGCGACCATGCCAAGGTTTACCATCAAGCCGGGCATGTAGAGCTGGCTCTGGCCTCCGAGGAGGCACCAGCGGAAGCCGTCGATCACCCCCACAACCGGATTGAGGCTGTAGAGGAGCCGCCACTTTTCTGGCACCACCGCGCTTGTAAAGCCCACGGGCGAGACATAGAGGCCGAACTGAACGATGAAGGGGATAATATATCGAAAGTCGCGGTATTTGACGTTGAGCGCAGTGATCCACAGCGCTGGCCCAAGACTCGCGAGCACGGCGAGCAACACGAAGGCCGGCAGGAAGACGATTTGCCACCCCGGCAGGAAGCCGTACCAAGCCATGATCAGCGCCAGCATGGCAAGGTTGATCAGGAACTCAACAAGGGCGACGACAGCCGAGGCGCTCGGCACGACGAGGCGCGGGAAGTAGACTTTGGAGATCAGGTTGGCGTTGCCGATAAGGCTGTTCGATGCTTCGGACAGTACGCTCGAGAATAGAAACCACGGCAGCATCCCGGCGAACACCATGACCGGGTAGGGCGCAGAGCCATCGCTCGGCAGCGCCGCTACCTTGCCGAAGATGACCGTGAACACCACCATAGTGAGGAACGGCCGAATGACCGCCCAGAGCACTCCGATCACCGTCTGCTTGTATCGCACGGCGACATCGCGCCAGGCGAGAATGGCGAACAACTCTCGGTAATGCCAAAGATCGGACCAGTAATTCCGATCGGCGCGCCCCGCCTCGAGGACTAAAATGCGCTCTCGACCATCCGTCTTGATCAAAGAAGCGCCGCCAACGCGCGAACTGGGATGCGTGGTAATCTCGTCAGATAGGGCTGCGAGCTTCGAAGCTTCGGCGTTCATGATTTTCTAACTTGAATTTCCGGGAACTTGATCTCAGCTTGGACATCTGCAAGCAACACGTACCTAGGCTCAGCCAATTAGCCAGCAATCGGGGCCAATGGCAACACCCGCAGCCGCTTTACTCGAAAAAGGCAGCGCGCGAGCTTTCATTTACTGTCCACAAGGAGATGAATGCGCAATGCCATCATGCAACGGCCTGAGGTCGAGAACACCCGCCCAGCCCACCCGGTAATAATCTGTCGAGATGCGCTATTGTATGCCCCAAGCCTTCCGAAAGCGGAATCGCTGGCCGCCAGTTCAACTGCTCTCTGGCGCTCGCTATGCTAGGCTGCCGCTGCCCTGGATCGTGGGCGAGCAGGTAGAGACGCGAGCTTCGACTGCGAGCCTGTAAGTTCGATAGTGAGTTCCGCTAACTCCCTGATGGTGAACTCGCCGGGATTGCCAAGATCGATAGTCCCTGTAACGCCATTGGGGCGTGATGAAGCCTTCGATTAGATCGTCCACGTAACAGAAGGAGCGCGTCTGCATTCCATCGCCATAGATAGTGATAGCACACATGACACAGCAGCAGCTGTCACATAGGCAGATTGCGGCAACGCCTGGGCCGAAGCTTTAAGAAAGGGTTCGCTTTCAAGCGGAAGAAATGCTACCGCACTTCGGGTGAAAGACTTTCACACGACAAATAAACGCTGCTCACTCTCACCCGCCTAAGCGGCTGCTATACTTAATAACTACTTAAGCGTGAATATTAGATAACGATTATGTCTGCATTAAGACTTCTAGGCGTTGATTGACTGGGTATGCCAGCTGTTTTCTAATCTCAAGGCGAGCTCTCCTTTTAAGATGCCGCCTTCACGGAGTTCCTGCCATGCCCGCTCTATGAGCGGCCGCGAGATGCGTTCGCCCAGAAGGACCATAGGGATCGTCCTTGCCACGATCTCGAGATCAAGCGCCAAGCTTGCATTTCTCACATACCAGATATCAAGAGCCGCCTTGTCTTCCGGCGAAATATCGCGGCCTCCTACAACTTGCGCCCAGCCCGTGACGCCAGGCCGGACGAGCAGCCGGGCCCGGTATTCGTCGGACTGATCGCAGGGCAGGAGTGGCCGCGGGCCGATAATGGACATCTCTCCACGGAGAACATTAAACAACTGTGGCAGCTCATCGAGTCTCAAGCGGCGCATGATTGTGCCTACACGAGACACACGCTCCGCGTCGGACAGCCTGCGTCCATCTGCATCATGGGCCGCTTTCATGGTGCGGAATTTATAAAGCCGGAAGGGTCTGCCGCCGAGCCCCGGTCGCTGCTGCCAGAAAACGACGGGTGAGCCCATGCTTATGCCCACGAGAATGCCCTCGATCACCATAAGAGGCGAACAGAGGATCAGCATGAGAAGCGCCGCAAGGCCATCAATGGCTCTTTTTGCGACCCAATATCGGCGCCGGGCAATTCGCTGAAGCTCCGAGGGCGTGATCTCAAAGCTCAGATCATGTGAGAAAGGGAAGTTTGCACTCTTTTCATCGCGAGCCTTGAGCCAGCTGTCGCCTTCGAAGCCAAGATCTCCAACCAAAAACTGCAGCGTAATGCCGCGGGATCGCTCCACGCGAAGAAGAGCGTCGCGTTGCTCTTCTCTGAGCGCATGAAAAGCCGTTGCTATCACAATCCGATCGATCGAGACGCCATGAACATCGAGGCGGCCTAAGATGTCCTCGATCTCCTCGGGCATACCCAAAACGGGACAGGCAGCCACGAGCCGGCCGACATGCCGGCCGGTGCGGCCGACAAGGCCAGCGATCTTGAAGCGGCCGCGAGAGAATTCCGTCGCAGCTAGAAGGTAGGCCTCTGCAATTTTGGTGATCCCAACCACAAGAACGGTCGTTGGGGGCTCAACCTTCGCCAGTTGGAGGAAGGCCGCGGATGCCTTGTTCTGGCGGCACCGTTCGTGACTCAGTCGATGGAGCACACGAGCCCCCACAAGCAGGGCTATACCGGTCAGAGCCTGCAAGAAGGGCAAAGTTCGAGCCAAGCGGTCGAGACGGTCATAGGCAAATGTTATCGAGAGAGCGCCAAATATGATGAGGATGACAGCCTGTCCGACCCTCAAATAGTCAATGAGCGTCGTGTATCGCCACACCGAACGACTGGTTCCAACTGCTGCAAAAGCAAGCGTTGAAGAAATAGCAGTCGCTAGCAAATAGGGCGATATCTGAGAAAGCCGATCCCATGTAATCTCGAAATTTTCACGCAACGCAAAGGCAATCAGCGTTGCAAGACACATGAGACCGACGTCGAGCATCAACAAATCAAGGCGACGCATCAAATATCTCCAATAGATTTTTCTCAAATGCGAAGCCACTCCTAGTTATAGCCGGTAAAAAAGGCAAGACTAAATCCATATGTTTTAGACACACGCTAAAGTTGTGTTATCTCGTTATTCCCTTTGCCGATTGTAAAGAAAATAAAATCGCTGCTCACTCGTTAGATATGTGCAAGAAGGCAACATTCCGACGGGCTCGATGATCGTTAGCGATCACTTATCCCCATCATTTGAATAATGACGCTTGCGCTCGCAGAGAAAGCTCGGCACAGCTGCATGATGGGCAGCAAGTCGAGCATTCCTCGGGCGATGCTTGTTGGTGGGTGGGGTGTTTATATGAGCGTCTATTGTGGATTGGGGCAGCCTTTTATCGTCTTGAATTTTGGAGCGGAGCAAATTTGGGGTGTTAGCACCCATTTTTGCTGGGCTTTCAGTGTACTACGATCCATTTCACTCGTTTATTTGCCGCGCCTCCTAATTGGGCGAAAGGGAGTTTAAAGGGATGGAAAGGTTGCTTAAAGTTTTTGTTCCGGCGCTTGCGTCAGCCCTGATTAGCGCCTGTGCGGTGTCCCCGGCACCCGATATGGCGGGCGCTAGCGTCCAGCCCCGTGTTCTAGCGGCTCAGCCGGCTGCTCACAAATCGGCAGAGATTCCCGCTCAACCTAGTCAGGCCGATCAGGAGGGCGTTCGCAAGGTTGCTCTTTCCCTCGCGTCCATGTCCGATCCGAACAGCACGGCGTATAAGATTGGCCCGCGCGATTCGCTGGAAGTGACTGTCTTCAAGGCCCCGGAGCTCTCCAAGGCACTTCAGGTTTCCGAAGCCGGAACCATTAATTTCCCCCTTATCGGTGAGCTTATTGTGTCGGGGAAAACTGCTCGTGAGGTCGAGCAGGAGATGGCCAAGAAGCTCGGGAGTAAGTATCTGCAAGATCCCCAAATTTCAGTTCTTGTGAAAGAGTATTTCAGCCAGCGCATTACGATGGAGGGCGCTGTGAGAAGGCCTGGCGTCTATCCAATGGCTGGGGGACTTTCTCTCCTGCAAGCGATGGCTCTGGCTGGCGGCTTCGATGAGAGCGCCTCGCACACGGTCGTTCTTTTCCGGCAAGTCGAGGGAAAGCGTATGGCTGCGCAATATGACGTTGCAAGCATGCGCGAGGGAAGCGCGGAGGACGCCCAGTTGCAGGCGGGCGACGTGATTATTGTTCCGACCTCCGATCTAAAACAAGGATTTAACTACATGATGAGGCTGCTTCCGCTGGCTACCTTCGTGCCTATGGCGGCCGGATTATAGTGATTTTTTGCAGGCGAAGTACCTTAACCAGCAACAGACGGGGTCGTCGGCATGCAAAAGGCTCTAAAGGATGAAGATAATGAGCGTCCCGGTAACGGGCGGGCTCTTATCGTTCGCAGAATCGACCGCTGTGCAGGCAAGGTACGCCTCACTTGGTTATGAGGCAGTCCCGCATGCCGAAGAGAACAATCTCGCCGTTACCCTCAGGCAGTATGCCTACATGGTTCTCAAGCGCAAGCGGCTGATCCTAGGTATGGTTCTAGCGTTTGTGGTTCTTGGCGGTGTCCGGGCGCTTCTGCAGCCGCGTCTTTATTCTGCAACCGTGAGGATCCAGATCGAGCGAGAGGCGAGTAAAATCGTGGATGCGGGGGCGATGCCGATCGAGTCAGGCGGCTCCGACTTTTTGAAGACGCAATTCGAGCTTCTGAGAAGCCGCGCGATGGCAGATCGCGTCGCCTCCGCTATCCATCTTGGTGAGGATGATAGCTTCTTCCGATCGCGGGACATTTCGGTGTTCGGGTCTTTGTTTTCTTCGAAGGATGAGCTCCCCGCACCCGCCGATCGCCAATCTTCGGCTACCGGGATTTTGATCTCCAGCTTGAAAATATTGCCTGTTCCAGGTTCAAGACTGGTTGATCTCAGCGTCCTAGACCCCATTCCCGCTCGCGCACAAAAAATCGCGAATGCCTACGCCGACGCTTACATAGCTTCCAACTTGAATAAGCGGGTCGAGGCCAATTCCTACGCCAAGAGCTTTCTCGCCGATCAAGTCAAGCAGCTGAAAACACAGCTGGAGGAATCCGAAAAGGCACTGCTAGATTTTTCTGAGCAGCAGAAGGTTTTTGAGGTTAGCGATAGAGCATCGATTGCGGAAAACAACCTCGCCGCGGCCAATGCGACGACGGGGCAGCTTATTACTGAGCGCATCAAGAATGAAGAGCTGTGGCGACAGGTCGAACATGTCACAGCGATCAATCTGCCGCAGTTTTTGTCCAACCCGGTCATCAAGATGCTGCGCGCCCAGCGCAAAGCGCTGGAAACAGAATACCGAGAAAAGTTTGAGAGCTTCAAGCCGAGCTACCCTGCTATGGTGCAGATCTCAAGTAAAATGAAGGAAATTGATCGGCAACTCGCCGCGGAAGTCAAAACGATCATAAACTCGCTCAAGGGTGCCTATAAATCGTCGCTTGCTCAGGAAAATGAGATGAAAGCGAAAATCGAGACGCTGCGCGCAGAAGTTCTTGACCTTCAGAAAAAGGGCATTCAATACAACATATTAAAGCGCGAAGTTGACGCTAATCGCGGCCTTCATAATAGTCTGCTACAGCGCATGAAGGAAGTTGATGTCGCAAGCGGCGTCGGCACCACTAATATATTCGTCATTGACCGGGCAATGGTCCCGGGCTTTCCCTCAGAGCCCAAGGTTCTCCTTTCCCTCGTTATTTCGCTTGCTCTCGGTCTGGGAGTCGGAGTTGGCGTTGCATTACTCCTGGAATTGCTCGATGACCGCGTGCGCGCTCCCGAGGAAATCGAGCGCCTTTCAGGGCTTGCAACGCTTGGGATCATTCCTCGGGTAGAGGAGCATGAAAGTGTTGCTGAGGCCCTCAAGGATCCGCGCTCTGCGGTAAGCGAGGCATACCGTTCTCTTGCGACTGTCCTGCAATTCTCGGCCAATCCGGCCTGCCGCGCTCGATAGCGATAACGAGCGCCGGTCCCGGCGAGGGCAAATCGACGACCGCGCTCTCCATCGCGCGGCATTTTGCTCAAATAGGCCTGACGGTGCTTCTGATCGATGCGGACCTTCGCAACCCTTCGCTCCATAAGAAGCTTGATTTAGATAGCTCGCCGGGACTTAGCGACTATTTGACCGGCGCATCGCAGTTGTCTGAGGTGCTTTTGAAAACCGCCGACCCCAATCTTTCTTTTATGGCGTCAGGTCCACTGCCTCCGAACGTTTCGGACCTCCTAAGCGGCAGGCGAATTTTTTCGCTCCTCTCGGTTAGCGCGGAATTTTTTGACCTGATCGTGATCAACTCGCCGCCTCTCCTAGGGCTCGCCGACGCTCAACTGGTCGCCAGCGCATCGGCGGCAACCCTATTCGTTGTGGCGGCGCGGGCGAGAAGAGGAAGGGGATGATCCAAACATCTCTCCGGCGCCTGCAGTTTCCACGCATCACGCTTCTTGGTTCCGTTCTTACGAAGTTCAATCCCCAATCCGTAGGCTACGCATACAGCAACGGGCCTTATAACGATTTAGCGAATTCCTATTCCTATGGCTATGCCGGTCAGTCGGAGGCTTGCAAGCCCCAGCTGACCAGCCAGGCCTAACTTGATCATGCGAAAGCACGAAGCGCTCGCCAGTGCTCTTGGCATTCTCAGTTCCCCTTACATGGCAAGGCAGGCGAGAGGCTTGCCGCTGCCGGATGGAATGACGTTCTTGCTGGAAGTTGCCGCCGGTGAGACGGAGGCGTCGAGCGAGGCGGCTGCGCTCACGGGCAAGTCGAAAGCCATCTTGTTTGAAGCAGCCGGTTTTTTTATCGAGCAAGTTCTACTCGACAGGCAGGCCGACAAATATCGGATTCTTGGCTCCTGTGCGGACGCTTCAAGTGCCGAGCTCCGGCGCCATATGGCGCTTCTCATGAGGTGGCTGCATCCCGATGCGATTTTGGGCGACCCATCCGCTCAGAGTTTTGATAGAAGCATCTACGTCAGCCGCGTCACTCAAGCCTGGGAAGCGGTAAAGACCGATGAACGGCGCACGGCCTATGATACGTCGCTCAGCAAAGTTCGTCTCGATCATGCCGTCAGAAAAACCGCTGAAAGACCAAAGCTGAAATTCGCTTTGCCGGTCAATAAAGGGCGACGGAGGATGCGCCTAGTTAGACAACCTCAGCGCGAGAACCCTTGGAAGTGGCTCCTCTTGTTCTTTGGACTTCGCAGACAATAGCCCCGCGCGCGAGGGGCGGAAGGGCGACACCCGATACCGCTTACGCCGTATCTCGATAAGCTTTGCTGTTCCGGTGGTATAGTTCCGCCTCAAAACTCTTGCATCTGAAGTATCAGAGCCTGCCGCGGCCAGGTCCGTGGGCGTTTTATAGATCAGGGCCGGTGATATATTGAAACGCAGCGCTACCTCTCCCAGTGGGAGAGGTCGGATTGCTTGCAATCCGGGCGAGGGGTACGTGTTTGATAATGCAAGTCAACACCCCTCATCCTGTCCTTCTCCCAATCACGCTTGCTTGCAAGCGCTATCTCTTCGAATTGCCAGCACGCCGAGGTGTGCTGGCTGGGAGAAGGGACGCCCACAACTTGCGCAAGCGCTCCAAACATAATCGCGCCCGATCGATAGTATGCGTGTTCGCGACAAGCCTGAAAACGAGGCTTCATCCTTCGACAAGCTCAGGATGAGGCTTCGAAAGGCTCAGAGCGAGGCTTCGAAAGGCTCAGAGCGAGGCCGAGAGTTTGCAATGGCTTAAACCTCATGGTGAGCTTGTCGCTTAAACCTCATGGTGAGCTTGTCGAACCATGGGCAACATCGTTTTTCAGCCGCTGCTAGCAGGCATGACGCTAAGGGAGGTGTGGCCGGCCCTGATGTTATCTCGGTCACAAAAAAGCGCCCGCCTCGGATCTCTCCGGGCGGGCGCTGCATTCCGTGATCGCTGCTTCAGCGTTCAGGTCGATTACATCGACAGGAAGCCGCGCATCCTGGTCAGCGCGCCGCCGAGTGCGAGAAGAGCGAAGCTGAGCAAGCCGACGCCGGGGATCGGGCCGGGTACCCCTGACACGTGGACGGCAATGATCGCCGAGTTCGTGCCGAGGCCCGGGTACTGGCCACCGTCCATGCTCTGGGTGGCGACATAGTTATTGAAACCCAAACCGGCCAGTTCACCGATCAAACCGTTCACGTTCTGCCCGGTCTGGCTGATGCCATAGGCAAAGGTGACGGTGGCGGTCTGGCCCGCGGCGAGGCTTCCGAGCTTGACGTCGATGCCGCCGCCCAAGTCCCCGACCTGGTTGTTGCCGCCCGGAGCGCTGGTGGAGTAGGCGAAGGGCAGGCCGGCTAGCGGGGAATCGAAGCCGTAGTAGGTTTTGCCGGAGACGTTCCCGCTAATGGGATTGCTAATGGAGTTCTCATTGAACGGTGTCGGAGCAACGTCCCAGTCGACGACGCGTTGGAAGTTCACACCGTTCAGCGTAGTGCCGGAGGTATTGGTAATGAATTCGGTGACCGTCAGAACATTCGGCGTGGCAAAATTAAAGGCCTGATTGACCGTCACGCCGGCGGTCGTGGTGGACGTTATCGAGGTCCCAGCGTTCGGTAAGAGGAACGTCGACGTACTGCCGATATTCCCGGCGCTGCCAACCCCGTTGACCCAGGCGCTGCCCGCGCTCGTCGTCACGCCCCAGGAGTTGTACGGGCTGCCAGGCTGAAGCGGGTCGAAGCCGTCCGACTTGCGTTGGAAGCCGATTTCGCTACCGGCATCATACAGCTGACCATCCGTCCCGATGCCGACCGTATACTGACCGGTCGCATCCGTGATCGTCTGCGCCGCGCTGGCGACGCCCGAATACGCCAGAACCGCGATGCCGATGGCGAGCACGCTCGTCATGCGCATCTTTCTTGCTCCCGCCGGGATCAGCAAATGCTTCTTATCAGACATCAGTATTTCCCCATCTTTCATGGTTTATCCAAAATGAAACGTTGGCCCATGTTCAGCCATATTCACCGTTATGAAACAGCACGATCATTAGCAACTGGAATTTATCCACTGTTGCAGAAGTGCTGCCTCCTCGGCGACGCATCTGAGAAGTGAACAAAAATTTTCCTTATGTAATCAACGCCCTTCACCCAAACTAAATACAAAATCAACTACAAATTGTGTGGTTTAAGAGCAAACATCTCTGCGTTGCTTGACATGATAGAAATCGAATTTGATTCATGCGCGGGTGGAGTTCTTCCGAGGACCGGAGATCCGCATTTCTACAAGTTGGCCTTTGTTGCTGAAGGTCTGCCATTTATCCGCCAGCAGGAGAAACTCCTTCCCCATAACTGAAACGGTTCCGGTAGGTCAAGGCTGAAACCATTTTCCATAAGTCTCTTACACCGCTGGTCGAATGGTTCATCGCCATCGATCTTTTGACGCAGAGCAAGAACGGCATAGCGGTACTTGAACTGACCCGTCAGCCGGGCATCAAATGAGACACGGCTTGGCTGATCAAGCAAAAGCCCATGGAGACCGAGAGCCCGCGTAACTGAAACTATAAGCTTCCAGTTATGGATATAACGCTCGCCGTCTTCTCCATGGATGCGAGCGCTGCTCGGGGAGGCCGCGGCTGGCGCGGCGGCGATGATCACGGCAGCGATCGCGCCCGATTGACCGAGAGGCATGCTTCGCCAATCTGGCTGACGGATTGTCATCTTGGACGGCGCTCGCCGCACGCCTTATCGGTAAACGCCTTGTTGCCGCGCCGATGTGTTAATCGGAAGGTCGTTAATTTTCGCGGGCCGGATTTATCTCTGGTCCAAAATGTCCTAACAAGGAGTTTATTCGGCGCAAGACGAGGAGCCACGCGCCTTGACCGGCGAGGGTAAGCCCCTGGAAACGCAGGCATTTCCCTTCACTCGACCCCCATTAAATAGAATTTAGTGCCGGGATTTTTTCCTTTACTGGGACGCGCTAAAGTCCGTTAATTATGTCGCCGCCGCGCCTGTTAACCATGCTTGCGCCCGTCGCAGCGGCGGCGCGAGCTTCGGCGCGGTCACCTCTCATGAAATTATACTTTATAAAACAATGACTTATCGCAATTAACCTCCCGGCAAGACGCTTATCCCTAAGATCCTTCCAAGCCGGAATGACAGCTGGTTTTCGTTGAAGCCGCACCCGATTTTGGTCCAACGTTACGCGCAATTTGGACCATTGAGTGGTCCATTGGGAAATGGCCCTGCGGATTCCAGGAACCGATGGTTGGCATAAGGCCTGATTGTTGGCTGGATGGCCGGGCACGTCATCGGGTCTCGTTAACCTGCCGGCAAGGCGATTTCGTCGAAGATCTTTCAGAAGAAGGAATGGCGGGCGAAAGCGTAAGGGACCAGATGTCGCCATTCGCAATTTGCATAAATAAAGTATCCGGACGCCGTGCCCGCCCTCGTGGGTATCTTGTCGGCCAAGGCGGCGCGCGGAAGGGAAAGGCCGAGCCGCTTCTTGAGACAGGGGGAGACCTGGAAAGCGGTCCGAGCGTCTTCGGCTCAGCGATGTCGCCGGATTGCAAACAGGGCTATGGACACGAGCACAAGGGCCCCGCAAGTATCGAGCACCACATCCCCGAACTTGCCAGTCCGTGCGAGAGAGAAGCTTTGATGCCACTCGTCAAGCGAGGCGATAAAGAAAGTACACGCGATGGCCAAGGCAGCCCACATGAAGCGTGTGGCCTTCGGAAAGGTTGCCGAAAAGGCACGAAACCAGAAAAAACCGAAAATCCCGTATCCGAGAAAGTGGCCGCCCTTCCGAAGGATGGTGTGGAGCCGGTCGAAGCTCGCCGGGTCCACATGACCGAACAGCCAAATCATGACGCCCTGCAAAATCGGGCCGGTGTTTGCTGTCGATCCGAAGGAAGACTCCATGGCAATGATCACTGTCCAAAGCACGACAGGAAGCCAGATACGGAGCAATGACATTTGTCTCTTCAAGCTGATGCCCCCAGACCTTGACAGGTACGCCTCAAGAGTGCCGCGTCGTTCTCTAACTCGCCCCCAAAGCCCACCGTCACGACGGTTTCACCAGAGACGTATCATGGTTCGAGCTTAGTGGCGCGAGCTTTTGCTGCGCTTGCGTTGCCGCTGCCATAGTGTACGCCTATAAGGCGAGTATTGATTGCCTTCTGGGAGACGCATATGTCGTGGATTCGGCTCGCGGCCTGGAGTTTCGCATATCTTGCGATTGTCGCGATTGTGCCAGCGGTGGCTGCGCAAGGCGCAAACGTCGGCGCCCTCAATCAGCAGTCTGTGAAGCTCCATAACCAAGGAAAAGACAAAGAGGCGACGGCGATTGCTGAAAAAGCGGTGAGCCTTGCCCAGCGCGTGCTTGGCCCCAAACACCCGGATACGCTCAAAAGCCTCCATAATTTGGCGTCTCTGTACGTGGCCCAAGGCCGCTATAGCGAGGCAGAGCCTCTTCTCGAGCGAGCATTTGCAGGGTTCGAGCGCGCCCTTGGCAAGGATTCCCCATTGACACTCGCCGCCGCTTCCAGTCTGGGCTCTCTTTATGCATCGCAGGGCCGCTTTGCTGACGCCGAACCGCTCCTCAAGCGCGCTTTGGAGGGTTTCCAAGGCATGCGGGGCGCCAACGAACTCCAGACGCTCATCAGCGCCGATAATCTCGGATCGCTATATCGGGTTCAAGGCCGTTACGCGGAGGCTGAGCCGCTCTACAAACGGGCATTGGCCGGATTTGAGCGGGTGCTTGGCCCAGAGCACCCCGATACGCTCACCGGCGTCAGCAACATGGCTCAGCTTTATAGCGCTGAGGGCCGCTATGGCGAGGCCGAGCCGCTCCACAAGCGCACGCTGGAGGCTCGTGAGCGCGTGTTAGGGCCAGAGAATCCCAGAACACTCCAAAGCCTTGTCGCGCTCGCGGACAATTACAAGGCCCAAGCCCGGTACAGCGAGGCTGAGCCGCTTTTCAGGCGGGCGCTTGAAGCAAGCGAGCGTGTGCTGGGACCAGACAATCCCGCTACGCTCGCCCGCATGAGTTCGCTCGCATCCGTAGCCCGCGCCCAAGGCCACGATAGCGAGGCAGAACCGCTTTATAAGCGCGCCCTGGCGGCGTCCGAACGCCTGCTCGGAAAGGAGCACCCCGACACGATCGCCATCGTCAACAATCTGGCAGGCTTGTACCAGGCTCAGCACCGCTATGCGGAGGCCGAGCCGTTCCTTAAGCGCGCGCTCGATGCCTATGAGCGAGTACCGGGTCCGGATCGTCCAAACACCGTTTCCGTTATTGACAATCTAGCGGCGCTGTATGAGGCCGAGGGCCGCTATGGCGAGGCCGTGCCCCTCTATAAGAGGGAGCTTGAGGCCCGCGAAGCTTTGCTTGGTCCGGAGCATCCAGACACTCTGACCAGCGTCAGCAAACTTGCGGATCTGTATCAAGCCGAAGGGCGTCATGGCGAGGCCGAGCCGCTCTATCAGCGCGCAGCCGACGCTCGTGAGCGCGTGCTTGGTCCGGAGCACGCCGATACCATCGCGAGCGTCAACAAATTGGCTTTGCTATATAAAGAACAGGGTCGCTATGCAGATGCCGAGCCTCTCTACAAGCGCGCCCTGACCGCGAATGAGCATACTCTGGGACCGGATCATCCGCTCACCCTCGACACGGCGAATAATCTGGCGGCCTTGTATCAAGCTACGCGCCGCTATGACGAGGCCGAGCAGCTCTATAAGCGGACTCTTGAGGCCAAAGAGCGTGTACTCGGCGCGGAAAATCTCCAGACACTCTCCATCGTCGACAAGCTGGCGAAGCTTTATGGCGAGCAGGGCCGTTTTGGCGACGCCGAACCGTTTCAAAAGCGCGCCCTTGAGACAAGGGACCGGACCCTTGGCACCGATCATCCCCAGACGCTCGAGAGCGTCGCCAACCTCGCGGCGCTTCATTTCAAACAACGCGACTGGCCCAGCGCCGCCAATTTGTGGCGACGGAGCACGGCCGCGATTGCCGCCCGGACCTTACTCGGCACTAAGGACGTCGGACAGCCGCTGGCAGGCAAGGAGAAAGGCGAAGCCGAGCAAGCCAGCTTGCAATTTGCGGCGCTCGTCAAGAGCGCATATCGCTTGACGCCCCAAGGCGGGATGCCAGACGCCGATCTCTCTCGCGAGATGTTCCAGACCGCGCAGTGGGCGCAAAGCTCCGAGGCTGCGCCGTCGCTGGCGCGAATGGCGGCGCGGGGCGCAAGCGGGAATCCGGTGCTGGCAGCGCTGGCGCGCGAACGTCAGGATTTGGTGGCGGAGAATCAGAAGCGCGATAGTTTGCGAAGCGCCGCGTTCGGCCAGGCCCCGGAGAAGCGCGACGCCGGGGCTGAAGCGGACAACATGGCCCGCCTCACTGCCATTGATGCGCGCATCAAAGAGATCGACAAAGAACTGGCGGCGAACTTTCCCGATTACGTGGAACTGGCAAGTCCAGCCCCGATAGCCGTTGAAGAGGTTCAGACACTGCTCGGTGACGATGAAGCTCTGGTCCTGTTTCTCGATACCGGCGAACTGGGCCCCGTGCCAGAGGAAAGCTTTATCTGGATCGTGACCAAAACAGCGAGCCGCTGGGTGCGCTCAGCCACGGGCACACCATCGCTGGCTCGGAAGGTGGCGGCGTTGCGCTGTGGTCTCGACGAGGCGGCATGGGATGGACCGCGTTGCGAGCAGCTGACCGGCCAAACCCACACCGATGCAGACCGCAATGCCGGAAAGCCCCTGCCCTTCGATTACGCTCGCGCGCATCGGCTCTATCAAGGTTTGTTCGGCCAGGTTGAAGACCTCATCAAGGGTAAGCACCTCCTCATCGTTCCATCCGGACCGCTGACGCAATTGCCGTTCCAGGTTCTGGTGACGGCGCCTCCTCCCGCTAATGGCGATGACAAAGCGCCGGCCTGGCTCATCCGTGATCATGCGGTCACGGTCTTGCCGGCTGCATCTTCGCTGAGAGCGCTGCGCTGGCTTGCCCGGCCGGGCGTCGCACCGAAGCCGATGATCGGCTTCGGTAATCCGCTGCTCGATGGTCCAGACGGCGCCTATGCCGAGCCTGCAAGACGAGCTCGCGACAACAAGACTTGCGCTACGATCGCGCCGGCCCAGGTTGCTCCGATTGCCGCGCCGCGCGGTGTCTCGCAAATTCAGACACGCGACGGATTGGCCGATGCCTCCTTCTTGCGCGCGCAGGTGCCTCTTCCCGAAACCGCCGGAGAGCTTTGCGCCATCGCCCGCGACCTGGACGCCGATCCTCGCGAGATCTACCTCGGCGCTCGCGCCACGGAGCACGAGGTCAAGCGCTTAAGCGAAACTGGCGAACTCGCCAAATATCGCATTGTGCATTTTGCGACTCATTGCGCGCTGGCAGGTGAGGTCGCCGGGATTGCCGAACCGGGTTTGATCATGACGCCGCCCAATACACCTAGCAGGGAGGACGATGGCTACCTGACCGCCTCGGAGATCGCCGCGCTCAAGGTTGATGCAGATTGGGTTATTCTGTCAGCCTGCAACACCGCTGCCGGGGGCACCGTGGATGCAGAAGCACTCTCTGAACTCGCCCGCGCTTTCATTTACGCACAGGCCCGGGCTCTCCTCGTCTCACATTGGAACGCCAACTCGGAAACGACCGTCAAACTCATAACCGGCGCCATAAGCCGGTTCGCCGCCGACAGGGCAATAGGCCGCGCCGAAGCGATGCGCCAATCCATGCTGGACCTTATTGATCATGGGAAGCCGGAGGAGGCGCATCCTGCCAATTGGGCGCCGTTCGTGGTCGTGGGCGAAGGCGGAGCCGGACGATAATTTCCTTCGGCTGTCTCTCGGCACAGGCGGCGTTGCAAACCCGCCCCCTAAAAAAGCAAAGACCCTGCTCGTAAAAGCAGGGCCTTCCGGGTCCAGAAGAAGGAGGTAACCTCTCTAGGAGGGCTTTTATTATACTCGCTCTTGCGAAGCTTCAGCGCAATTCACCTTTCGGAGCAGTCGGGTTCCGCGCTACAAGCACTGCTTGCCACCCTGTCATCGAGCGGCTACGGCGTTTTTTGTTCGCCCGGGTGCGAGACGGCGTCATTCCAAGCAGGGCGAAGCAGTCCGCGATATCAAAGATCGAGCCGCGCGCGTTCGGTATGATAAGGGGAAACCAGTGTCCCCCGGCTGGGTGTCACCGCTATATCCACAAGCTTTATGCACTTGATACTATTCTCGTCGGATAACCCGGCCTACAAAGGCAGCCACGAAGATCCATGGTCTTGCTGAGGCAACACCGATTGGAACGTAAAATACAACGCCTGAGCCAAATTTATGTGAGCCCTGGCGCCCCGTAGGAGAATCGAACTCCTGTTTCAGCCGTGAGAGGGCCGCGTCCTGACCGCTAGACGAACGGGGCAGCTAGAAGCGAGAAGATAAAGTGAGCCGCGCCTCCAATCAAGCAGAAAGGCGCAATAGACTGCGAGAAGCCCCCAGGAACCGAACGTATGCAATACGTAGCGATAAAGCGTACACCTTTTGCACCACACGTGGTCGTTACGCCACACTCCCGCGCCAATCTGAGGGTTCGATCGCAAAATGCCACTGCGCATCCGGTTGACGCCTGAGAACAACGGCTTGACTCGCTTACGCTGCCATCGTGAAAAGGTGGCGATAACATCACCCTTATGGGGGAGCAGCGTCTCCTGCCATGTGAGAAGGTGCATCAGCCAGTACGGCAGAGCGCAGGAAAGCATGCCACGAGATAGAATGTTTCATTCAGCCGTCCCACTGCCCACGAGGCACACGTGTTATTTTTTTGCCACATGTTCAAATGGTTCACCACACTCTTCCTCTCGGTCAGGAATTAAGCTGCCACACCGGCCGTTATTTGATTGTTCCGGGGAGGCGGTGACGTGAAAGACGACCCCCGCCTCCAGATTGTGGACTTTCTACCACGCCTGCGCCGTTTCTCTTACGCTTTGACAGGAGATTCCGACAAGGGCGACGACCTCGTACAAGAAACCTGCGCGCGAGCATTATCGCGGATCAATCAGTGGGAACCAGGGACAAGGCTCGATAGCTGGATGTTTCGTATCGCCCAGAACATATGGCTCGATCAGCGGCGCGCTCACAAAGTGCGCGGCGATTCCGTAGACCTCGATCAGGCCTATGACATCGCCGGCTCTGATGGCCGGGAGGTGGTGGAAAACCGGCTGACGCTCCAAGAGGTATCGAAAGGTATCGCTGTGCTCCCTGGCGATCAGCAAGTTCTGATTGCTCTCGTTTGCGTGGACGGTCTCTCCTACAAGGAAGCGGCAGAGGTCCTGGACATTCCTATTGGCACCGTAATGAGCCGTCTCGCCCGCGCGCGGCGTGCTCTTTGCGACTTCGCCAATCCGGAAATCGCAACCGCGCCGATTAAGCTGGAGACCCGCCGTGGCCAAAGTAACCGATGAAATGTTGATGGCTTACGCCGATGGCGCGCTAAGCCCTCTCGCGCGTGCCAAAATCGAGGCTCTCCTGCAGGGCGATCCCGAAGCCCGGCGGCGCGCCGAAATGTTTCGCGCAACCGGAGCGCCCCTTTCGAGGCTTTACGGGCAGCCGATGGCGGAGCCGGTTCCGGCGCATCTCAAAGAATTCGTTTTGAACTACCCGATCGACGCGGGAACTCCAAAGGCGCAGCCTCAAAAAGGAGGCCCGACGAAATGGCTGGAAGGGCTCCAGGAGGCGGCGAGCCATTTTGCGGCAAACCTCACTGAGTGGCTGGGAAGCCCGGCCCCGGCCTCGCGCTGGCAGCTCGCGGCTGCCTCTACGGCCTTGCTGGCCCTCGGCGTGACCGGTGGCGCTCTTCTCAATGGCGGCAGCGGCGTTTCGAGCGATCTCGTCGCGTTTAACGACGGCCACATTTATGCAAGCGGCCCTCTCGGTGATGTCCTCGAGAAGGAACTGAGTGGACGCGAGACCAGAATCGGCGGCGTGAGAGGCGAAGCAGTCACCATGCGCGCCAGCCTGACCTTCAAAAGCAAGCAGAACACATACTGCCGTGAATATGAGGTCGCGACCCCGAGCGATGGCGGTTTCGTTGGCCTCGGATGCCGGGGCCAGGATGGGAAATGGGCTCTTGAAGTTCACCTTCCCACGGACATTTCGGCCAAAGGCAGTTACATGCCCGCTGGCGTCGCCGATAATCAGGCGCTCGACGCGATCGTGGATCGCATGAGTGAGGGCGATGTATTTGGCAAGGAGCAAGAGGCAGCTGCAATTAGGAGCGGCTGGAAATAACTCCGAAGCCTTCGAGACGAGATCGGCTTAGCTGGAACTGATCATGGCCGGGGTTGACCCGGTCATTGGTTTAAGCGGAGTTGGCGGATGAAGTATCAAGCGCGGCCGATATAGGCGCGAACCACCGTCGCGCCCTCCTTCTCATAGCACCCGTCACAGCGCTAAAGCAAACTCCGCTAATCAAGCCAACGGATTATCCCGAACACGCTTCGTCATCCCGGCCAAGCGAAGCGCTCGCGCTCGTCATCCCGGCCAAGCGAAGCGTGAGCCGGGATCGTAAAAATGTCGGGGCGTCAATATGATGCGATCCCGGATAAGGCTTCGCCTTTCCGGGATGACGGCGGTGGCGATCCGTTGGATCGTCCGGAAAATTAGCTCATATCTCATCAAGCAGATGCGTTTCCTGGCGCGTCAGCCTGTGAGAGTTTACGATCGGGTAACCTCATTGGGTTTGTTTGGCAAATTGACACATATGTACGCATATAAGTAGTTCTCTCTCGAGGGAGGATGGGCAAAGGCGGCTGACTTAGCGAATCATGCGTTTAAATCGGACACGGGCGCCCTGTGCTTGTTTGTAGGCAATTTGCGAACGCGGCATCTTTGTCACCTTATCCCTGACGCTTTCGTCCTCATTTCCTTTATCTGAAGATCTTCAACGATATCGCCTTGCCGGGAGGTTAACGTGGCGCTAGCACGCTCCAACCCCTGATAATACTGGGGAAAATACCGTGCGGAACGCCTTCGCCGCCGCCTGCGCCGCAGCTGTTTGGATGCGCGCAAACGTTAATTTGCCAAGTCGGAATATAATTAACGGACATTTGCTCGTCCCAGTAAAGGGAAAAACTCCGCCATTAAGTTCTATTTAATGGACACTTTGTTAACCATAAAAGTTGCTCTCTCGCAACGCATTAGAGCTACATTGCCCGCAGCGCGGCGTCTCCTCGTTGGACCAAAATAAGATGAATGTTAATTTATCTTAGTGCACTTTGGTCCAGAAGTAATTCAGCGGTGTTCCAAATTAACCATCGTCGAATTAATGTTTGGCGCGCCGAACGAACGGTTTACCAAAAGGCGTGCGGCGAGCGCCGTCCGCGATGACAATGGCAAGACTGGCGAAGCGCGGCTGAAGGCATCTCACGTTCAAAATCGTATCGGACGTCACCGTCGCCCGGACGCGCCTCGGCGCAGTCCGGGGTCTTCGCTACCGGCCCTTGCCTCAAACAGTTTTGCTTTCGGCTTTTTCGCAACGCGATATGGTGCGGCGTGCAGGGGGCTTGTCGAGATCCGATCACGCCATCGTTGCGGGACCAAAGAGCGCCGGTTGGCAGGTGCGCTCACGAAGCTTGAAGCTATTCCGGAGGTCTTTCGGCAGCGACGGATCGCACGGCAGCACGGCGGCAATCAGCACCGAGTTGCGGACGTACCCACACAAGTACATTGCGTGATAACGCCACGGCGCCAAGCCTGGCATATTTCACGATACAATCGCGACGGCGACTTTTGGGAACTCTGTCTAGGCCCTGCCTGCAACCCCGACGAGATGCGATGGATCAATGCCAAGGCTGTCGAGAGCGCGCATATACTTGCCTTCAAGGTCGCTATTGAAAACAATATCGGGATCGGCCGGGCAATTGAGCCAGCCATTCGTCTGGATTTCGTGTTCGAGCTGGCCCGGCGCCCAACCGGCATAGCCAAGCGCGAGTATTGCTTTGTTTGGGCCGCTTCCTTTTGCAATCGCCTTGAGAATGTCGATCGTCGCGGTCAGGCAAACGCCTTCATTGATTGGCAATGTGCTCTCCGCAGCAAAATAGTCGGCACTATGCAAGACAAAGCCCCGGCTCGTTTCCACCGGGCCGCCCATGTGAACGGCCATGGAACTCACGCGGATTGGTTTTGGGCGGGGTCCTTCCGGAATGATTTCGAGCTGCTCCAGAAGCCTCGGCAGAGTGATATTTGGGGCCCGCTGATTGATAACCAATCCCATCGCGCCCTCCGCCGAGTGAGCACACATGTAAATCACTGCCCGATGGAAGCGGGAATCCGACATTGACGGCATGGCAATAAGAAGCTGACCGTCGAGGTAACCATCGGTTTTCAAAAGGCCAATATTTAAAAGTCGTCTTGGCATTCTTTGATGGTAACGCCTCTGCCCGCTTTTTGTGAAGTGTAATCGCGTATAATTTGGCCACGCACTTCGGTGATTTATGCCGCAGGCTATCGCCTCCACTGAGTGAACGGCAGAGACTTTGGCCGGTTCCAGGCATAGCCCGCCGTAGCCAGAACGGCAACTCCTCAACGAGTGGTTGAGCCCAAAATTCCCGCGTCCCGCAAGCTCGCGGCATGTTTTTAGGCAGATAATAGCACGAAACGAATTGCCTTGGGCAAATGAAGGTCAAGACATGGAGCTTATCAATCAGTTGCAGCCGTTGCTGTATGCCGTGTTCGCTGCCGTTTTCGGTTATATGCGTGAAGCGTGGCAGTGGTGGGTTGGGCAAGTGCTTACTGTGCCCTGGGGCCGGATCGGCGAGCTGCCCGGCTCCAAGGTTTTGCTGCTCATCGCGAGCGCCGGCGTGGTCGCCTATTTCCTCTTTGCGCCGCCCGCGAACTGTATAGTGCGGGAGAAAAGGCCTTTTCCGCTTTTGTGACGCTTCTGAGGGTTTTCGCCAAGACAGTGCCGCCTCTCTTGTTCGCGGCTCTCGCCTCCGCTGCTGGAGCCTGGGTCGTAAATCATGTGCAACTTTAAGTGTTGCGCTAACCCATCACAACCCTTGATATATCCGAGTTGCAACGTTTTTCTTGATGACCTGGATGTCTCCGCCAACTCCGTCGTCATGGCTGAACCTGAAAACACAAGCATTTCAAGTCGTAACTGGATGGCCGGGTCAAGCCCGGCCATGACGGGTGAGCGATATTTTAGGCTTCTTCTGCAGGCGGGGAACATCCAGGTTGGAACGTCTTTTTGACCTCTGTCAAAGCTTACGCTTTCGCCGACGATATGAGATAAGGGCGCGGCCGGAGCGCTGCAGCCAAACCCGCGACCGGCGGAGCGCGATATGACCATCCGGAACCTCAACCTCCTGTTTCAGCCTCGCAGCGTCGCTCTTGTCGGTGCGAGCGAACGGCCCGGGTCCATCGGGCTGCATGTTGCCGAAAACCTTCTGCGCGGCGGCTTTGCGGGCGAAATCGGTTTCGTCAATCCAGGCCACGACGCTATTCTGGGCAAGCCCTGCCACCGCAGCATTGAATCCCTTCCCTTCGTACCGGGCCTCGCCGTCATTGCCACGCCCCCGAACACGGTCCCCGGCATCATTGACGAATGCGGCCGCAAAGGCTGCAAAGCGGCTGTCGTCATCACGGCCGGTATCACGCGCGATCTGGCCCAGCGCATGCGGGCTGCGGCGAAGCCTTATCTCCTGCGCATCATCGGCCCGAACTGCCTTGGCATCCAGATCCCGAGCTTGAAACTCGACGCAAGCTTCGCTCATACGCTGGCAAAGCCAGGGACATCGCGCTCGTGTCGCAATCAGGCGCCATCACGCTGGCGATGCTCGATTGGGCCGCCGTCGAAGGGGTCGGCTTCAGCCATGTGGTCTCGATCGGAGATTGTGCCGACGTCGACCTGGGCGACATGCTCGACTATCTCGCGGGCGATATCACAAACAGGGCCGTGTTTCTTTATCTCGAGTCCGTCAAGGACGCGGCCAAGTTCATGTCTGCGGCAAGGCGGTGCTCGCGCGCGAAGCCTGTGATCGCAATCAAGGCAGGCCCACCCGGAAGGGGCCAAGGCCGTGGCGTCGCATACGGGCGCGATAGCAGGGTCCGATAGCGTCTACACCGCTGCGCTGCGCCGGGCAGGCATCCTGCGCGTTGTCGATCTGGATGAGATGTTCGATGCGGGCGAGGTGCTTGCGCGTGTCCGGTGCGTTCCGGAAGCCGCATCGCCATCGTGACGAACGGAGGCGGAGCAGGCGTCGTTGCCGCCGACACGGTCGCCGACCTGAGAGGTACGCTCGCCGACCTTGAGCCTGAGACGATCGACGCGCTGAACAAGGTGCTTCCCCCGACATGGTCGCATGGAAACCCCGTCGACATTATCGGCGACGCTGGGCCGGACCGTTACGAGGCGGCCATGGAAGCCGTCATGCAGGATCGGAATACCGATGTGGTGCTCGTCATAAACTGCCCGACGGCGCTTGCCTCGTCGGTCGATGCCGCGAAAGCGACGGTCGACGCGGTCGAGAAGCAACGCAGCCTTGGCCGCAAAAAGCCGGTGGTCGCGACATGGCTTGCGAAAAGTGCTGTGGAGGAAGTGCGGCCGCTGTTCGCCAAGGCCAACATCCCCGATTTCGAAACCCCGACGGAAGCCATCAAGGGCATCATGCAGCTCGCGCGCTACGCGCGGGCGCAAACGGAGTTGATGCGGACGCCGCCGGTCACGCCGGAGAACCATGTCGATCCCGCCGCTGTCGACGCGGCCATCGCCCGCGCTCTTGCTCAGGGCCGGACCATGATGACCGAGCCGGAGGCCAAGGCGGTGCTGAGCGCCTATGGCATCCCGACAGTGCCGACAAAGGTGGCCACAACACCGGAAGAGGCCGCCCAGGCTGCGGCAGACCTCCTGCGCGGCTGCGCCTCGGTTGTCGTGAAAATCCTCTCGCCGAACCTGACCCATAAGTCCGATATCGGTGGCGTCCGCCTGGACATCACATCTGCGGAGGAGGTGGAGAAAGCCACGCGCCGGATGCTGAGCGAGATCAAAGCGGCTCGCCCCGACGCCATCATCGAAGGCGTCACCGTCCAGCCGATGATCCACCGCAAGGACGCCTATGAGCTGATCCTTGGAATTTCGACCGACGCTACTTTCGGGCCGGTCATCCTGTTCGGAGCGGGGGGGACGGGCGTGGAGGCGATTGGCGATAGTGCCATGTCGCTCACGCCTCTCGATCTCAAGCTCGCGACCGATCTCATCCATTCGACCCGAATCTACAAATTGCTGAAAGGGTTCCGGGGTAAGCCGCCTGTCGATCTGAACGGGCTCGCGCTATGCCTTGTGAAGCTGAGCTCGCTTGCCGTGCAACACCGCGCCATTCGCGAGCTCGATATCAACCCCCTTCTCATCGACGAGAACGGCATGATCGCGCTCGACGCGCGGATCAAGGTCGAAGATCCGGCCATCCATCCGCCCGTGCCCTGCGCCATCCGGCCCTATCCGACCCAGTGGGAGAAGACGTACAAGCTCGCGGATGGAAGCGAGGTCTTCGTCCGCCCGATCCGGCCCGAGGATGAGCGGTTCTATGCGAAGTACATGGACCGCATGAACCCGGAGGATATCCGCCTGCGCATGTTCATGCCCGTTCGGGAGTTTTCGCACGAGTTTCTGGCGCGCATGACGCAGATCGACTACGCGCGGGAGATGGCTTTCATCGCGCTTCGGCCGGACGGAGCCGGAGATATGGAATCGCTCGGCGTCGCCCGCTTCTTTGCCGATCCCGATTATGAAAAGGCCGAGTATGCTGTCCTGGTCCGCTCCGATCTGAAAGGGCTGGGGCTTGGATGGCTGCTGATGAAGCACCTCATCAGCTATGCCAAGAGCGAGGGGTTGAAGACGATTTACGGAAGCGTGCTTTGCGAAAACGTCAACATGCTGAAGATGTGCCGCGAGCTGGGTTTCACCGTGAGCCGCAATCCAGAGGACGAGATGGTCTATACCGTCACCCTCGATCTCGGCTCCCCCGGTGTCGTGAAGCTGACGCAATAGCCACCGAAGCGAACATGTGGAGAGCATCCTTTTGTTCGGTTCAGCGGCGTCGTCGGCACAGGCGTTCGCTGAGCCGGGGCTGAGCGGCGGTCGGCGCGGCGGCATGATGAAAGTGTCGGGGCCGCGGCCTAATGTCAGGCGCGGTGTTTGAAGCGCCACACATGATTGACCTCCCGCCAGCGCCTCTGCAACTTGATCGCTGCCGCGCGCGCAACTCCTCGACTTTCTGGCGGCATCTCAAGGCTGGCGGAGGTGTTTTACTGACGCCTGTCCTTGACGTGGCTTCGGCCGTAACGTCTACTCTATGGAGAGCCACGGACATCTGAGTGAAGGCAAGGCGCGATGAGCGGTGCCCGCAGCCCTGGCGCAATTGACGACGGCCTCGCATTTGGCGCTGACATTACAAACTGCGATCGCGAACCAATCCATATTCCAGGATCGGTGCAACCCCATGGCGCTTTGCTCGTCGCCGACCCGAAAGACCTTCAGATCATTCAGGTTGCCGGCGATACGCCGCGCATTTTAGGCGCGAAACCAATCGAATTGCTGACGACGAACCTCTCCGACTGTTTCCCACCCGACCGCGTTTCCCAGCTTAGAACCCTTCTCGATACCGAAGGGTCACTGATCCGGCCTGTACACGCCTTTGACATCGCCAGCCGCCGCGACGGCGTCCCTGTCGACACGTTCGTCTACCGAAGCGGGACGCTCGTGGCGCTGGAGCTTGAGCCCGTGGGGGAAAGCATCCCCGAAGACACTTTTGCTATCGTGCAGGCGATGCTGTCTCGCGTGCAACACGCGGATACGCCCCAAGACTTCTGCCAAGGTCTCGCCGACGGGGTTCGCCGTGTCTCTGGCTTCGACCGCGTTATGGTTTACCGCTTCCTGCCGGACGGCACCGGCTGCGTCGATGCGGAAGCGCGCGGTGAAGGTGTGGAGTCCTTCCTGGGTCACCATTACCCTGCATCCGATATTCCGAAGCAGGCGCGAGAGCTTTATTTTAAGAATTGGATCCGGCTCATCCCCGATGCGAGGTATACGCCCGCGCCCATCTTGTCCGCGGATGATCCTCGCAACGACAAGCCGCTCGACCTTAGCTACAGCCTCATTCGCAGCGTTTCGCCCATCCATATGGAATATCTTGCGAATATGGGTGTTGTGGCGTCGATGTCGCTGTCGATCGTCATGGCCGGGCGGCTGTGGGGGCTGATTGCCTGCCATCACCGGATGCCAAGATATCTGCCGCATCGTCTTCGCATGGCCTGTGAGTTGTTCGCGCAAATGGCGTCGGCAAAGCTCGAAGCAAAGGTCGCAGCCGAAGAGTTCGAGGCGCAGATCAAAAGCAAACGCGTCTACGCAGAACTCGTCATGCGGATGAGCCGAGAGGCCGATCTCGCCGAGGTCCTAACGCGTCACCGGCCAAATCTTCTGGATTATATCCCCGCCGGGGGCGTGGGATTATGGCTCGACAACCATTACACCATGCTGGGCAAAGCGCCGCATGCGGACCAGGTCGCCGCGTTGGTGGCATGGCTCAACGAAACCGCCGCGGACGGCGTCTTTTTTACGGATCAATTGCCCCTGCTTTATCCGCCCGCCGCCGAATTTGCGGACGTGGCCACGGGGCTTGTCGCTCTGTCTGTATCCAAGACGCCGCCCGACTACGTTTTGTGGTTCAGGCCGGAAGTGATCCACACGGTCACCTGGGCCGGTGACCCGCACAAGCCCATCGAGACCGTCAATGTCGGCGAGCGCATCTCGCCGCGGAAAAGCTTCGACGCGTGGCGCGAATTGGTGCGGTTGCATTCCGAACCCTGGCGAAGCGTCGACGTGGAGGCGGCGAAGGCGCTGCGCCTGTCCTTGATGGAGGTGATCCTGAGGCGCGTGGATCAGCTTGCGCGCGAGCGCGAGGCGGCGGGCATCAAGCAGGAGGCGCACACTGCGAAACTGGACCGAAGCCTCGCGCAGTGGCGGGCCGTGGCGGCGGAACTCAAGGAACAGATTCAGCGACGGGCTAAAACAGAGCTGTCCGAGGTGTTGCGGTCAACGGTCGCTGGTCAGGAAGCGGAACGCAAGCGCATCGCAAGAGAACTGCATGACAGCCTCGGACAAACGCTGACACTTTTGCAGTTTGGCCTTGAGGAACTTGATGACTCGCTTCCGAAAAGCCCAAAGTGTAGCGAGCAGCTTAAAGTATTAAAGCGGCTTGCCAACGGATTATGGTCCGAAGTGAATTGGCTCGCTTGGGAGATCCGCCCGACAGCGCTGGACGACCTCGGGCTCGAAACCTCACTCCGCGAGCTCATAGAGACATGGGGCGAGCGTCTCAAGCTGCAATTCGACCTGCACATGGCGTTGAACGGCCGGCGGTTGCCGGCGGCCGTGGAAACGACGCTCTACAGGGTGCTGCAGGAAGCCATCACCAATATCGCAAGACACGCCGAAGCGACGCAGGCCGCGGTGATACTTGAAGCAAATGAAAAGGAGGTACGAATGATTATTGAAGACAACGGACGCGGCTTTTCCACCAACGAAGCCGAACCGCCTGACAAGCCCTCTAAGCGCCTCGGATTGCTTGGTATCCGGGAGCGCTTGTCGCTTGTCTCCGGTACGCTGGAGGTCGAGTCCGAGCCTGGCTGCGGATGCACTCTCTATATTCGTGTGCCGCTTTGAGTGCGCCAACCGCAGTCCGCGTTCTCATTGTCGACGATCATCCTGTTGTGCTCGCTGGCGTGAGAGCTTTGCTGGACGGCGATCCCGACGTTGAAATCGTCGGCGAGGCGCTTGACGGCCGGACAGCGCTTCAGATGGCTACGGAGCTTCAGCCTTCGATTGTTCTGCTTGATTTATCCATGCCCGGGTTCGATGGCGTAGAGGTAACACAGCAGCTTCTTGCGCGGCGTCCGGACTGCAAAGTGGTTGCGCTCACCGTTCAAGAAGACCGATCCTATTTGCGAAAGCTTATGGAGGTTGGTGCGGTCGGCTACGTGCTCAAAAGGTCGGCGGCAAAGGTTCTGCTCCACGCGATCCAGGCAGTGGCGGCAGGCGGGATTTATCTCGACCCCTTAATTGCCGTTCATGCCCTGGACAGAGCCCCGAAAAAGCCAAAGGAGGCCGCCGAGGGACACGCCGAGCTAAGCGAGCGCGAAATACAAGTGCTGCCGCTGGTCGCGGCGGGCCACAGTAACAAGGCGATCGCGAACATCTTGTACATTGGCGTGAAAAGTGTGGAGACCTACAAGAGGCGCGCCATGCAAAAGCTTGGCTTCCAAAGTCGGGCTGAACTTGTACGGTATGCAGCGAGTAAGGGCTGGCTGACGGAACGCTGATCAAAACTCTTACGAACTAATGTTACAATAGTCTTTGCGCTTTCTGAGTGCTGTATTGTTTACCCGGGAAATCGAAGTGAAGACCGTTAGCAAATAACCCTTATTTCGCGGGCTTGCTCTTCGAATTGGCAGGAACCATCTGCTGTTGAGAGCGGCATCTCTTGAAGACCGTATGCAGACACAGCATCATACGTAATGATAGATTTCCATCTCGGCCGACCTTGGCTCCCGATGCGCGACTTTGACTCGCCATCCTTTGAATAAAGAGCTAAAGCCTGTCATCTTGCAAACCACAATCACAATCCCAGTATTTTGTCCGGATAATCCTCACATGTCCGCCCCATTCTGACAATATCATTATACTGTCATAGTTGCTCAATTGCACATATTGGTCTACCTTAACGCAACTCAAATAAATCTTGCTTTCGATCAAAGCACTCTAATCAGCTGATTTGACCGAATTTGGACTTGGTTCTCGATCGGATGAACTCGACTAGTCCCGATCGGCCTGAGCTTCTGTGCGTTTGCTTAGGCGTGACCAGCAGGATCGGTCCCGAGCAAATGCGGCTGCGCGCCTCAACTGGCAGGGCATAGAGCCTTTGCCCAACTTTATTAAAAATGAGCAGGAAACGGAGCCCTCGTGATGAATCAAACCAACGCATATGTGGCCGTAGCTGAAGCGCCGCGTCCTTTCCAAGTGGGCATGCTTTTCGCGTTCGATGAAATCGCCCAGACATGTCTCAAAGCAGCCCAGGGAAGCGCTCATACCTATCTTCAGAATTACTTGGACGGTGTGGTCGCTATTGGCGACGCTTATTTCACTCGCCGGGCGATCCTTCTTGCGATTCATGACATGCACGAGGATCTGGCTGCTCCGTCTGCGCTTCAGGAACGAGTCCTTGCGGAATTGCTGTCGCTGAAGGTGTGGCCGGCCCCTGAGTTGAGACTTTATCGAGACCTCGCCACCGCGCTTCTCAGAATGGAAGTCGTCATAAGATTTCAAGCCATGAGAGATGGCGAAACCAGGCATTAGGAATAATGCTTAGTCGATGATGCGCGGTCTAAGGCAAGGTTCGGAGCGTACGCTCACGCGCAAAGTGAAATCCTCTACTAAGGACGGGGGAGACTGCAATGATTGTGAAATTTCGACCCATGCAAGCCGAGGACAAAGAGCTGTTTAAGAGCTTCATCCGATCACTTCCTCGCAAGGACAATTACTACTTGTTGATCGACGTCCAAAACGATCAGGCGATCGATCGCTGGATGGAGAAAATTCATATGGAACAAACCATTGGCGTGGTCGCGACCAATGGGAACGACATGATTGGCTATTGCAATCTCAAAACAAACGACTTGGCCTGGACAAACCACGTCGGTGAAATTTGCATCAGCGTTTCAACCGCATACCGGGGACGCGGAATCGGCAAGGCTCTGGCGGAGCAAATTTTCCTAAAGGCGCGGGCGCGGGGGCTGCAAAAACTCTGGACGCGGATGGCAATCAGCCAAGCTGCGGCCCAACACATGTTCATGAAGCTCGGCTTCCGTACCGAGGCTGTCCTCTCGGATTTCGTGAAGAAGGAGAATGGCTTAACCGAGGACCTCGTGATTATGTCGCACGATTTCGCAGAGCATTGGTCTTTCTGAACGCGAGCGCCTCGAGTGGACGGTGGAACGCGAGTAACTTAGGAGTACATCATGCCAACATTAAGAGAAGACACCGTTTCTACTCATGCCATCCTTCCAGGCGACCTCAAGAAGGCCTCCTATAATTACAGCGCAGAGAGAGCTGCGAAGGCAAAAGCCCTCATCAATTTCCTGATGCAGGATCGGCTTTTTCTTGCGCTATATCGCAGTAACGATCCGAAAGTGCGTGCGGCTGCGATGGAAAAGCTCAACAGGGCTCACCATCACGCTTATGGTGACGCCTGACTTCATCAGCGTGGTCCCGAGAGAACCCGTTCGAACTTCCGCAGGCCATGCGCGGCGTGGCACAATGCAGTCGGCCGTTCCCATCCTGAAGAGGGTTAATGTAAACAAAATCAAAGGCTAAGGCTGCTGCTGCAATGACGGCATCAAGCTCTCGGGCTCGGCCACCGCGGCGGCCTGTTTTATAACGCTCAACGCATGACCACGGTCGATCATCGCTTTGCGCTCAGGAGTTGGAGTTGACAAACAGATGCCGCCATTCGCAAGTTGCATATAAAACAAGCATCCGCACACGCGTCCGATTAAAGGCGCGATGCTTTAGCTTTGCGTCACGAGCGCGTTTGCCGTCAAGGGCTGCACTTCCGCCTTGGCCTTGGCTTCAGCTTTGACCGCGCCGCCGAAGCCTTCCATCACATGCGCGCCAAATGCCGCGTGAAACCTCTTAACAAACTCCGGCTCCTCGCTGGATGCTGTTGGTGAACGCACGCCAAGCGCCTTGCGGACGTGATGATCGTGCAGATGCTTGAAGCGCACCGGATAGGCTCTGGGCCACGCATCGAATGAGATGACGAGGCCATCGCCCTGGATGTAGTCCTCGTCGGAATCCTCGAGCGTCATCCGGGTGTAGCCTTGCGATGAATTTCCCGCGTGCCAGATGAACTCGATATTCGTGTCCTTCTCGGACGGGAAAACGACGTAATGCGATTTGAAATCCGTCAATTCCTTCCCTTCGGGACTATAGGTGCGTCCAGCAACCTCATACCGGCGCCGCTTCGCATTGTAGAAGATGTTGACGAAGGAGTAGCGCAACTCGCCATTGCGCCACAGCGCCTGAAGGTAGCGTCCCGCATAGCGCTCGTCCGGCATCAGCCTGCGCCGGATCTTGGATGAGCGGTAGGCGAGGTTCTTCCAATAAATGGTCAGCCATGTCGCCAGGACGCTGAATGCGATCAGGAACAGGAGACGGAATGCCTCTTCGCCGTGAGGACGCCGGTCCAAGACCCAGCTCATGATCCAGATGAGGGCGTCCCGAATGACTTCGAACATGCATACTCCGCGGTTGGCCGGGATTCTCGTGAAATTAGACCGCGGTTCAAGGCAAAATTTGCTCTGCGTGCCTATTTGGCCGAGGAAGCCTGCGCGCACTCCGATACTGGCCAGCTGAATTTACTAAAACTTAAAGCGCATTCTCCTATCAGCCAATGAGTTTGATTTTGGGTGCAGGAGGCACTTGTGGGCATTAGCGACGAAGCTTGGGCAGTAGCGGCCGAGAAGCGCTGCAAAGGGTTGATTTACCTTCTCGGGATTGGTGATTTGGAGGCGAGCGATACGAGCATAAAGGGACGCTTGTCGATCATCGCAAAACTCAAGGCGGCCAGGCGCTCTGAAATAGCGCGAGGTCAGACAGGGTCATGGCTCTACGATGTCAATCGCCATTTGAGCATCTGCGCCTGCCTTCGAAGGGAATATGAGGCGCTTGAGGAGGTCCTTGACGGCGGTAACCCGGCGCCAAGCCAACGCAAACGCGCCGATAACGTCATCGAGTTGCGTCCGTGATAGAGCGTCTCCGCTTTTGATGGACTCAAAAGCGGGCTCTAAGTTTTCTGTTTGTCGTGCGTCTTTGTGGGAAAACCGCTTCGCACTTCTCGGCGCACTAAGACCATGGTGACCGGCAGGCAGTTATGCAGGCCGTCGATTTCGACGGCCGCAGCGCTGCGGATCTTCGCGCTCGCACGGGCGCTCGTCGCGGGAACCTGTCAAAGCGCGGGTGATGAAGGCCTTCAGCGCGCTGCCGGAGATAGCACTGGAGCGCGAGGCTTACGCTCGCAAAACCTATGCAGCCGCTGTGAAGGACGAGGCGAAGGATGCCGCCGTGCTTGAAAAGATCAAGTCGGCGCAAGGCCCACGATCGGTATCTGGCGGACACCGAAGGCACGCACCGCGTCGCGTCGTATCCGTAAGGAGCTAAGCCACGGCGGCTCAACGAGTACGCGATATCGCAAGTCTTGCCAACAGCCGTAGCGCTGGCGAGCACCCACCTCCAGGGGCGTAAGAAGCACGGCTTCGCTAGCGCCATACTCACCCCGGACATTAGGTAAATAGTTCGTGAGTGTCATCCGTTTAGATGACGCCTTAAGGGGCGAAATTGATTTTGATCAAGTAACCATGTTCCGCACGGAACAGCGCATTCCGAACACAGCTGTGAGGATCAAACTACAGATAAGACTCTTCATGGAGGTTGCGGGCAATGTATGGTCACCGTCATGTTAGCGCCATTCGCAACCAGCGATACTTCAAGCCCTATTTTCGGTGGCGAACACTTCCGGCGGCACTAGCTTTATTTTGCCTGAGCGTCGTCAGCTTCACAGAACTCAACCTCGCGGACGCTTTCGCGTCATCTCCCGGACATGGAAAGAGCACGGGACCAGGTCAAAAGGCTGCCCCTGGTCATTGGGTCACGAGCTGGGCAGCCTCGAGCCAAGGCCCCTATCCATGCGGCTATGCCGTTGCGCAGCCCGATCTGCACCTCGTCTTTCCCGATCCCAGTGAAGGCGCGCGCGACCAGAGTTTTCGCATGATTATCCGCCCCGACCTTTGGGGAACAGAGACCCGGCTGCGCTTCTCGAATGCTTTCGGAACGCGGCCCATCACCTTCGATGGCGTCTTTATCGGCCGCCAATCCATGAGCTCCGAAATTGTAGCGGACACAAACAAACGCGTTCAGTTCCATGGGGTTGAAAGGGTCACGGTGATGCCCGGCGACACCGTTTGGAGCGATCCGTTGCGTTGGATTACGTTGCCGAACACGGTGCTTTTCTTCGCGGTCAGAAACTTGCTGTCAGCTTTCACATCGACGGTCCCAGTGGCCCGATGACCTGGCATGCGAAAGCTCTGACCACGTCTTATGTGACGGCCCCCGGCGCGGGTTCCAAAGGGGCACATGAAGAAGAAGCGGCCTTTCCCTTCAGCGTAACCTCTTGGTTCTTCGTCGATACGCTGGACATGAAGATGCCGCAAGAGGCGACGGCAATCGTGGCCTTCGGGGATTCGATTACCGATGGCGATGGAGCAACCCCGAACGCCGAAGACCGCTGGAGCGATGTTCTGTCCCGGCACCTTCACAGGCGCTACGGCGACCGGTTTGCTGTCGTCAACGCAGGCATTGCGGGAAATCAAATTAGCGGCCCCCTTGATTATTCACCAGCGAAGCCGTTTCCCGGAGGCCCGCCGGCAGTAGAAAGGCTCAATCGTGACGTTCTTAGCCTGTCGCATGTTTCGGCCGTGATCTGGCTGGAGGGAACCAACGACCTGAGCAGCCACAACTTCCTCTCGATCGATACCGTGACATCCAGGGTGAGAGAGGCCGTGGACCTGATCAGATCGCGGATCTCCGGGGTGAAAGTCATCGGCGCCACGGTCACCTCGGCGCGCGGCAATCCCGATGCGGCCTACGGATCGGCTGAGCATGAAAGCCGGCGGCGCGCCTTCAACACATACCTGAGGTCATCGGGTCTCTTCGACTTGGTTATCGACTTTGATAGCGCGACGGCGGATCCCGCCTCGGGGGAGCTCCGCCCTGAAATGGTTTTCAATACCGCGGTAGGTGGACCTGGTGACAAGCTGCATCCCAATCGCCTGGGGTATCTGAGCATGGGCGCGGCGGCTTCACATCTCATGACATTCGCAGCGGCAAGGGACGGCCGAAGGGATTTTTCCGGAACGCTCCCAAGCTTGTATCGACCCCACATGTAGCACCACGAAAGATACTTAGATGAGAATACAAGAAAAAGTCTTTCAAGATGTGAGCCTTAGAAGAGAGGCTCTGGCCAGGAAACTGAAGACTTAAGCATTGCGTTCGGTCTTGACGAAAGCGTTTGCTCCTAAGGAAAACAAAGCTGGCCCTGAGCTTACTTGCGTTGCGTGCGAGGACAGGGAGATGTTTCTGGCCCATCTTCTCCGGTTGCACGGGCCGGATAGGCTGGAACGTTTCGGCAGCTCCTCTTTGGAGGACGGCTTTTTCGAGCGTTATGTGGAAAGCATCAATTTTGAGAACACTCTAATTCTTAGCGTTTTCTTTGATCGGGATATTGAGGGCGTCGGCTGAACTGCGATCGCTGGATCCACGTTGGGGAAAAGAGGCCGAGCTTGCAGTCATCGTCGAACGCCCTTGGCATGGCCTAGGTCTAAGCAGAGCCCTGGTGTGGAGTGCGCTTTCTCGCGCGAAAGAGCTTGGGATAGGGGAGCTGTTCATTCAGTCGAATTTGGAAAAAAGGCGGTCCGCCACGTTGTTGCGGCTGCTCGGAAGAAGAACTGCGGTATGGGACATCCCTTGGTCTTCTCTCGGTCGATCTCTATGCCAGCAGGGACAAAGAGAGCGGGGCGGCAGGCGGCTTCATCCACTTGAAGCTCGATCGCCGGGAGTCGGCCTTTCTCGATCGTGCGCAGAAGACTTCGGCGGAAACAGTTCCAAATCTGGAGGTAGGGATGGCGTTACAATTGGGCGATACTGCGCCGGATTTTGTCGCGCAAACGACGGATGGCCGCATCCACTTTCATGAGTGGCTCGGAGATTCCTGGGGTATTTTGTTTTCGCATCCCAAGAATTTCACGCCGGTTTGCACAACTGAACTCGGGGCAGTCGCCGGCCTCAAGAGCGAGTTCGACCGGCGCAATCTCAAGGTCATGGGGCTTAGCGTCGATCCCGTGTCCGACCACATTCAATGGCGGCAGGACATCAAGGATGTCACCGGACATACCCTGAATTTCCCTCTCGCCGGGGATTGGCGTCTTAAAATCGCGAAACTTTATGGGATGCTTCCAGCGGGCGCGGGAGAGTGGTCAGACTTGCGGATCGCGGAGGAAAACCGGACGGTTCGCAGCGTCTTTGTGATCGACCCTGCCAAGAAAATCCGCTCGATTCTTATCTACCCGATGGAGACAGGGCGCAATTTTGCAGAGGTTCTGCGCCTGATCGATGCGTTGCAGTTGGCTGACCAGCATGAGGTGACGACACCAGCGAACTGGAAACCGGGCGAGGATGTGATCATCGCTCCAAGCCTGTCTGATGAGGAGGCAAAAAAGAAGTTCCCCGCCGGCTGGAAGGCTGTGAAGCACTATATCCGATTGGTTTCCCCAGCCGGGCTAAAGACGGGGGCCACGTAGCTCCGCGCTTCGTCATCCCGGTCAAGCGAAGCGCGAGCCGGGATCGTAAAAATGTCGGAGCTTCAATCTGTTACGATCCCGGATAAGGCTTCGCCTTTCCGGGATGACGGCGGTGGCGATCCGTTGGATCGTCGGGAAACCTGCCTAGACCGCAGGCGGGGACCACTTCTCCCGCATGGTGACAAGCTCCTCGGCGAGCGTTGGATGGAGCGCGATGGTCGAGTCGAAATCGGCTTTGCGCACGCCGATCTTCACCGCGATGGCAAGCGCCTGGATGATCTCGGCGGCGTCCGGCCCTAAAATATGCGCGCCGATGACCTTGTCCGTTTCCGCGTCGACAACAAGCTTCATCAGCACCCGCTCGGGACGCCCGCTCAACGTGTTTTTCAGCGGCCGGAAGCTCGTCTTGTAGATGTCCACAGTCCGGAACATCTCGCGCGCGCTTTCTTCGGTGTAGCCGACGGTGCCGATTTCGGGCTGCGAGAACACCGCGGTCGGCAGATAGGCGAGATCGACGGGGTTCGGGTTGTTCTTGTAGACACCCTCGATGAACGCGATGCCGTCGCGGAGGGCGACCGGCGTCAGGTTCACGCGGTCGGTGACGTCGCCGACGGCGTAAATGCTCGGCACCGAGCTTTGATAAAGGTCGTTCACCATGATGCGGCCGTTCCAGCCGCATTTGACGTCAAGCTTCTGCAGACCGAGACCAACCGTGTTCGGGCGGCGGCCTGTCGCGAACATGATGGCATCGCAGGCGATGCGCCCGTCACGGTTCGTGATCGCCATCAGACCGCCGCGCGTCTTCTCAATGGCGACCGGCTCCGTGTTGCAGGTGATCGCGACGCCCTGCCCCCGCATAATGTCCGTAAGCCGCTCCCGGAGATCGTGATCGAAACCGCGAAGAATTTCGCCCCCGCGATAGAGAACCTCGACCTCGACGCCAAGTCCGTGAAAAATGCCTGCAAACTCGATCGCGATATAGCCCGCGCCGACAATCACGATCTTCTTCGGAAGTTCCTCCAGATGGAACGCCTCGTTGGACGTGATGGCGAGGTCCTTGCCGGGGATCTCGGGGATGAACGGATGTCCGCCCGTCGCGATCAGGATGCGCTCGGCTGTGACGGTGCGGCCTTCGCTGACGATTTTGATCGTGTGCGGGTCCACGACTTCCGCGCGGCTCTGAATGACGGTCCCGCCCGCGGCCTCGACGCCATTGCTATAGACCTTGCTGATGCGCGCGATCTCCGCGTCCTTGTTGGCGACCAGCGTTTTCCAGTCGAAGCGTTTTTCGCCCACGGTCCATCCATAGGCGCGTGCATCGTCGATGGCGTGGCCGAACTCGCTCGCATAGACGAACAGCTTCTTCGGCACGCAGCCGCGAACCACGCAGGTGCCGCCGAAGCGGTATTCCTCGGCGATGGCCGTGCGGACGCCAAGGCCTGCCGCAAGCCGCGCGGAACGGACGCCGCCTGAGCCTCCGCCGATGACAAAAAGGTCGTAATCGAATTTCGGCATGGTTTCCTTAGAAGGGCCTGTCGTGAACACGACCAGAGGCTGACGGGTGAAGGCGGCTGGCGATTGCCTGCCGGTGGAACATATATTCGCAATGCCGCGGAGGGAATAGCGATGTGGCCCCTGCCTTTGCAGTGCTGTCTAAAAGACCTTCACCAGCAGCTTTATCGGAAAATTGCTTTGATCGGACGCGGGCGCTTGGATGCTTTTTTGTATGAAATTGCGAATGGCGACATCTGCATTCCACTTGTCCCTGACGTTTTCGTCCCAATCCTTCTTCCTTTAGATCCTCACCGAATTCGCTTTTACGGGAGGTTAACGAGGGCTCCAGCCCGCTCAACCTATTGATAACACAAGGAAATCATCGAACGAAACACCCTCGCCGCCGCCTGCGCCGCAGCTGTTCCGGCAGCCCTTAAACGTTAATTTTGCGAAGTCTAAACATATTTAACGGACTTTTGCTCGTCCCAGTTAATGAGAAAATTCCAGCATTTAGTTCTATTTAATGGGAGGTCATAAGCGAAGGGGCATCCGGTGACTTTGCTTAGCGACAACCGCGAGATGCTCCCTGAACGTGCAACAGATCAGAGCACAGCTGTCGCTGTCACGAACCTGCTCCGCCGCAGCCTACATCGGCGCGTCACGCAGCTGTAATTCCTCCATCGACTGCTCAAGACCCTGGCGCGTCTCGGGAGTGATTTTCTCTTTAAGCTTTTCGGCCCATTTGTCGAACAGGGCCGACCATTCCGCCTTGGCCTTTTCACGCTCCTCCGGGCTTCGGAGGTTGGATTTCTCGTCGAGTTCCTTGATCGACTTCTGCGCTTCGAGAATGTCCTCTTTTGTGTAAGCCGTCGCCGACTTCACCGCGTCGCGAAGCAGATCGAACGCTTTCGCGAAGGCAGGCGAGTGCAAGTATCCGGTCAGCGTTTCAAGCTGCTCGTCGGTCAGGGATGCAGCGACGACCGAAGGCGCAACGCCTATCACCACCGCCTTCTGCAAGTTGTACATGAACGCATACTGCGCGATGTCGCGGCGCAGCTTCTCCCGCTCCTCCGGCGACGCCGGGATGGTTTCGGCGAAGACATCCCGCGCGAATCCCTCCGCATCGGCGACCATTTCATCCAGATGAGACATCCGCATGAGGTCGTTCATAAAGGCCTGCGCTTTCATGACCTTTCGGCCGGAGGGAACAGGCTTCGAGCCGTTAGTATTATTGCCCGGCATGACCTGGGTAATATCAAGGTTCAGGTTCCTGGCCCAGGCGGAGAACTCTGAGAACGTCTTGCTGTCCTCATACGAAAAGCCGGTCACGAGCTTGGACATCGCGTAGGACGCATCCAGCGTCTTGCGCGTAGCCGGCAGATCGAAGAGGCGACGCGCATCCGCAAGCTCGGATGCATTTGCAGCCTTCGCCGTCTGCTCCGAGAAGTCCGAAAGCATGGCGGCGCGGTACTCGGAAAGAGCCACGTCGAATTCGTCGGCCGCCTTTCGCAGATAGTCCATAAAGGTGAGCACCTTCGCGAGCGCCGATGCGGTTGCCACATCGGCCTCGGGCGCTCCGGGGTAATCCCCCTGCACGAGCCCGCGCATAACCGGAATATAGACATCGCGAAGAGTGCGCCTCAAATCATCGAAGATCTCGCCGGCGTGGCTGAGCCCAAGGGCCTCTTCGATCAGACTTTGCGCGAGCCGCTTCGCCTGAGGATCGACGGCAACTTGCTCCTGGGGTGGCTTGTCTTGCGCCAGACCTGCCCCCGCCGCACCTACGGCAAGGGCAACCAGCAGACTGGAAATGACGATTTTTAAGCGCATGCCGTCGCTCCCGTGTGGCGGTCGCACTCAGCGGGCAGCGACCCTCATCTAGTCTTCGTCGTCGTCATCGTCGCGCTCAGCCTGGAGATGCTTCGCGCCCTCGGGACCGGCGAGGAACACGTCATCGGCTATGCCGAGGAAGAGCCCATGTTCCATGACTCCCGGAACGATATCGAGCAAATCCGCCAAGGTTTCCACATCCGGTATCGCGCCAAACGCGCAATCGGCGATCAGATGCCCGCCATCGGTGCGATATAGGTCGCCAGAGCCGGTGCGGCGAAGCTTGATCTCGCCTTTGCAGCCCGCGTCCTCGGCTGCCGTTTCGATCATGGCGATCGTGGCCGCGAGGCCGAAATCCGCGATCTCGACCGGCAACGGAAACGCGCCAAGCTGACGGACCAGCTTCGAGTTGTCCGCAATGATGCAGACATGGTCGGACGCCATGGCGACAATTTTCTCTCGCAGGAGCGCGCCGCCGCCGCCTTTGAGCAAATTCAGCTGATGATCGATTTCGTCCGCGCCATCCACCGTGAGGTCCAGATCTGAGATCGTGCTGAAGTCGGCGATCTTGATCCCGCGCTGCTCCGCGAATTGGCGCGTCTGCTCCGAAGTCGCGATGCAGGTAATCAGGAGGTTTTCCTCCTTGATGCGCTCGGCCAGAAGCTCAACAAACGCAAGCGCGGTTGAGCCGGAGCCAAGGCCGAGAACCATGTCCGCTTCAACGAGTTGAAGTGCTTGCGCTGCAGCCTGGCGCTTATAATTCTGCGTTTCTTGCGTCAATCCGAAAGTCCCCCTAGGAACATGTATTTCATTTCGAGAAACTCCTCGACCCCGTGCCTTGAGCCTTCGCGCCCCAGCCCGGATTCCTTCACGCCGCCGAAAGGCGCAACCTCGGTCGAGATAATACCGTCATTCACGCCGACAATGCCAAATTCGAGCATCTCAGTCACGCGGAACACGCGCGCAACATCGCGCGAATAGAAATAGGCGGCGAGGCCATACGGAGTAGCGTTCGCAAAGCGGATGGCTTCCTCCTCGTGCTTGAAGCGAAAGAGCGGCGCGACCGGCCCGAAAGTCTCCTCAGTCGCAAGCCGCATGTCGGCATTCACATCGATCAGAACCGTTGGCTCGAAGAAGGTGCGGCCGAGCGCATGGCGCTTCCCGCCGACGATAATCTTCGCGCCTTTCGCGAGCGCATCCGCGACATGGGCTTCAACCTTCAAGAGGCCGGCTTCGTTGATGAGCGGCCCTTGCATGACGCCTTCGTCAGAGCCCGGCCCGACCTTCATCTTCGAAACGCGGTCGGCCAGCTTCTGCGCGAAAGCCTCGTAAACACCGTCCTGGACCAGGATTCGATTGGCGCAAACGCAGGTCTGGCCCATGTTGCGGAACTTGGATGCGATTGCGCCTTCGATGGCCATGTCGAGATCGGCATCATCGAACACGATGAAAGGCGCGTTGCCGCCAAGCTCCAGCGAAACCTTCTTCACGGTCGCGGCGCTCTGCTGCATCAAGAGCTTTCCGACCCGCGTTGAGCCGGTAAACGTGATGGCGCGCACAAGCGGGTTCGATGTCAGCTCTTTTCCGATGGCCTCCGCATCGCCGGTCACGATGTTCAGGACACCGGCGGGAAAACCAGCCCGAAGCGCGAGATCGCCCAAGGCAAGCGCCGTCAGCGGCGTATCAGGCGCGGGCTTTACAACGACTGTACAGCCGACCGCCAGCGCCGGGGCAACCTTGCGCGTGATCATCGCGAAAGGAAAATTCCACGGCGTGATCGCGCCCACGACACCCACGGGCAGCTTGTGGACGATGATGCGCCCACCCTTTCTGTGCGTCGGGATTGTCTCGCCATAGATGCGCTTCGCCTCTTCGGCGAAGAACTCAACGAAAGACGCGCCGTAGGAGACCTCGCCGCGTGACTCCGCGATCGGCTTCCCCTGCTCAGCCGTCATGATCTGCGCTATGTCGTCGGCGTGGGCGAGTTGCAGCTCATACCACCGCCGCAGGATTGCCGCGCGTTCCTTCGCAAGGAGGCCACTCCACGTCGGGAATGCGCGGGAGGCGGCATCAATGGCAATACGCGTCTCCGCCGCGCCGAGGTTCGGAACGCGGGCGATGATGCCTCCCGTTGCCGGGTTGGTGACGGGTGTTGCGGGCTCGCCCTGCCATTGACCATTGATCAGACATTGCTGACGAATCAAGGCCTGGGGGGTCTGCTCCATTGTCGGCGGTGTCCTTAATCTTGGTGAGGAGGTGACATCATGGCGCGACGCGGCCGAAACTACAAGCGCGGCTGGATTGCGGGGCTGCTTTTAAAATAGGACAAACAGTCGATAAATGAAAAGCATATCGGCGGAAACGGATAGCAGTAGCGCCTATAGATTGAAGGACGGTAAATGACCTTACCAGGCGAGACGCAAACATCGCCGGTCTCATCCTCGGGAGGGAGATTTATCTGCCCTGCGTGTCCCGAGGCGCTGGTGATTGCCCGGTAGGCTTGTCGGCTGCGGGAGCGTTCTTCGCCTGAGGCGCCGATGCTGGAGGGGCGGCCGCGGCGTCCGTATTCGCCGGCTTCGGCACAACCGCCTGCTTTGGCGCTCCCGGTGTCTGGTTTTCCTGTTTGGCGGCGGGGGCGGCTTGTTCGGGTCTGGCGGGCGCGCCCGCCTGGGCCTGAGTTTCTGCGCGTGCCTCCTTCGCAGCATGGATCGCGTGCACGAGCTTCAACGATACAGCCTTGTCTGCCGGGGGACTTTGCGGAGCAACAGGGGCCTGAGCAGGCTCCGCCCTGGCCTCCAGCTGCGGCCTGAGGATGGCGAGCAACGGCCCGTGGCTTTCCGCCGTGCGCTCCACCGCGCGCCGGATTTGCTCGACCACGACCTCCATATTATGGCCGCTGGCGTGGATCATCCAGTCGGGAGACTGCGCGATGGCCACATGACCCTGCCAGAACAACAGATCGCCCCTCTGGATGGCATCGAGATTGGATGGATCGATGGGTTCTCCGGCGCTGCCCATCTGCATATCGGTGTCGCGAGGAAAGGGGACGCCTGCCGCCTGGAGCGAGATTTGGACGAGACCGGAGCAGTCGATGCCAAGCGTTGTTTTCCCGCCCCAAAGGTAGGGAACGCCGACCATCCGCTCCGCCACGCGCACGAAGTCTCTGGCGCGCTCACGGATGCCGACGAGATGGTCAGCGAAAATGAAGCCGCCGCGCGAAAGCTCGAAAAAACGGCCATCCAGCTTCCTGATCGGCGCGACGGTGGAGGAGAAGCTGAGCTTCGTGATGGGCGGCCGCTTGATGTCGGGCGCGGGATAGAGATATGTCAGCCGGGCGCTCACGCGGTGCGTATTCTCCTCGACAACCGCCGACAGGCAATCGAGCGTTGTGTAGCCGACATACCCGTCCTCGCGAAGTTGCACCCACGCCCATCCGTCGCGGATATCGTAAACGGTCACGAGTTCACCGGACAGCGCCTCCGTTGCAAACGGGGCGTCGAACTTCGGCGCGACGCGGATCAGGGCGGAAGAGGCGGCAACCTGCCGGACTTCACCCTCGGAATAGCGCGGCGCCCGGACCCGATCTCTGAGCGAAGCGGCGGCGAGGTCTTCGCGGTAGGCAAAGATGCGCGGATCAAGCTCTGTCATGCGGCCTGCCTTCCGAATTCATTGCGAATAATCTCGAACAAAGCCCGCGCTCCTTGCGGCTCGCCGCCCACGGGCTTTCCGGGAGCGCTGCAGTTAACCCAGCCGAAAATATCGAGATGGGCGTAGCGGCTGGCGTTCTTGACGAATTTCTTCAGGAACAGGGCCGCCGTGATCGAGCCTGCAAACGAGCTATTGGATATGTGATTGACGTCCGCGACCCTGCTTTTGAGATCCTTGTCGTAAGGCTTCCAGAAGGGCAGCCGCCAAACCGGGTCGCCCACATGCGAGCCCGCCGCGCACAAGCTCGCCGCCAGCGCGTCGTCATCTGTGTAGAACGGCACAAGGTCTGGCCCCAGCGCGACCCGGGCGGCGCCCGTCAGCGTGGCGATATCGATCAGGAGGTCGGGGGATTCCTCGTCGGCGAAAGCGAGCGCATCGGCGAGCACAAGACGGCCTTCCGCGTCCGTATTTCCAATCTCGACGGTCAGGCCCGCGCGGCTCTTGATGATGTCGCCTGGGCGGAAAGCACTTCCCGAGATCGCGTTCTCCGCCGCCGCCACGACAATACGCAAGCGAACTGGCAGCTTCGCCGCCATGATCATGGCCCCGAGCGCCATCGCGGTGGCGGCGCCGGCCATGTCCTTCTTCATCAGAACCATGGACTGCGACGGCTTGATGTCGAGGCCGCCGGAATCGAAGCAAATCCCCTTGCCGACAAGGGTCACCTTGGGGTGCTTCTTGTCGCCCCAGACGAGGCTCGCGAGGCAAGGCTCCCGCGTGCTGGCGCGTCCTACCGCATGCAAAAGAGGGAAGTTCTTATCGAGAAGCGCATCGCCCTTAATGAGGGTGACCTCTGCTTTGTGCGCGCGGCCAAGGCTTGAAAGCGCGGCGGCGAGATCGGATGGCCCAAGATCGTTGGCAGGCAGATTGATGAGCTCCCGCGCGAACCAGATCGCCTGCGCTTTTGCGACGGCCGCGCTCCGGTCGACGCCCTTCGGCAGGACAAGCTTGCGAACTTTCTTCGGCTCGGACGTCATGTAGCGGCGAAATGCGTAGGCGCCCATCAGCCATGCCAGGACAGCATCGTCGGCATCGCCGGGAAAATCGCTCAGCGCGTACGTTCCTTCGGGGAGGGCCGCCGCGAGCGCCCCAAGCTGAAGGGCCGTGGCGGGAGACGGCTCATCGTCGCTCAAAGCCAGGATCACGCCTGCCAAGCCGTTTTCGCCGGGAAGAAGCGCATGGTTGCCAGGCTTCGCTTTCCAGCCTGTGGCTTCCAGCCAAGCGGCCTGCGCGGCCGTAACGAACGCTGACAGGTCTTTCTGAAGGTCGACACTGCGCGCGACGCGGATTTCAACCGCATTCTCGCCCTTTTCGGCAAGATGCTCAGAAATGTCCTCTACAACGTCCTGGTACGAAACGGTCATCAATCCAGCCTGTTAGGTCAACCCGCCATCGGAACCGATTAATGGCGGAAAGTTGATCGATTCTAAAGCACTCGAGCAGCTTCTCCGCGTCCGAATGGACCCAGGCTGCTCTAGGGGAAGTCAAAGCAATCCACTCTTATAGCGAGCGTTGCGTCTACGCGCGATCTAAGATCGAAAAATGGCGAAGGGAAGAGTTTTCGCCCGCGCGAAGCAAGTTTGGGGGTGCGTTTCCGTTATTGGCCGCGAAGGAGGCTCGGCCTTCGGCGGCTATTGGGGTTCAAGCGCGCAGCGAGGCAAAGGCTGCAAGCCGCTCAAAGCAAGGCGAGCCAGTCCGGAACCACCGCCAGTCCGCCTGCTGCAATCGCCGCGCCGTAGGGGACTGTGCGTGCAATCGAAACATCCTGGCCGAGTCCAACTCTCACGGCGCTGAACGCCAGATAGGCAAGCGAAAGAACGCCGCCCGCTAACGCGGTTGCGGCCAGGAATGGAAGAAGGGTCTCGAACCCGAACCAGAGCGATGCCGCAGCGAGAAGCTTTGCGTCCCCGCCTCCAACCACGGACAGGGAAAAAAGCAGAAATCCAAAAAGCAAAACCGCGCTGGCGCACGCGGCGTGGGCCGCGACCTGGGCGAGCGGCATCCCGGCCGCTACGGCAAACAGGGCGAAACAAGCGGCAAGGAGCAAAACGACGGTATTAGGGATTGCCCGGGTGAGGATATCGACCGCGGCGGCCCATACCAGAATAACAGGTAGGGCCGCCGCCGCCGTCGCGGTCAGGGATGAATCCATAAGTGGCGAACCAGATCGTTAGCGGAAGCTTTCAGCCCATCGCATGGAGATTGAACGCGCGCAGATAGTCGCGCACGCGTTCAAAAACGATCTTAACCTCTTCGTTCATCTGACCTGCCAGCGTAATGAGGGCCACACAGAAGCCGGCTGCGATCAGGCCGAGCTCTATAGCTGCGGCCCCTAACTCGTCTTGTAGAAACCTTTCAAGTTTTCTACGCATAACACTCCTCCAACGCAGACGCCCGGAAGCGGCGTCTCCCTGCACGTTAGGGCCCGAGCTATTAAAAGCGCTTTAATTCGAATTTGGCTCCAAATTGAATTGCATCTAATGGTTAGCGGCACTTTAGGGATGATGCTTTGCGCTTCCTGAAGCGCGCCGAAACTATTCGGAATCGCCTTATTGTCATGGCCGCCCTCCGATCCCCGGATCAAGTCCGAGGACATGGGCGGCCATCCAGGACAACCCCATCTTTTTGAATTTTAGAACTGGATGGCCGGGTCAAGCCCGGCCAGGACATAAATCGCCGCCGGACACCGTCAAATCCGGGCGTAGACGTCTTCGAGACGCACGATGTCATCCTCGCCGAGATACGGCCCCGACTGCACCTCGATGAGACACAAGGGAATAAGCCCCGGATTCTCCAGCCGGTGGACAGCGCCAAGCGGAACGTAGATCGACTGGTTTTCGCTGAGCAGCTTGACATCGCCGTCGATGGTCACGCGGGCCGTGCCCTTCACGACGATCCAATGCTCGGCTCTGTGGTGGTGACGCTGCAGCGACAGGCTGCCGCCGGGCTCCACAACGATCTGCTTCACCTGGTAGCGCTCGCTCAAATGAAGCGTTTCATAGCTTCCCCAGGGCCGGTGAACGGTCAGGTGATGCTCGACCTCGTTCCGGCCCCTGGCGGCAAGCTGCTGCACAACCTCTTTGACAGCGCCGCTTTCTCCGCGTTTGGCGACAAGCGTTGCGTCTTTCGTCGACACCACGATGATGTCCTCGACGCCGGCAAGGGCGACCATGCCGCTTTCCGCGCGCACGTAGCACCGGCTCGCATTCCGAAGCAGCACGTCGCCGCGGACGGCATTGTCCTCTCCATCCTTCTCGGCGGCATCGAAGAGAGCATCCCACGTTCCAACATCGCTCCAGCCGGCATCAAGGGCCACGAGCGCAGCCTTGTCCGTCTTTTCCATCACGGCATAATCGATGGAATCGGCGGGGCAGTGGCGGAAGCTGTCGGCAAGGCGGATGAAGTCGAAATCGATGGTCGCGTTCTTGACCGCGTCCACGCAACACTGAACCATGGTCGGCTCGAATTTGGAGAGTTCGTCGAGATAGGCTTTCGCGCCAAAAAGAAAGATGCCGGCATTCCAGAAATAACCCGGCTCCGCGCAAAAGCGCTTGGCGGTTTCCTTGTCGGGCTTCTCCACGAAACGGTCCACTTTCAACACGTGCTCGAAGCCGGCGGCCGCCCCCGTCTTCACATAGCCGAAGCCGGTTTCCGGCTTGTCGGGCTTCACGCCGAAGGTAACGAACAGACCGTTTTTCGCGGCCACGTATCCGGCTTCGACGGCGTCGAGAAAGGCGCGCGGATTTTCGATGTGATGATCGGACGGCATGATGAGCAGAACAGCGTCCGGACCGGCCTTCTCAATCGCCAACTGCGCAGCGACGGCAGCGGCGGGCGCGGTGGAGCGGCCTGCCGGCTCCAGCACGATGCCTTGATGGGCGAGCTTCGCATTCTTGAAAGCGGCCGCCACACCGAACCGGTTCTCCTCATTGGTAATGATGAAAGGTGGCGCATAGGGCTTCGCGGAAGGCACCCGGCGCGCCGCGTCGACAAGAAGCGGCTCGGCGCTGACCAGCGGATGAAATTGCTTCGGGTGCTTTGCCCGCGACAGTGGCCAAAGTCTTGATCCCGATCCCCCGGCAAGAATGACTGGAATAATCATGGAGCACCTCAAAACTAGCGTAAGCTCGGACGAGTGGGGGCAAAACAAAAGAAAAGCAAGACCGTTGACCGGAAGCGGGACCGCAAATGCAGTGGAAAACGCGGAGCGAACCCGACCTTCAGTTAAAAGGCAAGGTGGTGCCCGCTATTTAGCCGGCGCCGATGCGGCGGCTTGAGGTGCCGGGGCCGTCCCATGAGCCACCTCGTCGCGTGGTCCGACGAATTGGCCGAGCATCCAATGGAAGACGCGCCCGATATCGTCCATAACCATGAAGAAGGCCGGCACGAACAGGAGCGAAAGAAGCGTCGATACCAGCAGCCCTCCGATCACCGCGATCGCCATGGGCGAGCGGAACTCTCCGCCGTCCCCCAGCGCGAGAGCGCTCGGAAACATGCCGCCGATCATGGCGATGGTCGTCATGACGATGGGGCGCGCCCGCTTGCGCCCAGCCTCGATGATTGCCGTCCGCCGGGGAACGCCTTGCCTGAGCTCGACGATCGCGAAATCCACAAGCATGATGGCGTTCTTGGTCACGATGCCCATGAGCATCAGGAAGCCAATGAAAACCGGAAGGCTGATGGGCCGGTCCGTGAGGAGAAGCGCGAAAATCGCGCCCCCGATCGAGAGCGGCAGCGAAAGCAGGATCGTGATGGGCTGCAGAAAGCTCCCGAACAGGACCACGAGCACGCTATAGACCATCATCACGCCAGCGCCCATCGCGTATCCGAACCCCTGGAAGGTTTCGGTCATCACCTCCACGTCACCCGATTCGCGAAGGACAACGCCGGGAGGCAGGTTCTTAGCCGCCGGAAGCGCGTACACGGCGCTCAGCGCCTGGCCGAGCGCATCCGTGCCGACCAGATCCGCGCCGATGGCGACGCGCCGAAGCCGGTCGTAGCGCGCGATGGATGAGGGCCTTTGCCCATTTTGACATCGGCAACCGTGATAAGAGGGACGGCGTCGCCGCGGCCCGTCTTCACTTTCAGAATTTGCAAGGTTTGAAGACTGGAGCGAGCCTGTTCATCGAGTTCGACGCGGATCGGCACCTGCCGGTCCGGCGCATTGAACTTGGCGAGGTTGGCGTCGATATCGCCGAGCGTCGCGATGCGGATCACATCCGACAGGCTTTCCGTCGAGACGCCAAGCTCGGCCGCGATGACAGGACGCGGCGTGATCTGGATTTCGGGCCTGTCGAGGGCCGCGCCATTCACGACGTTGGCCAGATAAGGAACGGTGCGGATCTCGCTCGTCAGCTGCGCCGCGGTCTCGATAACCTTTTCGTTGTCGGTGCCGGTCACTTCGATCGTGAATGCGCGCGCGCCGTTTTCCTTGACGACCCAGGTTCGGATATCGGGAATATCCTTCAGGTCCGCGCTGATGATTTGCTCAAGCTGACGCTGGGTCAGGTCGCGCTCTTCACGCGGCGCATAATGAACCGTCAGCGTCGACTTCCGGACTTCCTGCGCGCCGCCGGTATCGCCCAGAATCCGGCCTCCGTCGACGAATATGGATCGCACTTCGGGCCTGCGCCGGATGATGTTTCCGGCCTTCTCGGCGATCACTTCCGTATCGCCAAGCTGCGACCCGGGCGGCAGCTCGATGGCGAAAATGGAACGCCCGGTATCCTCGGCCGGCAAGAAGCCTGACGGCAGCAGGAACACGCTTCCGATGGACAGCGCGAAAACCACGAAGCCCAAGACGAGCGTCACGTAATAATGGCGGACAGTCCAGCCTATCGTGCGCGTGTACGTGCGCATGATAAGACCCTCGCGGTCGACCTTGTTGTGCGGGCGCAGAAAATAGGCCGCGATCATCGGCGTGATGAGCCGCGCGACGAGCAGCGACACGAGAACGGCAGCGGCTACGGTAAGGCCGAATTGCCTGAAATATTGTCCCGCGATGCCGCCCATGAAGCTCACCGGCGCGAACACCGCGACGATGGTGAAGGTAATGGCGATCACCGCAAGGCCGATTTCGTCGGCGGCTTCAAGCGCGGCGCGGTAAGCGGATTTGCCCATGCGCATGTGGCGCACAATGTTCTCGATTTCGACGATGGCGTCGTCGACGAGAATGCCGGTCACGAGCGTGATCGCCAGCAGCGACACCATGTTGAGCGAGAAGCCGAGCGCCTGCATCGCCCAGAAGGTGGGGAAGATGGCGAGCGGAAGGGTGATGGCCGCAATGATCGTGGCTCGCAAATCCCTGAGAAAGAGCAGCACCACAAGAACGGCCAGCACCGCCCCTTCGAGCAGCGTATCCATCGCCGAGTTATAATTTCCGATGGTGAAATCGACCGAGGAGTCGATCTTCTCGAAGGTCACGCGCGGGTTTGCGTCGGCGAGCTTCCGGAGGGCATCCGAAACGCGCTGGGCCACGCTCAAATCGCTCTCGCCTTTGGCCCGGACCACGGTGAAGGCCACAACGTCGCGGCCATCGAGCTTGGCGAAGGTCCGCCTTTCCTGCGCCGAGTTCCGTCACCTGCCCCAATTGATCGAGGCGCACCTTGCGTCCGCCCGGAATTGTGATCGAGGTGGAGGCCAGCCGCTCGACGGTGCTCGCGCTTGCGAGCGCGCGGATCGATTGTTCCGCACCGCCGACTTCGCCGCGACCGCCGGCAAGGTCGGTATTGGTGGCGCGAAGCTGCTGATTGACTTCGCCCGCGGTAATGCCAAGGGCGAGGAGTTGCTCGGGAATGAGAGAAACGCGGATTTCGCGTTTCACGCCGCCAACCCGCGAAACCTGCGCGACGCCGCGCACGCCCTGGAGCTTGCGGGCAACGGTGTCGTCAATGAACCAGGAGAGCTCTTCCAGCGTCATTGATGGCGCGGAAGCGCCGTATGTCACGATCGGCAGGCCCTCGATGTCGAGGCGCTGGATGATCGGCTCGTTGATCGTCCGTGGCAGTTCCTGGCGAACTTTCGAGACCGCGTCCTTCACATCGTTGACGGCTCGGTCCGTGTTGGTGCCGAGCTGAAACTCGATTGTCGTCATCGAGGCGCCGTCCGTGATGGACGACTTGATGTGCTTGACGTTCGTGACGCCCGCCACCGAGTCCTCGACGCGCTTTGTTACCTGCGTTTCAAGTTCCACGGGAGCCGCGCCCGACTGTGTGATGTCAACGGTGACGATCGGGATGTCGATGTTCGGAAAGCGCGTGATGGGTAGGTTTCGAAAGCTGAGAAGCCCCAGCGTCATCAACACCAGGAAAAGCACAAGCGAAGGGATCGGCCGCCTGATCGACCAAGCGGAAATGTTCATTGGCTCACTCCGTCGGTCGCAGACCGCCCCGCGGTTTGCTTGTCGGCAAATTGCGGGGAAATCGTATCCCCGCTCCGAAGAAGCGAACCGGCTCGCAAGACGACGATTTCGCCTTCCTTGAGCCCTTCCTTGATCTCGACGGCGTCGCCGAAAAGCAGTCCCGCCTTGACGGTTCGCTCCCGCACCTTATCGCCTGCGACAGCGAGCACGGTGGCGCTCTCGTTCTGGTAAAGGACGGCGGTTGACGCCACGCCCACCGCCTCGCGCTCCCCGGCGTCGATCATGGCCTTCGCGAACATGCCGATGCGAAGATCCGGGGCCGCGCCCAGAAAAATGCGCACGCGGCCAAGCCGGCTGGACGTGTTCACTTCCTGCGAGATGAGCCGGACAGTTGCTGTCCGCTCTCCCACGCCCTCGAACTCGACGCGAGCGCGCTGGCCAGTCTTGAGCTTGGGCATATAGGATTCAGGCACCTCGGCGTCGAGTTCGATCTCCGCATCCTTGATGATGCGAAAGAGCGGTTCTGCCGCGGAGGAGGAGACGGCTCCCATGCGCGCCGTCCGGCGGCTGATAATGCCGTCGGACGGAGCGCGGATATCGGTCCGCCCAAGCTTGATCTCAAGCTCCTGGCGCTGCGCACGCATCAGGGTCTGCTCGGCTTCGGCAAATTTCAGGCCCTCTTTCAGAGCCGCAAGCCTTGCCCGAGCTGTGCGGAACGCGGCATCCCTGTCGTCGAAAGTCGCCTGACTCGCCACGCCGGATTGCTTCAACGGCTTCACGCGGTTGAAGGCGTCCTCCACCTGGCGCAGCGTCGCTTCGCTTTCCACGATCTGGTTGTGGACCTGATCGGTCGCGGCCTGGGTTTTCGAGAGCGAGGCGGCATTCTGGGCCAACTGCGCCTCCAGGATCTCGCCCGACAGCTTCGCCAGGACCTGGCCCTTGTGAACGTGGTCGCCTTCCTCGGCCAGAAGCTCGGTCAGCCGGTATCCATCGATCTCGGGGCCGACCAGAACCTCCTCGCGCGGCACCAGCGACCCGGTTACCAGGACATTATCCACAAAAGATATTTTCTTCGCTTCGGTCACCGTCACGGCTGGCGGCTTCGCCTTCTGCGCGAGTTTGCCGGCCTCCTCGGCGAAAGCGCCGCCGCCCGGAAGGCAGGCGATCAACGGCAGCGCCAAAACAAGGGCCGAAAGGAACGGCAATTGTCTCCGGTTTCGAAACATGATCAATCAGGCCTTCCTGTTCTTTTCATCCGAACTCGTGAGAGGCACAGGCGCAAGAAGCGCCTCTATCATGGTCATCATCGCGGGGATAATGGACTTTGGATCGAAGTCCGGATCGAGGCTGCGGCGCAGGAAAAGCCCGTCTCCAAGCGCGCCCATCGCCCGCACGATGATCTCGATCGGGACTTGCGGCCTTATTCGGCCTTTATCTCTCTCCTGTTCGAGAATGTGGACAAGGCTCTTTGTCCAAACCAAGTCGATCTCGCGCACTGTGTTTCCGATAAGCGCGTTCCGGCCGGCCTCCGCGCCGATCTCAACGTGAAGGCGGACTTTCTCGATTGTCTCGTTACAGCAGTAATGCTCCGCCATCCGCCGAAGGGCAGGCAGGAAGTCGCATGCATCGGCTATCTTTGCCAACTCCTTGCCAAAGCGGTCTTTTTCCCGCTCGCACAAGCCTATGATCAACGCTTCCTTTGAGACGAAGTAGGTGTAAAGGGCGCCGGAACTGACGTGAGCCTCGCGGCAGATGTCATCCATCGTCGCGTGATGAAAGCCCTTGCCGATGAAGCAGCGCTCAGCCGCGTCGAGGATGTGCTCGCGGCGGGCGTGCTGTGTTTTTGGAGCCAGTTTCGGCATAGCTGCCTTGCGGAGTCTAAGCGATAGATAAAAAAGGAACGCTCGCTCTTTTTGTGAAGAGTTTCACGGCAAAGTTATGACAAGGTCAAGACGAAAACTTATCGCAGAAATTCACCCGCGCTCAGGATCTTACCCGTTTGCCGGACAGAGGGGCGTTTCAAGAATTCGGGCGCCGTCAAGCCGAAAACAGGGTGATGCCAGAAGGGCGCGACATCCGAAAGGGGCTGCAAAACAAAGGCCCGCTCATGGGCGCGCGGGTGCGGCAGTACGACGCGCTTGCCCTCGACCGGGCTCCGCATCTTCCAGTTGTAAACGACATCCTTATAATTCACGATATCGAGGTCAAGCGGCCTGGCCATCCACTGCCGCAAATCTTTTGGTTCACATCGCCCCGCTTGTGCCTCAATCCGCTTCAAGATTTCCAAAAGAGCGTAAGCGGGCAACGCTGTGTGAGCCGTAACAATAGCATTGAGAAAGTCGGGTTGGGGGTTGCGGCCATAAGCGCGCGTGCGGTACAACCTGGACGCGGTCTTGATTTCGATACCTGACGCAGCCAGTTGGTTTATTGCTCTACATATAGATTGATGCGGCGTTCCGAAGACACCATTTAAATTTGAGCCGAGTGCAATTATGATCATGCCACCTTGATATCATTCGCAATGGTTTGGTATTCTAGAAAGCATAGCTATATTTTTGGCATGATTCGGGATTGTGGGCCGTTTTAGCCAAAACAGATAGAAACAACAACTCCGAAGTTCGCAGCCAAGGTAACCGGATGAATTTCTACGCAACTGAGCGAATTGCCCTTTTCATAGACGGGGCAAATCTTTATGCCACAGCTAAAGCTTTAGGCTTTGATATCGATTACAAACGCCTCTTAAATCTTTTTAGAAATAAGGGCGTTTTATTGAGAGCACTCTATTATACAGCCCTCGCAGAAGAACAGGAATATTCGTCAATTCGCCCACTCATCGATTGGCTGGATTACAATGGGTATTCCATGGTAACGAAGCCCACGAAAGAGTTCACAGACGCTTCCGGCCGCCGCAAAATCAAGGGAAATATGGACATTGAACTTGCGGTCGATGCTATGGAATTAGCTGATCATCTTGATCACATCGTTTTATTCTCTGGCGACGGCGATTTCCGCACGCTCGTCGAAGCGCTTCAGCACAAGGGCAAGAGGGTTAGCGTCGTCTCAACGTTGACCACACAACCACCCATGGTTGCTGATGAACTTCGCCGCCAAGCCGATCAATTCATTGATTTGGCTGATTTGCAGAAAGAGATCTGTCGCACCCAGCGTGCTGAGAATGGCCGCGAATATCAGGCTCATATCCACGAGCAACGGATTCATGAGCGTATGAGCGCCGCGGCTATTCATCGTGAAAGCCAGGTGGACGCTGAGTAGGGATCAAAGGGGGGCGTGACCTTGTCAATTGCCCCTTCCCTTGCGATGGAGATGGATGAAACTGCGTCAAGCGAGCCGCAGCGGGATTGCATTCTCTGTCCGAGACTTGTGAATTTCCGCCAAACGAACCGGTGCAATCAGCCCGGTTGGTTCAACGCTCCCGTCCCATCTTTCGGTTCTCGCGACGCATCTCTGTTGATTGTCGGACTTGCCCCGGGGCTCAAGGGGGCAAATCGGACAGGTCGTCCTTTTACCGGAGATCATGCGGGACTGCTTCTCTATGAAACGCTCCTCGCCTATGGGTTCGCTCAGGGGACTTACGATCAACGCCCCGACGACGGGCTGGTGCTGACAGGCTGCCGCATAACGAATGCGGTGCGCTGCGTTCCTCCCGAAAATAAGCCGACGCCGGATGAAATCGCGGCATGCCGCGTTTTCCTCGCCGCGACGCTCAAAGAATTGCCAAAGGTGCGAGTTGTTCTTGCACTGGGACGAATTGCATTCGAGACGACATTGCGCGCGCTGGGTCTCAAACCGTCGCAATATAAATTCAGCCATGGTGGCGCCGTGGACTTGGGTGGCGGCCGCACGCTGTTCAGCAGCTATCATTGTTCTCGCTACAACACGAGTACGGGCAGATTGACTCCCGAGATGTTCAGGGATGTCTTCGACAGAATAGTGATGTATTTGAAAACTCCTGCTGAGAAGTAGAGCTAATGCCATGCTGGAAATATCAACAGATAAAGTTGCTCATATTATTCTCCGGGCTCGCGAGGTCGACGTTAAAACCGAGGCGTGGGATGATGAAAACGATGTCGATGGCGACGATGCCAGCAGCGAGACGATCCTTGAAGACCTGCCCGAAGACGCCACACGGCAGGAACTGAAGGAATTTCTTGAGAGCCTCAATGTCGATGAGCTGGCAAGCTTGATCGCATTGGCTTGGATTGGCCGTGGAACCTATGCTCCAGCCGAGTTGGACGAGGCGGTCTCTACGGCGAAGTCCGAGCACGGCAACAACGGCGTCGCTTATCTTTTCGGCCTCCCTTTGCTGCCGGACTATCTTGAGGACGGCCTCGATCAGCTTGGCATTTCCGCGGAGGAAGCCGAGCAGGAAATCATGCGCCCTTCATAACTCGCAGCTTTCCTTGTATTGCGCCCCGCAGGCTTGCCTATTAATCTACCTTGAGGGGTTTTGCGAGGGGATTTGGCATGCCGGTGTTCTTCATATCCGACACCCATTTCGGGCACGAAAACATCATCCGCACGTGCAAGCGCCCATTCGCGAGCGCCGCAGAGATGGATGAGGCGCTTGTCGCACGTTGGAACGAGCGCGTTGGACCAGCCGACACAATCTACCATCTTGGCGATTTCTGCTACCGGAACTCGCGCGGCGCCGACACCTATTTGCGCCAGTTGAACGGCCAAATCCATCTCATCGCCGGCAATCATGACGACGAGACGATCGCCCATCACGCCGCGCTGTTTGCGAGCGTGAGCCACATCCGCGAAATTTACGAACGCGGCCATCGCATCGTCCTGTGCCACTACCCAATGCGCGAGTGGCACGGATCGTGGGACAAATCATGGCACCTCTTCGGACATGTCCATGGCCGCCTCGATGAGGAGCCGCATGGATACAGCCTCGATGTCGGCGCCGACGCCCATGATTTCCGTCCCTGGAGCCTCGACGAGATCGAGCAGGAGTTTACGGGGCGCAACGATCCGTTCACCGAAGGCAGGCGCCGGCCGACGCGATCCGCCTGAGTGGCCTAATAGGCTGCTGAAAAACGATGTTGCCCATGGTTCGACAGGCTCACCATGAGGCTCAACTCATTGAAAACACTCGACCTCATCCTGAGCCTGTCGAAGGATGAAGCCAAGATTTCATGTTTCAGCAGCCTGCCAGAGCAGCCCGTGTTCATTTGCACGCGTCCAGCACCTTAGAATCGATATTCTTTTCGGCTTCAATCGATTCCGATTCAAGCCTTCAAAGCGTTTTCGGCTGGACACTTCAAGGTCCATCGGAGCCCCGCCGGCTCGTATCCGAGCCGCACCTTGGCGTCGAGGGCGTCCTCCGCCATGCGCAAAAGCACCGTCTGGCCAAACCCTTTGCGGCTTGGCGTCGTCACGGAAGGGCCATCGCACTCGATCCAATTTATCGAAAACGACGGATTTTCTTCACTCTCATCAAGCGACCAATCCAGAAGAATAGACCCTGTGTCGTTCGAAAGCGCGCCATATTTGCAGGCGTTGGTCGCAAGCTCATGCAAGGCCATTCCGATCGTCTGCGCCGCCGATGCATTGAGCTCGATCGCGGGGCCGCAAAGCCTCACCCGCGATCCCAATGCATCCTTGAAATGAGAGAGCTGCGAGCGGATGAGATCGAGGACCGCCACACCCTTCCACTTGTTTCCGACGAGAAGGTCCTGGCTCGCTGCAAGCCCTCGAATGCGCTCGGCGAAAAGCTCGACGAATTCCTCTCGCGTCTCCGTTCGCGCCGTCTGACGCACGATAGCCTGAACCACGGAAAGAAGATTTTTGGAGCGATGGTCAACTTCTCTGAGGGCGTAAGCCATCTGCTCTTCAGCCTGTTTGCGCTCCGTGACATCGAAAGCGACGCCCACCATACGGGAGGGCTCGCCGCCCTCGAAATAAACACGGCCCCTCGATGCGATCCAATGCAAGGAGCCGTCGGGCCAGATTGTTCGCATCTCGACGTCATAGTCCTCGCCCTGGCGGATCGCCTCCGACACCGCGGCGTCGATCCTCTCGCGATCCTCCGGATGAAGCGCGCTCAAAAATACCCCATAGCTCATCGGTACATCGGGGGGCACTCCGAAGAGAACCCTGGAGCGATCCGTCCAGGTGAGGTCCTGCGTCCGCAAATCCCAGGCCCACCGGCCGAGATTTGCGGCTTCCTGCGCCAGTTGCAGATCGGCTTCGCTTTCTCTAAGTCTTGCCTCGACACGGCGACGCTCTTCCTCCGCCTCCTTCCGCCTGGTGATGTCCTCCACGACGGAGATGAAGTACTCGAGCGGTCCATGCGCTTCTCTGGCGCCGCCGACCGTCAGGTTGACCCAAATCGGCGAACCATCCTTGCGGATGTAGCGCTTTTCCATGCTGAAGCTGGAAATCACCCCCGAAAGCAACCGCTGACGCTGAGCAAGATCGACAGCAATGTCGTCGGGATGGGTGATGTCCTGAAAGGTTTTTTGGGCCAGTTCTTCGGCCGTATACCCCACGATTTCGCAATAGCGCTTATTGACCAGGAGCCATTGGCCGCTCGGCGCCACATGGGCGATACCTACGGCGGCGTTCTCGAAGGTCGTTCGAAATCGCTGCTCGCTCTCGCGAATACGCGCTTCGGAGGTATTGTAGTTTACGCTTTCCAGATCGTTGTCCGCCTGGAAAAATACATTAACGTTGTCGGTCATCCAGGCCGGCGGAGCCCATAAGTGTCGGAGAACGAACTCTGGTATCTGATATACCAAGCTCACAGCCTTTCTACACCGTAACTGGCAAAGCTTCAACCAGAGGGAACCGACGCAGTGTCATTTCCAAGCCATTCGCCAAGGAGCGCGAACTCGCGCGACGTGATGGGAATTCTTCCGAACCTTTCATGGCGCGGAAAGCCGATAGCCCCTTTCAAGGAAGGCTCGCAAATCGGCAAGGCCGCCAGAACGGCGGGCTTTCTCATCATCGGAAGCGCTGTGCCGATAAAAGCTTTTCTGAGGAGCTTGTTGAGAGCACGGCAGGCGCAAACTGCCTAAAATAGCGGCAGTTCGCCGCCAAGTTGCCCTCAGGAGGCGCGCTGCTGTCCGCCTCGCATGCGCAATTCTCCCAGACATTTCTCGAAGGCGGCAAAGGTCGCCAACGCAGACGCTTCAATAAGGCGCGCCCCCTCCGGCGCTTTGCCCACCTCGTTCAAGATGGTGATGAAGCTGCGCCACATCGCGCCGGTTTCTTTGCCATAGCCGCTGAAAAAGTGCCCTGCCCAGTCGGGACTGATATTCAAGCGCTCCGCCAGCTTCGAGAGCATGACCTGCCGGCCGAGGCTCGATCCTTCCAGGACGTACATGGCGCCCAGAGCTTCCACCGGCTCCGTCAGTTCGGGAAGCTCCTCAAAGCTTTGTAGCTGCGCAAGACTCTCGCTGGTGTGACCGAGATCCTTGAGATCGGTTTCGATCCAGCTCGTTTTGCGCCGCGAGGAATAGTCGATCCCGAGCTTCTTCAGGTCGAGCCCGTCGAGGACAGCCTCGACCGGCCTGACGAAGCGGAAAAAGTCCTCAAGGAAAAAACGGTAAACCTCCAGCGATGTGAGGCGCCCGTCGAAGTCCACCTCGGCTTCGAGCCGCAAGTGAGCGTCGCGCGTAACCAAACGAAGGTGCTCTCGCAAATTTGCAGGCGGCCGGGCCGGCATGGGTGAACCTTTCGCGGGGGGTGCAACTTCCGAGCGACCATAAAACGGATCTTCCCGGATGGCAAAAAGACTTCGCACAGCGAATGTCCCGGTCACAATGGAAATATGGCCGCAGATGATCCGCGCGCGGCCCGCTGGAACCCGCATTTGGAGCCGGCCGCGGCGCGCCCAAAAGCGCGGGCGCATTCATCCCCCAATTTTTCAGGGATCCGACAAGGATAGCGAATGATTGGACGTCGACCGGCGGGGCCACGACCCTGTTTGCCTATCCGACCCAACAACCCATCGCCTTGCGCGCGCCCCACAGCGAACTCGCGGGAGAACTTGCTCCGGACCGCCTCTGGTCGGCGCTCATGGAACAGACCGCAACTCTCAATTCAGCCGAGAACGCGGCGCTCCCATGATTTTGTCCTCCTCGCGGGCCGGAAGCCTTTTGCCATGCCGCCATCAGCGTTAGATCAATTTAGCTCACCTCCTTCAACACGATATCAAGCACGCGCCGGGAGAACATGACGGTGAGATGTCCCATTCCGGAGACTACGACTTCTTGAGCCCCGGAAAGGCGGCCGCTGGTCTGAGGTGAGATGAAGTTGTCTTGCGCTGTCCACACCGTCACGGCCGGCACCGAAGCAGGCTCCCCTAGCGCAGCAAGCCACGCGGAGCCCGGCTCCATCTCCCGCGCACTCGTCCCCAGCCCAAGGTAAGCAATGCGCGTCCCCTGGTGCCCGCAAGCCAGCGTGATGAGCTTATCGACCCGCTGGCTCCCATACCGCTTGAGATAGGCTCGCGCGACGAGGCCGCCCATGCTGTGGGTGACGAGCCGCAGCTTGCGCGCACCCGTCGCCGGAAGATGAGCTTCGATAGCGTGGTGGAGCTGTTCCGCAAACCGGTCAATACTGACGAGCGCCGGCTCCAGATCGACAGCTTCAGCAGCGAAGCCAGCTGCTCTCAACCGGCCAATCATCCACCACCACAGGCCGGAATTGCAGCGGTAGCCGTGCACCAGCATCACCGGCAGCTTCTCCGTCTGCCGTGGCATTCCCTTAACGGAGAAAACAGAATCCGCAAATGGCTGGATCACGGCGAACAGCGCGAGAAAGGCAAGCCACTCCGTGAGGATGGTTCGGCTTGCCGCCAGAAGGCCGACGCTCTGCCCGGAACCATCGTTGCGGCTGCGAGGCCAGAAGATAGCGAAAGTTGTAAGCGTAAAAACAAGATAGACGCCAAGCAACGCGGCGAAACTAAGCATCGCGGCTGTGGCGGGGCTGATATCTGCGAACCGAATCAGCAAGAAAGCGCAGAGCGCGACGCCGAGCGCCTGCACCGCCAACCCCAAACGAAGCCCGCGTGCAACCATGCCTGCCCTTGAGCCAATGATCTCGCTCAATGGCTTAGCTTTCGGCGTGCGGGATGCAAGGGGCCATGCTGTCCCGGCCTCAGTCGTAATATTTATAAGGCAGGAATTTGCCCGACATGGTGATCTTCACGCGGTCGCCCTTCGCGTCCGGCACGCGTTCCAAGCTCATATCGAAGTCGATAGCGGACATGATTTCGTCGCCGAACTTCTCCTGGATCAGCTCCTTCCAGGTCGTCCCATAGACTTGGACAAGCTCATAGAAGCGACAGACCAGAGGATCGGTCGGAGGGATAGACGGCAACGAGCCGCGATAGGGAATCTCGGTAAGCATCCTGGCCTCCGCCTCCGACAGGTGGAACAGCTCGCGAGCACGGTTCGCCTGTTCGGGCGAGAGCTTCATCTGTCCAAGCAGTGCGGCCGTGATCAGAATCGGCGAGCAGCCGCCTATTTTTTCGGCGATGTCTTCCCAGCTCATGCAGCTTATGCGTTTTGCGTCGAGGATTTTTTCCGTCAGATCGTCGCGCTTCATTGGTTTTGTCCCTTCGCAGGCTGTCTTAGCCCAGGTCAGACCATGACGTACCGGTTGGCACGCGGCGCCAGGGCTTTACGCCCCCGACGAAGCAATCGGCGTGCCACCATCGGGTTATGCGGAGATGAGATTGGAGCCAGGATTTTTGGCTCACGAGCCGGAAGCTGTTCCGCTCAAGTGGAACAGTCCGGGCCGGTTAGCGCCCAAAGCTGAATGTCACGCTTCACCTTTGTGACGAGGGAAGCGGCCAGAGAGACGTTCCGCGTAACGATGAGGGTATTTTCGTTATATTTGTGAAACTGGATTTCAAAGACCGGCGCCTCCCCGCCTCCATCGAAGATTTTTACATCCTGATAGCCTTCGCCGGACTCGCTGTCCTCACGCTCACCCATTTCATAGTGATAGCCAGCCAAAGCGGCATGCGCGCCGGAAAACCAGCAAAGCTTCATCTTCTCTACGAAGGCGTGCTGAACGTCGGTCGGAGGGCCGAAGGATAGGCGCTGTGGTTCTGATCCAATCAGGCTTTCAACCGCTGGGTCCCGTCGCGCGCATGCCTGCGGGATGACGGTCAAAAGAAGAAAACAAACGATGCGAAGCCACAAGCGCGCCCCCTGAGTAGCCTTACCTCAGTGCCATTGTGTTCGTTCGTGGCAAAACTGAGGCTGACGCAGGCGGCGGCTTGGCGGGCGCACAGGGATTTATGAACCGGACCTCAATAGTTCCCGGCTGCTCACGGGGCTGCCCATAAGTCTGGACGGCTTGCGCCGCGCCGCGGGCCGGACCTGCCGCTGGGCCTCGAGATCGCCCGCGGTCTCGGAAAGTTTCAGCTGTTCGAAGGCTTCAAGCGCCTCCTGACGAGCACGGTCGAGCCTCTTTTCGAGCTCACCAACGGACGACCGGAGGTTGTCCCTTCGCGTGATTGCCGCCCGCGCAAAAGTTGGGTAGGCGAAGTGGTTAACATCGCTGACACCGGCAGCCTGTTGCTCAACTTTAATCTGATGATCCAGGTCGTTCGCCATGCGGCGGAAGTCGGCGATCATCATTTCGAGGTCGTTGACCTGCTGCCTCTTCTCGTCATACTCAAAACGCTGATTTTGTTGAGAATTAACTGTTTCGATCATGATCGTTTGAGGCCCCTACTCCGGTTACACTCTCGACGGCCAATTGTGAAAAGTAGTTTCGCTCAAAACAATTAATGCCCGGTAAAGAGTCGCTGCTTTGCAACAGGAGTGGCCTTAATGCGTTATCAAGGAAATGGGTATTGGCCCGACTCGGGATTTGCGTCACATTACGGGTGTCGTTGATTTGCGCGGGCTCGGTTTTCGCGGATTAGCGGCTCTTTAGTTAGCAAGCAGCGTCTCTGCTTCGAGGCTCAGGCTCATCACGAAACTTGTAATATAGTGAAGCTTGCGCAAGAAATCCTGCGCATGATGTGAGCCTACGTAGTAAGCTTAAGTTTTCTTAACCTTTTCTGCGTTAATGTCTTTTTTGAAGTTAAGCTTCACGGCGCGGTCAGGCTTCAGGCCTCGCGTCTTGGCGGAACGGACGTGTTGCTAGCGAGGGATTCCTATGCGGGTGCTTCTCATTGAAGATGACAGCGCGACGGCTCAAAGCATCGAGCTAATGCTTTTATCCGAAGGTTTTAACGTTTTCCAAACCGACCTCGGTGAGGAAGGCGTCGATCTCGGCAAAATATATGATTATGATATAATCCTGCTTGATTTGGGACTGCCCGATATTAGCGGATACGAGGTTTTGCGCGCTCTCCGCGTGAGCAAGATCAAGACGCCAATCCTAATTCTATCCGGGTCTGGTGGCGTGGACGACAAGGTTCGCGGCCTCGGATTTGGAGCGGATGATTATCTCGTCAAGCCGTTCCACAAAGACGAACTCGTTGCCCGCATTCATGCCATCGTCCGCCGGTCAAAGGGGCACGCTCAGTCGGTCATTCAGACGGGGAGCCTAATCGTCAATCTCGACACAAAGACCGTGGAAGTGGACGGCGAACGGGTCCATTTGACAAGCAAGGAATATCAGATGCTGGAGCTTCTTTCCCTGCGTAAAGGGACGACGCTCACAAAGGAGATGTTCCTCAACCATCTTTACGGCGGCATTGACGAGCCTGAGCTAAAGATCATCGACGTGTTCATTTGCAAACTGCGCAAGAAGTTGGCAATGGCCAATACTGGACAACATTATATCGAGACTGTCTGGGGCCGCGGCTATGTGCTGCGCGACCCAAAAGAAGAGCAAGCAGCCGCCTGAGTCGCTCCAAGTCCGTCTATAGAACAATAGCCGCCTTAATACGGCGGCTTGTTCTCAAGGTTCGTTCGTCTCCGCCTGGTTCTCCGAACGCATTCGTGTTTTTGAAGACTTTTAGCCCTGATTTTCTTTATTTCAAAGAGACGTTTTCCGAAAAAGAGCCTTCTCTCCAAGAATCCTCTCGGCTTTCCGCATCCTAGATGCACTAGCGCGGGCGCCTCGACTTCGCTCTGCTCTAGGGCAATGGCGACTTTTGCCTGTGGCAACGTCAACAACGGCGCTGACATTCCGCACTCAAATCAGCCCGAAGCCGGATGGGTTATAGGCGGCGGTGTCACAATACCGATCTCGATTGCCGGGGTCCCCCCCTTTGCCTGATCATTGCCCGCGGATCACACCTTCGACACAGTCAGGGCGAGCATCAATTATATTGTTATGCGCCTCTGAAGTCGTGGCTCCGAAACAAGTAAAGCAGGCTTTTCGGCCTGCTTTACAAAAGCCTCAAACCTTTCTCAGGCTACAGAGGCTCCAGCGTAAACATGATGTCCTCGCCTTCTTTCACGGCCGATAGCTTGAGCGAAGCTTCCGCGGCTAGGCGAGCTGCGTAGTAGGCGATCACAAGCCTCCCATCGATAGCTCTGGAGTCCTTTCCGGCAAAAACATCCGCGACCCCCTCCGGGACACGCGCCGAACGCCCACGGCACAAAATAATCAATTTGAGCCGGGGCTTCGAACGTTCCTTCGGCTTTGTTACCGAGAGCCCGACATAGAAATCGCCGCCAGCAGGGAGCGCCATGAGTGAAACGGCGAGCACGGCCAGCAGAAGCTTGGCATGCTCTTTTTCGACGTCTTGGACATTGGCCTGCCAATGGATTTTGCGCTTGCCATTCTCGACATAGCGTCGCGCTACCTGCTCGACATGAGCGAGCGGCACGACAGAGCCAAGACTTGCGGCTACTCCGAAGGCAAGGCGGTTAAAATCGAGCTGCGCCCAGGCTGCCTTCGCGCTGTTCTGAATCAGCTCAAGCGCATAGTAACGGGTATCTTCGTCGTTCTCCTCTTCCAACAGCTCAAGGCCGTTGTTTATCGCGCCAATCTGCCCCGCAAGGTCATGACAAATTTTGCTTGATATCAGCGCCGCAAGGGCGGTGTCTTCGAGGATTGGATTGGCTGTCACGGTATATCTCCTGCTCAGGCATGCGATTCGACCCGTGCAAGCGCGGGGATTTCCAAAATCTCAATGTTCAGGCACCATGATTTGGCCTTGCACTTCAACCGCTGCTCGTAAAAAAAATTGGTACGCGAGCACAAAACTGACATGACCCAGGCGTTGCACTCGATCAACCCGCCTTAAATCGGATTCGATTAAAGTCGAGAGGTTGATCGATCCTAGCTAAAGCAGCTTATCCGCGTGCAAATGGAGCGCAGGCTGCTCTAGAAACCGACATCACATTAACCACAAAGGACCTTATCAAATCGTGACCGCCGAAGCGCCCCCTCTCGAAGATCTGGCCCAATCGATCCTTCCGATCGCTCAGCGTGCCGGCGCCGTCATCCTCGACATCTATCACTCTAACCCAAATACCCGCTATAAGGCCGATAAGTCGCCCGTAACAGACGCTGATCACGCCTCGGAAGACCTCATACTCGACGCTCTTTCGAAGCTTTTCCCCGACATCCCTGTCGTCGCTGAAGAGAGTTTGGCAGCGGGCAACATTCCTGATGTCCAAAGATATTTCTTCTTGGTTGATCCTCTTGATGGCACAAAAGAGTTTATCAAGAAGAATGGCGAGTTCACCGTAAATATTGCTCTTGTCGAAGCAGGGATTCCGATTTTCGGACTCGTCTACGCACCTGACAAGGCTGATTGCTATATAACGCTGGCACGCAATATTGCAGCCCGCTGCAATCTCCTTGCAGATTTCAACCCCTCTCAGGATCAGAAGTTCGATTTCCAAAACCTGACAGGCGAGGCGCAGGAACAAAGGCCCACGACCGCCATCGTCAGCCGCTCTCACCAGACGCCAGAGACCGAGAGCTTCCTTATCGACCTCGGCAATCCGCAAAGGCTCCTTCTAGGCTCGTCGCTCAAATTCGGCGTGATCGCAAGGGGCGACGCGGATGTCTATCCTCGCTTTGGGCGAACCAACGAATGGGACACTGCCGCCGGCCATGCTCTTCTCAATGCGACCGGCGGATGCGTTCTGGCAGGCGACGGCGGACCCTTCCTGTATGGAAAAAAGGACCAAAGTTTCCTCAATCCGCCATTCGTGGCCTGGCGCCGGAAGCCAAGTTCCATCGGGAGTTGAGGCCGTCGGACGAAATCGCCTTGTGGAGAGCCCAAAGTGAAAGGGCAAAAACAAGGATTGCATTCGCCTGGTGTGCCAATGCGATCACGAGCGGGACGCCGTAAACGATGGTCCCAACCCCAAGCGCGATTTGGATAAGAACCGCGGCGGTGATCGTGAGCATCGGTAGCCGCAGCGCTCGCGCGCGCTCCGCGTTCCATATAAACACGAGAAAAGCGGCCACGAAGATTGCTATGGCATAGGCGAAAGCGCGATGCGCGAACTGGGCTGTTAGCGGGTTTTCAAAAAGGTTCAGGTACCACGGGGATAAGGCGTCAAGCCCGGTCGGAATGATTTCGCCGTTCATGAGCGGCCAGGTGTTCGAGGCGTGCCCAGCCTTCAGGCCGGCCACGAATGCGCCAGCGATGATCTGCAGGTAGACGAGCCCCGCGAGTATGCCTGCCCCGAGTTTGACCAGCAGGGGGGGATTCTCAACAGTGCTTTTCTTCTGTGCCTTCGCCGAATCCCCGATGGAAAGAGCGAGCCAGACGGCAAACCCCGCAATGGCGACAGCAAGCGCAAGATGAGCCGCAAGCCGGTATTGACTCACGTCCACGCGGTCTGCGAGCCCGCTCTTGACCATGAACCAGCCAAGCGCACCCTGCGCTCCTCCCAGAACGAAAAGCGCTGCAATCCTTGGTATGAATGCCTGCGGAATGCTGCCGCGCAGAAGGAAGATCACGAAGGGAATGAAAAATACGACCCCGATTAGCCGTCCAAGAAGCCGGTGTGTCCATTCCCACCAATAAATGGCCTTAAAGCCATGGATGCTCATGCCCGGGTTTATCTGGCTGTACTCGGGAATATGCCTGTATTTTTCGAAGGCATCCAGCCATGCGCCTTCGCTCATCGGGGGCACGACGCCAAGGATCGGTTGCCATTCCGTGATCGAGAGACCGGAGCCCGTCAGGCGGGTAGCCCCGCCCACGACCACCATGGCGAACACAAGCCCCGCAATTGCAAAAAGCCAGATACGCACGGGCTTAAGCCGCAGGCTCCGGCATTGCGTTTCAGCGAACTCGGTTTCAAAGGCTTTCGCGCGCGATGTCATGACAAAAAAGAACCTACTCCGGTTTTACCGAGGTAGGCTCTCAACGCACAGACTTAAAGGCCTCAAGCTTTGCTTACCACCGCCGCTCGCCCGCGCTGAGGAGCGGGGTGCCGATATAGTACTGGGGCAAGGCAAGAGCATTATCCACGGGGCTCGCATCCCTGTCCCAGCGATAGGGGAAGGGAAGATCCTGGTCATAAGCATATTGGCTGTAGCCGTATCGCCCAAGGGGAGGTCGTGCGAAGCGACTGACGCGATAACAATTATAGGCGCACCAATTGCCGAAAAGTCCGCCGCCGTGCCGATGATGATGATGCGAAACCTTGACGATCGCGTCTCCCGGGCCGCTGATTTGCGCCCGGGGCGCGTTCAGTGCCGAAGCGTGGCTCACTGGAATAACGGTGGCGACAATGGCCGCGCAAAGATAAGAAAGCGCTCTCATTTTATTGGTCCGTGACTGGAAACTCTCTTGAGCCGTTTTATCCACCATGATCGATCAAAACTAAGAAACCGTTGCATTCGCTTAAATTTCTTTCAGCGTCTTGAACGGGGAGGATCGCCCTCTGCACAAAGCCTCTGCCTACTAACCGAAAACACGGCCAAGTTTGCCGGGCGCCAACCTATTTTGCGACGGTAACCCGGCGCTGAGTGCTTTTTTTATGCAATAGACCTAAGGCGGCATCAGTCTTCATTCTCCGGATCGGCTTTTTGCTTGCGTGTTCAGCCGGAATGTTCTGCCGTGGATCTTAGGAAAATGCGCTTTACCGTGAGGTTAACGGAGCTAAAATATTGATTTACAACGGAAAAATAAGATGGCCATAGGCGCGGCGGCGGCTGCAAAAGGAGCTGTCAAGGTTAACGGGCTGGCCCAAAACATAATTAACGGATTTCTTCGCGCCACGCTTTTTCGCAAAAAGCGCATCGTCAGGGGCGAATTCCGGCGGGAGATAATGCGCGCGCGCCCGCGCGCGCCGGAATTAACCATAAAGAGGTTAATTCACCCCCCTGCCGCAACGCTATTTTTACCATATTCGGCCTGAATTGGGCCGTTGTCATACAACGACCAGCGGTTTTGCATACAACGCCAGGGTGCGCTTGACGCCAAATGGTCCAAAAAAATAGACCACCGCCTCATTTTGCGCCTATAAGAAGAAACTCACCCGGCCGCAACGCGGGCCGTGTGGGCGGAGCAGGCGTGGGCAGCCCAACTGAGACGCGGCAACGCCAAAAGTTTCATCCGGGGCGGGTCGGCCTGAAGGCCGGTGGCGAACTGGAAAGAAAATCGCTATCGGCGGATGCGGATCAAAAGGTCTGCCACCTGTTTCATTCCTAGTGGGGTCAGCAGCGTCGGTGTCGAACTCCGAGCCCCCGCCGCCGTAGCCTCGATAGGCCAGGCCACCATAACCTTAGTAACCACAGCCGCCGCAGCATGGTGTTGTATAGGCATAGAGGCTGTAGTCGCCGCAGCAACGGTGGTAACTGCAGCATTGAGGGTGAAACTGGTGGCTGCGTGCGGTCATGACGCCTGCCGTTCACTTTCACGGTGGCGGTGCTTCCAGCGTTCTGGCGCCGTCTCCGGAAATGGCAAAGAACTGCTTGATACGAGTGTCGCCGCCAAAATGGCGGCCGTCGCAGCGGTCCTTTAGATCCCTGAAAACACGCGATATTATAAACGGTTCAAAGGAATTGACTAAAAGGCCGGCTCGTGCAAAGCGGGAACGGTGTTCGACCGGGCGTCGGCAGACCTTCCAAAGCAGAGATTTCCGTCATGAACATTCGTCAAAGAAAACTGATCGGTACGGTGATCTTCGTTGCCGGGTCCGTTTCCTATTTCTTCGTAGCTATCACCATAGCAATCGCGAGGCTCCCCGGCACATCTATGGGCGTGCAGCTTCTGTTCTATCTCGTCATCACATTGATCTGGCTTTTCTTTTCGGCCCTCCTGATACGCTGGATGCAAAAGCCCGATCCGCAGTAGATGGGCACAAGCGGGTAGGAGACGGGGTTACCCGCCGCCCTCGTCGGGCGTGTAGAGGACTTCCACTAATGTGCGCCTTGCCGGGCGCACCAAAGCAAAAGGGCCGCTCGCGCGGCCCTTTTAACTCGCTTTGATTGGAAACGATGAAGGCGGAAAAGCTGTTCGATTTTAAAGCGCTGGACGACTTCCGCTAGTACGGACCTTCGCCCTCGCCCCCGCCGTAAGGGCCAGGACCGCCATAGCCTGGGCCACCGCCGCCTGGACCACCGTAAGGACCGGGTCCGCCAGAGGCTTGGCCGCCGCCAGGACCGCCGTAAGGACCAGGGCCACCATAGCCTGGACCGCCGTAACCTGGACCGCCACCACCGGGACCGCCATAGCCTGGACCGCCGCCTCCGGGTCCGCCGTAACCTCGGCCACCGCCACCGGGACCGCCGTAACCTGGACCACCGCCACCGGGACCGTAATCCCGCCCCCCCCTGGGCCGCCCCCATAGCGTGGTCCGCCCATTGGAGGCCCATAGCCGTCAGGTTCGCCATAAGCTTGCCTTGCCATACGGCGGCCGCCGTATAGCGGTCCGCTCATGCGGGGACCGCCGTAGTACTGATCATTCATGCGCGGGCCGCCGTAACCGGGACCAGCCATCCGGGGACCGCCATAGCCATAGCCCGGTCCACCCATGCGAGAGCCGTAAGGACCGCCCTGGCCAGCCATCCGGGGACCGCCGTAGCCATAGCCCGGTCCACCCGTTCGAGAGCCGTAAGGACCGCCGTAGCCGTAGCCTGGTCCACCCATGCGAGAGCCGTAAGGACCGCCCTGGCCAGCCATCCGAGCACCGCCATAAGCGCCGCCCATACGGGGAGGAAGATATCCGGCACCACCCTCTTGCGCGCCGCCATAAGGCCCAGCCACTCGACCACCGCCATAGGGGCCACGCATGCCGCGACGGGCATAGGGTCACAGGCCCAGCCGTTCGAGGGTCACCATACGGACCCCGCACCATTCGCGGTCCGCCGCCATAGGGGCCTCGCGCGCCAGCACCGCCATAAGGCCCAGCCACCCGGGCGCCACCATACGGACCACGCACGCCCGGCCCGCCGTAAGGCCCGGCGATGCCGCGGCGCGAAGCGTGACCGCCTATTCGTGGAGCGCCCAGCGCCGGGTCAACAACATGCAGCCCGGCAGGAACCGGATTTCTTGTGTTCGGTCCGGGTGCGCGATCAGGATGCCGCACAAGTGTGAAGGTGCTATTTGGGTTGACCTCAACTGCCGGTTTTACGGACGCTGACTCTGTCGCACTCTCTTCTGCAGCCGAAGCTCCGTCGCCTGCCATGGACAATCCGATCGCCGCCAAAGCCGCGACCATAATTCGCGTCATAGACATAGACACCCCCTCCTTACTCGTTGACATCCATTCGGCCACTACGGGGGTCGCCGCCGCCGAAACGTGTTACGCTCAAGCCAGCAACGCTGCGATAGAGTTCTTGGAACCGTCGCTGTGCAGGGCTTTGACCCATTTAAGCGAACTTTCCTAAAATTTTCCTTAACCGGACCTGAACAGCCGCCAAGGCAATAAAAAAAGGGCCGCTGAGCGGCCCAAAAAAGAAAGTATAGGTTGTTAGTAGCAGAAGCTTTCGGAGTTCACACTACAAAAGCCCGGACCGTAACCCGCTGCCCGGCAGTTCCAATAGCAGCTGCCGCCACCGTACCCATACCCATAGTCACCGTCCCAGCCCCATAAGCCTACGCCGACGAGCGGGAAGAAGCGCCCATGGCGCCAATAACCGCGGTGACCGCGATAGAGGGCTGTGCGCCCGCCGTTGAAGCCGCGTCCGGCGTAGATGCCTCTTCCCGCAATTCCCGGACGATAGAAAGCCGCCCGGCCGCCGTGAAGCCCCTGTTCATCCCGACATGCCGGAGGACCGGCCACCAAATCCGGGGCCACCGAACTGCGCACCACCGGCACGCATGCCTCCCATGCCGCCGAATTGCCACCCATATGGCTCATTCCGCCGCCGCCGAAACCGCCGCCGCCCATGTGACCCATTCCGCCGCCGCCACCGCCCATATGGCCGCCACCGCCGCCGCCACCGCCGCGGATCAGCGTGAAAGTGCTCTGGGATGTCGCCGACGACATCGGGGCAATGCCCTCATTCACAGGACCGGCCGAGGCGGAGTGCGCCCCAAGCGACAGCCCAAGCGCCGCGACGGCAGCGACGGTAAGTTTCCTGATAGACATCGATAATGTCTCCTCACTTCGTTCGCGATCCCTTCTCGGCCAGACAGGATCGATGGCTTTTCAGCCATGCCTATATCCAGGTCGAAACCACCCGCCAAGGTATTGTTCCAGGCGTCAGCAGTTTCGCTCAGAAATGATGAGGATATTTTGTAGTTTTACTGTAACTAGGTGTATCAATCCTGCGGCTTTTCCTACCGTGCTAATGAATACCTATAAGTATTATGCGGCGACAGGAACGAGCCGGTCGACGACTTTAGCAGAGCATATGACGCCGGGAATCCCGGCGCCGGGATGTGTGCCCGCACCCGCAAGAAACAGGTTCTTGATCCCTTCCGCCTTGTTGTGGAAGCGGAAGATAGGCAGACTGTGTGAAGTGCGGCGCGATCGAGAAGCCGGCCCCGGCGTGGCTGAGATAGTTGGTTTTGAAGTCTTCGGGCGTCATCATCATTTCGGCCCTTATCGTCTCGCTCAACCCCGGAAGGATCGTGCGCTCGAGGCCTGCCACGATGCGGTCTCTCAGGCGAGGCGCTTCGATCTTCCAATCAATATCGGCACAAGAGATTGGGCACCGGACAAAGGACGTAAAAGGCGTCGCAGCCTTCTGGCGCGAAGCTCGGGTCGGTTGCCGTCGGGCGGTGGATGTAAAGCGAGAAATCCTCCGCCAGCACTTTCCGCCTGAAGATATCGTCCAGCAAGCCCTTGTACCGCTTCCCAAGCCAGATAGTATGACGCGCAAGTTCGGGATATTGCCGCGCTGGTCCCGAAATACATCACGCACAAGCCCCATCGAGAGCCTGGCCGTTTTGCGCTTGAGGCGCGCGGTCAACCCTGGTCGCGGGCGGGGATCATGTCGCCGAAAAGATGCATGGGATCGGCGTCGGAGACAACGATATCTGCGGGAACGATCGTGCCATTCTCGAGCCGCACGCCGGTCGCCGTTCCGCCCTCGATGACAATGGAGGCCACCGTTGTGTTCAGGCGGATGTTGACGCCCTCCTCCTCCATGAGTTTGCCAAGCGCCGCCACGATCGCGCCCGTGCCGCCTTCCGCATAGAAGACGCCCCACTTCCGTTCGAGGTAATGGATCAGGCCATAGATGCTGGTGGTGTCGAAGGGGCTGCCGCCGACGAGGAGCGGCTGGATGGAAAGCGCCTGCCTGAGCTTCGGGCTGTGGAAGTATTTCGTCACGAAATCCCAGACGCTCCGATAGCTTCCCAATTGAACAAGGCGCGGGATTTGCCCGACCATGGTGAACGGATTATGGAAGGGCTGGTCGGCAAGGTTTGTGAAACCGGCGTCGAAAAGGGCCTTCGAGTGGTCGAGCATGCGGAGATAGCCGTCGCCGTCGAGCGGATCGATGGCGCGCATGGCGGCCAGGGTCTCTTCGAGCGTCCCGCCATAATCGAATGTCGAGCCATCCTCGTCGAAATAGAAGCGATACCAGGGCGTCAGCGGCTTCAGCGTGAAATAGTCGCCGCTCTTTTTGCCGAAGAGTTCGAAAAGCTCATCGAGGAGGAAGGGCGCAGTGATCACCGTCGGGCCAGCGTCATGCTTGAACCCGTCTTTCTCGAAGACCTGCGCGCGGCCGCCGAGCATTCGGGCGCGGTCGAGCAGCGTCACCCGATAGCCCTTCGCCGAAAGCCGCAAAGCCGAGGCGATACCGCCAAACCCCGCACCGACCACAACGGCTCTATTTCTTGCTCCGGTTGAAACGCGATTGCCTGCCTGTGCGACGATCTGATCCATGACTACCCTTGTTGTTGCTTAAGGCTCGACGCCTTCGACAATGACGATTTCACCGGTGGCGGCTGAGAGGCGATGTGCGCGGGCTGCCTGGTATTCTTTCGAGTGGTAACAATCGAGCGCCGCTTGATAGGAGGGAAATTCGATAACAACGTTTCGGCTGCGGGCCTGCCCCTCAGCCGCCGTGCGAAGCCCGCCTCGAACGAGGTACTTCGCGCCATATTGCTGGAATGCCGCGGCCGCGCCGGACGCGTATGCCTTGTACTTCTCGGGGTCGGTGACATCGATGCGGGCGATCCAGTATGCTTTCGGCATAAGGCTTTCCGTCAACCAGAATAGACAACGTGATGCCACAAGATGTAAACTCCAGTTTACAAATTGCGGCTGATGGGTCATACGGTGATGATGGCTAAGCTGTTTTCCACAGGCTTTCAAGTGGGCGTATCGACTATTCGCTCAAAATTTGGAGAACATGATTAGCCATCGTCGAGACAGGGACTGCGGGATCGTCAAATGAGCGGCCAGTTAGAGTACTTTATGAAGCTGCGTGCTCGCGTAGAAGCACGGCTTGCGGAGCTTGTTCCGTCAGGCGCTTCGGGAGACCCTTTGCAGGGATCGATGCGGCACAGCTTGCTGGCTCCGGCAAAGCGCGTTCGCGCCGGTTGATGATGATCGCCGCGCGCGAGCTTGGCGGAAAGGAAGAGCACGCCCTCGACTTGGCCTGCTGCGCTCGAGATGCTTCACGCTTCATCTCTGATCCTTGATGATCTCCCGGCGATGGACGATGCCGAAACGCGCAGGGGCCTGCCGGCCAACCACCGTGTTTACGGCGAGGCGACCGCCATTCTTGCCGCGATTGGCCTGATGAACCAGGCCTATGGCGTCGCGGCGTCATCGGATGCCCTGAACCTCCAACAACGCGTTGACGCGGTCGATGTGCTGCAATGGTCGATTGGCCTTGACGGCCTCGTACGCGGCCAGCAGGACGATCTTGCCGATGCGCGCGATACGATGACGCATGCTGAGCTGGAGCGCATGTATGCGCGGAAGACAGGCGCGCTTTTCGCCGCTGCCGCTGAATGCGGAGCCATCGTCGCAAAAAATTCGGCCGCGCGCCCCGCTATGCGCCGTTTTGGTCTTGATCTTGGCATCGGATTCCAAATGTTAGATGATGTCCTCGACGCGCGTTGCAGCCGTGACCGCGCGGGCAAGGATGTCGACCAGGATTGCGGACGCACCACGTTTGCGAGCCTGCTTGGGGTAAACGGTGCTGCGGCACTGGCGCGCGCCAAAATAGAAGGTGGCGTGACCTCGGCTTGCATGGCGGCACGGGCTTCCGGTGGAGACGGCCGGATGTTCACGGCGTTCGCTGCGAGGCTTGCGGCCGCTTTTTCGGATTTGATGCCGGAGTTTCAAGGGGAGCTCGCGGCCAGCGGATAGAGCAGGTGTCGATGAGCGATTGGCTCTTTTACTTTGGAATATTTATTGCCGTATTTTTCATAATGGAAGGCGTGGCTTGGTTTCTGCATAAATATGTTATGCATGGATTTCTCTGGGTCTTGCACAAGAGCCATCACGAGCCACGCAAGGGCATCTGGGAGCTGAACGACGCCTTCGGCATATTCTTCGTCGCAATTTCGATGGCGTTATTCGAGTGGAGCGTCCAACTGGGCGGCCCGCGCTGGGCGCTTTTCGTCGCGCTTGGCATCACGGCCTATGGCGCCGTGTACTTTCTCGCCCACGACGTGCTCGTCCACCACCGCGTGGATATCGGCCTCAATCCCAAGAAGGGATATTCTGAGACGCCTCTATCAGGCGCATAGACTTCATCATGCGGTCGATGGCAAGGACGGCTGCGTTTCTTTCGGGTTTGTCTTCTCCCGTTCGCCGGAGCATCTCAAGAGGAAGCTTCAGGAACTCGCACCGCTACGGGAGCAGCAACACAGCAAGATCGACGCGAAGCGCACGCTGCACTAAATGCGCAAGGGTAAAATTCAAGATCGCTGACAGGCATCATTCTGAAGGCGCAGCCTTGTCCCGGCACAAGCGCCTACTTTCTGCGATGCCGTCGGCCGAATGACAATACGCAGGCCAAACTGACGCCGTTGCTTAGCTCTACACCTTCAGCCGCCATCTAACGTCCTGACTCACAAGGAACGCGAATGGCCGGTTCCGGGGCACCGCCTTCCCGAGGCCTGGCACTGTCCAAAGGCCATTGCGATTCGGGGCATATCCGATGCGGAGCGTCGTGTGAGCGCGAAGGGCGGCTATCGCTCCCGAAATTGCAGCCGCAGCCTTCCGGCTTCTTCCCACGATGGCGCGACCGTCCCAGGCGTTTTCCCCGCGATTGGCGACAATCCGCCCAATATCTCGATAGACACGCCGCGCGCAGCCGATACCTACGGCGGCCCCAAGCGGTAGCCGCTGCATCCCGAACAGCGCCGATCTGTAGTATTCGTCGGCCTCTTGCAGAAGCTTTCGCGTAACCTGGAAGACGGCCAGGCGATGTTGCGGATCACTCAGGTCCGCTCCGTCAATCCCGGCCTCGCGCAACCATTCGCGCGGCAGATAGCAACGGCCGCCCTTTGCGTCCTCGACTACGTCGCGTGAGATATTCGTGAGCTGGAAGGCGATGCCGAGGTCGGAAGCGCGGTTCAGCGTCGGCCGGTCGCGGACCCCCATCATCATGGCCATCATAACGCCAACGACGCCAGCGACATGGTAGCAATAGTCTAGCGTGTCATCCAGCGTTTCGTAGACGCGGCCATTTACGTCCATCTCGAAGCCGTCGGAGAAGCTCCATAGGATGGCGGTCGGGGATGCCGTGCTTCCGCACAACGCGTCCGAGGGCAATGAACACCGGCTCATGAGCGTCGCCATGCAGGGCGAGCTTCGTTTGCTCCCGAAGATGCTCAAGCCGCTCGGCCGGCGTCTCTGTGCTGGCCGTATCCCTCGCAAATCCGAGGATCTGATCGTCGATGACGTCATCGCAGTGGCGGCACCACGCGTAAAGCATCATCGCGTCGTATCGCACATCGCGCGGCAAAAGCTTCGCCGCCATGGCGAAGCTTTTGGAACCTTTTTGGATGAGTTCGTGGCTTAAAGAGATGATTGGGTCCATACAACTAGCCCGGAGACGAAACCGGCTGCGGTATGGGATTGACTGTCGTTTCGCCCATGACGCGCAGCGCTCTGGTGATAGGAACGGGAGGCCACCCTACAAGAATCCGGGCCTGGTCCGCAAGTGTCAGGCCTGAGCTATAAAAGCGCTCTATCAGCGGATCGCCAAGCAGGTAGAAGCGCTCAAGAACACGGTAGCGCTCAGTAGGCGTCCTGGCAGCCCAAAACAGCATTCGGTTCAGAAGCCGGAAGAAGCCCTGATCCCTCCAATGCTGCCGCGCCCATTTCTGGGTCGAGATGATCGAGCGTCTCGCTTGTCAGATGATCGATCGCAGCGATGGCTTCTGCGCATTTCACCGCGAACGGAAAAGAATAGCTCGTGGTGTGATGGAAAAAGCCACCGCGGAGACCGAGCGCAGGGACCCCGGGCGTGTTCTTCTGCAAAATGGCGTCGACCCCGCCGCCGAGCACGATCGGAAGCACGCCCCTCTCCTCGCGGACGATTTCGGCGATCTCCCAGCCGCGCTCCTCGGCATACTCCAGGCAGAGTTTGCGGAGGGTTGGCGCATCGATGCTGGCCGTATCGCTGTAGTAGGTGTCCTCGATGAGCATGGTGTCATGCGTGAAGGGCAGCGTATAGACGAAGCGATATCCATCGCGCTGTTTAACTTTTGCGTCCATGATGATGGGGTAAGGCTGACCATGCGGCCGCTCAAAGCGGACCACGAGTCCCAAGAACTTCTGGTATCCGATCGTCAGACCGTCCACCCGCCCAATTCCCCTTGCATCGATCACGCACGGCGCGCGCAGAATTTCCCCATCGGAAAGCTCCACCTGATGCGGCCCCACGCTCAATACACGTGCGCCAAAGCGCACGCAATCTTCGAGTGTCGGGTATGCTGCGTCGTGCAGTGTTTCCGAAAAGATCGAATTGTACCCGGACATTAGCATACGCGAGTGCTTGGGGAAGCGCACCTGCTGTTCGTCCCAGGAGTGTGCGACGAATGGCGCAATCCAGCGCCAGGCGTCTCTGCTGATATCCTTGTCATGAAAAGACCAGGTGTGATTCCCTCCCAGCCTTTCGCCCGCCTCAAGCACACAAAGCCGGAGATCGGGCCTCAGCTGACGGAGGCGATATGCCGTGAGCGTGGCTGCAAGGCCGCCGCCCGCGAAGATGACGTCGAAATGGCGATTGTTCATGCTCTGACTCTGCCGACAAATTGATTTATGTCAACGGCAGCAGACGGATAAAGTTTCCTTGAGTTCGGCATCACAATTTATTTAGACACTTGACTTCCAATCGCGCTTCTGAAAGCGCCGATTGCCTCCTTCCATCTTTTCCCCCGATTTCTAAAAGATGTGATTGCGCTTGCTTCGACCGCGATGAACCGTTATTCCTTGCGGTGAGCGGCTTTAGCCGCTTTTTTGCATGCCCATGACGGCTCGCGCCGTCTGTCGGCAGGGAAACCTGCAGAGGAGGGCCTGCTCCACCATCTCTCTTCTTTTGGAGCACAGACATGACAAAGCGCATCAGCGCCAAACATAAAATTGATCGTCGCCTTGGGGAAAATCTCTGGGGCAGACCGAAGAGCCCGCTTAACAAACGCGAATATGGACCCGGCCAGCACGGCCAGCGCCGTCGCGGCAAGACCTCGGACTTCGGTACGCAGCTGAAGGCGAAGCAGAAGCTGAAGGGCTACTACGCAAACATCACCGAGCGCCAGTTCCGGCTCATCTATGCGGAGGCCACGCGGCTGAGGGGCGATACATCGGAAAACCTCATCGCTCTTCTCGAGCGGCGCCTCGATGCGGTCGTTTATCGCGCCAAGTTTGTCTCGACACCGTTCGCGGCCCGCCAATTCGTCAGCCATGGCCATGTGAGCGTGAACGGACGGCGCGTTAACATCCCCAGCTACCGATGCCGGCAGGGCGATGTCGTCGAAATCCGCGAAAAGTCTCGTGGTCTCACCTTCGTTCTCGAAGCGGCCCAGAGCGTGGAGCGCGACGTTCCCGATTATCTTGAGGTCGATCATAACAAGATGACGGCCCGGCTCGCTCGCATTCCGCAACTCACGGACGTTCCCTATCCCGTTGTGATGGAGCCAAACCTCGTCGTCGAGTTCTATTCACGCTAATGCTAACGGGCAGGCGCTTTTTCCGTGGCAATGTGCCATCCGGATCAAGCTTCTGCCCGCTTGTGAACCTCCACGGATTGCGTTACTGACGCGCCTATAAATTAAGAGCCGGTGCTTCGGCTTCGGAGATACCCCCCATGACCTATGTCGTGCTGGATGCTTGCATCAAGTGCAAATTCACCGATTGTGTGGAAGTCTGCCCCGTGGACTGCTTCTACGAGGGCGAGAACATGCTCGTCATCAATCCTGACGAGTGCATCGACTGCGGCGTTTGTGAGCCGGAATGCCCGGCCGACGCTATCAAGCCTGATACTGAGCCGGGCCTTGAGAATTGGCTGGAGCTTAACCGCGAATATTCGGAGAAGTGGCCGAACATCACCGTGAAGAAGCCCCACGCCGAGGACGCCAGCAAGTACGAGCAAGAAACCGGAAAGTTCGAGAAGTACTTCTCGGCCAACCCAGGCTCCGGCGACTGAGCCTTCGGCCAGCGCTGACAATTCATCCAAGGGCTTGATTGGATCGCAAGGTGAATCTCATGCGGTCCAGCCAGCCTTCTTGCCAGATGGTCGGGCTTTCCTGCCGCGAGCAGACAGCTCACGATGCTTGGAACTGCCTGCGCAGAGTCCTTCGACACCATCAGTTTGAGGATTATCGCCAGAACGCCTGTAGCCTTGGCCGCAGCCAATCACACCATCTTAAAAGTCGGCATATAATGTTGGATGTGTGTGCTTAGCGCCGTACCTAGAGCCTATCCGCTTTTGATGGAATCAAAAGCGGGCTCTAAGTTCTTGTTTGTCGTGGGTCTTTATCGGAAAACCGCTTCGCACTTTTCCGGTATCAAAAATCATAGTAGCACCAAGCCGATATCAAGCGGCGGTGGCCTCTTTCCTCTCCGGATAAAGCTTCGCCAGCCCATCACGAGACGCGGATGTAACGCCCACGTTCCGTCATGAGCCCGGTTATAAGGCGCGCAGGCGTCACGTCGAAGGCCGGATTTGCAGCCTTGCTGCCTGGGGCGGTCACTTGCACGGTTAGGATTTCGCCGCTGGGGACGGTGCCGGTCATATGCGTGACTTCTCTTTCGTCGCGCTCCTCGATCGGAATCTCGCGAACGCCATCCGAGAGCGTCCAGTCGATGGTCGACTGCGGCAGCGCTACGTAGAATGGTAAGCCATTATCCTTTGCGGCGAGGGCCTTGAGGTAGGTTCCGATCTTGTTTGCGGCGTCGCCCGTCGCCGTCAGGCGGTCGCATCCGACGATGCAGAGGTCCACGGCGCCATGCTGCATGAGATGGCCGCCGGCATTGTCGGCGATGATGGTGTGCGCCACGCCATGCGCGCCGAGTTCGAACGCGGTCAGCGCGGCACCCTGGTTGCGCGGCCGGGTCTCGTCGACCCAGACATGGATCGGTATCCCTGCGTTGTGCGCATGATAGATCGGCGAAAGCGCCGTTCCCCAATCGACGGTAGCAAGCCATCCGGCGTTGCAGTGCGTGAGCACGTTCACAGGTCCGTTCTTTCGCGCGGCGATGTCCGCGATAATTGCTTGCCCATGATGTCCGATCAGCCGGCAGGTCTCGACATCGTCTTCGGCCATTTGCGCGGCTTTCGCATAAGCCGCAGCCACTCGCTCGGAAACCGGGACGTGGCTGAGCGACTTCTCCATCTCCCGCAGCGCCCAGGCGAGATTCACGGCAGTGGGCCTGGTCGCGGCCAAGGTGGCGCATGCGCCTTCCAACCCGCCATCGGATGCGTCCGCTTTCAGGGCCAGGCAAACACCGTAAGCAGCCGTCACGCCAATCAGCGGCGCGCCGCGCACCTGCATGATCTTGATGGCGCGAGCGGCATCGGCGAGCGTCCGAAGCGTAAGCGTTTCAAAAGCGTGAGGAAGCCGCGTCTGATCGATGATGCCGACAGAGCCGTCACCATTGTCCCAGATCGTGCGATAATGAACGCCGCCAACTTTCATGTCTCACTCCAGCCGTCATCGGCCATTTAAGAGTAATCGGATCGCCGCTTTCGTGCCGTCATCGGGCAGACACAACAGATATATGCATCCTGCAATTAATCGGACGCGGACGCCCTAAGATCGTCGCCCCGGATACGACGCTGGCGTCGGTCCGGGATGACAGGGCTTTCCCACTGCGTCGCACTGAGTCCGATTTCGCACACTCCGCTCTAGAGTGCGCCCGGAAAAGTGCGAAGCGGTTTTCCGATAAAGACGCACTATAAACAAAAACTTGAAGCCCGCTTTCGATTCGATTAGAAGCGGATAGGCTCTAGAACTTTCGGGCGACAACAAATTCCGCCGCACCCGCCAGCATGCCTTCGTGCGGCCGGAACGGCGCGAGCGCTCCGAGCGCTTCGGCCTTGATCTCCTGAACTTGGCATGCGCCGCTTTAATCCCAAGAAGCGAGACCAGCGTCCCCTTTCCGGCCTCCTGATCCTTGCCCGTAGCCTTGCCGACGACGGCGGCGTCGCCCTCGGCGTCAAGCAGATCATCCGCAAGCTGGAACGCTGCGCCAAGCGCGTCGCCGAAGCTCTTCAGAGCCGCGATATTCTTCTCCGATGTCTCGCCGAGAATGCCGCCCGCCACGCAGCCGAAAGTGATGAGCGCGCCCGTCTTCATGGCTTGCAGCGTGCGGATGTCGGCTTCGGTCAGCGTCTTGCCCGGCGCTTCGAGGTCGAGCACCTGCCCGCCAGCCATGCCCGCGCCGCCGCTTGCCCGCGCAAGCTGAAGGCCAAGCTCGGCGCGCACAGCGGGGCTCGAATGCGTGCTGGGGTCGGCAAGGATCTCGAAAGCCAGCGTCAGCAATGTATCGCCTGCAAGGATCGCGGTCGCCTCGTCGAACGCCTTGTGCACGGTTGGCCGGCCGCGCCGCAGATCGTCGTCGTCCATGGCGGGCAGATCGTCATGAATAAGGGAGTAACAATGCACGCATTCCAGCGCGCAGGCTGCATTCAACGCCTGCTCCGCGCCGACGCCGAACAAAGCCGCGCTCTCGATCACGAGGAAGGGCCGGAACCGCTTGCCGCCGCCGAGCGACCCATAGCGCATCGCTTCCAGAAGCCGCGCGGGAACCGCGCCGAGGCGCTCTTTCGTCAGCCAATTGTCGAGATGGCGTTCAACACGGCTTGCATGGGCTTCCAGGCATTCTGTAAAGGTCATGGCGAAACTTATTTCTTATTAGCCGACAACGAGCCCCGGCAACATGGACCAGATGAGCTCCATGCTCAAGCTTGTTTTGTGAGCTGCGTCATGACGGATATTGCACCGCAAATTTTGGAGCCGACCGGCATTTCCTCCGGCGAGCAGAAAGAGCAAAGCTTGCTGCGGCGGCGGTCTTTCGCGCGGCTCTTATTGCTTTTGCTGCCCTTTTCTTGGCGCCCTATTTGTGACGCAGCTTTACGTCTTTTCCGCCATTCTCAGCCCTAACGGTGCGGCAAGCTCTGACGGGCGGATCAGTTACTTGCGAGTGGCGCGATCCCGATCATATTTCGCCGACCTGATCGGGCGGGTCAATCGCTGCCGAAGATGGGCGCTTCTGCACGCATTATGGCGTCGATTGGACGGCGCTCGACAAAGCCGCGAACGCCGCGGTGGACGGAAAGCCGAAGAGCGGCGGCAGCACGATCACGATTCAGACGGCGAAGAACCTGTTTCTTTGGAACCGTCCCGCAATGTTGCGCAAGCCGTACGAAATTCCCCTCGCCACTTATGTTTCCGCTCGGCAGCAGCGCGTGATCGAGTTACCTCAATATCGTGGAATGGGCGCCGGGCCTCTACGGAGCGGAGGCTGGGACGCAGAAACATTTCGGAAAATCCGGCGGCGATCTCACGCCGCAGGAAGTGGCGTAGCTCGCCGCCGCGCTGCTGAACCCGAAACGGCGCAGAGCGGGCAATCCAGGGCCGCGCACAATGGCGTTCGCGCATCGGCTGCGCTTGAAAGCCGTGCGGGAGCGCGGGCAGGCGTTTGTGCGTGCTCGAAGCAACTCCGAGCACGCCGACGACGCTAAAGAGAAACTAACCCGGCTGCTGAGAGGTTATGCTGATTAGGGGCGCGAAAGGCGTCATCAGCCCGGCGCAAGCTCCACATAAGTCGAAGCGGATAGAGTTTAAGAATGGCTTGTGTCTTTTCTCTGCGTGAGCAGCATTAGTGTTGCAAAGATATTAATATCGCATGCCGAAGGTAATATTTCATGCCTCGACTTCACGAAAGCCGCAAGCGCGTTCCCGTCACCGGCGGAGCCGGCTTCCTGGGGACCCGTCGGACTGATAAGCTTCTAGGCCAAGGTCATGAGGTCTTGTGCGCGGACAATCTTTTTACGGGAACAAAGCGCAACATTGCTCATCTACACAATGAGCCGCGCTTCGAATTCATCCGCCACGACATTACTTTACCTTTGTTTGTCGAAGTTGATGAAATTTATAATTTGGCCTGTCCGGCTTCATCCATTCATTATCAGCATGACCCCGTGCAAACGACCAAGCCGAGCGTGCACTGCGCAATCAATATGCTGGGGCTGGCCAAGCGCCTTAAGTGCCGTATCCTTCAGGCTTCAGCGAGCGAAGTTTATGGAGACCCAACGGTTCACCCTCAAACTAAAAACTATTGGGGGAAAGTTAACCCGATCGGGTTGCGGTCTTGCTATGATGAGGGCAAACGCCGCGCCGAGACGCTCTTTTTCGACTACCACCGCCAGCATGGGCTAGACATCAAGGTCGCTCGCATCTTCAACACATATGGCCCACGAATGCATCAAGCCGATGGCCGCGTGGTGTCCAACTTCGTCATGCAGGCCCTTCGCGACAAACCGACCACACTCTACGGCACAGGCAAACAGACGCGCTCTTCCTGTTATATCGATGATGTCATTGAAGGATTGGTTCGATTGATGGAAAGCCCCTCGGGTTTCATCGGCCCGACCAACCTCGGTAATCCAGATGAGTTTTCCATTAAGGAACTCGCGCTCGAAATTACGCGGCAGACCAACTCGCGAACCGAACTCCAGTTCCTGCCTCTGCCTGCTGATGATCCAAAGCAACGGCGGCCTGATATTACGCTTGCAAAGCCAATCCTCAACTGGCAGCCAACAATCACCCATTTCACGTCACTGATACGCAACATCTCTGCGCAAACCTTTGCGCCTGCCAAAATTGCAATAGAAACCTCAACAAAGTCTGAAACCCAAGAGTGGATCCCCGAGAACCGCGCCTCAGATGACACCCAAACCGGCGCGAACACGCTGGCTGATCACCCCTCCCATCCCCAATCGGGGGCTTTAACCGTTACTTGATATTTCCGACGTCTAATGGTTGCATACGGGTGCATCGCTCCTGAAGGTTGAGAGCGCGCAGGCATGACGCCGTACCCGTATACCGGTGGCAGTCCGGTATGTCCCGAAGATTCTGAGAAAGGGACATCTCCCCATGACCTTTAGTTTGGACATTCACGCAACGATCGATATCACCCCGCCGCTGCGGAACTATGCGTGTTTCGTGCCACGGCGTCCCGAGGGATCGGGACGGCGACGCACTCAAACAGAGCTTCGTGCTGTTTGAGAGAAAGGGACTATAGGCGCCCGTCAGGTCTGTGACCGCTGAAGGTCGAGCTGACTTGGGGTTACACCATTGATTGCCTCGTCAAAGACGACAACGGTATTTCCCAGTCTAACTCAGATTTCTGCCAAACGGGTTCGGAACTTCATCGAGTTTAATTCAGCATCTTCGGGATCGGAACCCTCCAATGACCTCTTCCATCGGCTCACTGTCTGTTCAGCAGATCGCCAATTTGTCTACAACGGTGATGGGCACACTCACAACGACGGATGTGGGAGCGCTCGCCACCACACAAATAGCTGCACTAAGCGCAACGCAGGTCAATGCCTTGCAGACAGCCGAACAGTCGGCGCTGAAGACGACGCAGATTCAGGCCATATCAGCGGCCGCCGTTCCTGGGTTGAGCATAAGTTTGCTCTTGGCATTAAGCGCAACACCGCTGGGCGGCCCATGGACGTCAACGCAGGTCCGCGCGATGACTTCCACCGAGCTCGGCAACCTGACCACGGTGGATCTCCAGGGCTGGAACGCCACCCAGACCGGCGGCCTCACCGCCACCCAGATCGGCGGCCTCTCCACGGCGACGCTCGGCAGGCTGTCCACGACCGAGCTTGGCGGACTCACCACGACCCAGGTCCAGGGCCTGACCACCACCCAGCTCAACACCATCTCGACCACCATCGACGCGCTCGCCGTAACCAAGCTCTCGACCAAGCAGGTGGCCGGACTTGACACCACGGGCTTTGCGAACCTGAGCACAACCCAGGTCGCCGCCTTCACCGCCACCCAGATCGGCGCCCTGACCACCTCCCAGCTCACCGCAGCGAGTTCCGGCCCCGATAAGACGACGTACCAAGCCTGGAGCAGCACCCAGATCGGCGGCCTGACCGTCACACAGCTTGGCGGGCTCTCGACGACCACCCTGGGCACTCTGACCACGACCCAGCTTGGCGGACTCACCACGACCCAGGTCCAGGGCCTCACCACAACCCAGCTCAACGCGCTCGACACAACCACCATCGACGCGCTCGCCGTCACAAAGCTGTCGACCAAGCAGGTGGCCGGACTTGATACCGCAGCCGGCTTCGGCAGGCTGACCTCGGCCCAGCACGACGCCTTCACCGCAACCCAGATCGCCGCCCTGACCACCACCCAGATCGCCGCCCTGAACACCGCGGACCTCCAGGGCTGGAACGCCACCCAGACCGGCGGCCTCACCGCCACCCAGATCGGCGGCCTCTCCACGGCGACGCTCGGCAGGCTGTCCACGACCGAGCTTGGCGGACTCACCACGACCCAGGTCCAGGGCCTGACCACCACCCAGCTCAACACCATCTCGACCACCATCGACGCGCTCGCCGTAACCAAGCTCTCGACCAAGCAGGTGGCCGGACTTGACACCACGGGCTTTGCGAACCTGAGCACAACCCAGGTCGCCGCCTTCACCGCCACCCAGATCGGCGCCCTGACCACCTCCCAGCTCACCGCAGCGAGTTCCGGCCCCGATAAGACGACGTACCAAGCCTGGAGCAGCACCCAGATCGGCGGCCTGACCGTCACACAGCTTGGCGGGCTCTCGACGACCACCCTGGGCACTCTGACCACGACCCAGCTTGGCGGACTCACCACGACCCAGGTTCAGGGCCTCACCACCACCCAGCTCAACGCGCTCGACACAACCACCATCGACGCGCTCGCCGTCACAAAGCTGTCGACCAAGCAGGTGGCCGGACTTGATACCGCAGCCGGCTTCGGCAGGCTGACCTCGGCCCAGCACGACGCCTTCACCGCAACCCAGATCGCCGCCCTGACCACCACCCAGATCACCGCGCTGAACACGGCGGACCTCCAGGGCTGGAACGCCACCCAGACCGGCGGCCTCACCGCCACCCAGATCGGCGGCCTCTCGACGGCGACGCTCGGCAAGCTGTCCACGACCGAGCTTGGCGGAACTCACCACGACCCAGGTTCAGGGCCTCACCACAACCCAGCTCAACACCATCTCGAGCGCCACCATCGACGCGCTCGCCGTAACCAAACTCTCGACCAAGCAGGTGGCCGGACTTGACACCACGGGCTTTGCGAACCTGAGCACAACCCAGGTCGCCGCCTTCACCGCCACCCAGATCGGCGCGCTGACAACGACCCAGCTCACCGCAGCGAGTTCCGGCCCCGATAAGACGACGTACCAAGCCTGGAGCAGCACCCAGATCGGCGGCCTGACCGTAACACAGCTTGGCGGGCTCTCGACGACCACCCTGGGAACTCTGACCACGACCCAGCTTGGCGGACTCACCACGACCCAGGTTCAGGGCCTCACCACCACCCAGCTCAACGCGCTCGACACAACCACCATCGACGCGCTCGCCGTCACAAAGCTGTCGACCAAGCAGGTGGCCGGACTTGATACCGCAGCCGGCTTCGGCAGGCTGACCTCGGCCCAGCACGACGCCTTCACCGCAACCCAGATCGCCGCCCTGACCACCACCCAGATCGCCGCCCTGAACACCGCGGACCTCCAGGGCTGGAACGCCACCCAGACCGGCGGCCTCACCGCCACCCAGATCGGCGGCCTCTCCACGGCGACGCTCGGCAGGCTGTCCACGACCGAGCTTGGCGGACTCACCACGACCCAGGTCCAGGGCCTGACCACCACCCAGCTCAACACCATCTCGACCACCATCGACGCGCTCGCCGTAACCAAGCTCTCGACCAAGCAGGTGGCCGGACTTGACACCACGGGCTTTGCGAACCTGAGCACAACCCAGGTCGCCGCCTTCACCGCCACCCAGATCGGCGCCCTGACAACGACACAGCTCACCGCAGCGAGTTCCGGCCCCGATAAGACGACGTACCAAGCCTGGAGCAGCACCCAGATCGGCGGCCTGACCGTAACACAGCTTGGCGGGCTCTCGACGACCACCCTGGGAACTCTGACCACGACCCAGCTTGGCGGACTCACCACGACCCAGGTCCAGGGCCTCACCACAACCCAGCTCAACGCGCTCGACACAACCACCATCGACGCGCTCGCCGTCACCAAGCTGTCGACCAAGCAGGTGGCCGGACTGGATACCGCAGCCGGCTTCGGCAGGCTGACCTCGGCCCAGCACGACGCCTTCACCGCAACCCAGATCGCCGCCCTGACCACCACCCAGATCGCCGCCCTGAACACCGCGGACCTCCAGGGCTGGAACGCCACCCAGACCGGCGGCCTCACCGCCACCCAGATCGGCGGCCTCTCCACGGCGACGCTCGGCAGGCTGTCCACGACCGAGCTTGGCGGACTCACCACGACCCAGGTCCAGGGCCTGACCACCACCCAGCTCAACACCATCTCGACCACCATCGACGCGCTCGCCGTAACCAAGCTCTCGACCAAGCAGGTGGCCGGACTTGACACCACCGGCTTTGCGAACCTGAGCACAACCCAGGTCGCCGCCTTCACCGCCACTCAGATCGGCGCGCTGACAACGACCCAGCTCACCGCAGCGAGTTCCGGCCCCGATAAGACGACGTACCAAGCCTGGAGCAGCACCCAGATCGGCGGCCTGACCGTCACACAGCTTGGCGGGCTCTCGACGACCACCCTGGGAACTCTGACCACGACCCAGCTTGGCGGACTCACCACGACCCAGGTCCAGGGCCTCACCACAACCCAGCTCAACACCCTCTCGAGCGCCACCATCGACGCGCTCGCCGTCACCAAACTCTCGACCAAGCAGGTGGCCGGGCTTGACACCACGGGCTTTGCGAACCTGACCTCGGCGCAGCACGACGCCTTCACCGCGACCCAGATCGCCGCCCTGACCACCACCCAGATCACCGCGCTGAACACCGCGGACCTCCAGGGCTGGAACGCCACCCAGACCGGCGGCCTCACCGCCACCCAGATCGGCGGCCTCTCCACGGCGACGCTCGGCAAGCTGTCTACGACCGAGCTTGGCGGACTCACCACGACCCAGGTCCAGGGCCTCACCACAACCCAGCTCAACACAATCTCGAGCGCCACCATCGACGCGCTCGCCGTCACCAAGCTCTCGACCAAGCAGGTGGCCGGACTTGACACCACCGGCTTTGCGAACCTGAGCACAACCCAGGTCGCCGCCTTCACCGCCACCCAGATCGGCGCGCTGACAACGACCCAGCTCACCGCAGCGAGTTCCGGCCCCGATAAGACGACGTACCAAGCCTGGAGCAGCACCCAGATCGGCGGCCTGACCGTCACACAGCTTGGCGGGCTCTCTACGACCACCCTGGGCACTCTGACCACGACCCAGCTTGGCGGACTCACCACAACCCAGGTCCAGGGCCTCACCACAACCCAGCTCAACGCGCTCGACACAACCACCATCGACGCGCTCGCCGTCACCAAGCTCTCGACCAAGCAGGTGGCCGGACTGGATACCGCAGCCGGCTTCGGCAGGCTGACCTCGGCCCAGCACGACGCCTTCACCGCAACCCAGATCGCCGCCCTGACCACCACCCAGATCACCGCGCTGAACACCGCGGACCTCCAGGGCTGGAACGCCACCCAGACCGGCGGCCTCACCGCCACCCAGATCGGCGGCCTCTCGACGGCGACGCTCGGCAAGCTGTCCACGACCGAGCTTGGCGGACTCACCACGACCCAGGTTCAGGGCCTCACCACAACCCAGCTCAACACCATCTCGAGCGCCACCATCGACGCGCTCGCCGTCACCAAACTCTCGACCAAGCAGGTGGCCGGACTTGACACCACGGGCTTTGCGAACCTGAGCACAACCCAGGTCGCCGCCTTCACCGCCACCCAGATCGGCGCGCTGACAACGACCCAGCTCACCGCAGCGAGTTCCGGCCCCGATAAGACGACGTACCAAGCCTGGAGCAGCACCCAGATCGGCGGCCTGACCGTCACACAGCTTGGCGGGCTCTCGACGACCACCCTGGGCACTCTGACCACGACCCAGCTTGGCGGACTCACCACAACCCAGGTCCAGGGCCTCACCACAACCCAGCTCAACACCATCTCGAGCGCCACCATCGACGCGCTCGCCATCACCAAGCTCTCGACCAAGCAGGTGGCCGGGCTTGACACCACGGGCTTTGCGAACCTGACCTCGGCGCAGCACGACGCCTTCACCGCGACCCAGATCGCCGCCCTGACCACCACCCAGATCACCGCGCTGAACACCGCGGACCTCCAGGGCTGGAACGCCACCCAGACCGGCGGCCTCACCGCCACCCAGATCGGCGGCCTCTCCACGGCGACGCTCGGCAAGCTGTCTACGACCGAGCTTGGCGGACTCACCACGACCCAGGTCCAGGGCCTCACCACAACCCAGCTCAACACAATCTCGACAGCTACCATCGACGCGCTCGCCATCTCGAAACTCTCGACCAAGCAAGTGGCCGGACTTGGCACCGCTCAGTTTAGCGAACTGACGACCACACAGCTTAACGCATTCACAACACCCCAAATTCAGGCCATGTCAGCTACTCAAATAGCCGCGCTCTTAGCGCTGCCCCATTAGCTGGCAAGTCCCTTTGGGACCGTGGAGAGAAGCCGGGATGCCGGCGAATGAGAGGGCAGCAAGTGCCCTCTCACTTTATCTGGAATGCCGTGCCGCACAGCGACAATAGCCCTTTCGAGCGTGTTTCCGATGTTCGCCCTCTCGTTCACACACAATAGCTCAAGGCATTCCCGTCAGATCAACGCTTTAAGTTGCCATGCAAGACCCGCACAAGTTCGGCGTTGTTTTTGCGATTACGTGCCCTGGATTGCATAGGCCTATCTGGTTCTACGCCAGCATCAATCGCTGATGTGTAGCTCTAAGCTGTCCTCGGCCTAATACGCGTAATTTGGCCCGTTCGGCGCCAATTGTGCTAACGCCCCGTTCGAATGCAGGAAAAAAGATGACAGCAATCGGAAATGAATTGGGTATTGGAAATTCAGCTAATACGACTCAGAACTTGCAAGATCTGACAAGATCATGGTCCATTATGGAACTACTTATAAATGTAGAGAAGCATCAAAATAATCCAGAGTGGCCGGTCAATCTATACAAGGCATGGATATCATATAACGGCGACCACTCCCTCCTTTATACCGCCTATTTTAATTATGCCATTTCTCTCTCCGTTTTGGGCGATCGCGCCGGGGCCGTGAACGCTCTTAGGGAGTGCATACGGCTCAACCCCGATTTTGGGCCAGCCTATATAAATCTGGGTCGAGTTGTCGAAGAAAGGGGGGAGATAGAAACTGCAGTTTCCTCCTGGATCACACTCGTCGACCGCTTGAAGATCGTGAATGGCGAATCGGTAAAAAATAAGCTTCTGGGTTTGACCCAGATCGGCCGCGTTTTGGAGGGCCAGGAACAATACGCATCTGCTGAAGATGCGTTGAAGCAGGCCCTTGAGATCAGCAGTGAGCAACCTGAAGTCATACAGCATTGGGTCGGTGTGCGCCAACGGCAATGCAAATGGCCGGTCATTGAAGCATCGGATCACATCCCTTCGACATCGCTTCTTGCAGAGATCGCGCCCCTTTCGCTCGCCAACCTTATCGACGATCCCATGTTCCAACTTGCACGGGCGTACAAGTATAACAAACACCTTGTAGGACTGCCCCTGACGCCATCCAGGCGCTGGCGTCTTATCGATACAGGACCGCGAAACAAGCTGCGCATTGGATATGTCTCCTCGGATCTGCGGGAACATGCGGTCGGCTTTGCGATGACCGATGTGTTCGAGCAACATGACCGGCAGTCATTCGAGATCCATGCCTACTATTGTGGGATCGACCAACAGGATCCAATCCAGAACAGAATAAAAAGCAGTGCCGACAAATGGATCGATCTTAACGGCGTAAGCGACGAACAGGCTGCAAAGAGAATTACGGAGGACAAAATTGATATCCTCGTGGATCTCAATGGCTATACCAAAGATGCGCGAGCCCGTCTCTGGGCCTTGCGGCCAGCGCCTATCTCGGTGAATTGGTTCGGCTTCCCGGGAACAATGGGTACCCCGTATCATCATTACATAATCGCCGATGAACAAATCATTCCGAAGAATTATGAATGCTTCTACTCCGAGAAAGTTGTCCACCTGCCATGTTACCAGCCCAATGATCGAAAGAGGCTTGTTGCTAGCCCCCCAGTCAGGGAGGAGGAAAACTTACCACACAATACGGTCGTGTACTGCAGTCTTAACGGAACGCAAAAGATCACTCCAGAAGTGTTCGCGATCTGGATGACGATCCTGTCGGCTGTCCCTAACAGCGTTCTTTGGCTTCTTGAGACTACAGCCGATGTCAGCGCGCGATTGCGAACCCTGGCGCAGCAGAATGGTGTTTCGCCCGATCGGCTTATCTTCGCTAAGAAAAAGATGAACCCGCAGCACCTTGCGCGATACGCCCTTGCCGACCTGTTCCTGGATACTTTCCCCTATGGTGCGCACACGACAGCCGCCGATGCCCTTTGGATGGGTGTGCCGGTGCTGACGGTACCCGGGCAGAGCTTCGCGTCCAGGGTTTGCTCCAGTCTCACTAAGGCAGCAGGGATCGGTGATTTGATTTGCAGCGATCTTGGCGCCTATGCAGCGAAGGCTATCGAACTGGGAGGGAATCCCCAGGCGCTGGCCGGTCTCAAGCAGAAACTGATGGCCGAGCGCGCATCATGCCTCCTCTTCAATACCCCGCTTCTCGTCGAGAAGCTGGAAGACCTTTATCGAGGAATGTGGGAGGATTATAGAAGCGGCTGCCTTCCCAAACCCGATCTCGCCAACATGGACGCGTATCATGATATCGGCATCCGTCTGCATGTTGATGATCCCACATTGGCGGGGAGCGACCTTACAAGCCGCTATCGGAGAGAACTCGAGGCCTGGCATGAAACTTGGCCTCTCACAGCAAACTCCCGGCTTTGGCAGGGCGACAGATAGCGAAAGGACGCTGCGCCGAGCTTTGGCCTCTCGACTTACAGCGACTGCTCTAGCCTAGAAGCGCTTTGAGTTCCCGCTGCAAGGCGCCAGTCATCACCGGCTTCTCAAGGCAGGGAACAGAAGCGAATTCGGCCGGGAAGTCGAGGAACCGGCCAAAGCCGGTCTGGAAAAGGAAAGGCACCCCTTGCGCTTTGAGCCGTCCAGCCAATTGCCACGCATATGCGCCCTCCAGGAAAACATCGAGCACAGCTGCATCAAGATGCTGGGCGGCTGCCATGATCATGGCTGTTTCCAGTCGCGAGGCGGGCCCGATCGTGGTGCATCCCGCGCGTCTGAGTTCGCTCACGATGTCGAGAGCGATAAGCCCATCGTCCTCGACAACAAGGATGCGCTTACCCGCCAGAGTTGGGCACGGTTTAAACTCCGCCGGAGCTTGTGATATCCGCGGCATGGATCGCAGAGCGCCTGGCATCGGCGGGACAGATATCAAAGTCTCACCGGGAGAGGACTTGTGGGCGCTTGATAATGCCGCAACATCTCTCCGCAAATGGCGAGTATGACTCCTCTGCTGCCCTGCCGGCTTGCTCGTCCGAATAGCTGTGCCTTTCGCAACCCGTGGCAGGATGGCTTTGGAATAAATGAAAGGGCTGCCCTTCCCCAAACTCCGACAGCCGAGGTCCGCGTTACCATGCCGTCCCTGCGTGAAGATGCGATCACGTGTCTCGCCCTGATCTCCCTTCGGGAGCGGCTCGATCGCGACGGGATCGTCTACGTCCTCGTCCCGAGCGTCTGGTCCACAGGCGATTAGCGATCCCGCTGGGCTTAGAATGCGATAACCCTGCGCACCGAATCGAGCTTTGAAAAGAAGAAGATGGGCCCTGGCTTTGACGGTGGCCTCACCTTCCGTCTTGGCGAATTCCCACGATAAGGCTTCCCCCTCGATCCCGGTAACATTATCGACATATTCTATGATGAAATACATGCCCGATGATTCCCCTGATCGCGCATTATAATGGCAAAGAGCAAGTTTTGATCCAGGGCGCGTCAAACTGAAGCACAGCTGTCTATTTCGCCGACGGGCAATGAACAGAAGTCAGCCCGAAATGGAAGAGCACCGGACAGATACCTATTTATCTTTTGTATGCTTGAGGACAGCAGAAACTGGGCTGGCGCGTTTGTTGACTTTTCAGCAGATGGTGGCCGCACCAAAAAGCCTGACAAAACTACCCGTAGGCAAAAAATAGCTCACGAAAGTCGTATGGAAGAGCGCGAAGTTTTACGCCATCTCTATCAGTCTCGCATGGGTCTCAAGAGCGTGGGAGCATGCCTTCGTCCAGTCCGGCGAAGCTTCGCGCTTTTAAAGGAGAGTGCCCTGCTGAAGCTTTTCTCCTGCGTCACAGCCCTGGCACGCTGGGGCGATTGGTGGCGTTTGCCGTGCGATGCCGTCACGGCTTTGTGTTAACTCATTCCTTTTTCGACAGTGGCTTGTTGGACAGTCAACCCTCTATTATCAGTGATGGTTTTTGTTAAAACCATCGTCTAGAGAACAGGGCGCCACAGCGTAAATCCCTCAGCGAGCGCAATGATGAACCCAGCGAAAATCCTAGTGGTTGAGGACGAATTTCTTGTCGCCACTCAGATCGAGTCTATCTTGACGGGGGCGGGATGGAGGGTCATAGGATCGGCCGGAACTCTTGCCAGCGCGGTAAGCCTGGCTCGAAAAAGCCCGTGTGATGCTGCGGTGCTGGATGTCAACCTTAGAGGCGAACGCGTCGACGAGGTGGCCTCCATTCTTTCTGAGCGGCGTATCCCTTTCCTGTTCGTATCCGGCTATGGCCGTGGAAATCTGCCGCCGGCGTTCCGGGACAGCGTCGAGTTCCTGGCCAAGCCATTCAGCGATCAAATGCTCGTTCAAACCGTTGGAGACCTTCTTCGGAGTAAAAGGCTCTCTTAAGCAGGGTTTATGGTTACGCCAACGAACAAGCCTGGCAGGCTGCTGACAAAGCATGAAATCGTGGCTTCATCCTTCGACAAGCTCAGGACGAGGTCGAGTGTTGGCTTCATCCTTCGACAAGCTCAGGACGAGGTTGAGTGTTGGCTTCATCCTTCGACAGGCTCAGGGTGAGGCCGAGTGTTTTCTCAGGATGAGGCTTTGACGGGCTCAGGATAAGTCCCGCGTTTTCAATGAGTTGAGCCTCATGGTGAGCTTGCCTCCCCTCATGGTGAGCCTGTCGAACCATGGGCAACATCGTTTTTCAGCAGCCTGCTCGTGCCGCTTCATCCTCACCGCCGACAACGCGCGAAAGGCCGCCCTAACGCGCCACTGTCCATGACACCTTTTGCTTTTTGGCGTCGTCCCGGATTTGCGGACGGGAACCCTTTGCGCGTTTCCATCATTCCTACGGGGCAAGATCAGACTTTACCTTGCCAATTGCCTCCTGCGACGGGGCGCGGAGAAAGAACATATGAAGGCGGTCGATCACAATTTGCGAGGCGGACGCATCTTGATAGCGGAAGACGATGCGATCCTTGCCTTGGATATCAGGGAGATTTTCCGGCAGGCCGGCGCCGAGGTCATTGGTCCCGTTGCGACCTTGAGGCAAGCGCTTGCCATTATTTCTGACGTTCCTGTGTCGGCGGCGCTTCTCGATGTGAATTTGCGCGACGGCGAGGTGTTTCCGGCGGCGCTCGCTCTTAAAGAACGGGGCATCGGGATGGTTTTTTACACCGGTTACGCCGATGTCGACAGCTTAAGAAGAGACTGGCCTGGCGCACAGGTTTTGACAAAACCGGCGCCGCCAAGGCTGCTCATTTCGGCGATGTCCGAAACCTGCCTCTCGTCAGAAAATCATCTATCGCAGGCGCCTGTGCCATCGCTGACGGCGCGGGCAACACAGTCGTCGCGCGAACGCATTTAGCGGGTCGCACCGCGCGGTAAAACCAATTACGCGAAAGAGCAAGCGGTTGAATCGCAGCGCGACCTCTCCCCTGGGAGAGGTCGGATCGCTTGCGATCCGGGTGAGGGGTACGCGCTTGATAATGCAAGTCGATACCCCTCATCCCTGTCCTTCTCCCATCGCGCTTGCTTGCAAGCGCGATCTCTTCTCCCAGCCAGCACGCCGAGGCGTGCTGGCTGGGAAAGGGACGCCGAAATCTTCGAATAGCAGCCTCTGCATGTGATCTTGGTCCAACGCTTGCGTCCGCATTCCTTCTTCTGAAGATCATCAGCGAATTCGCCTTGCCGGCAGGTTAACGAGACCCCAGCCCGCTCCTCCCCTTGATAATTGCGGAAAAAACACCGAACGGGACGCCATCGCCGCCGCCTGCCGGGCGCTCAAGCTATCGTGGCGGGGCTCGATCCACGGATCAAGTCCGAGAACATGCCCGGCCATCCGACCAACAATCAGGCCTTTTGCCAACCATCGGTTCCTGAAATTCGCATGGCCATTTCCCGATGGACCACTCAATGGTCCAAAATGCGATTGGCTTTGGACCAAAATGGGGTGCGGCTTCAACCAAAACTGCCTGCCGTTCCGGCTGGATGAGATCTTAGGGAAAAGCGCCTTGCCGAGAGGTTAACTGCCGTAAGTCATTGATTTATCGCGGATAATTTCACGATGAATGACCGCGCTGAAGCACACGCCGCCGCCCCCACGGGCGCGAGCATGGTTAACAGGCGCAGCAGCGGTATAATTAACGGACTTTAGCGCGTCCCAGTAAAGAAGAAAATTCCGGCATTAGATTCTATTTAATGGGGTCGATTGAAAGAAAACGCTCACGGTTTCAACGCCTTACCGTCGCCGGTCAAGGCGCGTGAGTCCTCGTCTTCCGCCGAATTAACCCCTTGTTAGGACGATTTGGACCAGAAATAATTCCTGAGCGTGAAAATTAACCACCCTCGGATTAACACATCGGCGCGGCAACGCGCCGTTTACAAAAAAGCGCGCGGCGAACGCCGTGACCGCCGCCGCGAAGCCCGAAGACGAATGCTTCGGTATCATGGCGATGGCGGTCTCTAGCGGCCTGTCGGACTAGGGGTAACTGCGCAATTATATGAGCAGAATAAGCTTCTGAGTTCGAATTTCCTGCTTGATGCAAGGTGATTATTCGAATTTGTTGCGCAATGTTCTGCTTATGTTCTTAAGTCCGACAGGCTGCTGGCGTAAGATGACGTGGTTGATGCTGAAAAAGCATGAAATCTTGGCTGCATCCTTCGACAGGCTCAGGATGAGGCCTTCGACAGGCTCAGGATGAGGTCGAGCGTTTTCAACGAGGTGATCCTCATGGTGAGCTTGTCGAACCATGGACAACATCGTTTTTCATCAGCTTGCTAGAATCGATAGCCTTTTCCGCCCTTAATCGATCTCGACCAACGGCGGGGTGATCTACCGGGTCAGGATGACGAAATCGCTGTAATCATCGGTTTCGCGGCTGATTCCGCTATCGGATACGATGAGGGAGCCGCCCGTCCAGAGCATCTCGGATATTTTTCTCGCGACTTCTGGCGGCATCTCGATGCGGTCGAGCGCCGTGGAAGCCGATGTCGCCGGGGCCGGAACACGAGGGCTCTCGTCGTCATCGTCATAATAGCGGCTGTGGCGCTTCCGCGGACGGTCCGTGTCGGCGCTCGCCTCCGGCAATGTCATCACGAGCCAGCGAAGCTTCGGGGCGTCGGCCGCGCTGCCCTTTGCCGGGGGCATAGCCATGTAAAGATGGGTGCCAAGCGGCTTCTCGGGATCACGGATCGTGACGGGCACGTCGAAAACCTTGAGGTAGTTCTGGCGCACATACAGGCGTTGGGTCTTGCGGCTGATAAAAACCGAGACAGGCGCCAGCCTGCGGCTCCAAATTTTCACGCCTTCGGCGGCCGACCTTTGAACGTTATCGAGTTCCTTGTAGGTTTTCAGCGCGGCGCCCCATTCATCGTCTTTTTGGGCTTTGGCGCGCTGCGCCGTCTCCACCTGCGCTTCCGCTTCTTTGATCTTTGCCTCTGCCTGGGTCTTCGCCACGTTGGCGGCATTCACCGCCGCATCGCCTGACGCTTTGCCGAGCTGCCGGTCGGCGGCTTCGAGCCGGTCCTTGGCGTTGATGAGCGCGATCTGCGCCTTCCTCAGGTCAACAGTCGCCATCTGCATTTCTCTGGCCTTGGCCTGGATGACGGTGCGCGCGGGGCTTGCCGCAGCCGCTGCCTCCTCCACTTTTTTGGCCGCCAACACCTTCATGGCCTTGGCGTACTCAAGCGGGTTTAGAAGCTTCGGCGGAGCGTCGCTCGGTTGAGCCTCGCCACTACTTGCTTTGATCGCAACTCTCTCCGCCGCTCCGTCAGATGTCACGAAAGCGTTCTGCAGGATGCGTGCCGATATTGGGTTCATGTTCTCTGGCCCTGGTTCGGGCAGGAGCGCCGGCACGGGCAGCTTGGCATGAGAGAACGGCGCGGGCGCGATATCCTGACGCGTGATGACCACGCGCTCATTGCCTTGGGTCACGCCGTATATGCGCTTTGCGAACTCGCCCGGCAGCCTGATGCATCCATGAGATGCGGGATAGCCGGGCAAAACACCCTCATGCATGGCGACCCCAGACCAGGTGATGCGCTGCATGAAGGGCATTGGCGCGCCGCTGTAGATGTTCGAATGATGGAGCCGTTCTTTTCCGAGGATATTGAAGATGCCCATCGGGGTCGGGTGGCCGGGCATACCGGTTGAAATAGGTGCGCGGGCGTAGAGGCCATCGTTCGAGTAGACAGAAACGTGCTGCCGCCCAAGTGATACCACGAAAAACATCGGGCCGCTTGGCGCGGCCGCTTCCTCCGGCTTCTGCTTTTTGTCGGAAGAACTCCGATGCCGGCTGCTTTGGTGTTCGGCGTGAAGGCGCGACTCCTCATAACCCCCCCGATGCCGGCCGCTTTGATGGTCGGCGTGAAGGCGTGCCTCCTCATAACCTCCCCGATGCCGGGATCGCGCGGACGCGTCGTCTATGAGAGGAAGAAAGCCGCATGCCACGAAAGCAAGGACCAAAAACCGCCGCCATGGCCGCTGCGATGGCTGAAAGGAACTAAGAAAGATTGCTTCCACGGACAATAACCCACCACCAGGAGCTTGACGCGACATATTAACCTTTCCCGGGTACCCAGCACCTACTACTCGGTCCAAGTTACTTCAAATAAGCGGACCGAAGAAGTATGGTGCTGAATGCCTGAGCAGGAAAGTCGCCAATGGTTAAATACCGGCCCAAGGTTACGATTTAGTTGTGGCGTGGCCGGTTATCCGGGCAGTTCGCCCTGCCAGCGCGCCTGAAGATTAGCGAGCAGCCAATCGATCAGGATGAGGAAGCTGCCGAGGGTCAAAAACAAGGCGAGAAGTATCAAGCTATTCAGAAAAACGCCCTCGTATCCGTCGCGGATGACATCGAGGAAGGGATAGGGATAGACTCCGATGAAAGCGCCGCGGGTCAGCGTGTAGATCAAATACACGGAAGGATAGCCTTGCCACAAAATTTGATCCCCGAACCGAAGCGAGCCCTTGGGCGTAAAAAATACCCAATACGCGATGTAAAGCATTGGCATCACCGCGTGGAAAAAACGGTCGGTCAGATACTCAAGCCCTTGCGGAATCCAGAGACCTTGAAGAACCGCAGCGTAAACAATCGCCACGACCAGGATGTAAACCGCAAGCGCCGTCTGCACGCCGGGCCAGTTCCAAGGGCTCTCTTCATCCGGTTCGCACGCCACCAAGGTGAGGCAGACGGCGATGAGAAGGTTCGTGAGCGTCGTGAAAAAGCTTAAATAGTTTACAACATGCCAGATGATGGAGTCATCGCGTTCGACGGCATTTTCCCAAGTCAGATAAAGCTGAAGCCCTACAGCAGCCCAGCCGAGACTTGCGATGCCTCCGGCCACCAGCCTTTTCGTAAGCATAGGTGCTGTTAATCCTCGCTCGGTGTGCTCTATCCGATCAAGGTGTTAACAAGAAAAACGGGGCCATGTGCCCCGCCTTAGATTTCAAATTTTTCGTGATTACTTCAATATCTTCTAATGAGTTATACACTCACGACTGAGTTAGCATCCGCCTGAGCGTGCAGCCGTTCGCGTTTGATTGCGAGTTTGTTCAAGGCCGAAACATAGGCGCGCGCGGAAGCGACCATGGTGTCGGTGTCGGCGCCGCGCCCCGTGACAGTCTTCCCGTTCTCTTCGAGGCGAACGCTCACCTCGGCCTGTGCGTCGGTGCCTTCGGTCACGGCGTGAACCTGATACAGAGGCAGCCGCGCCTCATGCGGCACGATCGCCTTGATCGCGTTGAAGGTGGCGTCGACCGGCCCGTCGCCCTTCGCCTCCGCGGTCTCGTGCTTCCCATCGACTTCGAGCGTAATGGTCGCCTTCTGGTTGCCCCCCGTGCCTGCGATCACGGTGAGAGACAAAACCCTGATCCGGTCGTGCGCGTGCCTGATTTCCTGATCGACGAGCGTCTCGATATCTTCGTCAAACACATGCTTCTTGCGATCGGCCAGATCCTTGAAGCGCTGGAACGCATCCGCGAACGCGTTGTCGCCCAGTTCGTAGCCCAGATCCTTCAGCTTTTCGCGGAAGGCATGCCGCCCCGAATGCTTGCCCATCACGAGCGAGCTTGCGCGCACGCCGACGCTTTCCGGCGTCATGATCTCATAGGTCTGTGCGTTCTTGAGCACGCCATCCTGGTGAATGCCGGATTCATGCGCGAAGGCATTCTGTCCGACGATGGCCTTGTTGTACTGGATCGGGAACGCCGTCACAGCCGAGACAAGCCGCGAGGCGCGCATGATCATGGTGGTGTCGATGCCTGTCCAGTAAGGCAGGACATCGTTGCGGGTCCTCAGCGCCATGACAACTTCTTCCAGCGCCGCGTTGCCCGCGCGTTCGCCGAGACCGTTGATCGTGCACTCGATCTGGCGCGCGCCCGCCTTCACACCGGCCAGGCTGTTGGCGACGGCCAGGCCCAGATCGTTGTGGCAATGGGTCGAGAACACGATCCCGTCAGCACCCGGCACGCGTTCGCGCAGCATGGTGATGATGTCAAAGAGCTCGTCCGGAACGGTGTAGCCAACCGTGTCGGGGATGTTGATGGTGGTCGCCCCAGCCTTGATCGCGGCCTCGACCACGCGGCACAGGAAATCTGGCTCGGTTCGCGTGGCGTCCATCGCCGACCATTCGACATCGTCGGTATGGGACCGCGCGCGGGTGACGGAAGTAATGACGGCGTCGTAAACCTGCTCCGCGCTCATCTGCAGCTGATATTGCCGATGCAGTGGCGACGTGCCGATGAAGGTGTGAATGCGGCCGCGCTTTGCGTGACCGACCGCCTCGCCAGCGCGATCGATGTCCTTCGGGTTGGCGCGGGCCAGCGCGGACACCACGGCGTTCTTCATGAGCTTGGAAATCTCGGCGACGGCCTCGAAATCGCCATTGGAGGCAGCCGGAAATCCGGCCTCGATGATGTCGACGCCCATCTCGTCGAGCACCTGCGCGACCTGGAGCTTTTCCTCATGCGTCATCGTTGCGCCGGGCGACTGCTCGCCGTCCCGCAGCGTCGTATCCAAAATCAAAACGCGGTCGTTTTCGGAGCGGTTTGCCGCGGGCGTACTGGCTGCCTTCGAAGAAGGAGTTTCGGTCATTTATAAAGATCCTCGCCTGATTTGTTGAAAATATCACAAACCCGGCAAGTCCTCCATCGAGCGCCTGGGCTTTAACCCCCAAGCGCTCGCCCGTCGGCCGGGCAGCCAGCGCTCAGGGGCGAATAAGGAGGAGAAGGCCGCGCAACGCCGCCGGGTCCGCAATGCGGCCCTCAGAAGCGGCAGAAATGAAATAAGCGCGTGCCATCGGTTTGGTCGATCCCGTTTGTCGTGCAAGCATAAACCATATTTTCGCGGCTCGAACAAGTCTCCCGCGATGCCCGCTACTCGGCGGCCTTGTGGGTCAAGGGAACCGCGACCTCGGGCGACCGATGTTTGTCTTGGTGCGGAGCGTCTCCCGCTTCGTGCCCGGTGGAAATGCGGTCCATGATGGCGAACAAAAGGCCGGACACGACGAATGTGAGGTGCAGACCGATACGCAGGTAAATCTCGCTTGGTTCATGCGCCTTGATATTCACGAATGTTTTCAGAAGCTCGATGCCAGAGATGGCGACGATCGTGCCCATCAGCTTGATCTTGAGATCCGAAAACGAAACAAGCCCCATCCAGTCCGGCCGGTCCTCGCTTTCGTTGGTGTCGATCTTGGAAACGAAAATTTCGTAGCCCGCGAAGACGATGATGAGCACCAGATTGGCCACCATCACGATATCGACGAGTGAGAGGACGGTCACAATGACGTAGCTGGGGCTCGAATCAGAGGGCTTCGGGAATGAATTCGATGAACTCCCTGAAAAACGTGATCAGCAGGAGCACGAGCGAGATCGAAAGCCCTGCATAGAAAGGCGCGAGTAGCCAGCGGCTTGCAAAAATCCCCGCTTCAAGACTGTGTTCAACTCTTTTTCTCATTCCCGGTCCTGTTTATGAGTTGCATCGCGGCCGGCAGCACAGCAGCCGTCAGCACATCCTTATGGACATTGCCGCATCCATACGACAAGTGGTGAGATCTTTTAAGCAGATGCTTCACCGTGGACCTTGCGGCAATATGCCGATGCCTTAATATTGTATATAAGCCAATGGCGAAAATGCCTGGAGCCAAGGGGCTCCCATGGCCGCACACGGGGCGCCATGATGAATGAAAGAGGTTCCATGCGCTTACCCTCGAACGGGCGGCCGGGCAAAGTGCCTACCTACCAGGTCGCGGCCCTTGTCGTTTTTGCGGCTTGCGGCGCAGAAACGGCGGCGGTTTCCGCTTTTTCCGCTCAGGAAGCCAGCCAGAATTTACGGCAAGATCGGGAACCTCGAAGTGCGGCTCGCCCGGTCGATCGCCGACATAAAGAGAGCGCAACGTTTGCGCTTCGAGGTTTTCTACAAGGAGATGGCAGCTGTCGCGGACGCGAGAACCCGCCTGAAAAAGCGCGACGAGGACGACTACGACGTCATTTGCGATCATCTGCTTGTCATCGACAAATCGATGGACCGCTTGGCGAAAAGGCCTTGGCCGAGGCGGCCGAAGGTGGTGGGCACCTATCGCATCCTTCTGCAGGAGATCGCGGAAAGGAACCAGGGATCTCTACGCAAGGCGAGTACGACATCGCGCCGCTCATCGCGAGAAAGCGCGCAACCCACCGTTTCTTGGAACTCGGACGCTCCTGTGTTCTGAAGCCCTATCGCAACCGCCGCTCTGTAGAGCTTCTGTGGCAGGGCCTCTGGACCTATATCCGCGAGCACGGCGCGAACGTGATGATCGGATGCGCGAGCTTTCCGGTACCGATCCCAAGGCTCACGCGCTGGCGCTCAGCTTCCTGTATCACCACTCGCTCGCGCCTGAGGAATGGCGGGCGTCGGCTCACCCTGAGCAAAGGGTTGATATGAATATGATGCCCAAGGAGGAGATAAACGCGAAGGAAGCGCTGAAGCTGATGCCGCCTCTGATCAAGGGGTATCTGCGGCTCGGCGCGTATGTGGGCGATGGGGCAGTTGTGGACAAGCAGTTCGGCAC